>JAFAAN010000119.1 GCA_023426545.1 Pseudomonadota bacterium
GGGGCGGGGGCGGTGTTGCGCCCGCGGCCCGAGTGCTTCAGCGTGAGGCAGTCAGACTAGAAGTTGGGCAGGCCCCAGCTGGAGGCACCCACCGCCCAGTCATCCTTGAGGTTGGTGTCCGTCGCGCTGACGCGGCGGATGGTGTTGGTGGCCGGCGTCACGCTGCTGGCGTTGGCGGGGATCGCCGTCCAGTCGGCGGAGATCTGCGCGGCGGTCGGCGTGGACGACGTCGTGCAAGGCGCGCCGTTGCAATCCACGGGCAGCCACTGCCCCGCGGCCTGGAGCGCCTGCAGGTAGCCCACGAACGCGGCCGGCGGCGTGCCGGTCATCCGGGCGAACGGCACGCCGTCCTGGATGCTACCGGCGGCATCCTTCACCACGAGGATGCGGCTGGAGAACGTGATGGCGTTGGCGCCGAAGCCCCGGAAGTCCCACGCCGTGTCGTAGTGGCCCGGGTTCTCGCTCCGGGGGAACTCGTTCTTGGACTGCGTCTCCGTCTTGAACGGGTTGCTCTCCGAGTCCTCGGGGTTGAGGTGGATGACGATGATGTCGCCCTCCGCGACGTCCACGTCCGGGAACTCAGCCAGGATGAAGGGCGTAGCGACGAGGTCCTGCTCCAGGACCAGTCCCGCCGTCGTTCCCGCGGTGATGACCTGCAGCTCGACCAGGTCCCGGCCCTTGTCCATGTTCGGCTGGACCTCGGTGATGCGGAGGACCGCGGGCGTGCGGAAGCCGCGGAACGTCAGGGTATTGCCCTCGGTGGCGACGGCGCCTCCCGCCCGGTCGAGCACGGTGTTCGCGACGGTGACGGAGTAGGAGGTGCCTGGGGTCTGCTCACTGGTGGTCAGGAAGACGCGCTTGCCGTCGACGCGGAAGTCCGTCACCGTCAGGCCCTCGGTCAGGGTGAACTGCTCCTGCGCATTGGTGATGCTCTCCGCCGAGATGTTGCGGCTGAAGGTCAGCACGACCTCCGTCAGCGACGTCGACGCGGCCGACTCGAACGTGGGCGCCGCGCAGCTCGACAGGGTGAGCTCGGAAGCCGTGAACGCGGACGGCTGCGCGTTGTCGTTGAACCGCCAGATGGGGCCCGCGTTCAGGGTGAACGTGCAGTCCTTCACGATGTCGAGCTCGGCCACGAGCGCGACGGGGACGCGGAGGCGGAAGTTGGCCGCGCCCTGGGTGACACCTTCGGTCGTGATCTGGAAGCCGGAGTAGCCTGCGCCCATGCCGCTGGCGTCGGACGCAATCGTGCCCGTCAGGTAGGTGAGCTCGGACTCCACGTCATTCAGGCTGGCCACCAGCGCCTCCGCGGAGCGGTCGACGGCCAGACCGGCCGGGGTCGCGGTGTCCTGGTTCGTCACCGGGTGCCCCCGGCTGATGACCGTGGTCCCGGTGATGGCGGACGCGATGCGCAGGCCATCGGTGGTGACCTTCGTCGTCACGGAGAAGCTGACGCGGTCACCCACGGCGACGTCGCCCAGCGCGGTCGCGTCGCTCACGAACAGCGCGGGGCCCTGGGCCTCGGCCTGGACGAAGAAGCCGCTCGGCTCGGCGCTGCCGGCGACCGAAGGCTTGATGAACGTGACGAACGCGCCCTCGACGGGCAGCGCGGGGTCGAGCGCGCCATCCGCGGCATCCCGGACCGCCTGGATCTGCGTGCTCGTCGTGGCCGGAGCCGTGGCGAAGTCCGAGTCCTCGCAGGTGTTCGTCGTGACGTTGCACGTCTGGGTCAGACCGCAGGCCTCATTGCTGGTGCAGTCCTGGGTGCCCGCGTCCCCTTCACCTTCACCGGCATCGGGCTCCGGGTCGGTACCGGCATCGTCGTCGGTGCCCGCATCGTCCGGGTTCTGCGTGATGTCACGCTGCTCGCACGTGCCGGAGTTGCAGGTCCACCGCTTGCCGGGCTCCGGCTGGCCCTTCTCACTCCGGCAATCAAACTGGTCAACGCACTCGTCGCCACATCCCGTGCCCATCGTGACCATCACGGCCGTGATGACTGCCGGGAGCCAAAATCGTCTCTGCATGAGTTCCCCTCCATGGGAAGCAGGTTGCGCCCCCTTTACACCTGAACGGGAGGGCAATCCATTGTCCAACCCTGGTGACATCGTATGTCACAAAGGCGTCTCAGGAATTCCACGGGTTCAGGGTTTGGCGCGAGGAGTCCGGGTGGGAGGGCCGGAGTACAGGTCGATGACCTCGGAGATGGCATGCTGGCAGACCGCGCAGAAAGGCACCCGGTCTCGGGTGAACATCACGCAGTCCACTTGTGGGCGGTAGTACCCCTTCGATTCGTACATGGCCCCTTCGAAGGCCCCAACCCGCCCCGCGTACTTCTGTGAGGAAAGGAATCGCTCCTCCCAGTCGCGCTGGGACAGGAAGAGGTTGTCCATCTCCGACTCGGGTTTACGTTGTGCGCGAATCTGCCCCCGGCGTTTCTGTACGTCATTGGCGTGTTTCTCATAGCCAGACTTGTCCCAGGGGGTAGGCAGAGGTGTCCCGGGGGAGACCAGGTGCTTCCACTTCAGGTGTTCCGGGGAATGGAGCGCGGTGACGTTCTTCTCCCACGGCTCCAGGCGGTCCGCGGCGGGGGAATAGACGGATGCGGAGGTGTAGTACTCGTCCGCCAGCCCCGCGAAGTGGTGGCCGAACTCGTGGACGAAGACGTAGGGCGCCCACAGGCTGTCGGCGGCCACCGTGCCGTAGAGGCCGAAGATGCCACCGCCTCCGTAGGTGTTGCCGTTGACCAGGATTTCCACGAACTCGTAGGGCGCGAAGGCCGCGGCTTCACGGAAGGCCTTGTTGTCGAAGGTGAGCACGTAGCGCTCACTGCCGAAGGCATCGTAGGTGGCCCCCAGGGGCGAGCGCCGGTGAATGCCCGTTGACGGGCGGGAGATGCCCGACTGGGCCGCGGCGGGGACCAATCCCCACACGTTGAAGTCCGACTTGCGCTCCTTGAAGGGGGAGTAGGTGAAGAGGATGTCCACCATGCGCCGGGCGTCCTTCTCGAACCGGGCGTGCTCGGCCTGGGTGTAGCCATCCCCGAGGATGAGCAGGTCCACCTTCTCCTCCGGCGGGCCGTTCTCCATCAGCTTCAGCAGGGGCCCAGGGGCGGGGGGAGAGGAGGGGTCGACGAACGTGCCCTTGGGGTCCACGAGCAGCGACCACACCTCGCGAAACGCGTTCTGCGCATCCCGCTTCTTGAGGAGTACCTGGACGGGGCGGGCGGGCGTGGGGAACCGCAGCGACTCGTGGAACGTGCGGTGGCGGGTGCGGGCCTCGTCCGTGTCCTCCCACTCGCCGTAGATGGAGGCGAAGCCTCGCGAGAACAGCAACCGGTTGCTCTCCCGGTCGCGGACCTCGAAGAGGTACTTGCCCAGGTTCGTCTCATCGATGGCGCGCTCGGGATGGCCGGGCCACGGCAGCGGCTCGATGACGACCTTGTCGAGGCTGAACCGCTCCTCGGTGGCGTTCCCCGTGTGGAAGTAGTCGACCCGGAGGGTTCGAGGCGATGCCGCGGAGGCGCTCGTGGCCAGCAACAGGACGAAGAGGGCTCGCATCATGGCGAGCACTCTACGCCCTTCTTGGCCCGTGGGTCAGAACGTGCCCGAGACGCTCGCCGCCGCGCCGCTGCCGCTCGCGGAGAGCCCCACTGCGATAGGCGGCGCTGTCCGTGAATCCGGAGCCAGGAGGTAGAGCACGGCGCCGGTGGCGACGGCCGCGCCGCCCCCGATGAGCAGTCCATTGAGGACGTTGCTCTTCTGGGCCAGCGAGCTCCTGAGCGCGAGCGCCTCCTTGTCGGTGGACAGGATGCGGCCCTTGTCGAGCCGCTTCTCCAGGGCATTCATGTCCTTCTGGGCCAGCAGCCGCACGATGCCCGCCCCCGCGAATGCGGCCACGCCGGTGCCGAGCGCCACGTACGACGCCGTGCGCAGGCCCGAGGCCGGGTGGTGCCCGGTGTCACCTTCCGAGAGGAGGTGGGAGGCGTTGGGGTCCGTGCCACCTGACGACGCGCCGCCGTGCCGCGAGCCGGTGGGCGAATCCCAGGGCGCCTTGCCGTTGGCGTTCATCACGACGAGGTCCGAAGGCGAGCGGCCGGTGGTGACGAAGTCGACCAGCGCTGCGAGCGCCTCGTCCGGAGCGTCGGCCCCCTGTGTCTTGAAGCCACCCTCGCGGAGCTTCTGCCCTCCTTCGACATTGAGGACGGTGGCCGCGAACCACTTGGGGCCGCTGCTCGGGCGTTCGAGGCGGACGACGATGACCTCCTCCACGCCGAGCGTGCCACCCAGGCGGACCGCGTGGTTCAGCGTTCGCTCGTCGTTTCCTTCCGCGGTGGCCAGACAGGGGAAGGGGCTCGCGGAGACAGAGCCCTCATAGGCCACGTCGACGAGCAGCGGCATCTCCGTCCCCTGCACCTGGACGTGCCGGGGGAAGCTCGTGGTGGTGCCCTTGACGAGGGTGAGGTGGTAGGCGCCCGGGACCACGTCGAGTGACAGCGGCGTCTGTCCCAGCTTGAGCCCATCCAGGTAGACGTCCGCGGCGGGCAGCGTGGACTTCACGGACAGCTTCACCTTGCGCGTCTGCTCCAGCTCGCGGCGGAGCTTGTCGAAGTTCTGCCGCACGGAGGGCGCGAAGTAGTCCGGGTCGAGCTCGTACTCGGGCTGGAGCCGCAGCACGTTGCGGAAGGCCGTGTCGCTCTCCAGGGGCTTGCCCAGGGCGCGGTAGTTGAGCCCGTGGAGAAGCTGCGCTTCGACATAGAGCTTCCGGCGGGTATCGCCCACGGGAAGCCGGGTGATTTGTTGCAGCGCCTCGTCGACGGCCTGGAGCGTCCGGGCGTTGCGTCCCTCGTAGAACTGGTCCCGGGCGGCTTCGAGCTGCCGCTGGAGGTCTTCGTAGCTCCGGGTGGATTGGGGGAAGAGCCGGTCGCTGAACTGGCTGGTGCTGAGCGTCTCCTGCCCGGGGCGGGAGGCGAGGGCGCCTTGGAAGGCCTTGGCCTGCCCGCTCAGCTCCGCGTCCTTGCAGTCGCCACTGGCCACCACCGTGCGGCGGGGAGCGGCGTAGGCCTGGGTTGACAGTAAAAGCGCCGCGATGGCGGGTGCGATCCTCATCTCTGATTCTCTCTGATGCGCAAGGAGGGCTGGGCTTCTGTTGTCTTCAGGGGCGCGCGTGGGTGGGGCGCCGCGCCTCGGCCTGGGCGGGCCCGGTGGCCGGCGCGTTGACGCAGGCGGAGGCGCACAGGAGGACGGCGGCCGCCGTCCGCGGCGGAGGGATGAATCGTTCGGGAAGGGGCATGGCTCGCGGGCCGGGTGCAGGTTGCGTTCCGCTTCCTCCAACCTACCCCAGGGCCACCAGAACCCGAGCCATCTCCACCCTTTATGCGGATGGAGGCGCGCTTCCACCTCCCGTGTGGACGGAGCCCTCGCGGCCGGTGTCCGTCCCGGTGGTGGACCCCCCATCCCCGGCGGCGGTCGGCCCACGGGAGGCGAGGGGTCGCCCGGCCGGCCGCCCACCGGGCGAGTGTGCGATGACCCGGTGCGTCGCTGTGTGCAATCGCCATCTTCGCGAGGGCGACGGGGGCCACGCGACGGGCCCGTCGGACAAGGAGACCTTGGACATGAAGCGAGCCTGGAAGGACCAAGTCGTTGTCATCACCGGCCCTTCGAGCGGAATCGGCCGTGCCACGGCGCTGGCCCTGGCGAAGAAGGGCGCTCACGTCGTCCTGGCGGCCCGCCGCGAGGAGCCCCTGGAGGACCTGGCCCGCGAGTGCGAGTCCCGGGGTGTCCGGGCGCTCGTCATCCCCACGGACGTGTCCGATGCCGCCGCCGTGCAGCGGCTGGCCGACGAGGCCCGCGCGGCCTTCGGCCACTTCGATGCGTGGATCAACAACGCGGGCGTCTACCTCATGGGCCGCCTCGAGGAGACACCGGACGACGCCTTCCGCCAGTTGATGGAGACGAACTTCTTCGGCACCGTCAGCGGGGCTCGCGCCGCCGTGGCGCAGTTCCGCCGGCAGGGCTACGGCACCCTGGTCAACGTCTCCTCCACCTTCGGCGCCGTGGCCGCGCCCTACGTCAGCGCCTACGCCGCCTCGAAGCACGCCGTGCGTGGCTTCTCCGCGTCCGTGCGGCAGGAGCTGCTCGGCACCGGCATCGACGTGTGCACCGTCCTCCCCGCAGCCGTCGACACGCCGCTGTGGCAGCACACGGCCAACTACACGGGCTGGCGCATCCGCCCCGTGGAGCCCGTCTACACGCCGGAGCGTGTCGCGCGCGCCATCCTCCGGGTGCTCCGGAGCCCCCGGCACGAGGTCTTCGTGGGGCCCGCCGCCCGCAGCTTCGCCGCCATGCACGGCCTGCTGCCCCGCACCTTCGAGCGCACCATGCACGGCGTCACGGAGGCGCAGCACTTCGAGCGGGAGCGGCAGGGGCCCACGTCCGGCACGCTCTTCCGGCCCATGGCGGAGGGGACGGGGACCTCGGGGGGCTATCATGCGGCGGGCAAGCAATGGCTGCGCCGGCTGCTCCTCGCGGGAGGGGTCGCGACGGCGGCGCTGTCACTCCGGAGGCGGCGGGAAACACGGGGACTGCGTGCCCGTGTTGCTCAGGCACTCGGAGCGTGAAGTCTTTTTTCAGCAAGCCATGTCACGCGGTGCGTCGCCATGACAGGGCCATGACAAAGCGTGGGGAGAGTCCCGCCCGCCATGAACGACATCGCCGTCCTCGTCAACCTGCGTGCACGCCGGGGCTCCGAAGGCATGGGAGGGCTGGTCCAGCGCTTCCTGCCGAGGGCTCGCGTGGCGCTCACCCGCTCGCTCGAGGAGGCCCGGGCGTGGATTTCGAACACGCTCCGGCCCAACCCTCCCTCCCTGCTGTTGGCGGGCGGCGGCGATGGGACGATTACCGGGCTCCTCAATGAGCTGCGCACCGCCGGGATGTCCGTGCCGGCCATTGGCGTCCTTCCGTTGGGGACTGGCAACGCCTGGGCCCGTGTCACCGGCGCGCCGCGGCCCGCGGAGGCCCTGAAGCAGATCGCCGCCGTGGGCGAGCGCCTGCCGCCCCTGCGTCCCTTCGGACTGGTCCGCGTGGAGGGCAAGGTGGCCCCCTTCGCGGGCACCGGCTGGGACGCGGAGATGATTCAGGACTTCAAGAACCAGCTGGCCGCCTCCGGCCCGCTGCGGAGCAGTCAGGCCGGCCTTCGCGGGTACCTGAGCGCCATGTTCACCCGGACGGTGCCTCGCCACCTCTTCGGTGACGGCAATCCCATGGTCTCCGTCTACAACCTGGGCGAGCCCGCCCTCACGGTGGACGCGCAGGGCGCCGTGCAGCCCGTGCCCCACGGGGACAAGGGGGCGCTCCTGTACCGGGGGCCCGCGGGCGTCGCGGGCGCGGCGACCACGCCGGAGTGGGGCTTCGGCTTCAAGGCCTTCCCCTTCGCGCAGGCGGTGCCCCACCGGCTGTCCGTGCGGGTCTACGGCGCCGGCGTGATGGAGGCCACCCGGAACATGTTCCGCCTCTGGCGCGGCGAGCACCCGCTGCCCCACATGCATGACTGGTTCGTCCAGCGCCTGCGCATGGACTTCGACCGCGAGGTGCCCTTCCAGATGGGCGGCGACGTGATTGGCATGCGCCGCTCGCTGGAGTTCGACCTGGCCGAGGAGAGCGTCCAGCTCGTGGACTGGCGCCAGCTGTCGCGCATGGTCCGGATGTAGCCCTCCGCCACGCCGCCCATGGCTTGACCTGGGTGTGTCCCGGACACTATGCGAGGAACCCCCCTCGTGCCCGTGGACGGATGGCGCCGTGAGCTACACCTATGAGTACCCGAGGCCGGCGCTGACGGTGGACTGCGTCGTCTTCGGTCTGGATGACGAGGACCTGAAGGTGCTGCTCATCCGGCGCGGTGTGGAGCCCTTCGCCGGACGGTGGGCGCTGCCAGGCGGCTTCGTGCGGATGGACGAGTCGCTCGACGACGCGGCCCGCCGCGAGCTGGAGGAAGAGGCGGGCATCCGCCCCGGCCACCTGGAGCAGCTCTACACGTTCGGCGCGCCGGGGAGGGACCCGCGCGGGCGCGTCGTCACGGTGGCGTACTTCGCGCTGGTGAAGCTCTCCGACCACGTGCCCCACGCGGCGACGGACGCGCGAGAGGCGGCGTGGTTCCCCGTCTGGCGCACGCCGAAGCTGGCGTTCGACCATGCGGACGTGCTCGCCATGGCGCTGCGCCGCCTCAAGGGCAAGGTCCGGTATCAGCCCATCGGCTTCGAGCTGTTGCCGCCCAAGTTCACGCTGACGCAACTTCAGAGGCTCTACGAGGTCATCCTGGAGCGCGAGCTCGACAAGCGGAACTTCCGCAAGAAGCTCCTCGCCATGGACCTGCTCGAGGAGCTGGACGAGGTGGAGCAGGACGTCTCCCACCGCGCCGCGCGGCTCTACCGGTTCGACCACAGGAAGTACAAGCAGCTGGAGAAGACCGGCTTCCACTTCGAGCTCTGACCGCGCTCCCCCTGGACGGCCGCCGGACCCCATCGCGTTGACATGGTGTCTGTCGGACACTATGTTGGTGTCGTTGGTACACGAACTCGGGCGGGCCGGCGCGCGAGGTGCCGATGCCCATTCGCGCCGCGAAGGACGTGCGCGGCTGTGGTTCCACCTCGTGGAGCGGGTGCCTCCACGTCAGACAGGGGGTAGGACGATGAGGACGCCAGGGAAGGAGCTTCCGCTTCCGGGGTTCTACGACGCGGCCCACGCGGGGCAGTACGGGTACGGCCCCGACGCGGGACGGCTCCAGGTGGAGGCGCAGCAATGGCGGGCGGCGCACGGCGTCACCGCGTCCGCGGCGGATGGTTTCAACCTGCATCTGCTGCTCATCGACGTGCAGAAGGACTTCTGCTTTCCGGAGGGCGCGCTCTTCGTGGCGGGGCGCGACGGGCGCGGCGCCGTGGACGACAGCCGGCGCATCGCGGAGTTCATCTACCGGAACCTCGGCGCGCTGACGAACGTGACGGCGACGCTGGACACCCACTTCGCGTACCAGATTTTCTTTCCGTCCTTCTGGGTGGACCAGGACGGCCAGCCGCTGACGCCCTATCGCGAGGTGACGCGCGAGCAGCTTGAGCGCGGACAGGCGCGGCCCAACCCCGCCATGGCGAAGTGGCTCTGTGGCGGCGACCAGGCGTGGCTGCTCGCGCAGGTGAAGTACTACTGCGAGGAGCTGGAGCGGTCGGGGAAGTACACGCTGTACCTGTGGCCGCCGCACTGCCTGCTCGGCAGCTGTGGTGCAGGAGGCGCGGCTGTTCCACGCGTTCGCGCGCGGCGCGCAGTCGTGGGTGGAGCTCAAGGGCGACAACCCGCTGACGGAGAACTACTCGGTGCTGCGCCCGGAGGTGCCGGGGCGGCACGACGGGCCGCCGCTGGCCCAGCGCAATACGCGGCTTGTCGAGACGCTGCTGAGCGCGGACGCGGTGGTGATTGCGGGGCAGGCCGCGAGCCACTGCGTGAAGAGCACCATCGACGACCTGCTCGGGGAGATGGTCGCGAAGGACGCGGCGCTGGCGCGCAAGGTGTACCTGTTGACGGACTGCATGTCGGCGGTGACGGTGCCGGACGGGAAGGGAGGCTTCGCCGCGGACTTCACGCCGCAAGCAGAGGCCGCGCTGCGGCGCTTCGCGGACGCGGGCATGCATCTGGTGAAGTCCACGGACCCGCTGGCGAACTGGCCGGACCTGCGCATCGCCTGAGCTGGGCCGGCGAGCGGAGGTGGTAGCGTGCGCCGGCCATGTCCGACAGCCCGCGTGTCCTCCTGCTCGCTGAACGCTTCCCGCCCGACATCGGAGGACTGGCGCGGAGCGGGGCGCGCACCGCGGGCTCGCTGGTGAAGCTGGGGGCCCGGGTGGACGTGCTGGCGTGGACGCGCACCGCGGCGCCGGGCGCGTTGCAGACGGTGGAGGACGCGGGCGGCGTCTCCCCCTTCGCTCGCGGTGTCACGCTCCACCGGCTGGGGCTGTTCGGCGGCGTGGACCTGTCCATGCAACACACGCTGGACGTGCTCGGGTACCTGCACGCGAAGCACCGCTATGACCTGGTGTGGGGGCACTACCTGTTCCCGCCCGGGTTCCTCGCGGTCGCCTTCGCGGAGTCGGTGGGCATCGCCTCCGTCGTCAGCGCCCGGGGCAATGACGTGGACCAGCTCATGTTCCCCCCGGGGGACTTCGCGCGCCTGCTCTGGACGTTGCAGCGGGCCCGCGTCCTCACGGCTGCCTCCGCGGACCTCGGCCGGAAGATGTGCATGCTCCTGGGCCGGGACGAGGTCGTCGAGGTCATCCCCAACGCCGTCGACACGGACATCTTCTCACCTGGCCCCGCGGACCCGGCGCTGCGCGCTCGCCTGGGCATCGCGCCCGACGAGGCCGTCCTCGGCTTCTCCGGCGAGCTCCGCCACAAGAAGGGCCTGCCCTTCCTGCTCTCCGCGCTCACCGAGGTGCGCCGCGCGCGGCCCGCGTGTCTGCTCGTCATCGGCGAGGTGCGGCCCCGGGACGCCGAGCACCTGGTCGCCTTCCGCGCCGAGCATCCGGAGGACGCGGCGCGCGTCATCATCTCGGGGGCGCTGGATACGCCCGACGCCATTGCCGCGCACCTGCGCCTGTGTGACGTCTACCTCCAGCCCTCGCTCTGGGAGGGAATGCCCAACGCCTTGCTGGAGGCCATGGCCTGCGCCCGCCCCGTCATCGCCAGCGACGCGGGGGGCATCCCCGAGGCCGTGGACGCCGGGCGCAATGGCTTCATCGTCTCCAAGGCGCTGCTCAACCACCTGGGACAGGCCTGCCTCGACGTGCTCTCCCTTTCGCCCGAGCAGCGCGCCGCGCTCGGCGCCGCCGCCCGCCAGCGCATCGAGGAGCGCTTTCAGGCCCGCGCGGAGGCCGAGGTGCTCCGGCGCGTGCTGGCCCGCGCCATTCCAAGCCGTTCCTCGTAGGCGCGCACCAGCGCCTCGCCGGCGCGGCTCCACGGGAAGTCGCGCTCCACGCGGGCCCGGGCCTTCGCGCTCAACGCGAGGCCCAGCGCCGGGTCCGCCCACAACGCCTTCACCGCCTCGGCGATGGCCTTCGGAGAGCCCGGCCGTATCAACATCACCTCGTCCGGCTCGGCCAGCGTGCGCACCACGGGGAGGTGGCTCGCCACCACGGGCGTGCCGGTGGCCATGGCTTCCAGCAGCTTCAGCGGGCAGCAGCCCTGCACGCAGTTGCGGTCGTTCACGGGCAGGGGCACCAGCACCACGTCGCAGGCATGGTGCAGCGCCGCCAGCTCCGCCTGGGGCAGCGGCTCCAGCAGCTCCACGGCGCCCTCCATCAGCAGGTCGCCGCAGCGGTCCAGCAGCGCCCGCCGCGCGTGCCTGCGCAGGGGGCCCACCAGTGTCAGCACCGTGGGCAGGTCCCGGCGCAGCAGCCGGCAGGCCTCGATGGCATGGTGCACGCCCTGCCACGACGTCATCGTCCCGCTGTAGAGCAGGCGCACGGGGCGCCCGGGCTCCGGGGCCCGCGGCGGCGCGTACCGGAACACCTCCAGGTCCGCGCCGTTCGGAATCACCTTCACCCGCGAGGCGTCCACGCCCCGCGTCACCAGGTACTCCGCCGTCACCGCGCTGGGCGTCACCACCAGGTCCGCGCGCGACAGGCACACCTCCTCCTGCGCCACCAGCTTGCGCAGGAGCTCGGCGTCATCCGCCACGTCCGGGTAGTGGTACTTCAGCTCGATGGAGGGCAGCCCGTTCACCTCGAAGACGAGCGCGTCCGTGAGCGCTTCCTTGCGGCACGCGACGGGATAGCCCTCGAAGATGGAGCGCACGTGCACCACGGCGGCGCGCGGCCGTCCTCGCCACCACTCCGCGAGGTGCGCGCGGAACGACAGCGCCTGGGCCACCAGGTCCTTCCCCCGTGATTCCAGCGGGTGAAACGTCACGCCCTCTGCCAGGGCGAGCGGCCCGGCGGGCGCGGCGCCGCTGTCCCGGAGCGCCACCAGCTCCACGTGTCCGAAGGCCGCGCCCAGCGCTTCCACGAAGGCGCGGATGTGCACCGCGGCGCCCTTGGGGGCGGGGAAGCGGTCGAATGACGCGTAGATGATGCCGGTGCCGGGAGCGGGAGACACGGCCGCGTTGCTACCGCGCCTCGGCCGGGGCGGCAAACACGAGGGTTTGACCCCTCCGGCGTGGGCCCATACGCTCGCGCCTTTCGTGCCGCCGAGGGGGCGAGACTCACCGTGGGCTTCAACCTCGACCGCTTCCGCAGGGAGCGTGTCTACAGATGCAGTGGCCCCATTCGAGAGTTGAGGGCCGACCTCGACAGGCTCCGCATCCTCGACATCGGCGTGGAGCAGCGGCGGCGGAACTGGGGCCTGGCGGCGCTGCTCTGCCTGGGCGCCGCCGCCGTGGCCATCCTCATCCAGAGGATGTTCCCCCAGGACGCCAGCATCCTGCGGGTCTCCCTGTCCGCCGCCTCCGCGCTGGTCGCGGGAGCCGCGGGGGGCTGCGCCATGTTCCTGCGCTTCAAGCGCCTGGACCTGGAGAACCGCCGCTACACGCTGGCCTCCCAGCTCCTCCTGCGGCTGCGCCATGACATCGGCGCCGACGCGCCGGTGAAGCTGGTGCTCGACCTGACGCCGGTGGATGAGCCGGACAAGCAGAAGGGGAAGCACGTCACGCCGAGCGGCTGGAAGGCGGAGGACTTCAGCGACCCGTGGCTCACGCTCCAGACGCGGCTGCTGGACGGGACGTACCTGCGCATCGGCATGGTGGAGTGCTTGCAGAAGCGCAGCCGCGTGCGGCGCACCCAGACGGGCAAGTACAAGTACAAGACCTGCGAGTACAGCTGGGCGTTCATCCAGGTGCAGCTCCGCGTGAAGCCGGAGCGGTACCCGAACTTGGCGCGGCTCGAACCCCAGGCGCGGCAGGCCCTCCGCCTGCCGGACGGTGTGGCCGTCAAGCGGCTCAAGCTGTCCAAGGACCGCATGGTCCTGCGCACCTTCGTGGAGCAGCGCTGGTCCGCGGGCCATGCCGCCGAGGTGGGCGAGGCGGTGGAGGCGCCGCGAGCGGTGGTGATGATGCTGCTGAGCCTTTACCAGGTGCTCAACTACTCCAAACACCTGCGCAAGCAGGGGCGGGCTTCGTGAGGATGGGCATGGGCCGCTTCTTCATCGGTTGTTCCCTGGCGGCGCTCCTGAGCGCCACCGCCTGCACCCGGCCGGGCGAGGCCGAGGCGCAGGCGCCGCGGGAGGCCGCCGCCCCGGCGCGTCCCGCCGCCGCGGACGCGGTGGGGCTTCAGTCCTCGCTCAAGTTCAAGGAGGACGGTGGCCGCGAGCGCTTCTCCCTCAAGCCCAAGACGGATGGCGCCAAGCTGGTGGACGCGGAGGACCGCGAGCTGGCGCGCTACAAGTGGAAGGGCGCGTCGCTGAAGGTCTCCGGGCCGGACGACGTGGCGCTGGGCTACGTCGTCGGCTCCGCGGGCGGGGCGCTCACCGTGCGCGATGGCGAGCAGCGGCACGTGCGCTACACGCTCGCCAGGCAGGGGCCGGGCTGGCGCCTCAACGACATGAAGGGCGCGCTCCTGTACTCCGTGTGGCCCGAGGATGACGGCGCCCGCATCCAGGACGGCGCGGGGGCGGACGTGGCGCGCGTGAAGGTGCGCGATGGCAAGGTGTCCCTGCGCGACGCGGAGGGCCGCACGCTGCTCTCCACGAAGTCGTTGCTCGGGGTGGAGGCCGCCGCGTGCCTCGCCTTCGAGCCGATGGACCTGCCCCTGCGCATGGCGCTCCTCTTCTACCTCCAGGCGCCGCCGACGACGGAGCCGACCCTGCCATGAGCGCCTTCGTCTGCCAGGAGAACGTGGGCTTCCTGTTCTCACACGCCTGCGGCGGCGCCGCCGCCATGGCGTGCATGCGGTGCGCGAAGCCGGTCTGTGACAGGCACCTGACCTCCATGGGCATGGAGATGCTCTGCCCGGCGTGTGCCCGGACGCACGCGAGCGACACGAGCGGCCACGGCGGCTCGAACGAGGACCACCCGAGCTACTACTACGACGACTACGGTTACTACGGTGCCGCCAGCGGCGGCTCCCACGACGTCAATGACTTCACGGAGGCCGATGGCGAGAGCCTCCGCCGTGAGGACGAAGCCTCCTTCGAGGAGGACATGGGCGGGAGCTGATGGGGAGCCGCTGGCTCATGTACGCGCTGGGGGGCGGCATGGGGCACGTCACCCGGGCTTCGGCGCTCGCGCGTGCGGCGGCCCGCCGGGGCCACGCCGTGGTGCTGCTCACCAACAGCCCCTTCGCGCACGGGCTGCCGCTGGAGTCCGTGCTGGGGCCGCGCGTCGAGGTGCTCCGGCTCAGCCCGGCGCTGGGGAAGCAGGGCGTCGGCGAGGTCGTCGCGCGGTGCATCGAGGATGTGCGTCCGGACCTGTTCGTCGTGGACACCTTCCCCCGCGGGCTGGGCGGCGAGTTGGTGCCCCTGCTGTCCACGGTCCGCGCGCGCAAGGTGCTGGTCCACCGCGACGTGAACCCCGCGTACGTGAAGCGGCATGGCCTGGCGCGGGCGGTGGACCTGTTCGACCTGCTGCTGGTGCCAGGGGAGGACGCGCCCTTCGCGAGGCACCCTCGCGCCGTGCGGACCGCGCCCTGGCTGCTGCTGCGCGCCGGAGAGCTGCTGTCCCGGGAGCAGGCCCGGGCCCGGCTGGGCCTGCGCGCCAGGGACGCGCGCGCCCTGGTGGCGGTGATGGGCTGTGGCACGTCCACGGAGGTCGAGGAGGCGGGCGCCATCTCCGCCCGGCTCGAGGC
>JAFAAN010000016.1 GCA_023426545.1 Pseudomonadota bacterium
GAGCCGAAGTGCCTCGGATACGACCGCGGACGACGCTGTGTCCGCGACGCCCATCGTCAAGGCTCCGGCACAGCTCAGCCGGAGTGAGTCTGCCCCTGCGGACGACGCTGCGTCCGCGACGCCCATCGTCAAAGCCCCGGCCTCCTTGAACCGGAGCGCCTCGGCATCATCGGACGCGGATGACGTCGCGTCCGCGACGCCCATCATCAAGGCCCCCGCGTTGCTTCAGCAGGAGACCGCGTCAGCCAGCGACGCGGAGGACGCGGTCGACCCCTCCGTGGAGTTGGAACGCGCCCCGCCCAACGAGGGACCACTCGAACCCGACGCATCCTCCGAAGCTCCCGCGCCAACGCCCGTGGTCCGAAGTCCCGTCCAGGGCGAGCGCTACGAGCCCCCCGCGCATACCCCGGTGGTGCGCTCGCCGTTCGAAAGTGAACGGGAAGAGCCGCCCGCGCCAACGCCCATCATCCGCGTACCGACGGAGCTGCTGCGAGAACTCGTCCCCACGCGCTCCTCCTCCGGTCAAAGCCCCAGCGATTCGAACCGTCCCGAGGAGTACCCCACGCCCACGCCCATCGTGCCCGCCCCGTCGCCGCTCGCGAGCCGGAGCACTTCGGCGCGCGTGGAGACGCCCGTGGGCCGCATCGCTTCCCTGCCACATCAGCCGCGGACCTCGATGGCCTCCGACCCGGAACGCCCGCCCCCCATCCTGCGCCCCAGCGCCGGCGCATCTGAATCGGACCGCTTGCCCCCCATCCGCGGCGGAGGGACCTCATCCTCCTCGGAGCGCACGCCCCCGACACTCCGTCCGAGCACCGCGACGCCCGATGCCGAGCGTCCCCCGGCCCTCCCACCACGAGCCTCGACTCCGCCGCCGGTGCCCCGGCAGCGCCCGCCGCGGCTCCAGTCCGTGGATGGTCCCCCTCGCCTCACGCCCGTGGACCCGTCGGCCCTCGAAGCGTCCGCGGCCATCTCCAGCGGCCATGACGAGGAGCCCGAAGAAATCTCCGAGGACGAAGCCGAATCCATCGACGACGGGGAGGGCACGCCCCCCGCCCGCACGCGGCCACAGCTCGATGAGCCCGACGAGATCAGCAGTGACGAGGTAGAGGAGGCGGAGATTTCCGCCACAGGTGCAGCGCAGCTCATCGACGCGGACGACGCCATCGAGGAAGCCGAGGCTGAAGCCGCGCCAGAGCCCGAAGGCCCCGCGCCGGAGCCCGTTCCCTCGACGCTGAACCCGTGGTTCGCCCAGCTCGCGCACGGGTACTGTCCCCCCGACGGGATCCGCTTCGACCGTCACACTCCGCCCACGACGTTCCCGGGCCGGGACGAAGCGACGCCCCCCTCCCCGCCGAGCCCCTCGGGCCGTCCGGAAATCGTCGTCCGCGGCAAGGGCTCGTGAGGCAGACGACCGAGCTGATCCCGGAAACTTTCCAAGTCTCGCACGCGCCCGATAGGATGTTCCGGTTTTCACAGCACTTTTCCCGGGACAAAGGGCTTCATGGAGCGTCGGGTCCTCATCGTCGAGAGCGAGCATGATTTAGCGCTCAGCATGGCCACCGTGCTGAAGGGCGCGGGCTACCAGACGGCCTTGGCTGAAACGGCGGCTGACGCGCAGCGTGAGCTGGAGAAGCGGAGGCCAGACCTGGTCGTCCTCCGCGCGGAGCTGAAGGATCAGTCCGGCTTCGTGCTCTGCGGCAACATCAAGAAGGGCAAGTGGGGCCAGAACCTCAAGGTCCTCCTGCTCTCCTCCGAGAGTGGCGTGGATGGCCTGGCTCAGCACCGCCAGTCACCACAGGCCGCGGACGGATATCTGGTCATCCCGTTCGAGATGGGCGAGCTGGCCGCGATGAGCCACGGCATCGTCCCGCCCGGCACGGATGACGCCGGCGCGTCGGCCGACGCATCGAGCGGTCCGCGCGAGGCACCGCCCCCGATGCCCGCGCCGCCCAAGGCCGCCGCCGGTGGACCACCGAAGCTGCCCAAGCGTGAGCGCCGCAGCGCCATGACGGAAGAGGACCGCGCGTTCCTCGACCGCACCTTCCAGTCCATCGCGGACCGCAAGGCCGAGCTTCTGGCCGAGTCCCGCCAGCTCAAGCGCCCGCCTCCGCGGCGCGAGCTGATGGGCACGCCCGAGGGCAAGATCCAGATCCTCCGCGACGAGCTGAAGACGCGCGAGGCCCAGCTCGCCCGCCTCTCCGAAATCTGGAGCGTCCGTGAGCGCGAGCTGCTCTCCGGAGAGGACCGGCTCCACGAGAAGGACGTGGAGCTCCAGGGCCTGAAGATGCAGGTGGACGACCTGCTGCGCCGCTTCAACGAGGCCCAGCAGGCGACCCTCCAGAAGGAGCGCGAGCACGGCGCCACCGTCGATGACCTGCTCCTCCAGAAGTTCTCCGCGGAGAAGGACCTCATCGAGGTCGTGGCGTCCAAGGAGAAGGACATCAACCTCCTGCGCCGGGAGGTCTCCCGCGCCGAGGAGGAGCTGGCCCGCCGCGCCAGCGAGCTGGAGCACGGCCGCAACGAGTACGACAAGCTGGAGAAGCACCTCGGCGTCGTCACGCTCGAGTTTGAGGTCAAGGAACAGAAGCTCCAGGACACCATCGCCGCCCACGAAGGCGAAATCGCGCGGCTGACCCGGCGCGGCGACGACTTCGAGACGGAGCTGAACCGCACCATCAGCGAGCGCGACCAGCGCTTCGCCGAGCTGGACGGTGAAATCCAGGCGCTCCAGGAGCGCTTGCAGCAGACCGAGCAGGAGCGTGACGCCACCGTGCGTGGGCTGGAGGCCCGCGCCGCGCGCGCCGAGGAGCATGGTGCCCAGGCGGACGCGGAGATCCACCGCCTGAGCGCCGAGCGCGATGCCCTGGAGGCGAAGCTCAGTCAGCAGGTTTCGGACCTGGAGACCGACCTCGCCCGCACCACGGGCGAGCGTGACCAGCTCCGCCTGGACAAGGACGCCCAGGAGACCGAGCTCACCCAGCGCCTCGAGGAGCGCGACGCGAAGATTGGGACGCTCGAACGGGAGATGGCGGAGACCATCGCCCGGAACGAGCACACCGAGGCAGAGCTCAACGCCAACATCCAGCAGCAACTGGAGCGCATCGGAGAGCTCGAAGGTGAGGTCGAGGCCGTCAAGACCCACCTGGAGGACCGCGAGGCCGAGCTGACCGCGGAGCTCCAGGCGCTGGGCCAGGCCAAGGACGAGCTGGAGACGGACCTCAACGACCGGCTCCAGGCACTCTCCCAGGCGAAGGACGCACTGGAGGCGGACCTCTCCCGCCAGCTGGAGGAGCTGCGCGCCACCAAGGCCGAGCTGGAGGCGGACCTCACGGGGCAGATTCAAGCGCTCACCTCCCAGTTGGAGGAGACGCAGCGTCAGCTCGACGACTCGCAGCAGACCGGCGAGCAGCTCTCCGCGCGCGTCGCGATGCTGGAGGACACCGTCAACCAGCGCGAGGCCACCATCGAGTCCCTTCAGGGCCACGTGGTGGCGCGCGACCAGCGCATCTCCGAGCTGAGCGGCGACCTGGAAGCCACCAGCCAGACGCTGGCGCAGACACAGCAGGTGCTGGCCCAGACCGAGGACACGCTGGCGCAGACGCGCGGCGAGCTGGAGGCCACCAGCCAGACGCTCCAGCAGACGCAGCAGGCGCTGGCGCAGACGGAGCAGCAGCTCGCGGCCACGCAGCACACCCTCGCGAGCACCGAGGGCACGCTGGCGGAGACGCGCGGCGAGCTGGACGCCACCAGCCAGACGCTGGCCGTCACCCAGTCCCGCCTCGCGCAGACCGAGGACACGCTGGCCCAGGCGCGCGGCGAGCTGGACGCCACCAGCCAGACGCTGGCGCAGACGGAGCAGCAGCTCGCGGCCACGCAGCACACCCTCGCGAGCACCGAGGGCACGCTGGCGGAGACGCGCGGCGAGCTGGAGGCCACCAGCCAGACGCTCCAGCAGACGCAGTCGGCGCTGGACGAGACGCGCGACGCGCTGGCCCAGACCACCCACGAGCGCGACCAGCGCATCGCGGAGCTGGCGGACCTGGGCGCGGCGAAGGACGCGCTGGAGCAGCAGCTCACCGGCCAGATTGGTCAGCTCCGCAACGAGCTGTCCGAAACACAGGGCCATTACGAGGCCGAGCGAGCCGCGCACGAGAAGCTGGCCGCCGAGACGAGCGCGCACATCGGGGACCTCACCAGCGAGCGCGACGGTCTGCGCTCCGAGCTGGAGGCCACCAGCGCCACGCTGGCGCAGACGCAGGGACAGCTCACCGCCACGCACGACGCGCTGGCGCACGAGCAGCACGCGCACCAGGAGAGCCGGCAGGCCGCCGCCAGCGCCCAGGCCGCGCTGGAGGGGCAGCTCGCCGAGGCGCGGGCCCATGCCGAGGACCTGGGCGAGCACCTCACCCTCACCAAGCACGAGTTGGGCACGCGCGTCGCCGAGGTGACACAGCTCACCGCCAGCCTGGCGCAGACGGAGAACGCCCGCGCCAGCCTCGAGGAGCGGCTGCACACGCTCACCGTGGAGTCGCAGCGCCGCGAGGAGCTTCTCCAGAACGACCTCGAGCAGAAGGGCACGGAGCTGTCGGACACGCTCCGCAAGCTCACCCACGTGACGCAGGAGAAGATGCGTCAGGCCGAGGTGCTCAACCGCGAGGTGGCCAACCGCACCGAGCAGCTCAAGGCGATGGAGCACAAGCTCCAGACACAGGCCACCGAGGCCCGGCGTCAGGCCGAGGGCCTGGGGCAGCAGATCGCCGGCCTCAACGAGCAGCTCGACCAGGGCCGCAAAGCCCTGGCCGGACGCGAGGAGCAGCTCCGCGCGGCGGGCGCCGCGCAGCAGAAGCTCACCGCCGAGCGGGACGGGCTCGCCCGTCAGGTCCAGGAGGCCGAGGCCAGGCTACAGCAGCAGGCGCAGCAAGCCGCCCAGGAGCGCGCAGACGCCCGGCGTGCGGCGGACGAGCTGGCCGCGAAGCTGGCCAAGGCCGAACAGCGCATCGCGCAGCTCACGCAGGAGGCCCAGGCCCACGCCGCCGAGGCCGACACCCGGGCCAAGGACCTGCAGGGCCAGCTGAGCGCGCGGGCGAAGAAGATCCAGGACCTGGAGCTGGCGCTGGAGAACGCCCAGGGCGCCAAGGGCCGGGCCGAGAAGGAGCTCAACACCAAGGTGGCCGCGGCCGAGAGCAAGGCGCACGAGGCCGCCACCCGCCTGGCCGCCGCGCAGAAGGAGCGCAAGGACCTGGAGGCGCGCCACCTCAAGGAGCAGGAGGAGCTCGTCGCCAAGCAGAAGGCGGAGCTGGAGCGCCGCGACGCCATCAAGGCCCAGGAGGTCGCCCGCCTGCAGCAGTCCGTGCAGGAGAAGAGCAAGGCCCTCAAGGTCGCCGAGCTGGAGCTCGCGCGGTACAAGAGCAAGTCCGCCGCCGCGCCTCCCAAGGCCGCCGCCTCCCGGCCCGCCGTGGCCGAGGAGGACGACGTGGCGGTGAGGACGCAGCTCAACCAGGTCATCCCTCCGGCGGGAGCCCCGGCACCCTCAGCGGCCCCGGCGAAGAAGCCCGCGCCCAAGGCCGCCGCCCCTGCCGCTAAGAAGGCCCCTGCCCCGGCACCGGCCCCCGTGCCGCCGCCCGCGCCGAGCGACGACGCCGAGCCCACCGACCGGACCCTGGTCATCCAGCTCCCCACGGTCCAGGAGGACGACGACTGGACGGCCCTGGTGGACGAGCTGGACAAGTAGCGCGTCCCTGGGCGCCGGGAATGCTCCCGGCGCCCGCGTCCGGGACTCCGGCGCCGTCCGCCGGAGCTCCCGCGGCCCCTGCCCCGAAAAATCTGCGGCCCACGCCAGGAGCCCTGACACCCGTGCCCTGGCAGGACACGCGCGTCAGGCCTCGGCGGGCACGTTCAGGACATGACACCGGCGGCGCCGGCCAGGCTCACAGCGCGGCGCGCGCCTCGCGGACCAGCTCCTTGAAGTGGAGCGTGGAGAGGATGTCCCGGAAGGACGCGGCGCGGCCGCCCTCGAGGGCTTCGGCCTGGGCGCGTCGCCAACTGTTGCGGAGCGTTCGCAACGAGACATAGGCCAACAGCAGCGGGAACCCGCCCGGAAGCAGGATGACCGCCACCACCATCACCATCCGCATCCACGCCCACACCATGACCGCTGACCTCCCCGAGTCCTGAGTTGCCCAGGTGAGATGCACAGCGTGTGCCCACGGTGCGCAGAAAATTTCCCAGTGGAGTTACGCAGGGTTGCCAGGCGGCGAGGCGGACGGGCCACGGTGGTGACACCGGAACCCTGGCATTTTTGCCGCAGTTGCCCGGAAGGGGTCGGTTAAGTTCGCGGGGTGAGCACCCCTTCGACGGTTGAGAGCCACGCCTTCACCAGCGTGGAGGACGCGGAGCAGCGCCTGGAGCAGGTGGGCTACCTGTCCTCGCCGGAAATCGCCACGGCCGCCTTCCTGGCGGACCGGATGAACAAGCCCATCCTGGTGGAAGGCCCCGCCGGCGTCGGCAAGACGGAGCTGGCCAAGGCCCTGGCCAAGGCCCTGGGCCGCGAGTTCATCCGCCTCCAATGCTACGAGGGCCTGGACGAGGCCAAGGCCCTCTACGAGTGGGAGTACGCCAAGCAGCTCCTCTACACCCAGCTCCTCAAGGACAAGATCGGGGACATGGTGCAGGGCACCACCACGCTGGCGCAGGCGGCGGACCGGCTGGCCTCCAGCGACGCGGTGTTCTTCTCCGAAAGATTCCTGCTGCCCCGTCCGGTGCTGCGAGCCCAGCTCTCCGAGCGCCCCGCCCTGCTGCTGGTGGATGAAATCGACAAGGCGGACCCGGAGTTCGAGGCCTTCCTGCTGGAGGTGCTGGCCGACAACGCCGTCACCATCCCCGAGCTGGGCACCTTCCAGGCGAAGCACATCCCCCGCGTGCTGCTCACCTCCAACGCCGCGCGAGAGCTGTCCGACGCGCTCAAGCGCCGCTGCCTGCACCTGCACATCGACTTCCCGGACCGGGAGCGCGAGCTGCGCATCGTCCGCGCCCGGCTGCCCGAGGTTCCCCAGGTGCTCGCCGAACAGGTGGTGGAGGCGGTGGCCGCCATCCGCGAGCTCGATTTGAAGAAGGCGCCCTCCATCAGCGAGACGCTGGACTGGGCGCAGAGCCTGGCGCTGCTGAACGCCGAGCAGCTCACCTCGGACGTGGTGGCCTCCACGCTCAACCTCGTCCTCAAGTACGAGGGCGACATCGAGAAGGCGAAGGCGAACCTCCCGCAGATTGCCCAGGCCTGACCGGCCATCCGAAGCACGTGCTGCTGAAGGAACGCTTTCAAATCACCCGCCCGCTCGAGGAGATGGAGCTCGTCCTCGTGCGCGCGGCCATGGCCCACCCCGCGCTGGTCGACGCGCGGGAGGAGGCCATCCTGCGCACCGTCCTGTCGCTGGCCCGGCTCTACAAGGTGCGGCACGGCAGCCTGGACGTGGGCGTGGGCGCGCTGCTCACCCCCTTCCGGGAACAGGTGGAGCGCCGCCTCGGCCCCGTCCTGCGAGGCCCCCACCCGCCCACGCGGGACAGGCTGATGCCGCACGTGAAGGACCTGCGCCTGCACGCGGCGAAGGCCCGCGACGCGGTGGCGCAACGCCTGCGCGGGCGGGTGCCGCTGGAGGCGCTGGAGCGGGAGATTCGCCAGAAGGAGCTGGTGCTCATCGCCGGTGGTGGTGGCGGCACGGCGTATGTCTACCTGGGCGTGATGAGCCTGCTGAACGAGCACGGCCTGGAGCCGCGGCTGCTCGCCGGCGCGTCCATGGGCGCCATCCTCACCCTCATGCGCTCGCGCCTGGCGCGCTTCGACCCCACGGACATGATCAACATCGTCCGGGGCCTCTCCTTCCGGAAGCTCTTCCGCTTCATCTCCACGGAGAGCCGCTACGGCCTGCCCGCGGCGCTGCGGCTGTTCCTGCGCTCCGGGCTCGGCCGCTTCTTCGGCGCGGGGCCTGACAGCAGCGGCATGCGGCTGAAGGACCTGCCGGTGCCCACCCTCATCGCCGTGGGCGGCATCCGCCGAGGCATGCTTCCCCGGCCGCTGGAGTATTACGAGCGCCTCATGGGTACCAGCCCACTGGGTCTGCTCAACCCCGCGGGTGTGGCGCGCCGCATCCAAGCCGCCATGGGCGCCATGGCCGAGCTGTTCACCCGCCCCGAAATCACCGCGCGCCTCTACCTGGGAGCCGACGACGCCACCGGCGACTTCGACGCGCTCGACGCCGCGGGCTTCTCGTCCGCGCTGCCCGGCGTCATTCACTACGACGTGCTGCGCGAGGACCCGGCCATGCACACGTTGGTGGAAGGAGTGATGGCGCAGCACGGCGTGGCGCGCCTCATCGACGGAGGCCTGGTGGACAACCTACCCGCGAAGGCGGCGTGGAAGGCGGTGGCGCGGGGCCGTATCGGCACGCGCAACGCATTCATCCTCGCGCTCGACGGCTTCGCGCCGAAGCTGTCCACGCCCTTCTGGCTGCCACTCCAGCGGTTGGCTGCGATGACGGTGGCGCCCAACCTTCCCTATACGCACCACGTCAAACGCTTCCCCCGAACACTGTCGCCGCTCGACGTCGTCCCATCGGTCGAACTGGCCTCGAAGGCGCTACACTTCGGAAGGAACGCGCTGGCGGAGGACATCCCGTTCCTGCGCCGGATGCTCGCTCCCCTGCCCTCGGTTCTGTAACCCGATGGCTGGAACAAGAAACTCACTTTGACCTCATAGGGTTCGCTGGATAGAAGGCCCGGGCTGTCCCATCCCTCAAACATCTGGGCGAAGGAACATCGAATGAGCTCGACCTCGAGTAATGGAGTGCGCGCCGAGCAAATCTGGCTCGACGGCCGACTGATGAAGTGGGACGAGGGCCACGTGCACCTCATGACGCACGCGCTGCATTACGGGCTCGGCGTCTTCGAGGGCATCCGCGCGTACAAGACGCACGACGGGCGCCTGGCCATCTTCCGGCTGCGTGAGCACATCCGCCGGCTGTTGGACTCGGCCCACATCATCATGCTGAAGATTCCGTACACCGAGGACGAGCTCGTCGACGCGTGCGTGGATCTGCTCCGCGCGCAGAAGAGCCAGTTCGCCAACGGCGCGTACCTCCGGCCGCTGGCCTTCATGGGCGACGGCGCCATGGGCCTGGGCGCGGTCAACCCCACCCGCACCGCCGTGACGGCGTGGGATTGGGGCGCGTACCTGGGCGACAAGGGCATCAAGGAGGGCATCCGCGCCAAGGTGAGCTCGTACACGCGCATGCACGTGAACGTGAACATGGTGCGCGGGAAGATCACCGGCCAGTACGTCAACTCCATCCTCGCCAAGCGCGAGGCGGTGATGGCCGGCTATGACGAGGCCATCCTCCTGGACATCAGCGGCTTCGTCGCCGAGGCCTCCGGCGAGAACATCTTCCAGGTGAACAAGAAGGGCGTCATCAAGACGCCGCCCCTCTCCTCCCCCATCCTGGACGGCATCACCCGCGACACGGTGCTGCACATCCTGCGCGACAGCGGCCGCACGGTGGAGGAGGTCACCTTCACCCGGGACGCGCTCTACATCACCAACGAGATCTTCTGCTGCGGCACGGCGGCGGAGATCACCCCCGTGCGCGAGGTGGACAACCGCATGGTGGGCGACGGCAAGGTCGGCCCCATCACCCGGTACGTGCAGGACACGTACTTCCGCATCGTGCGTGGCGAGGAGCCGCGCTACGCGGAGTGGCTCACCTACGTCTGAGCCCCCCAGCCCCCTCTCCCGCGCCGAGGGAGGGGGCCCTGGCTCCGGCCGCCCGCCCGGGGCGCCACGTCCCGTGCCCGAGTTCGCGCGGGATGGGCTAGAACGGGGCCTGATGGCTCCTCCCGCTGGCTACGACTACGACGACAATCCGTTCAAGCTCGAGAACCCATCCATCCTCGACATCGCTCCGCCGGAGCCGAAGTCCGTGGAGGACACGGGGCTCAAGATGGGCATCCTGTCCGACATCGCCCTGAAGTACCTCTATTACACGGGGACGGGGACGGGCATGGGCATCGCTGACGAGATGCGCCTGCCCTGGCCGGGCGTCATCGAGCACGTGGTGGACTTCCTCGCCACGGAGAAGCTCGTGGACCTGCGCGGCGGCAAGGGCTTCGGCCGCGCCTCCGTGGAGTTCATCCTGTCGGAGAAGGGCCGCGAGTACGCGCGCGACGCGCTCACCCGCAACACGTACGTGGGCCCCGCCCCGGTGCCCATCGAGCAGTACAACGCGCTCATCACCAGCCAGACGGAGGAGACGCCCGTCGTCAGCCAGGAGGAGCTGGTGATGGCCCTCAGCCACCTCACCGTCCCCGCCGAGCTGATGGACAAGCTGGGCCCCGCGGTGAACTCCGGCCGCTCGCTGTTCCTCTACGGCTCGCCCGGCAACGGCAAGACGAGCCTCGCCGAGGCCGTGTCGAACATGTTCGGCGGCGAGGTGTTCGTCCCCCACTGCCTGGAGATCGGCAACCAGGTCATCCAGGTCTACGACCGGCTCATCCACACGCCCGTGTCGCTGGAGGTCGGCCGCGATGCCTCGGGGCGCCGTCAGACCTTTGAGATGGACAACCGGTGGATGCTCTGCCGGCGGCCCTCCGTGGTCGTGGGCGGCGAGCTGACGCTGGCGATGCTGGACCTCATCTACTCGGAGAGCACCCGCTTCTACGAGGCCCCGTTCCAGGTGAAGGCCAACGGCGGCATGCTCCTCATCGACGACTTCGGCCGCCAGAAGGTCCACCCCACGGACCTGCTCAACCGCTGGATCGTCCCCCTGGAGAAGCGGGTGGACTTCCTCACCCTCCACACCGGCAAGAAGTTCGAAATCCCCTTCGACCAGCTCCTCGTCTTCTCCACCAACCTGGACCCCAAGGAGCTGGTGGACGAGGCCTTCCTCCGCCGCATCAAGTACAAGATTGAGGTCGGGAATCCAGACGAAGAGGCTTACCGGGAAATCTTCAGCCGCGTCTGCGAGGCAGCGGGAATCCCGTACGTGGACCAGGCCGTCACGTACCTCATCGAGCACTACTACAAGCCCCGGAGCATGGAGCTGCGCTCGTGCCACCCTCGGGACCTGGTGAGCCTCATCCGGGACGCGGCCCGCTACCGGCAGATTCCCCCGGCGCTCTCCAAGGACCTGCTCGACCAGGCGTGCGAGGTGTTCCTCGTCAATCTGTGATGATTTCGTTGTTACAACCGCGCGGAATTTCTAGAATCCACGCGCCGTTGTACCGCTCGGCCGCATGCTTCGAGGTACCGCCCGCGGCGGCCCCGCAGCGAGAAGGAGCCGCAGTCCGTGAAGGAACGCTACCAGGACATCGACGATAAGAACGAGGCGCTGCGCGGGTACCTCGACATCTACAAGGACAAGCCAGACGGGCGCGAGTTCGTCGACAAGCTCGAGATGTCGTGGATCTACCACGACGCCGCGCTGGAAGGAGTCGTCTACACCCATCAGGAGTTGATGGCGGCGCTCTTCCCGCATCGAACCAGCGCGGAGGCCTCCATGATTCCGGTGGTGCTCGAGATCCGGAACCACAAGGCCGCCTGCGACTTCATCCGCGAGGAGGCGGCGGGCGCCAAGAAGCAGGCGCAGATCACGCTGACCACCATCAAGCGGATACATGACCTCTTCCTGGGCAACACGCCCGAGGCCCAGACGGAGCGCGCGCGCATGGAGCGCCGCGAGCGCACCGAGAAGGAGCTGGCCAAGGAGCGCGAGCGGTCCGGGCTGCGCAAGGACATGCCGCTGCACCGCACGTACTTCCACGACATCGCCCAGCCCGCGAAGATCCAGGCGGAGCTGGAGAAGCTCGTGGACTACACGACCAGCGCCGAGTTCCGCGAGTTCCACCCCATCAAGCAGGCGGCCACGGTCCAGCACAAGTTCGTGCAGATCTTCCCCTTCACCGAGCACAGCGGGAAGGTGGGGCGCATGTGCAGCAACCTCCTCCTGCTGCGCAACGGCTACATGCCGGCCGTCATCCACTCCATCGACCGGCAGCGCTACTACGAGTCCTTCCGGGGGCCGTCGTCCGCGTTCCGCTCGGTGCTGATGGACGCCATGGAGAACTCGCTGGACAACGGCATGAAGTACTTCCGGGACCTGGGCCGCAAGTTCAAGGCCCTGAACAGCTAGTCCACGCTCCACGCCCAGGGCCCACGCGCGGCGCCCCTCCCCGGGGCCCGCTGCGGTGGGCCTTCGTGCGTGGGTGCTCGGAGCGTCCACCAATCCAGGTGAGCCCGCGCTGGCCCGACGAGGGAGCACGCAGGCTCACGGCCTTCCCGTTCCTCATGAAGGATGCAGGGTCCGTCGACACCATTGGTGTGTTGGCAACAGACCCCGGCTTCTCGAATCCCAGGACGGGAGGAAGTAAGAAGAATACCCATGTCCGTGACACACTCCATCAACAGCCGCCGCGGCGCTGGAAACTCGCGAGGCGAGCTGACGGAGCCACCGCCAGCACGGCTGGCGCACCTGCCGGCCCGTGACAAGCTGGAGCGGCTCCTCCGAGTGGCCAGCGGCCATCAGAAGGCGCTCATCTTCACGCACGACAACCCGGACCCGGACTCCCTGGCGGCCGCGGTGGCGCTCGCGCACCTGCTCGAGCGGAAGGCGGGCGTGGAGGCGCACGTGGCCTACGGCGGCATCATCGGCCGGGCGGAGAACATCGCCTTCGTGAGGGTGCTGCGCCTGCCCATCTCCCACGTGTCGGAGATCGACTTCGACGAGTACGACCTCTTCGGCCTGGTGGACACGCAGCCCAAGGTGGGCAACCACTCGCTGCCCGCGCGGCTGGAGGCGCAATTGGTGGTGGACCACCACCCGCTGCGGCAGGAGAGCCTGGCGGCCCCCTTCGCGGACGTGGGCGGCGACTTCGGCGCCACGTCCACCATGCTGGTGGAGTACCTGCGCGCCGCGCGGCTGGAGCCCTCGGTGGAGGTGGCCACCGCCCTCTTCTACGGCATCAAGGCGGACACCCGCGACCTGGGCCGCGAGACGACGCCCGTCGACGTGGACAGCTACCTGTGGCTCTTCCCGCGGATGGACAAGATGCTGCTGGCGCAGATCGAACATCCCGAGCTGCCCGCACGGTACTTCCAGCTCTACCACACGGCCTATGAGCGGGCGAAGGTGTACGGGACGGCCATCGTCACCGACCTGGAGGAGGTCTACTCCCCGGACATGGTGGCGGAGGTGGCCGAGCGGCTGATGTTCCTCGAAGGGATGAAGTGGTCGCTGGCCTTCGGGACCTACCGCAACCAGCTCTTCCTCAGCCTGCGCGTGAAGGACCGCCGGATGAACGCGGGGCGCCTCATCCGGGAAATCTGCGAGGACTACGGCGGCTCGTCCGGCGGCCACGGCAGCATGGCCGGCGCGCGGCTGCCGCTGTCGGGCAAGCTGGCGCAGCGCAAGGCGCTCAAGCGCGAGCTGGTCGCCAAGTTCCTCGAGGCCTTCGGCGTGGCGGACCAGCGCCCGGTGTCGCTGCTGTACGCGCAGGACTCGTGACGTACTGGGACTACAACGCGAGCGCGCCGGTGCGTCCGGAAGTCGCCTCGCTGCTGTCGCGCGCCTTCGCCGCGGGGCACTTCGGCAACGCCTCCAGCGTGCACCAGGAGGGCCGCGCGGCCCGGGCCCGGCTGGACATGGCACGGGCGAAGGTCGCCCGCGTGCTCGGGTGCGAGCCCAAGGAGGTCAGCTTCACCGGCTCCGGGAGCGAGGCCAACGCGCTGGCGCTCGTGGGCGCCTGGCACGCGAGGCCCCATCCAGAGCGGCGGCGCATCGTAACCTCCGCCATCGAGCACCCCGCCCTGCTGGCCGCGGCGGCGCAGCTGGA
Source organism: Pseudomonadota bacterium (assembly GCA_023426545.1). Taxonomy (GTDB): domain Bacteria; phylum Myxococcota; class Myxococcia; order Myxococcales; family Myxococcaceae; genus Myxococcus. Next base: position 13,876 of record JAFAAN010000016.1, read on the forward strand.
ACGCGAAGGCGCCCACGTCGTGCGCGTGGCGCCCGGCCCTGACGGCCGCGTGCGAGAAGCGGACGTGCTCGAAGCCCTGACGCCGGACACGGCGCTGTGCTCGCTGATGTGGGCCAACAACGAGACGGGCGTGCTGCAACCCGCGCGCGAGGCCGCGCGGGCGTGCAGGCAGCGCGGCGTGCTGTTCCACACGGACGCGGTGCAGGCGGCGGGCAAGGTGCCCATGACGCTGCGCGAGGTGGACGCCGACTTCTTGTCCCTGTCCGCGCACAAGTTCGGCGGGCCCCCAGGCGTGGCCGTGCTGGTGGTGCGCAAGGACGTGGACGTGCGCGCGCTCACGCCAGGGCACCAGGAGGGTGGCCGGCGTGGCGGAACGCAGAACGTGCCCTACGCGGAGGCCCTGGCGGAGGCCCTGGCGCTGGCCGTGGCGGAGCTTCCGGAGACGTCCTCACGCCTGACGGCGCTGCGCGACGCCTTCGAGCGGGAGGTGCGCGCCGCCCTGCCGGATGTACACGTGAATGGCGAGGGCGCGCCGCGTGTGCCCAACACCAGCAACCTGCGCTTCGACGGCGTCGAAGGCGAGCCGCTGCTCATCGCGCTGGACCTGGACGGCATCTGCGTGTCGTCAGGCGCCGCGTGCGCGTCCGGCACACTGACGCCGTCCCACGTGCTGCGGGCCATGGGGCTGTCGGCCACGCAGGCGCGCGGCAGCCTGCGCTTCAGCCTGGGGCCGGCCACGACGGAGGCGGAGGTGGAGCGCGTGGTGGCCGCGCTCCGCAAGCACGTGCCGAACGTCCGCGCGCTCTCCGGCTAGCCACGCGGCGGCGCCTCACCCGCGGGCGAGCGGAGGGACCCGCCGGCCCTCACCACTCCTGCTCGGGCAGCGACTGCTCCCGCACGTCCTCGTCAGGCTGCCCGTAACCAGGCATCCCATCCTTCCGGGCCTCCTCGGCGAGCGTCATCCGCCGATGTCCGGCGTCCTGCTCGGCCTTGCGCTCGGACGTGTCCTTCTCTGACTCTGGCTTCTTGGACTCGGTGGCCATTCGGCTTCTCCTCCCCGCGCGACGTCGCGCGACGGAGGAAAAGGTCGTCATCGTCCTCGCTGGTGGGCAGGGCCCGGCAGTCCCGGCGGCGCCGTGCCCGCTCCCCTACCCCGTGCGCGAGCCCGGCGTCGGCGGCGCGCCATTGCCCGGGGACACGGTGGGCACCTCGTCGGTGGCACCGAAGAGGCCGCGCACCACGGCGGCGATGGCCAGCGGCGTCCCCACCCGCTCGTCATAGTGTGGCGTCAGCGCCTGGGCGAAGGCCTCCGCCGAGGGGAACCGGTCCTCGGGCCGCTCCGCGAAGGCCCGCGCCACCACGGCCTCCAGCGCCTCTGGGACTTCGGGCCGCAGCTCGCGCAAGGGCCGGTACTGCCGGGTGCGGATGGCGTTGAAGACGGCATCCGGCGTGGCCCCGGTGAAGGGGCGCGCCAGCGTCAGCAGCTCGTAGAGCACCACCGTGGCCGCCCACAGGTCGGCCTCCGGGCTCACCTCGCCGAGCAACGACTCCGGCGACAGATAGTAGGGCTTGCCCAGCACGTCGCCGCCCTGGAGCTTGCCGTCCACCAGCACGCGCGACACGCCGAAGTCGCCCAGCTTGATCTCCCCCACACGGGAGATGAAGAGGTTGGACGGGGACACGTCGCAGTGGACGATGCCCAGCCGCTCGCCCTGGGGCCCCGCGGCGGCGTGCGCGTATGCGAGCGCCTCCAGCAGCACCTTGCCCAGGTAGACGGCGAAGTCGAGCGGCAGCGGGATGCCGCGCACCTTGCAGCGCCGGAGGATCTGCCCCAGGTCGCGGCCGTCCACCAGTTCCATCACGATGAAGTAGATGCCCTCCAGCGCGCCCGCGTCCAACACCGTGACGATGTTGGGGTGGTGGAGCTGCTTGGACAGCTGCGCCTCGCGGGCGAAGAGGGCCACCGACTCCGGGTCCCGCGTCAGCGCGGGCAGCAGCCGCTTGAGCGCCACCGTCCAGCCCTCGCGCGGGCCGGAGAGCACCCGGGCCCGGTACACCTCCGCCATGCCGCCCTTGCCGAGCACGGAAAGGACCTCGTAGTTGCCGAAGACCCGCGTGGCCTTCTGCGGCGGAGGCGACTGACTCACGGCGTGGTGTTTCCGGCCCCCGCCGGAGCGCGAACCGGCCCTCGCTTCCGGGCCCGCTGTTGCTGCATGAACGAATCGAAGTCCTTGATGTCGTCTCGAAGCGCCTGCTCCACGACGGCCTCCGAAGCCCTGCCCGCGGGCGCCCACCCCATGTCGAACGCCTTGCGCAGCGACTCGCGCGCACGGCCACGGTTGCCCTCGCGGTGGTACGCGTAGGCCAGCCACAGGTGGACCTCCGCGCGCGGCAGGTTCCGCCCCGCCTCCAGCGTCTTCACCGCCCGCGCCACGTCGTTCAGCGCCAGCTGGCTGGCGCCGAGTCCCACCACCGCCAGGGCGTTGCGTGGGTCCCGCTCCAGCGCCAGCTCGAAGTGCCGCTGCGCCACCGCCGCGTTCCCCGCGGCGAGCAGACGCTGCCCCTCCTCCAGCGGGGAGAGCTCGGCATGCCGTCCCAGGCCGGCCGCCACCAGCGCCGCGGACGAGCCCGCGCCATCCGACGCGGCCACGGCCGAGGACGACGCCGGACGCGCCGGCTCCTGGGCCTCGGCCTCACGGGCCAGGGGCCGCAAGAGCAGCAATGAGTCATTCCTCAACACCGGCGAGCGGCACCCGTCCTTCAGCCGGAAGAGCGCCGTCATCACCCCGTCTTCGGGGTTGAACACGACCAGCGCCGGCTGCGACACGCGGGGCTCACAATGGGGCCCCTGCTGACAGAGCAACACCTGGCCCACCAGGACGTTGTCCTGGAACTCGCCAGAGATCACTTCCGTGTCGGGTTCGAAGCTGCAGGGTCCGCCGGTCGCGAGGCCAACCAGGCGGTCCCCCTGCATGCGCATGGAGACGGCGCCATAGAAGTCCCCTTGATAGGCACTCGACACCGTGGGTGGTCCCGCCCACGCGAGGCCGGAGGCAACGGAAAGAACCGTCGCAAGACCCTTGTTCAATAGCGAGGGCGGCATATGTGGGTGGATTCGGGCTCTTTCCATCATAGAGGTCCCGCGCCTGCCTTGTAAACGCGCGAGGATGCCTTGACCCCGTCGCCCCCCATCCTTATCATTTCCAGAGACTCTGGCGGGATTTCCCAATAGATTCGAGGACTTGTTCGCACAGTAGCTTTGTTCAAGGGCTGTCCCCTGCGGGGCGCGTGATGCTCGGCAGAAATTCGAACCGATACGTCCATTCCGGGGTCCGTTTCGGCCTCCATGTGCAAGCCCTCCCCTCTCACGGGGGATGAGGGAAGCCTGCGGAGGCATGATTTCGGTCCCCACCTGGCTTTCAGAGGGTTCAATGGACGCCGGGCACACGGCCATGCTGCGGGGGACTTTTTCTGTGGAGCGGCGTCGGTGAGCGAGACGGTGGTGGAAGAGGCGGCGGCGAGGAAGCAGACCCTGCGCGAGGAGCTCACGGCACGCCGGAAGGCGATGACGCCGGACCTCATTGATGCACGGGGTCTCAAGGTTCAGTCTCGGTTCCTGGCGGCGCCCTACTATCAGAAGGCGCGGACGGTGGCGCTGTACGCCCCCATCCGGGGGGAAGTGCCAACCCGGGATATCCTGATTGCGGCACTGCAGGACGGCAAGATTGTCTGCTACCCGCTCTCACATGTTCACGGGCGGATTCTTTCGTTCCGGGCCATCAAATCGGAAAGCGAGCTGGAGCCGGGACGGCTGGGGGTTCGGGAGCCCAGCAACTCCTCGGACCTCATCGCGGTGGACCAGATTGACCTCTTCGTGGTGCCGGGCCTGGGCTTTACCCGGGACGGCAAACGGCTGGGGCGCGGAGGCGGTTATTACGACGCCACCCTCCGCGCGGCCAGCCAGCGCAGCCGTCGGGTGGGCCTGGCCTTCAATGACCAGGTCGTCCCGGTGCTGCCCACGACTGGGGATGACGTCGACATGGACCTGGTCGTAACGGAGTCTGAGTCCCTGCGCGGCCTGTACCGCGACTGGGACTTCCTCGATACGTGAAAGTCCTCTTCATGGGAGACGTGGTGGGCCGCCCGGGGCTCCAGGCGGTCCGCACGCTCCTCCCGAGGGTCCGCGCGGAGCACGGCGTGGACGTGGTGGTCGCCAACGCGGAGAACAGCGACCAGGGCTCGGGCATCACCTCCGAGACAGCGCGCTACCTGCTCGACAGCGGCGTCCAGCTGCTGACGAGCGGTAATCATTTCTACTCCAAGAAGGCCATCCTCTCCTGGGTGAAGGAGCATCCGGACCTGCTGCTGCGTCCGGCCAACTACCCCAAGGGCACGCCGGGCAAGGGCCACGGCGTGGTGAAGCTCCCGGATGGCCGCGTGCTGGGCGTCATCAACCTGGAGGGGCGCGTCTTCATGCGCACCGAGGCCAGTCCCTTCGAGGTCGTGGAAGGGCTGGTGGAGGAGCTGCGCCAGCAGACGCCCTGCATCCTGGTGGACATGCACTGCGAGGCCTCCAGTGAGAAGAACGCCATGGGCGTCCACCTGGATGGCCGCGTCTCGGTGGTCGTGGGCACGCACACGCACGTGCAGACGGCGGACGAGCGCATCCTGCCCGGCGGTACGGCCTTCATCACCGACGTGGGCATGTGCGGTCCGCTCGACTCGGTCATCGGGATGAAGAAGGAGTCCTCGCTGGCGCGATTCCTGGGCAAGACGGCGCCCTACGAGGTGGCCGAGCGGCTGGTGTACCTCCAGGGCGTGGTGGTGGACATCGACGACGCCACCGGCCGCGCGCGCGGCATCCAGCGCGTGCGTGAGCACCTGCCAGGCACCTGAAACACGCGGGAGGAAGTCCCTCCACCCCCGCCGCACTTCAGGTAGCTTGCGGCGCCATGAATCCGGACGCGCTGCGCAAGGCGACCCCCGAGGAGCAGTTCGAAGAAGTGACCCGTGGCACGGTGGACCTCCACGTGCCCGAGGACCTGAAGAAGAAGCTCCGGCATTCCTACGACACGGGCAAGCCGCTGATCATCAAGGCGGGCTTCGACCCGAGCCGGCCGGACCTGCACCTGGGCCACTCGTTGCTGCTGACGCGCATGCGCCGCTTCCAGGAGTTCGGCCACACGGTGGTGTTCCTCATCGGCGACTTCACGGGCCTGATTGGCGACCCGACGGGCCGCAACGCCACGCGCCCGCCGCTGACGCGCGACGAGGTGAAGGCCAACGCGGAGACATACAAGAAGCAGGTCTTCAAGGTGCTGGACCCGGACAAGACGGAGGTCCGCTTCAACTCCACCTGGCTGGACACGCTGGGGACGGAGGGGATGATCCGCCTGGCCTCGCGCTACTCCGTCCAGCGCATGCTGGAGCGCGACGACTTCAAGAAGCGCTTCCGCGGCGAGGTCTCCATCTCCATCCACGAGTTCCTCTACCCGCTCCTGCAGGGGTACGACTCGGTGGTGCTCAAGGCGGATGTGGAGCTGGGCGCCACGGACCAGCTCTTCAACCTGCTGGTGGGCCGCCAGCTGATGAAGGAAGAGGGCATGGCGCCCCAGGTCATCATGACGGGCCCCATCCTGGAGGGCCTCAACGCGAAGCTCGTGGATGGGAAGATCGTCGGCGACAAGATGTCCAAGAGCCTGGACAACTACGTGGGCATCGACGAGCCGGCGGACACCATCTTCGGCAAGCTGATGAGCATCACCGACGACCTGATGTGGCGGTACTACGAGCTGCTCTCGTCGAAGACGCGCAAGGAGCTGGCGGAGATGCGCGCCCAGGTGGAGTCCGGCGCGCTGCACCCGAAGGCCATCAAGGTCGGCTTCGCGCAGGAGATGACGGCGCGCTTCCACGGCGAGGAGGCCGGGAAGAAGGCCGCCGAGGATTTCGAGAAGCGCTTCGCGAAGAAGGAGCTGTCCACCGACGAGCTGCCCCTGGTGGAGGTGTCCCTGGGCGGCGCGCAGACGCTGCCGGTGACGAAGCTGCTGCCCGAGACGAAGCTGGTGGCGTCCGCCACCGAGGCGCGCAAGCTGATGGCGCAGGGCGGCGTGCGCGTCAACGGCGAGAAGGTGGTGGACGCCAAGGCCGAGCTGGGCGCGGGCGAGTACACGGTGCAGGTGGGCAAGCTGAAGGTCGCCCGCGTGAAGCTCGGTTGAATGCCCGGCCGCTGACGGCCGTCACAGGCGCAGGACATGCCCCCGTGCCCCTCCTCCCAGGGGCACGGCGGGGACTGCTGTACACTCCCGTGCGCCATGCGTCTTCCCCTCCCCTGTCTTGCCCTGTTGCTGAGCGCCTCGCTGCCGGCCCTCGCGGGCCCGGGCGCCTTCGTCTCCGACGTCGCGGTGGACGCCGTCGAGCAGCCCGAGTCCCGCAAGGTCGTCTTCACGGTGGCGCCGGGGACGCCGTACCCGCTGCTGAAGAAGGGCGGCCCCGGCCGGGCCTGGTGCAAGCTGCGCGGCGCGTCCGCGGCGGGCTGGGTGCTGTGCGAAGGCGCGCCGGAATCCATCGCGCCTCCCACGCCGAGCGCCGCGGCCCTGGTGGCGGCGGACCGCGCCCACTCGGCCCAGCAGGCCCGGGCGCGAGGGCTGGCGGTCCGCGAGGCCAAGGGCACCCAGGAGGACGCCCTGTCCGTCCGCCCGGTGGTGATGCGGGCGCCCGCGGGCAACGCGGCGGCGCGCGCCGCGCGGCGGGATGACAGCGACGCCGATGAGGAGCAGGCCGCGCCCGCGAGCTGGAAGCCCGCAACGGGCTGCGCGACTTCGTGTGACCAGGCGCCGCTGTTCGCGAAGCCGCCCCCGCTGTCGGCGATGGACCGGGAGGTGCTGGACCTGTGCCCCGCGCGCCCGGACGTCAGCGTGAGCGAGGGCGACGTGCGGCGCTTCCTCTCCCGTCACTACGACGACGCGCGCATCCAGCGGGCCTTGTCGGTGGCGGGCCGCCCCGGGGCGCGGCAGGCCAACCTCGACTGGCTCACGAGCCTGTGGGTGAGCACCGGGCCGCGCAACGCCTTCACGCACGTCTTCTGCGGCGACGACTGGGACCGGGGCCCCATTGGCGGGCTGCACTTCCTCCCGCGCTACGCCCAGCTCGAGGCGGAGGGGCGCGTCTGCTACCAGGGCCCGGCGCGCGGCAACGCCGCGTTGAAGGGCGATGCGTACCTCGTCCGCTTCAAGGGCGTGTCCCCCTGGTCCTGCGGAGAGAAGCGCATCGGCGGTTTCTCCCGCTCGCCGGACGCGGTGGGGTTGGTGGCGATTGGCACGCGGGCCTTCGCGCGGTGCTGTGCGCGCGGCGGGGCGAAGAAGGAAGGCGGCGTGTACTCGGCTCCGGACCTGGGCGGGACGAACTGGCGCGTGTGGTGCGGCACTCGCAACGGGACCTACGGCATCGCCACCCTGCATCCCACGGACGACAAGGCCACCTGCGGGGACTGATGCGCCCGCGCTTTGGGCGGTGGACACATCCCCACCCGGAGCCTCGTGCCTGTCGAACCCGTGGGCGTAGAGAGGACCGACCTCAAGTCCGAAGCAATCGAGGGGGACTGTTGCCCCCTGGCTACTTCGACGTGCCCACCGTGAGCACCGCCCCGGTCGAGTACGCGGTGAACTCCGGCGCGTACATGGATTGAACGGTGGCGGGGCCGACCTTGAACGTGCCGGCCATGTTGGCGCGCAGCCGGTACTTGAAGGTGTACTCACCGGCGGGCAGCCGCTCGAAGAAGAAGTGGGTGCCGGAGTCACGCGTCTCCTCGTACCAGACGATGCCCAGGTCCCAGCGGTGGCGGGACTGCACGTTCTCCGGCTCCAGGCCCGCGGCGCGCGGGTCCCGCAGGTGCACGTACTCCGCCGCGTGCTTCGCGCGCAGGGACAGCTGCACCTCCACCTCATCTCCTGGCTTCACCACCGCGCCCTCGCGCAGGGGCGTGAGCACGGCCTCGCGCCCCTGCCGCTCGCGCAGGAAGTAGCGCCGGGACACCTGGAAGAAGTCGCCCCGCTCGCTGTCCGGCAGCTTCTCCGTGGAGAAGTGCCACGTCGCGGACGCGAAGGCGAACCCCGGCGTCGTCTTCTCCACCCGCACCGAGCTCATCGTCGCTGGCTCCAGCTCCGCCCCGGGGACGACGACCTGGTTCTTCTTGCCCGTGTATTCGTCCGGCGCGAAGGACATGCGCACCACGCGCGGGCCCACCGTCACCGTGGCGTCCTCGCGCACGCCCAGCGCGCCCTCCGCCTGGAGGTACTTCACCAGCGCGTACAGCGCCTCCGCCGTGGCCCGCGTGGACTTCCAGTGGTTGAGCTTCTTGTCCAGCAGCAGCCACTGGACCAATCCCTCGCGCCGGGAGTCCTTCGGGTTCAGCTCCGTCAGGGTGCGCAGCGCGAAGGCATGCGTCTCCGTGGTGTCGTTGTACCAGAGCCAGCTCCGGTCCTCCGGCGCCCAGTACGTGCCCAGCTCGTCGCTCGTCTTCGCGGAGTCCATGACGCTCGCCCAGACACGCTCCGCGTCCGCCTTGCGCCCGGCGCGCTTGAGCGTGAGCGCCAGGTATCCCTTGAGGTACGGCGAGTGCTTCTTCCAGTGCTCATAGCTGAAGGCGAGGATGCGCTCGCGCTCGGCGCCCGTCAGCGCCTCGCCGGTGTAGCTCGCGTTCGGGTACGCGGAGGCCACGTAGTTGAGGAAGGTGAGGAACTCCCAGCCGCGCCCCTCCTTCATCAACCGCGTCGAGTAGTCCTCGCGGAAGTGGCGCGCCAGGTAGCCCCACGCGGCGCGGGTCATCTCCGGCGGGACCTCCACGCCGAACTCCATCGCCCGGGACAGGCCGTGCACGATGTAGAGCGTCATGTACGGCGACGGCGGCCCCCCCGGCCACCAGGGGAAGCCTCCGCTGGACGTCTGCGCCTTTCGCAGCTTGGCCATCGCGGACGTGCGCTCGGCGGCGGCGACCCTCGGGTCCAGGACCTTGACGAGGCCAGCGTCCAGCTCCGGCCCCCCCTTCGCCATCTCCAGCCAGGGCGTCTCTTCCAGCGACATCTTCCGGTTGGGGTCCACCGCGTCCCACGTCTCGAAGCGGGTGGGCCGCTCGCTCAGCTGCTTCGCCATCCGCGCCACCGACGGGTACTGTCCGTAGAGGCTGGACAGGATGCCCGCCGACACGAAGCGGTTGAGCGTCTGCTCCGTGCACTCGTAGGGGTAGTTCACCAGGTACGGCAGCGACTGGAGCGCCGAATAGAAGAGCTGTGTGTCCACCGTGACGACCAGCTGCTCGTTCACCCGCGTCGGGTCTCCCCCCGTGCGCAGGTCCTCGAAGCGCATCGTCTTTGCGTCCTGGCCCTTCAGCGTCACGAAGCGTGACTGCGACAGGTGCATCCGGCCCGGCAGCACCGGAAGCGGGCGGAGCTCACCGTCGCTCACGTTGCCCGCGCGGGCCTCCACGCGGAAGGCCACCGTGCCCACGCGAGCCGGCGTGGTGAGCGGGAAGCGCAGACGCGTCCCCTTCCCCGCCGCCACGTCGAAGCCCTGCGACGCGGTCCGGACGCCGAAGTCCGCGAGCACGCTCTTCTGCGTCTCCGGGTCCACGATGTCCAGCGTGAGCGTCCCCTGGAGCGGCCGGGCACCGGCGTTGTTCACCAGGACCTCCAGCACGGCGCGGTCTCCCTCCCTCAGGAAGCGCGGCACGTAGGGCCGCACCATCAGCTCCTTCACGCTGCGGGAGGTGCGCTGCAACGAGCCGCCCTTCAGATCGCGGGTGAGCGCATGAACCCAGACGCTCCACGCCGTCACCGAGTCCGGCACGGTGAACTCCAGCGTGGCGGAGCCGTCAGCGCCGGTGAGCACCTGCGGCACCCAGAACGCCGTCTCCGCGAAGTTCGACCGCAGGGCCGGCGCGGAGGGCTCCTGGGCATTCCCATCACTGAGCGCTTCCTCCTGGGCCGGACTCGCCATCGATTTCATTCGAGTGGCCGTGGCAGGCGCCGGAGGCGGAGGCGCCCCTGCCATCTCCCGCCTGCTCTCCATCGGCGCGGGACGGGCCGCCTCGGCGACATACGCGCGCCCCCCTCCCCCGGGGCCGCGGCCCCTGAAGCGGAGCCGGCCGGGGCCGCCCAGTCCATAGCCATCCTCGAAGCGCAACGCGTCCGGCTGGGGGTGCGGCCAGCCCGCCACCTCGCCGTAGGCGTCGTTCACCAGCCAGTGGAAGTCCGCCAGGCCCACCGACGGCCGCAGGTCCATGACCGTGTTCCAGCGGGGATACAACCCCGCCACGCTCGGAGGCGCCTGCTTCGCGAACAGGTCCAGCGACTGGTCATACATGTACGCGAGCAGCTCCGCCGCCCCCGCCTCGACCTTCGCGCCCCGCGGGCCCTTCACCGTCACCCGCCACGTCTCCCGGGCCCCCGGCCGCAGCGTGTCGCGGAACGTGGCGAACTCCAGCTGCAGCTCCTTGTCGTCCCAGGGCACGAAGATGGACTTCGAAAAGCTCAGGAACTGGTAGTCGCGCACGGTCGACAGCACCACCGTGAAGCCGCCGCGCAGCTCCGCCGTCACGGGCACCTCCACCACCTGGGGGGACTTCCCCGCGATGAGCGAGCGCCGCGAGATGCGCTTCTCCCCGCGGTAGACGTCGAGCAGCAGCGGCTGCCCCTCGAATCCCGAGACGGCCATCAGCCGTGCCGTCTCCCCCACGCGCGCCGTCTCACGCTCCGCCACCAGATTCGCGGGCAGCGCGATGCCTCCACCCTGCCCAGCCACCAGCAGCTCGCGCCCCACGGTGTACGTCTGGCCGAAGGCATCCGTCGTCTCGTAGTGCAGCCGGTAGGCGCCGGCCTTCAGCGCGGGCAGCGTCACCTGGGCCAGACCCTCCGCGTCGTGCTCCACCGCGCCCTTCGCCAGCTCGGCCCCATCCTTCCAGCCGCGCAGCGTGGACTCCGGCGAATACGCCCCGAACCAGCGCGCGCGGAGCGCATCCCCGGGCGTCGGCGTATGCACCGCCTCCGGATCCACGAATACGGGCGGCGCACCGGGCTCATCCGCGGGCATCAGTGGGCGCGGCGGCTGCGTCAGGGCCACCAGCCGCCACCGGCCAGGGCCCGGCTGCGGCGCGCCGTCCAGCGTGGAGCGCGTCAGACGGACCGAGGCCGCCGTGCCCTCGCGGAAGAAGCCCGTGTCCGAGTCCACGCGCGCCTCCACCGCGACGAAGCCCAGGCGGAAGGCCCGGGTGGCCGAGCGCGTCTCCCCGCCTTCATCGGTCGCGTCCGCCTCGATGCGGTAGTTCCAGGTCAGGCCTGGCGTGCCCACCTCCCGCTCATCCGCCTGGGGCGTGAAGCCGAAGGAGAAGGCCCCGTCCTCGCCCAGGGGAGACGTGCCCGTCGCCACCACCTGCCGCTCCTGGGAGGCGGCGCGAGGGCCCCACCACCACCAGGGCAGCACCGGCTCGCGGTACGCGCGCCACCGCACCGAGCCGGACGTCACCGGCATGCCGAAGTAGTAGCGGGCCTCGCCCTGGAACGTCGCGGGACGGTTGAGGCGCAGCGGCGCCTGCGCGTCCTTCAGTGTCACCTCGAAGGTGGGCCGCTTGTACTCCTCCACGCGAATGGAGGCGCGTCCGCCGAGGCTCACGCGCACGGACCACGCGCCCAGCACACGGCCCGTGGGAATCGTGAACTCGCCCGCCGCCGAGCCGAAGTCATTGGTCTGGACCTCCCGGGACTCCACCTCCTGGTGGTTCGGGTCCATCAGCGAGACGCGAAGCGTCCTGCCCGCCAGCACTTGGTACCGTGCCTGGTCGCCGCGGCCGCTGTAGGCCACCGCCTTCCACTGGACCTTCTGCAGGGGCCGGTACACGGCGCGGTCGGTGAAGACCAGGGCGTTGCGGGACTCCCCCGGCTCATGCCGGCTGTAGAAGGGGACGCCGCTGGGGTGGAGCAGCAGGTCGCGCCCGCTTCCGGCGACCAGCAGGTAGTTCCGGTAGCCCGAGCCCGGCGGCGCGTCGAAGGTGGCCATGCCCTCTTCGTTGGTGGTGGCGCGCGCCGCCACACTGAATCCCTTCTGGTAGTCCGAGAGGATGAGCCGCAGCGGCACCTTCGGCACCGGCGCGCCCGTCTCCCCGTTCACCACCCGCGCCTCGACGCGGCTGCCCCCCGAGGCGTGGGAGATGACCACCCAGGGCGTCACCGTCAGATACACCGCCACGACGCGGTTGCCCTTCGCCCGGAAGTCCTCGTGGGCGGAGGCCGCGATGACGTACGTCCCCTTCGCCTCCAGAGGCGGCGTGACGAAGGTGCGGTGCTCCCGGAAGTCCTCCGTCTTCGGCAGCGGGACGCTCCAGGTGGCCACCGCGCGCTGGTTCTTCATGAGGGCGCGCAGTTGGTCGCCTTCCGGCAGCATGGCGTAGGCGCCCGCCTTGGCGAGCTGCTTCTCCATGTCGATGGAGTAGGCGCGGAAATGCAGCCGGGAGATGTTGCGGTGGGTGACCTCGATGGAGCGGCGCTGGGGCCCGTCCGACAGCATGGCCCCCAAGCGAAAGTCAGGGGCCTCGATGGAGGCCAGGAGCGTCTTGCAGCGCTGGGCCCCCAGCGACTTGGGATGTGACGCCGCGCACGCCTTCGCCAGCGCGTGGGCCTGCACGCCGTGGTTCACCCGGAGCTCCATCTCCGCGAGCTGCGCCTGCCCCATGCTGGACCAGGGCACGTCACCGAACGCGGTCAGGAACGCCGCGAGGTGCCGGCGGATGCGGGTCCGGTCGTCCTTGTCCGTGAAGTGCTGTTGCAGCACGGTGTAACGCTGGAGGCGGGCCTCCAGCGCCGACTCGCGCCGGCCCGCGGCGCGGTGCCACGCCTCCAGGTCCCCGAGCACCGCGGCCACCTTCTCCAGCGGATGGACGCCCGGGTCCGTCAGCGCCACCGCGGGCGTACCTTCCAGGAGCGCGTCGAGCTTCAACCGGTACACATCGTTGGCCTGCTCGGGCCGCCAGTGTGAGCTGTCCGCCAGCAGGCTCGCGCGCAGATAGGACACGGCATCGCGCAGCGTGGAGCGCAGCCCCGCCGGGTACGTGTTGGGCCGGATGTACTCGGCCAGCGCCTTGACGGGCTCGGAGCCGAGCTGCTCCCGCTGCGTCCAGACGTCCTCGTAGGCCCGCTGTGCCTCGGTGAGAATCTGCTCGTGCGTCCACGCCTTGAGGTCCACCGGGCCGGTGGAGGCCACGGCCTCGCGCTGGCGCACCTCCCAGCCATACGCCTGCGCATAGGTGACGAGCGCGTTGGCGTAGAAGAGGTTCAGCGTCGCACGATGCAGCGCGCCCTGGGGCCAGGGCTGCTCGCGCAGGAAGCGCACCGCTGTCTCGTAGCCGTGCAGCGCCGTCCGCAGTTGCACCGTGCGAACCAGCGCGCGAGTCCACTCGGCTTCGTCAGCGGTCTGCTTCGCCCGCTCCAGGCGGGCCTCGGTGGCCTGGGCGGCGGACTCCACCTTCTGCTCCGCCACCAGCGCGTCGATGGCCTTCCACGACGGCGGCGCCTTGCCCTGCCCCAACACGGGCGGGGCCAGCAGCAGCAGGGACAGCAAACACAGCGGAACGAAGGGTGCGCGGGTCCAGGGAGTCCGGTGCATGTCGGCACTCTAGACGCCCCCGGGCAATCCAACGTTCCACAATGAACGTCAGCCCTCCCCGGGGGTCTCCGGCGCGCGGCGGCGCAGCCCCACCAGGTAGACTTCCATACTGGCGCCGCGCGTCGCCTCGGGGCGGACCACCTTCACCTCCTCGAAGAGGGCACGCACCTGGGCGCGGAAGTCCTCGAAGTCGCCGCCCATGAAGACCTTGGCCACGAAGGAGGAGCCGGGCCGGCCGCGCGCCGCGGCCACCTCCAGCGCCTTGCCCGCGAGCCGCAGGCTGCGCGCCTCGTCCGTGGACTTGATGCCGCTCGTCTTGGGGGCCATGTCGGAGATGACCGCGTCGAAGGGCCCATCGTAGAGGGCGGCCAGCTTCGCGTCGAAGTCGTCCGCGAGCACGTCGAGCACCGCCGTCTGCACGAAGGGCTGGCTGAAGGGACGGATGGGGACGATGTCCACGCCGATGGCGCGCCCCTTGGGGCCCACGGCGTCGGCCAGAATCTGGAGGAAGCCGCCAGGCGCGGCGCCCAGATCGAGCACCACGTGCCCCTTCTTCACCATGGGGAAACGCTTGATGAGCTCGTCGACCTTGAACGCCGAACGCGCCCGCAGTCCCTCTTGCTTGGCCTTCTGGAAATAGTGGTCTTTAGGACGGTAGGGCTTGCCCATGTCAGAGGGGCTCCCTAGCATCCGCTACTGTCTTCGGGAAGCCGGAGCAGTCGCGGGTGTCACAGCCCGTGCAACGGCCAGTCCGGAGGACGCAGGATGGGCACGACCCGGGGCGTGATGACGGCGCTTTGCCTCTCGCTGTTCGCCGCGGGGGGAGCAGCCTACTGCTACACCCGCGCGAACGCCCTCCAGGTCCAGGGGCAGTGGCTGATGGAGCGCGGCACCGCCCAGGCGGAGGACTACGCGGAGCGCCTGGATGGCAGCGCGGCCGACGCCCAGCTCAAGACGTTCGCCGAGCGCCGCGTGGTGCTGGAGAAGGCCCACGCGTGGCAGCGCGGAATGATGCTCGGCGTGCTGGCCTCCGCGCTGGCGGCGGTGTGCGCGTACCTCCTGTTCCTGCTCAAGCGGCTGAACGACCAGCTCCTCGGCGCCACGGGCGGCGGCGCGTATGCCAACGCCGGGCGCGAGCACGCCCACCCGGAGCACGTCCAGGGACTGAGGCCCAGCCCCCAGCGTTGAGCGCTCGCCGCGCGCCGCCGCGCGCTGGCACAATGGCCGCCCCGTCGGATTGGAGGAGGCCATGCCCGGCTGCGCGCACTGTGGACATCCGCTCGACATCATCGCGAACCAGGTGGGGCGGCGTGACGCCTGCCCGCGCTGCGGCGAGGACATCCGCTCCTGCCGCAACTGCCGTCATTTCGACCTGGGCGTGGCGAAGGAGTGCAAGGAGCCCTTCGCCGAGGTGCCCAAGGACAAGGACGGCGCCAACTTCTGCGAGCTGTACCAGGTTGGCGAGGGCGGCCTCCATGAGAAGGAGAGCCGGGACGCCCTGCTGAGCGCCGCGGAGGCGCTGTTCCGGAAGAAGTGACGCGGGCGGCCAGGAGCAGTCCCAGCCCGCCGCCCCCGCGGCCGCCCGGGCATGGCGCGCTATAGTTCGCGGCCTTGCTCAGAGGGGTGCGGATGCGGTGGCTGAAGAATCTCTACGTCCAGGTGCTGCTGGCCATCGCCGTGGGCGTCGTCCTGGGCTGGCTGCGGCCGGACCTGGGCGCGGCGATGAAGCCCCTGGGCGACGGCTTCATCAAGCTGGTGAAGATGATCATCGCCCCGGTCATCTTCCTCACCATCGTCGCGGGCATCGCGAAGATGGGGGACCTCAAGCACGTGGGCCGCATCGGGCTCAAGGCGCTCATCTACTTCGAGGTGCTGACGACGCTGGCGCTCATCGTCGGGCTGGTGGTGGTGAACACGCTGAAGCCCGGCGCCGGGATGAACATCGACCCGTCGCAGATCGACACCTCCGGCATCACCCAGTACCGCGCATCGGCGCAGCAGCAGGGCACCGTCCCCTTTTTGCTGGACATCATCCCGCATGACTTCCTGTCCGCTTTCACCGAGGGGAAGCTGCTCCAGGTGCTCCTCGTCGCCGTGCTGACGGGCGTGGCGCTGACACGGCTGGGGCCCATGGGCCAGCGCGTGCTCGACCTGTCGGACGACCTGGCGCAGGTCTTCTTCGGCATCGTCGGGATGATCATGAAGCTGGCCCCAGTGGGTGCCTTCGGCGCCATGGCCTTCACCGTGGGCAAGTTCGGCGTCGAGTCACTCAGCTCGCTGGGCCGGCTGCTCATCGCCGTCTACATCACCTGCGCCCTGTTCGTGTTCGTGGTGCTGGGGCTGGTGGCGCGCCTGTCCGGCTTCTCGCTCTGGAAGCTGCTGCGCTACATGCGCAGCGAATTGCTGCTCGTGCTGGGGACGTCCTCGTCCGAGTCCGCGCTGCCGCGGCTGCTCAAGCGCCTGGAGCGGCTGGGATGCGACCGGGGCGCCGTGGGGCTGGTCCTGCCCACGGGGTACTCGTTCAACCTGGATGGGACGTGCATCTACCTGACGATGGCGGCCATCTTCATCGCCCAGGCCGTTGGCGTGGAGCTGACGCTGGGGGAGGAGCTGACGCTGCTCGGGGTGCTGCTGCTCACGTCGAAGGGCGCGGCGGGCGTCACGGGCTCGGGGTTCATCACGTTGATGGCCACGCTGGCGGCGCTCAACGGCAAGGTGCCGGTGGAGGGCGTGGCCCTGCTACTCGGCGTGGACCGCTTCATGTCCGAGGCGCGCGCCATCACCAACGTCATTGGCAACGCCGTGGCGACGCTGGTGGTGGCCAGGTGGGAGGGCGTGCGTGACGACGTCCTCATGCACGCCGAGCTGGACAGCGGACCCAAACCCCTCGAAGGGGTGAACCTGGGCCCGGGCGCCTGAGCGCGCGGCTCAGAAGCCGTAGAGCTTGGAGATGATCTCCTTCATCACCTCGGAGGTACCGCCGCCGATGGTGATGAGGCGCACGTCGCGCCACATGCGGGCGATGGCCGTCTCCTCGACGTAGCCCATGCCGCCGTAGAACTGCTGGCAGTCGTAGGCCACGCGCTGGGCCAGGTCGCCCGCGAACAGCTTCGCCATGGAGACCTCCTTCACCGGGTTCTGCTTCCGGTCGAAGAGGTCCACCGCGTGGTACGTCAGCCGCCTGGCCGCCTCGATGGCCGTCAGGTGCTCCACGAACTTGTGGCGCCACACCTGGAACTTCATCAGCGGCCGGCCGAAGGCCTCGCGCTCGTTCCCGTAGCGGATGGAGTCCTCCATCATCCGCTCCATGCCCGCCACCGTGGTGATGGCGCCCACCAGGCGCTCACCCTGGAAGTTGGTCATGATGTGGTAGAAGCCCGCGTTCTCCTCGCCCAGCACGTAGCGCGCGGGGATGCGGCAGTCCTCGAAGTAGAGGACGGCCGTGTCCGAGGACAGGTTGCCCACCTTGTCCAGCTTCTTGGAGACGCCGAAGCCCTTCACGTCCGTGGGGAACGTCACCAGTGAGATGCCGGAGTAGCCGGCCTCGCCCGTGCGCACCGCCAGGGTGATGAAGTCCGCCCGCGTGCCGTTGGTGATCCACATCTTCGAGCCGTTGATGACGTAGTCGTCCCCGTCCCGGCGCGCCGTCGTCTTGATACTCGCCACGTCCGAGCCACAGTTCGGCTCGCTCACGCCCAGCGCGGCGATCTTCTCGCCCTTGAGCGCCGGCTCGAGGAACTCGCGCTTCTGCTCGTCCGTTCCAATCTCGTTGATGATGGGCGTGGCCATCTGACTCTGCACCAGCAGCGCCATGTTCACGCCCGCGTTGAGGCTGCGGCTCAGCTCCTCCGCGAACACCGTGACGTACCAGTAGTCCAGGCCGCTGCCGCCGTACTTCGGGTCGTGGTTGATGCCCAGGAAGCCCAGCTCGCCCGCCTTGCGGAACAACTCCCTGGGGAAGATGCCCGCCCGGTCCCACTCGAGGCTGTGCGGCGTCATCTCCTTCTCGACGAAGCTGCGCACCGTGTTCCGGAAGGCCTCGTGGTCCTCGGTGAAGGGATGGGGCATGGGGTGTGTCCTCGACGCGAAAGAATTGATTCTGGAGTCAATAACAGGGGCCTCTAGGTGCCACAAGCAGAGCCTCCGTGGCACACCGCCCCCCACTTCGGGCCAAGCGACACCCAGCACGCGCTGTGTCATTTATTCCCAGCCCGCCCACCGGCCAGGCGTTAAACGTCCTTGACGAGAGATAGTCCGCATTGCGGAGTATCCCCTTGACAGACAGTTCAGACTCTGTAGTTTCCGGGGCGCAGACTTTCCATGTAGAAGCCGGCCCGGAAATGTCTCCCAGGGGACACGCGCCCCGTGACCGGCAGGAGCAGGACGACCGTGATTCGACGCATGTGGATGGCCGCGGCAATGGCAGCGGTGGTGACGACGGGCTGTGGCAAGGGCAGCAACAAGCCGGCCCTTCCAGAGCAGACGGGGCCTGCGGCGCTGGGCGTGCGTGCCATCACTCCTTCCACGGAGCTGAGCGCGGACGTCACCCGGGTGACGGGGCAGATCCGCTCGAAGCATGAGGCGGTCCTGGGCCCCCAGGCCACCGGCACCCTCGCCAAGATGAACGTGCGGGTGGGTGACAAGGTGAAGAAGGGCCAGGTGCTGGCCGTGCTGGACGCCTCCAACGTCGTCATCGCCGTGGAGCAGGCGCGGGCGGTGAAGCAGGCGGCGGACGCGGCGCTGGAGCTGGCCACGTCCACCCTGGAGCGCACGCGCAAGGTGGCCGAGTCCGGTGGCGTGGCCGCCGCGGGCCTGGACCAGGCGGTGATTGGCCAGAAGCAGGCCGCCGCCCAGGCCGCCCAGGCCGCCGCCGCGCTGCGCCTGGCGGAGGAGACGCTGCGCGACCACTCCATCATCGCCCCCTTCGACGGCGTCATCACGTCCCGGACGAAGAACATCGGTGACTCGGTGGCGATGACGCCCTCCACCCCCATCTTCACCCTGGTGGACACGTCGGACCTGGAGGTCCGCGCGCAGGTCCCCGAGTCGGTGGTGGACAAGGTCAACGTGGGCAGCAAGACGCAGGGCACGGTGAGCCCCAGCGGCGCGCGCTTCGAGGTGCAGGTGGCCGTGGTGGGCGAGGTGGTGGACGTCACCAACCGCACGGTGGAGGTGCTGGCGGACGTGGTGGGTGAGCGCTCCAAGGCGCTGCGCCCAGGCGCCCTCGTGGAGCTGGATTTCTCGAACACGGGCGAGGCCGACGACAAGGGCCTCTTCCTCCCCTCCCAGGCCGTCAGCGCCCGGGGGCAGGAGGGCTTCGTGTGGGTGGTGCAGGACGGCACGGTGCGCAAGCGGGATGTGCGCGTCGAGCGAGTGCTGCCTGGTTACGTCCGCGTCCTCCAGGGACTGGGTGTCGATGAGCGCGTGCTCGCCGACTCCTCCCTGGACGTGAAGGAGGGCACGGCCGTCCGCGTTGTGCAGTGACGCCTGCCCTCCCCTTTCGAGCTCGGAGCTCCTGAATGCTCAAGACATTCATTTCCCGCCCCGTCTTCACCGCGATGCTCATGCTCGCGGTGGTCGTGTTTGGCATCAATGCCTACCCGCGCATCGGCGTGGACCAGTTCCCCGACGTCGAGTTCCCCGTCGTCACCGTCACCACGGTGCTGCCGGGCGCGGACCCGGAGTCGATTGAGAAGAACGTCAGCGACCCGCTGGAGGAGGCGCTCAACACCCTCAACGGCGTGGAGCAGCTGCGCTCCATCAACCTGGAGAGCGTGTCCCAGGTCGTCGTGCGCTTCACCCTGGATACCAAGGTCGACGTGGCGTCCCAGGACGTGCGTGACCGCGTCCAGGCCACCCTGAGCAAGCTGCCGGCGGAGATCGAGACGCCGGTGGTGGAGAAGTTCGACATCGGCGCGGCGCCCATCATGACGCTGTCGCTGGCCGGCGCGCTCCCCATCGAGGAGCTGACGCGCGTCGCCGAGGACGTGGTGAAGCCCGCCCTCCAGCGTCAGCCGGGCGTGGGCAGCATCGACGTGATTGGTGGCCGCGAGCGCGAGATCCAGATCGTCGTGGACCCGGAGCGGCTGCGGGGCTTCGGGCTCGCCGTCAGCGACGTGAGCCAGGCAATCCGGGCGCAGAACCTGGACGTCCCGGGTGGCCGCACCATGGACGGCGGCCGCGAGCGCGTGGTGCGCCTGACGTCCGAGGCGAAGAGCGTGGACGAGCTGCGCAACATCATCATCGCCAGCCCCAACGGCGCGCCGGTGCGCGTGCGGGACGTGGCGGACGTGGTGGACGGCCCCGAGGAGGCGCGCTCGAGCGCCAAGAGCGGTGACCGCAGCGCCGTGGCGCTGGTGGTGCGCAAGCAGTCCGGCTCCAACACGGTGCAGGTGGCCGAGTCCATCAAGGAGTCGCTGGGCGAGGTCAACAGCCTGCTGCCCGATGGCGTGCGCACGGAGATGGTGACGGACAACTCGCGGTTCATCCGATCGTCCATCGCCGCGGTGCAGTTCGACCTGGTGCTCGGTGGCGCGCTGGCGGTCCTCATCGTGCTGGTGTTCCTGCGCAACCTGAACTCCACGCTGGTGGCGGCAGTCGCCCTGCCGGTGTCCGTCGTCGGCACCTTCGCCGTCATGGCGGCCCTGGGCTTCACGTTCAACCTCATCACGATGCTCGCGCTGACGCTGTCCATCGGTCTGCTCATCGACGACGCCATCGTGGTCATCGAGAACATCGTCCGTCACCTGGAAGAGGGAAAGAGACCGATGGAGGCGGCCATCGAGGGCGCCAGCCAGATTGCCCTCGCGGTGTTCGCCGTGACGCTCGCCATCGTCGCCGTGTTCATCCCCGTGGCCTTCATGGACGGCATGATGGGCAAGTTCTTCTACCAGTTCGGCGTGACGGTGGCGGTGGCGGTGCTCATCTCCTACGCCGTGTCCATGACGCTCACGCCCATGCTGTCGGCGCGCATGCTGAGCCACCATGGCAACCCCACGGGCCTCTCCGCGGCGGTGGAGCGGGTGCTGGTCGCCACGGAGACGGGCTACCGGAACATCCTGGCGAGCATCCTGCGGCACCGGGCCATCACCCTGGTCGTCGCCGTGCTGGTGCTCTTCCTCACCTTCTTCATGGCCAGCTTCCTGAAGTTCACGTTCATTCCGGAGCAGGACAACGGGAACATCAAGCTGGCGGTGGAGCTGCCCATCGGCTCCACGCTGCAGGAGACGCAGGCGGAGCTGGACGCGCTGGACGCGCAGGTCCTGGCGCTGCCGGGCATCGCGTCCACGTTCGCCACCGCAGGTGGCGGCGTGCAGGAGGAGGTGCACAAGGGTGAGCTGCTCATCAACCTGGTGCCGCTGAAGGAGCGCGGGTTCAACCAGAGCGAGCTGAAGACGTATCTGCGCGGCGCCATCAAGCCGCGGAGCGGCGTCTCGGTGACGGTGCAGGACATCGCCGCGGTGGGCGGTGGCGGTGCGCGCACCCAGGCGGTGCAGTTCAACCTGCGTGGCGACAACTGGGAGCAGCTCATCGCGTCCGCGGAGAAGATCAAGGCCGCGATGCAGCAGAACCCGGGCCTGGTGGACGTGGACATGACGTTCCGCTCGGGCAAGCCCCAGTACGACGTGGAGGTGGACCGTGAGCGCGCGGCCGCACTGGGCGTCCCCGCGGCCTCGCTGGGCACCACGCTGCGCGCCTTCCTGGGCCGCGACAAGTTCGGCGACTACCGCGAGGGCGGCGAGACGTACGAAATCAAGCTGGCGCTCCCGTCGGCGACGCTGGCGTCCGCTGATGCGCTGGGCAAGCTGACCGTTCGCAGCACGACCGGCCAGCTGGTGGAGCTGCGCAACATCGCCTCCATCACCCCGGCGGACGGCCCGGTGCAGATCGACCGCGAGGCGCAGAAGCGGCAGATCACCATGCTGGCGAACCTGGCCTCCAACTACGCGCTGAGCGACGCCATCACCTTCCTCAACACCACCGCGGAGAAGGAGCTGCCCAAGGGCGTCATCTACGACTTCGAGGGTAACGCCAAGGAGCTCGGCAAGTCCGTGGCGGCCTTCGGCTCCGCCCTGCTGCTCGGCATCATCCTCATCTACATGATCCTCGCGGCGCAGTTCGAGAGCTTCATCCACCCGTTCACCATCATGATGTCGCTGCCCTTCGCGCTCATCGGCGCCATCGGTGGTCTGCTCGTCACAGGTCAGGCCATGTCGATGTTCGCCCTCATCGGCGTCATCATGCTCATGGGCCTGGTGGTGAAGAACGGCATCCTCCTGGTGGACTTCACGCTGCAACTGCGTGAGCAAGGCAAGACAGCCACCGAGGCGCTGCTCCAGGCGGCTCCCATCCGTCTGCGCCCCATCCTGATGACCACCATCGCGATGATCGCCGGCATGATTCCCGTGGCGATTGCCAAGGGTGACGGCGCGGAGACGCGCGCGCCCATGGCCATCACCATCATCGGCGGCCTGGTGACGTCCACGTTCCTCACGCTGGGCGTGGTGCCGGTGGTGTACTCGCTGATGGATCAGCTCAGCGAGAAGCTGAAGCGGCGCAAGGGCCCGGACGCCTCCGAGGGCACGCCCCACGCGGCGGGTCCGCAGCACGGCGCCGAGTCTCCCTCCGTGGCCGCCGCGGCCCGGGTGGAGACGGCCTGATGCGTCGGCCGGGTGACAAACCGGCCGTCCTCGCGAACCGGCGAGGCGACCCGGGCGTGGAGGGAGAAGACCTCCACACGGACGGTGGCCCCGAGGAGGGCCACGGTCCGGTGGACGAGGTCGAAGTCTCCACGCCCGAGTCGCGACGCCTCCACGAGCTGTTGATCCAGTTCAGCCGCTACCGCTCGCTGAAGAATCCGCTGGCGGGCATCTGCGAGGACCTCCAGCTCACGCCCACGCAGATGCATGCGTTGTCGTGGCTGGGCAACGACGGTCCGGTGCAGGTGGGCGTCCTGGCGCTGCGCGTCGGCATCACCCGGAAGACCATCACCGGTGTCGTGGACCGGCTGGAGAGCATGGGTCTGGTGGAGCGGACCCGGGACGTAGAGGACCGGCGCGCCGTCGTCGTGCGCCTCACCGATGAAGGCAACCACGTCTTCGCCCGCATCGACCGGGGCCTGGACGAGAGCCTTCGCCGCGTGCTGGACCTGATGAGCCCCGAGGACCGCGACGCCGCGTTCGGCATCCTGGAGCGCATGCTGGCGCGCCTCACGGCCGAGGCGGCGTCCACCAGCGCCGACTCCCAGGCGAGCTGATGTTCCATGGACGCGCGCCAGCCCGGAAATGGGGCCGGCGCGCGTCCGTTGCTGGCGGGTGACGGTGTGCACTCCACGCCGGCCTTGCCTGCGTCGCGCGCCTTCGCGCCCATCGGAGATGCGTGAGCGCGCGTCCGCTGCGACACTGTCAGGCGCGCCGCGCATGAAGACTTCCCTGCTCCATGTTGGACTCGCCCTGAGCCTGGGCGGCCCCGCGCAGTTCGCGGGGGCGGATGCCGCGCGCGCGGCGGTGGGCGTAACGCCGGTCGAACCTTCCAAACTCGAGCGCGGCGTGGCCCCGAGGGTCCTCGCCGCGGAGGGCCGTGCGGCACTGACCGCCAGTGCCCCGACGCCTCCCCCTGGGGCATTCCCCTCCCCACGCGCCTCCTCAGAGCGCGCGCGAGCGCCCACCTCCACGGCGCCGCCAGCCGACGTGGCCTCACTGCTGGCCGACCGCTGCAGGCAGTGGGCGGCGGCGCCCGACAATCCCTGGGCCCTGGCGCACGGCATGGTGCTCGACGGGCGCGCCTTCCACACCCGAGACGGCCGGCCCGCGGCGGACGCAATCATCGCGGGCTTCTTGCGCCGGACGCGCCAGCCGGACAGCGGAGCATCCCCCTTGCCCATGCGACGCACACCGCGTGGCGAGGCGACGCCCCGGGAACGCCCCACCACGGAGGGTGGCTCCCCTGCCCCTCGCGGCAGCGGAACGCCCGCGCCCCCGCCTTCGGACGCCCCACGCGACGGCGGCTCTGGCCGGGAGCGGCTCTTCTTCGATGCCCGGACCTCCGACGGCACGCCGGTGGAGCCCCACCCGGCCCTTCAGGTGAAGTCGCTCCTGCGCGCGGGCTATCCCCTGTCGCACCGCTTCGACGCGGCCTGGGGCCCCGTCACCCTGCGCTCGCTCGTCGAGCAGTTGAAGCACGACTTCCGCCCGGACCTCGCGCGCAGCCCCGAAGGCGCCTGGGTGTTGGACGCGCTGTCCCTGGCGCTCGCGCCCGGAGCCACCTTCCTCGACGGCTCGGGCGCGCCGGTCCACATCGACTCGGTGATGCGGGACGCGCTCGCCACGCTCGAGGCGGCCCAGGCCGAGCTGCGCGCCGGCATGAAGGCCGGACGCGCCCAGGTCCCCAAGCGCAAGCAGGGCATCTACGCCCACCCCTGCGGCGGGCTCCACTACTTCCAGGCCGTGGCTGGCTGGGCCCGGCACCCCACCGTGCGCAAGGCGTGGCGCCAGCGGCTGGACGCGCAGGTGGACGTGCTCCTGTACCGGCTGGACTCCGAGGGCCGGCAGTACGAGGCGGCCCTGGCCTCGGTCCCCGCCGAGTACCGCCTCCCCCTGCTGGTGCAGATGCTCAAGTTCCAGGGCCACCTGCTGGAGACCCTGGGGCGTTATCGCGACGACACGGGCTGGCAGCCGACGAAGGCCCAACGCCAGACGGTGGAGCGCGCGCGCACGGCCCTGGAGAGCACCGTGCGGCGACTGGACTCGGCGGGCGCCTTCGACGACCTGCCGACGCTGGCGGCCCGGCAGCCGCAACTGGCGCTGGACCTCGTGGGCGACACCTGCCACGCCGCGCACGGCGAGGCGCTGTGGCGCGCGGCGCCGCTCAGTGCCCCAGGCGCGCCCGCTCCTCGGCGGTGAAGCCCGCTTCCTCCAGAATCTCCGTCGAGTGCTGCCCCAGCGAGGGCGGAGCCCGCAGCGGCGCGTCGCCCATGCGCAGCGGCGTGAGCAGGTGCGTCACCTTCCGGCCCAGCGCCGCGTCCTCCGCCTCCGCGAAGAGGCCGCGCGACTGGAGCTGCGCGTCCTTCAGCACCTCGTCCCCCTCCGCCACCGCCTCGATGCACAGGTCTGAGCCCGCGAAGCGCTCCTGCCAGTACGCCAGCGGGTGCTCGGCGAACAGGCGCGTCAGCTCCGCCTTCACGCGCGCCCCCGCTTCGCCCGGGGCATAGGCGTCCTCCAGGAGGTCGGGCCGCCCCAGGCGCGCGCACACGCCCGAGAAGAACTTCGGCTCCAGCGCCCCGACCGCGAGCCACCGGTCATCCGCCGTGCGGTACAGGCCGTAGCACGCGTAGCCCCCGTTGAGCGCCTCCGTGCCCCGCTGGAGCGGCGTCCCCTGCGAGCCCAGGAAGAGGCGCGACGCCAGGTGCATGTGCAGGAAGGCCAGCGCGCCGTCCGTCATGGACACGTCCACGTAGCGCCCCTTGCCCGTGCGCTCGCGCTCGTGCAGCGCCGCGAGGATGCCCACCAGCGCGAAGAGGCTGCCGCCGCCGATGTCGCCCATCTGCACGCCAGGGAACCCGGGCGCGCCGCCCGGCTCGCCGCCGTAGCCCAGCAGCCCGGCGCGGGCCACGTAGTTCAGGTCATGCCCCGCCTTCAGCCGGTCCGGCCCCGTCTGGCCGTAACCGGAGATGGAGCAGACGATGAGCCGCGGATTCTCCGCGCGCAGCACGGCCTCGCCCACGCCCAGCTTGTCCATGACGCCGGGCCGGAAGCTCTCCACCAGCACGTCATAGTGGTGGACCAGCCGCTTCAGCGCCTCGCGGCCCTCGGGCTGCTTCAGGTTCAGCGTCAGCGAGCGCTTGTTCCGGTTGAGGCCGTAGAACAGGCCGCTGACGTCGTCGCGAAAGGGCGGCATCTGCCGGACGTAGTCACCGCCCTCCGGCTCCTCCAGCTTGTCCACGGTGGCGCCCAGGTCGGCCAGCACCAGGGTGGCATAGGGGCCCGGCAACAGGCGTGACAGGTCCAGCACGCGCAGCCCGGTGAGCGGAAGCGACGACATGGTGACTCCTCTGCGGAGAGAATCAGGGGTGTGGAAACGACAGCGGCGCGGCTCCGGAGAGGAGACGCGCCGCGGGAGTCGGTGGCCACGGGAGCGGAACCGCCCACCGGGCCCGGCTCGGAACTAGAGCAGCTTCGCGAGCTTCATCGCGAGGCCCATGTCCATGGGCTTGAACTTCAGCTTGCCCTGCATGGCCGCCATCTGCGCGTTGAGCTTCTTCTCGCGAATCTTCACGAAGTCATCGTTGCTCACGCTGATGGTCATCTTCGCGTTGTCCACGGCCCCCTCGGACACCCAGCCCTCCGACTTGGTGGTGTCCAGCGTCCACTTGCCGCCACCCTCACCCGAGACGTCGAACACGATGACCGCGTTGATCTCCTTCGCCAGCTCCGGCTTCGCCTTGAGGGTCTCCGGAATCTGGTTCTCGATGATGTCCTTCGCGCCCATGACACACTCCTTGTGGCCTGATCGTTGATTTGAAAATCAAAGACGAGGGGACCGTAATGGCGCCCCCCTGGCAGGTCAAGCCACGGATGCGCTTCTGTCAGGCGCTGGTGGTGGCGGCCGCGGGGTTCAGCGAGCGGCGGACCATGTCCAACAGGTCGTTGAGCTCGAAGGGCTTCGCCAGGTGGCCCACCGCGCCGATGTCGGCCGCCTTGCTGCCGACATTGCGGTCCGCACTGAGGACGATGAGGGGGATGCGCGCCACCGCCTCCGGCTTCTGCCGCATGCGCTGGGCGAACTCCCACCCGTCCATCACCGGCATCATGAGGTCGAGCAGGATGAGGTTCGGTGGCTCGGGTTCGAGCCGCTCCAGGGCCTCCTTCCCGTTCCGCGCACGGCGGATTTCGAAGCCTTCGGCTTCCAGAATCTCTGAAAGCGCCTCCAGGATGTCCGGATCGTCATCGACGACCAAGACGACCGGGGCACCCGCATGCTGTGCATTGTGCAAGGTCAGAGCAGTCTCCCGAGGTGCGACGCGGGGGTTCTTCAACCATCCTCCCACACGGCCACGCAAGAAAATGCGCCCACGCCGCTGGCCATGGGCCCACGTTGCAAAACCGACAGTCCCTGCCCACCCTTTCCGTGACCTGATGGACTGGAGGCGAGGAACGTGGCGAGCGCGGGGGAGCTGACGGCAGGCGGCGTGGCGGCACCGGGGCTTCTGCTGCTCCCGCGCGAGGGGGAGCCCCGCCTGCTCGGGCGCTCCCTGCTGGAGCAGCTCGGCCTGGAGGCCCTGCCCCGGCACGTGGCCTCGCTGCCGGAGCTGCTGGAGCCCGCGGGCTTCCGGCCGCGCCCCGGCAGCGGCAACCTCTGGGAGCGCGACGGCCGGGTGCTGATGGCCGGCGAGGAGCGCCTGGAGGATGGCTGCCTGCTGCTGTGGACCTCGCCCCTGGCCTGGGACGAGGCGGAGGTACGCCGCCGCGTGCGCTACCTGTCCATGGCCTCACACGACCTGCGGGGCTCCCTGGCCAACGTCCGCTCCTACGCGGCGCTGCTGCTCAACGGGCGCGTGCCCCTGGAGCCCAAGGTGCGGCGCGGGCTGGAGACCATCCTCCGCAACGCGGACCGCTCGCTCGCCTTCTCCCAGGACTTCTTCGATGCCAGCCGGGCGGACCTGGGCTCCCTGCCCTGCGAGCTGGAGCGGCAATCGCTCGTGCCGCTGCTGGACGCCGCGGTGGCACGGCAGCACGCGGCGGCCTCGGCGGCCCAGGTATCCCTCCTGCCGCCCCGGGGCTCCGGGGAGGCCTCGCTGGACGCCATCGTGGACGGGGCCCGCATCCAGCACGCGGTGGAGTCCTTCATCCAGTACCAGCTCGCCCGGGCCCAGGCGGGCGAGGTCATCCGGGTGCGCCTGCGCGCCCACCCGCCCCGGCTCCGGGTGGAGGTCCGCCGGGATGGGGCCCCGCTGACGGACGAGGATGCCGCATCCGTCTTCCAGCGGGAGGAGCGCGCCTTCCGGGAGAAGCGGCTGGAGGACCCCCTGCGCGTCTACCTGGCCCGGCAGGAGGTGGAGGCCCACGGCGGCGGCGTAGGCGTGGAGACGGACCGGGGCGGTAGCACCCTGTTCTTCACGCTGCCACAAGCCCCCGTTGCGGAGCTCGGTTCTCCAGCGAGCATGCAGGCTTGAATCGTCCGCCGGTCTTGCTGGCGGTCGGCGGCGCCCATCGGTATGCTCCCCGCGTCTTCACGAAGGAGCCGAGTGATGGGTCTGAAGGGAATGGAAATCCTGCTGATCATGGCGGTGC
This sequence comes from Pseudomonadota bacterium, assembly GCA_023426545.1. Classification (GTDB taxonomy): domain Bacteria; phylum Myxococcota; class Myxococcia; order Myxococcales; family Myxococcaceae; genus Myxococcus. Next base: position 41,811 of record JAFAAN010000016.1, read on the forward strand.
TGCTGCTCCTGTTCGGAGCGTCGCGCCTGCCTCAGCTCGGTTCGTCGCTGGGAAGTGCCATCCGCAACTTCAAGCGCGGCTTCGGCGGCGAAGGCGAGGACGCCCCCGCGCAGGGGGACAAGAAGTCCACCGCCACCCTGTCCAGCAGCTCCGGCGTCGAGGGCGAGGTCGCCAAGAGCCAGACGCCCAGCGGTCACGCCTGAGCCGTCCCCGGGGGCACCGCCCCTGCCTGGAGCACACGACGCCCGCGCCGCCCCGGAGACGGGAGGCCGGGCGTTCGTATTTGCAGCGAGCCTCAGTCGACGACGGCGGTGCCCGCGTACAGCCCGTCCAGCTGAGCCTGGTACTTCTGGCGGCAGACCCTGCGCTTGACGCTGAGCTTGGGCGTCAGCTCGCCCGTCTCCTGGCTGAAGTCGTTCTCCAGCACCGCGAAGCGCTTGAGCGTGGCGTAGGGCGGCTGTTGCGCGTTGACCTGGGCCACGGCCGCCTCCACCGCCGCGTGGACCTCCGGGCGCCGGGCATTCTCCGAATAAGCGCCCACCGGGGCGCCCTTCTCCTGGAGCAGCTTGCGCGAGGCCTCGTCCGACACGGTGACGAGCGCCACCAGGTAGGGCCGCTTGTCGCCGAACACCAGGGCCTGGCTGATGATGCCGTGCGTCTTGAGGGCGTTCTCCAGGTTCTGCGGCGCCACGTTCTTGCCGCCCGCGGTGATGATGAGGTCCTTCTTGCGGTCGGTGATGCGCAGGTAGTTGTCCGCGTCCAGCTCGCCGATGTCGCCGGTGTGGAACCAGCCCTCCGCGTCGATGGCCTCCGCCGTGGCCTCCGGGTCCTTGTAGTACCCCTTCATGACGGAGGGCCCGCGGATGAGGATTTCACCGTCGGAGGCAATCTTGACCTCCAGGCCGGGCATGGGCGCGCCCACGGTGCCAATCTTGATTCTGTGCTCGCGGTTGACGGTGGAGCCGGCGGCCGTCTCCGTCAGGCCGTAGCCCTCCAGCACCTTGAAGCCCAGCAAGTCGAAGAAGTAGCCGATCTTCGGCGACAGCGGCGCGCCACCGGAGATGAACAGGCGCATGTTGCCGCCCAGCTTCTCGTCGATGGCGGCCCGCACCTTGGAGAACACCAGCTTCTTCGCCAGGGCGAAGCCCAGTGAGTCGTACTCGCGGCCCTGGCTGCGCGCCTCGACGTACTCGTCGAAGAGCTTGAACGCCCAGCGGAACAGCCGCCCCTTGAGGCCCGGGGACGCCGAGCCGTTGGCCACCACGTTGTTGTAGACCTTCTCGAAGACGCGCGGCACCGACGGCAGCACCGAGGGCCGCGTCTCCACGAGGTTGGCCAGCAGCGTGTCCACCGACTCGGCGACGATGAGGCGGTAGCCCATGCTCAGCCAGGCCGCCTTCACCACCTGCGCGAAGACGTGCGCCAGGGGGAGGAACAGCATCACCGAGTCGCCGGGGGCCATCATCCCCACCGACTGGGCGGCCTTCGCCTCATAGGCCCAGTTCTGGTGGGTGAGGATGACGCCCTTGGGGTCTCCGGTGGTGCCGGACGTGTAGATGAGCGAGGCGGTGTCCTCCATGGACACCGCCGCGACGCGCTCGTCGAAGGCCTCTGGCCGGGCGGCATGCGCGGCGCGCCCCTGCGCCATGAGGTCCGCGAGCGACAGCTCGGCGCCCCCGCCGATGGAGCCCTCGAAGAGGACGACCTTGCTCACGCTGGGACACCAGGGGAGCGTCTGCCGCAGGCGCGTGAGCCGGCCTGGCTGCCGGGGGTCCTCCTCGTCGTGGTCGACGAAGACGAACGTCGCCTCGGAGTGGCTCAGGATGTGCCGGCACTCGTCGGGAGTACTGGACCCGTAGATGGGGACGGTGATGGCCCGCGCGGCGCTGATGGCCACGTCACAGACGAGCCACTGCAGGCTGGTGTTGGCGAAGAGGGCCACCCGGTCTCCGGGATTCACCCCCTGCGCCACCAGGGCCGCGGACAGCGCCTTCACCTCCTCCAGGAGCTGGGCGAAGGTGACGTCGTGCCAGCGGCCGTCCTTCTTGTAGGCCACCCCTACCGCCGACGCGTTCCTCGCGCGCTGGATGAGCAGCTGGACGAGCGTCCCGTCCTGGAGTCCCCCCGCGGTAGCGGAGGCCGCCACCTGGTTCTCTGCCATCATCTGAGCTCCTTCTCGATGTCGGCTTCGACCTTCTTGGACCACTCCTTCACGCGCCGCCCCTCCGCGGGGTCGTACGCGACGCTGCCTTGCTTCACCTTCTGGATGGCCTCGCGCGCCTTCTCCGCCTTCCCGTCCTTGAGGAGCGTCTCCGCGAGGAAGTAATAGGCACGCAGCATCTGCGGATGCTTGGCGCCGGCCTTCTCGTAGAGGCCGGCGGACTTTGCCAGGTCGCGCTTGGGCCAGGGCAGCTCGTAGTAGTAGCGGCCCTTGGCCAGGAGCGGCGCGCCCCGGTCGTAGTCCGGATCCAGCTGGATGGCCTTGTCGAGGCGCTCGTTGAACTTGCCCTCGAGCCCCTCCCCCAGCGCCTTCATGATGCCCACGGCCTGGGAGTACGCCCCGATGCCAGCGGCCGCGTAGTAGTGGCCCTCCACACGCTCGGGCGCCAGCTTCGCCGCCTTGTCGCCCCAGTCCCAGGTCTGGCGGCCCAGCACCTTCTTCAGCTTCTCGCTGGCCGCCCCGTCCGCCTGCCACTGGAGGATGCGCGCCTTGCGCCACACCAGCTCGTAGTCCTCGGGCGCGGCGTCCAGCGCGGCCTTCAGCGCGTCCTCGTAGGCCTTCTCCCCACCCGGCTCCCCGCGCTTCGCGTACAGGTCGTCAAGCTGGGACAGCAGGGAGGACTCGGCCCCCCAGGCAGGCAGGCTCAGGAGGAGGCTCAAAGCAAATAAAATCAGGCGCATAAGCGCGGGGCTTAGCACGCACATTTACTCGCGAGCAAACCAGCGCGCCTCGAACATCCGCCCACAAGACAAGAGGCGGGAGCGGCCCGGGGTGCCCCGTACCGTCCCGCCTCGATGACGCGCCCTCCCCCGTGGAGAGGCTCTCCCGGCGCTCACGCGGCATCTGCCGCGTGGTCGCCCAGCTGCTCCTCGTTCTCGTTGAACGCGGACAGGTAGCGCTCCAGGAAGGTCTTCGTCTTCAGCTCGACCTGGCGCACGCGCTCGCGCGAGACGCCCCAGCGCTGGCCCAGCTCTTCCAGCGTAAGCGGTTTGTCCTGGGTCAGCCGCTCCGTGAGGATGTCCCAGCCCAGGTCACCGATGCGCTTGCGCACCTTGGCGAGCGCCGCCTGAATCTCCGCGTCCTGCTCGTGCGACAGGAACACCTGCTGCGGAGACGGGCTGGAGTCCTCCAGCCGGTCGAGGAAGGTCGTCTCGCCATCCTCGTCGATGGTGGCATCCAGCGAGAAGTCGACCATGCTGCCGCGCTCCGCCTCGCCACCGCGCACCTGGCTGCGATTGTCCTTCAGATAGCGAGTGATGTAGGCGCGAATCCACCACACCGCGTATGTCGCGAAGCGCACGTTCTTCTTCGGGTCGAAGTGCTCGATCGCCTTCATGAGGCCCACGTTGCCCTCCTGGATGAGGTCATCCAGGCGCGCGCCGCGATTGGCGAATTTCTTCGCCACGGCGACAACGAACGCCAGATTGGAGCTGGCGAGCGTCTGCCGCGCGGACTCGTCACCCTTGCGGGCGCGACGAGCGAGCTCATACTCCTGCTCGCGCGTCAGCTGCTGGTGCCCGCCAAGGCTCCGAAGGTAGTGCGACAGGCCTTCCGCTGCGTACTTCGTCGAATTGGCCATGATTTCCCGTCCTCCGTTCGATGCCGGACGCGCGCTCCCCCGTCGCCTCGCGTCCACCTGGACCTAAGACGCGCAACGAGCGAAAGGGTTTCTCATTCCAGGTCCGAGAATGCATTTCGAACGGCATTCCCAGCCCTTCCCGTGACTTGGGCGGTATGCCGCTCGACGCTCGGATGAAAAAAGAGCCCGCGTCGGCTACGAATCAAGAACGCTTGGGCGCTGGGAAGATTTTCGCGGGATTGAGCAGCCCTGATGGGTCGAAGAAGTCCTTGAGGCGGCGCTGCAAGTCGATGAGCGCGTCTGACTGCTCCAGCGAAAGATATTCCCGCTTCGCGTGGCCCACACCGTGCTCGCCCGTAATCGTGCCGCCCAGCGCCACGGTCAGCACCAGCATGCGCCGCAGGGCCTCGTCCACGAGCGGCCGTTGATGCGGGCCGTCATAGAGGATGTTCGCGTGCAGGTTGCCGTCGCCCGCGTGGCCATACGTGGCCACCGTGAGGCCCAGCTCGCTCCCCATCTCCTTCAGCCGTTCGATAACCTCGGGAATACGTGAGCGCGGCACGACAATGTCCTCGGAAATCTTGTGAGGCTTGAGGGCCCTGAGTGCCGGGGAAATCACCCGGCGCGCGGCCCAGAGCTGCTCGCGCTGGGAGGCATCCTGGGCGACCAGCGTCTCCGTGGCCCCCTGCCGCGCGCAGATGTCACCCAGTTGAGACAGCTCCGCCAGCAGACCGTCGCGGCCGTTGCCGTCCACCTCGACGATGACGGCCGAGCCCGCGCCGGGCGGGAAGCGGAAGCCGCGGCCGTCCACGGCGCGCAGGGCCACGTCATCGATGAGCTCCAGGCAGCGAGGCAGGATGCCCGCGGCGAGCACGGCGGACACACCTCGCGCGGCGTGCAGCACCGATGGAAACGCCACCAGGGCCGTGAGCACCTCGCGCGGCAGCGGAATGAGCTGCACGGTGATTTCCGTGGCGACCCCCAGCGTGCCCTCCGAGCCGACGAAGAGGCCCACCAGGTCGTACCCCGCCACGCCCTTGATGGTGCGCCGACCCACGCGCACCACCTCACCGTCTGGCAGCACCCACTCCAGGCCGATGACGTAATCGCGGGTGACCCCGTACTTGAGCGCGCGGGGCCCGCCCGCGTTCTCCGCGACGTTGCCGCCCAGCGTGCAGAACTCCCAGGAGTTCGGATCCGGTGGATAGAAGAGGCCCACCGCCTCCACGGCCTTCATGAAGTCGCCCGTAATCACCCCGGGCTGGACGACGGCCGTCAGGTCCTCGGGGGAGATGCCGAGGATGCGGTTCATCCGCTCCAGGCTCACCGCCACGCCGCCATGCAAGGGCAGCGAGCCGCCGCTCTTCCCGCTGCGCGCGCCGCAGGGCGTGAAGGGGACGTCGTGCGCTCGGCACGCCCGGAAGACCTCGGAGACCTGCCGGGTGTCCTCCGGAAAGACGACGAGGTCCGGCGCGTACACCCCGCTGTCGGACTCGTCCCGCGAGTAGGCGGTGAGCGTGTCCGCGTCCCTCCGCACCTGCCCGGGTGAGAGCACGGCCGCCAGCGCCTCGCACACACGCGCCACGCGCTCGGGCGCCACGCGGGGGAAGTGCGAGGGCGTGCCGCTCATCGCCGCGACCCCAGGCGCGCCCATAGCTCGCGGCGCAGCGGCCCGTCACGGCGCAGGGCGCCCTCGTAGGCCTCCGAGTGGGTGATGGCATCGCGCTGCTTGTTCCCCCGGAGCCGCAGGCACGCCTGCTCCGCCTCGATGATGCAGGCCGTCGCGGGGCTGCCCAGCACCTGGGCCAGGGAACGCGCCACGTCGCGCGCCAGGTCCTCCTGGAGGATGAGCCGGTGCGCGAAGCAGTCCACCAGCGCCGACAGCCGCCCGAAGCCCACCACGCGCTGGCCCGGGACATAGGCCACATGGGCGCGGCCGGTGACGGGCAGCAGGTGGTGCGGGCACATGGAGTGGAAGCGCAGGTCCGTCACCACCACCAGCTCCCTGGAAGAGCCCCGAGGCACGGGGAACCCCTCCCCCAGGGCCTCCTCCGGCGTGCGACCGTAGCCGTCGAGGAATTCGGAGACCCAGGCCTCCGTCACACGCGAGGGGGTGTCCGCCAGATGGATGTCCTGGAGGTCCAGCCCCGCGGCGCGCAGGAAGTCCGCCACCGCGCGCGCCATGGCCGAGGTGTCGGGAGCGCGGACGGGGGCCGGGGCGGCGGGTGCTTTGCGGCGGGCTCGGGACGAAGTCACGGCGGAGTCGCTCCTGGAAGGGACCTGCATTCAGGGGGCTGGGACGCTAGCCGATACGGACACGAGGATGTGCTGTCCCTGCACACGCACCGGGTAGATGCGGACGCGCACGCCGGCGTATCGCGGACACAGTCCCGTCCGGACGTCGAACGGCCAGGCGTGCAACGGGCAATGCAGCAGGGGGCCGGCCAGGTCCCCCTCGGACAAGGGCCCTCCACGGTGGGGACAGGTGTCCGCCAGCGCATGGAGCACCCCGTCCACCCGGACGAGGGCCACCGGGACGCCGTCCACGTCGACCACCGCGCGCCCCCGCGCGTCGAGCACCTCCAACGTCGCGACTGGAATGAATCCGTCGTCCATGTGTCCATTCATCTTCCGAGCCCCCCAACACGCCGCCTGGGCCGACACATCCCCACCCGGACGAAACAGAGCGTGATACCGTGCCTTGACACCCGCGGTGCCACCTCATTAGAGCACCAGGGCGACGCCCTCTTCCGATGAATCAGCGAGCCCACACCTTCGCCCGCTGCACCGCGACGCTGCTCGTCGCGCTGTGGATGTGTCAGCCGCTCGGCGCGCTGATGCACGCGAGGGACGAGCACGCGCACCGCTTCTGCCCGCAGCATCAGACCTTCGAGGAGACGGCGCTCGGCACGGGCACCCGCCTCTCCAGGGTCACCGTCGACCAAGGCCCCCAGCTCTCCGCCGTGCCGGAGTCGGCGGCGGACTCGGCGGCCCTCACGCACGAGGAATGCCCGCTGGCGGCCTCCAGCTCCCGCCCGGAGCTGCTGTCGCCCTACCACCCGTCGCTGGTCCTGACGCTGCTGGCGGTGAGCCGTCCCGCCACCGCCCCGCCCCGGGTCACCCCGCCCCTCTCCATCCTCGACACCGCCCCCAAGGCCTCGCCTCCAGCGCGCGCGTGATGTGCGCGCCCTGAGGTTTGACTGGTCATTGGTAGGCGTCCGCCTCGCGGGCGTCCCGTTCGCGGAGCATTCCAGGTGGCAACCCGTTCGCGTCGTGTTCACGGCGCACTCATCGCCGTTTCACTCTCCCCATGGCTGTTCGCCGGCAGCGCCCGGGCCCAGGAGCCCGCGGCTCCTCCCGCGGACGCGCCCGTGCAGCTCCCCGAAGCCGCGCCGCCAGCGCTCACGCCCGAGGAGCTGAAGGAAATCGAGGACGCGCTCGGCAGCGACGCCTCGGCCTCGCAGCAGCAAGCGCCATCCGGCACCGCGACGCCGCCGCCATCCACGCCCGGGGGCAGCAACAGGCTCTCGCTCCCGGGCACCGGCAACGGCGCCGGGTCGAACCTCCTCGACCTGAGCTTCATCCTGGACGTGGCCGCAGCGGCCTTCACGGACAAGCAGCCCTTGCAGAGCGGCGCGCACGACCCCACGCGCAACGGCTTCAACCTGCAGCAGCTGGAGCTGTCCATCGGCTCGGTCGTGGACCCCTACTTCCGCTTCGACGGCAACCTCGTCTTCGGCCAGTTCGGCGTGGAGATTGAAGAGGCGTACGGCACCACGCTGGCGCTGCCCTACAACCTCCAGGTGCGCGCCGGTCAGTTCCTCACGCGCTTCGGCCGCATCAACGCCACCCACCCGCACTCGTGGGACTTCGTGGACCAGCCCTTCGCGGTGGGCCGCATCTTCGGCGCCGAGGCCAACCGCGGCCTGGGCGCGGAGGTGTCCTGGCTAGCCCCCCTGCCCTGGTACGTGGAGGTGATTGGCAGCAGCACCGATGCCACGGGCGAGGCCACCGCGCGCAGCTTCCTGGGTGCCACCAGCGAGCGCGTGCAGTCGCCGCTCGACCTGCAGCTCACCGGCGTGGTGAAGCAGTTCTTCCCGCTGTCGGAGGACCTGTCCCTGATGTGGGGCCTGTCCACCGCGACCGGCCCCAATCCCACCGGCTACCGCAACCGCACGGACGTGTTCGGCACGGACGTGTACCTGCGCTATCGCCCCATCACCCGGGCCCACGACACCACGCTCATCACCTTCCAGGCGGAGGCCTATTACCGCCGCCGGCAGGTGCCGGGAAACGTGCTGACGGACTTCAACACCTACGCCCAGGCCGCGTGGCGCTTCTCGCCGCGCTGGGCCACCGCGCTGCGCTACGAGCTGGGAACGGCGGCGCGCGGCGAGGGCGGTGAGCGCGTCATCGACCCGTTGGACCCGGAGTGGACGGAGAGCCGCAACCGCGTCTCCGCCAACGTCAGCTTCTGGCCCACCGAGTTCTCCCGGCTGCGCCTCCAGGCGGGCCGGGACCGGGCTGGCTGGCGGGACGAGGCCGGCTACTCGCTGATGCTCGCGCTCGAGCTGGTGACGGGTGCCCACGGCGCCCACGCGTTCTGAACCCTTTCGCAGGAGCCATGACCATGCGTCCTACCCGACTGTTCGCGGCCGTCTGCGCCGCCATCGCGCTTTTCGCCGCCGCCCCCGCGCGCGCGGACCTCCGTGTCGTCACCACGCTGCCGGACCTGGCCGCGCTCACCAAGGCGGTGGGCGGGAAGCATGTCCAGGTGCAGGCCCTGGCCCTCTCCAGCCAGGACCCGCACTTCGTGGACGCCAAGCCCAACCTCGCCCTGGCGCTCAACCGCGCCGACCTGCTCATCGCCGTGGGCCTGGACCTGGAGATCGGCTGGCTCCCGACGCTCCAGGTGGGCGCGCGCAACTCGAAGATCCTCGTGGGCGCCCCGGGCTACCTCGTGGCCTCGCAGTTCGCGAAGCTGCTGGAGGTGCCCACCGCGCAGGTGGACCGGGGCCAGGGCGACGTCCACCCGGGCGGCAACCCGCACTTCCTCTATGACCCGCGGCAGGCATTGGCCGTCGCGCGCGGCATCACCGACCGGCTGGCGCAGCTGGACCCGAAGAACGCCGAGGCGTACCGCGCCAACCTCGCCACGTTCACGACCGACCTGGAGAAGGCGCGCGAGGGCTGGGAGCAGCGGCTGACGGCCCTGCGCGGCCAGCCCGTCATCGCCTATCACCGGACGACGGCGTACCTGTCGGACTGGCTGGGCTTCGAGACCATCGCGTTCCTGGAGCCCAAGCCCGGCATTCCGCCCAACCCGTCGCACGTCGCGGGCGTGCTGGCCCAGGGACGCCAGCGCAAGGCGCGCATGGTGCTGATGGAGAGCTACTACCCGGACACCACCGCGCGGCTGGTGGCCTCGAAGATTCCCGCGCCGCTCGTCACCCTCCACGGCGGCACCGACTTCAAGGCCGGTGAGACGTACATCCAACACATCAACGAGATGGTCGAGCGCCTGGAGAAGGGGCTCGCCGGCAAGGGGAGCTGAGCGATGCGGACCCGACTCCTCCTGCCCCTGCTCCTGCTGTCCGGCTGCGCGCTGGAGCCCGGCGAGAGCTTCGCGGTGCTGGAGCCCACCGTGCGCGCGGACTACACGCCGGTGGCATCGCGTGACGTGGGCAACGGCTTCCAGCGACTGGCCTCCGACTTCCAGCTTCGGCTGGACGGCGCCTCACTGGGCGTGGCCCACATCGACCTGGTGGGCGGCGCGGGCGCCGGTGGCCCCACCTCGTTCGACCCCGCCAACCCGCCCCCGGGCTACAGCAACTGCCACAACGGCCACTGTCACCGCGATGACGGCGCGCTGGTGGACTACGAGGACATCCAGGCGGAGCTGGACGGCGGCGGTCGCGGCTCGGAGTCCACGGTGGCCAGCCTGCACGTGGACGCAGACCTGGACCTGCTGACGGCGCAGACGCTCACCCCCGCGTGCGAGCCGTCCTGTGAGCTGGGCAGGACCACCATCAGCCGCTACCAGTGGGACGTCACTTCGGTGCGGCTGGAGGGCGCCGTGCGCGACAGCCGCGCCACCCCGCGCTTCGCCGGTGAGCGCCGCTTCCGGCTCGCGTTGGCGTCGGAAGGCCACGCGGAGGAGGACCGCCCGCTGTTCGTGCTCCGGGGCTCGGTGGACATTCCCTCCGACCGGGAGAACAAGCCGCGCGTGAAGCTGGCCATGCGCCTGGACCTGGAGCCCACGCTGTTCGACGCGCTGGACTGGGCCGCCCCCACGCCCGGCCCTGACGGCGTGGTGGACCTGAACGCGCCCGAGCACGCCGCCTTCCGAGCCGCGCTACTGGAGGCCCTGTCCACCCTGAAGCCACAAGCGGAGGTCCGCCGTGAAGACCGCTGATCCCACCGGCGGCCCCCACACCGTGCCGGCGTCGTTCGTCCCTGGCGACGCGCTGCTCACGTGCGAGAAGCTCGTCATCGGCTACGACGGCAAGGCCATCCTTCCGCCCATCGACCTGACCATCCGCCGCGGCCAGTTCGTCGCGGTGGTGGGCCGCAACGGCTCCGGCAAGAGCACGTGGTTCCGCACGCTGCTGGGCATGCAGCCGCCGGTGTCCGGCACCATCACCCGCGCCTCGGCACAGGTGCGCAGCGCCTATGTGCCGCAGACGTCCGCCATTGACGGGCTGCTGCCGCTGCGCGCGGATGAGCTGACGGCCTGGGGCCGGCTGCGCGGCTGGAGCTTCCTGTGGCCCTTCGCCCGGAAGACGGACCGGCAGGCGGTCCACAGCGCGCTGGAGACGGCCGGCGCCCTCCCCTTCGCGTCGCGCCCGTACCGGGAGCTGTCGGAGGGCCAGAAGCAGCGCACGCTGCTGGCGCGGCTCGTCGCCACCGAGGCGGACCTGGTGCTGCTCGACGAGCCCACGGCCGCCATGGACGCGGTGGCCGAGCGCGAGACGATGCAGCGCCTGTGCACCCTGTCCCGCGAGCGCGGCCTGGGCGTGGTGGTGGTGTGCCACGACCTGGAGGTCGCCGCCGAGCACGCCGACGTGCTCGTCTTCGTGGACCGGGAGACGTCCGCCTTCGTCGTGGGAGACGCCCGCACCGTCTTCTGCCACCCCGCCTTCCGCCGCCAGTACGGCGACGAGTACTGCCAACGCGCGCCCCTGGGACCTCACCGTGGAAACGACGCTCGCTGAATCGTCCAAGTGGGAGCAGTTCCACCTGGCCTTCGACCTGTTCAGGGACCCGCTGCTGTGCGCGCTCATCGCCGGCGGTGTGCTGGGCTTCCTGAGCGTGTACGTGGTGCTGCGGCGCATGGTGTTCGTCAGCGCCGCGGTGGCCCAATCCGCCGGCCTGGGCGTGGCGCTGGCCTTCTACGCCGCCATCCACCTGGGGGTTCACGTGGAGCCGGTGCTCGGCGCCACCGCGCTGGCGCTGCTGGCCACGCTGCTGCTGATGACGGAGCCGGCGAAGCTGCGCCTCACGCGCGAGAGCCTGCTGGGCCTCGCCTACGCGCTGGCCGGGGGCGCGGCGGTGCTCGTGGGTGACCGAATCGCCCAGGAGGCGCACGACATCCAGGGCATCCTCTTCGGCACGGCGGTGCTGGTGACGCCCGAGCAGCTCTACACGGTGGCCATCGCCGGCGCGGCGGTCATGTTCATCCACCTGTGGTGGTACCGGGGCATCACGTTCGCCAGCTTCGACAGGACGGGGGCCCTGGTGCAGGGGTTGCCGGTGCGCCTGCTGGACGGCGTGTTGATGGTCAGCATCGGCGTCATGGTGGGCGTGTGCGCCCGCGCCCTCGGCGCGCTGCCGGTGTTCGCCTTCTCCACCCTGTCCGCCATCGCCGCGCTGATGCTGGAGCTGCGGCTGCCGTGGACCTTCTTCGTGGCCACGCTGTTCGGCGCCATCGCGGGCGTGGGCGGCTACCTCTTCGCCTTCTTCTACGACTTCCCCGTGGGCGGCTCGCAGACGGTGTTCGCCGCGGCCATGGTGGCGGCGGCGACCGTGCTCCGGATGCTCGTCCACGCCCGACAGAAGGCGCGCTGAGCGGCGTCAGCGCACCGCGGCCGAGACCTGCTTGAACTCGGGCGAGCCGGCGCGCCCGAGCAGGTCGAACAGCGCGGCCTCCACCGTGACGACGTGCGCCCCCGCGTCGCGGCACAGCTGGAGGCCCACCTGCCGGTCCTCCTGCGCGCGGGACAGCACGGCGTCCGCCAACAGGAAGGGCGACAGCCCGCGCTCGGCGAGGTCGCGCACCGTCTGGAAGACGCAGATGTGCGTCTCCATGCCCGCCACCAGCACCTGCGTGCGCCCGCCCAGCGCGGCCAGCACGTCCGGCACCGCCGCGCTGAACTCCAGCTTCTCCACCGCCTTGACGTCCTTCAGGCGCATGCGCAGCAGCGAGTGCGTGGGCCCCAGGCCCTTGGGGTACTGCTCGGTGAGGAGGATGGGCAGATTCAGCGCCCGCGCGCCCTCGATGGCCGCGGTGGTACGGGCGAGCATCCGGTCCAGCGCATCCCGGTCCATGGCGGCGCACAGCCGCTCCTGGATGTCGATGACGAGGAGCGCGGCCTGGTCCTGCTTGAGGCGGAAGGTAGGCATGGCCTCCTCCTCGCGCGAAGGAGGGGGTCCGTCAAGCGCTGGGCGCCACCCGCGCGGGTGGTGGCTTCAGGCGGGCAACAGTCCTCCCTGAGCGCGCGGGCACGTGGCGCCTCTGGTCGCCACTCAACAGGGCACCGTCCCCTGGGCAGAGAGCGCCGGCGCGCTTGCGTCGCGTAGGGCGAGGCTCTCTGGAGGCGGGACCAGCCGCAGCGACCGGCCCCGCCCCGCGAGGAAGGCCCGGGCGCGGCGAAGCTCCGGCTGGTGCGGGTCCGCGCTCCGCCAGCACGCGAGGAACGCGGTGTAGTCCTCCTCCGCGCCGCCCCGGTCTCCGAGCGCCACGTGTGCCTCCGCCGCCAGCAGCCTGAAGTGTCCGCAGCCGGGCCGCTCCGCCACCAGCGTCCGCGCAAGCTCCAGCGCCTTGTCCTCGCGCTCCGTGCGCAGGCGCAGGCGCACCAGCGCCTCGCGCGCCGGACGAGAGAAGGACGCGGGGCCCGCGGGGCGCAGCCGCCGCTCCAGACGCATGGCGCGCGTCAGCGTGGCCTCGGCGCGGCCCACCTCGCCCCTGCGCGCCTCCAGCGCCCCCCGCAGCTCGTGGGCCGCCACCTCGACGACCCGCGCCACGTCGCGCGGACACAGCGCGCGGTCCTCCGAGCGACGCGCCTCCACCAGCGGAGGGGGCAGCCCGTCCAGGGTGTTGCACACCCGCTCCACCTCGCCCAGGCGCCCTGCCTCCAGCAGGCTGAGCCCTCGCGTGTACAGTCGCAGTCCATCGCGAAGCGCCGCCTCCGCCTGCCCCGCCGCGGCGGGCAGGTCCATGGGAACGTCCGCCGCCGCGCGCCAGAAACCGAAGCGCAGATGCGCGGCCACCAGGGTGGAGGCGGCGAAGAGCAGGGCCTGGCCGTCCCCAGCCGCGGCTTCCACCCGCTGCCGCAACCTGCGGGCCCAGGCCTGCGCCTCACCATATTGGCCCGCGTCGCCGCACCCCTGGCTGAGCAGCCGCATCGCGGTCTCCGCGCTGGGGGCCTCGGTGACGGACAGCCCCTCCTCGGCGAGGTACGCGTCGTCCGCGGCCACGGCCGCAACCAGCGCCCGGTGCGCCTCATCGGCCAGTCCAATCCGCTGGAGCAGACGTCCGGCGGAGAGGAGCGCGGGGCTGGCCTGGGGCGCCAGCGTCAGCAAGCGCCGCGCGCTGTCCCGAGCAGCCTCGGGCCGGCCGCTGTGCAGCATCGCCTGCACCCACGCGTGGTGCACGCCCGCATGGTCCGGGTGGGTGCGCAGCAGCTCGCGCAGCAGGACCTGCGCGTAGGGCTGCCCCTGCCCGGGACGGCCATCCGGCTCGTAGCCGTCGAGGAGAAACCCCGCCAGCAGCAGCCGCGCGTCGCTGTCCTCGGGATAGCGGTCGATGAGGCACTCCATGTCGCGCACGAAGGCGTGGCGGCCATGGGCGGGCCCCTTCTCCGCCAACAGGCTGGCCGCGATGAGGTAGCGCTGCTCGCGGTCCGTCGTCCCGTCACTCGACGCCAGCGCGCGGCCCATGGCTTCGGAGCGCGCGGCGGCAAAGCGCGCTCCTGGCCCACGCGCCAGGGCTAGCCCCCACCACGCCATGGCCAGCGAGGGGTCCACCCGCGCGGCCTCCGCGAAGGCGCGGCGGGCCTCGCCCCCCCAGCCCAGGTGCAGCAGCCGCAGGCCCTGAGCGAACCAGGCCCGCGCCCGGGGCTCGGAGGTGCTGACCTCCAGATGCGCGCAGCCCAGGCCGTCGCGGAGACGAGGTGCGGGCAGCGCTTCGTCCGCGAGCGCCTCCCACGGCGCGCGGACGTAGACGGAAGGTTCATCGGCTCGGAGAAGTCGCGCCAACATGAGGTCCTCCTCGGGCCCCGGTCTCCGGGGCGGTGCGGACGTTGAATCCAGAATCCAGGGAACACAGCCGGGAGGCGAAGCGCCGCCATGCAGCGGCCAGTCCCTCCATCGCGACGAGAGGCGCCTTGCGCCGCGCCGCGAAGCACTCGCGCCGCCAGGACGGTCCCAGCTCCCGGGCCACCCACTCTTCATGGGCGGCCAGCCAGCTCGCCAGCGACACGAGCGCCGCACGACTGGCCCGCCGCTCAGGCCCGGAGGAAACCGGGCGCACCGGGCCCAGGCCCTCCGCTCGGTATGGGAGCTTGTCCGGCACGGCGTCCAGCAAGACAGGCACAAAGCCCGCCCTGGGGATGAAGACGGCCTCGCCGCACTCACACAGCGCGCCGAAGCCCCAGAGCGTCAAGCGCCCACCCTCCGGCAGCGCCACCAGGTAGGGGCTTTGTCCCTCCACGTTCTCGGGACGCGGGTGGCGGACGAGGCCCCGCCGAATGAGGAGGTTCCCCTCCGGGCAGAGGACGTCACGCCCCAGGCACCACATGGAGATGTCGAACAGCCGCTCCCCATCGCGTTGCAGCTCGCGGGGAATCACCGTGGACAGGGAAGATCCGGACATGGGCATGGGTCCACTCAGTTCACGCACGTCTTCACGGCACCGCGGCGTACCGGACCGGCACCGAACAGCGCCTGGGGCTTCACCGGGCGCGCCGCCTGTCTGCCCAGGGCCGCATGGATGGCGCGCGCTCGCTTGCCGCGGACGCTGGCCCGCAGCGACCTGCCGTGCAGCGCTGCCTGGAGTTGCCCCGACAGGCGAAGGAGCGTCTCGAAGTCGAAGCTCGTGTCCGTGAGGAACCGCTGGAAGAAGCCCATGTCGTCTCTCCTGGAGAACCGGGGCCGGCGCCTGGACGCCGGCCCCGGATGTATGGGCCGCTGACTGCCCGAGGGCACGTCAGTGCTCGTGGCCGTGGTCGTGCGCCGCTTCCTCGATGAGAACGGAGACGGTCGCCTCGGCCGTGGGGCCGAAGGTCAGGACGAACGTGCCCACCGTGAGGGGCACCACATGGCGGCCCTTGATGTCCGCGCAGCCTTCGGAGCGGCTGGCGCTCTCCTCGATCTCCACCGGCTCGCCGCTGGCCGTGGTGAGCGTGAGGGGCACGTCCGCGTTGGTGTAGATGACGTACTCGGCGGCCTCGCTCGCGGCGAAGGACACGGAGCCCTGCTTCCCGTCCGGGCCGTCCGCCAGGGTGATGTCATAGCGGCGGTGGTCGGCACGAATCGCCGGAGGCGCATCGGTCCCCAGCGTGGCGGAGACAGCGGACGCCGGGCCTTTCTGGAGGTGCTCACACGCCTCGGCGTCGACGCCTTCTTCTTCAGAAGGGTCGTCACCACAACCCGCGGACACGAGGGCAGACGACAGCAGGAACGCGGCCAGGAGCTTCTTCTTCATGGTGTTACTCCACGTGATAGGGACTGCGGGTGTGCCATCCCCGCTCGCCAGTACCGGCCTCCCCCGGAACAGAGGGGTGGCCGCCACGGACGTGTGGGAATGGAAGGGGGCGTACGCGCGTCACGAAGGGCCGGCGCGGTGAGACAGCTCAGCCGCCGCGGGCGCAAAGCCACAATGACTCACAGCCCACGCAACGTGGACAGAGGACGTCTGGCTTTAGCAACGAGCCGCGAGCAGGAGGAACAGGCTCCCGGGCCTTACGCGCGAGGCGGAGACGCCTTGGGGGCCAGGTGCAGGCGCGCGACAGGCTCCGCATGGAAGCGGAACACCGCCAACGCGGGGGCGGAGCGCACGGGGACGACGTCGGTGGACGGCATCACCGTAGCCGGAGGCGGCGCTTCCCGCCGGACGAAGGCATGGACACAGTGTGCATCCGCGCCGTGTGCATCCACATCCGCGCTCTTCGAGGCGACGCGCTCGTCGTCGAATGAAGCCTCGGCGTGTCCGGCGTCGTGCTCACCGCCCACGCTCACGTGAATCACCTCACCATGCTCCAGGCACGTGGCGTGCTGGACCAGTGCGAAGTGCAGCACACTCCCCATGTATGCCATCGCACACAGGAGCGCGAACGGCAGCGCCAGGTGGCGCGACCGGACGAGGCTCACGGGCTGGCGATGGGTGGAGCGGCTCACGTCAGGACATTCCCGGTTGAACAGCGTCTTCGTTTGTAAGCCAGACAGGGCGTCCGCGCAAGTCGGTCTGTCTCACGCAAGGCAGAACTCGACAACAGCATCCCGAGAACACCAGCAACACGGATGCATGATTCGAGGCCCGGCGAACGGAGCGAGCCCACCGGCCGGACAGCCGGGGACCTCCGGCGCCCGGCCATGGGGGCCATCGCCCGGCGAGCGCCAGCATCCCGCCCGGTGGGAAGCCATACGCCGGGTGCCGAATGGCTGCACCGTCCCATGGACCGGCGGACCGTTCCGGGCGTAGGGTGCGCGCCGCCCGGCAGATGCCAGGGCATACCCTCGAGGTCACGACTTCGTGCAAGAGCTCATCGACGTGCTTCGGAGCCAGGCGCGCCATATCGCGCCCGATCTGGCTCGGCTCGCCTACCAGCGAGGCCTGGCAGTCACGCGGCCGGATGGCACCACCCGCCCCATCCCCATCACCGCCACGCCCGTGGTGCTGGACGCCGCGGAGATTCGCCGCCGCTCGGAGCTGTCCGCTCACCTGTCCTCCGCCACGACGAAGATGGCGCGCGCCATCCTGGGAGGCGCCGAAGCCGAGGTTCTGCTGGGCGCCCTCTCCCCACTCGAACGCACGCTCGCCGAGCGAACCTGGAGCCAGGCCACCCGGCTCGCCACCACCCGCGTGGACTACTTCGTCGCCGGAGGGAGGCCCTGGGCGCTGGAGGTCAACGCCACCATCCCGGCCATGCAGGGGTACTCCGACATCGCGGCCCGCACCTTCATCGAGGTGGTGGGCCGCTACTTCCGCTACCCGGAGAAGTCGCTCCACGCGCTGCTGTCGCTCAACGGCAGCAACGCGCTGGCGCTCTACCGCGCGCTGCTCGACGGGTACGCCGCCGAGCGGGACGGGCGGATGCCGGACACGGTGGCCCTGCTGTGCCGCCGCAACGACGCGCAGATCACAGAGCTGCGCTGGCTGTGCGAGCGCTTCCGCGAGTTCGGCGCCGACGCGGACCTGGTCCACCCGGACGAGGTGTCCGGCGATGACGCCTTCATGGCGCACGGGAAGAGGTACGACCTGGTCTACCGGCACCTCTTCATCCGGCGTCTGGAGGAGTCCCCCTCGCCCTGGGTAGAGGACTTCCTGAGCACCGTGCCCGGAAAGAAGGCGGTGTTCCTCAATCCACCCGCCTCGCAGGTAGAGGTGAAGCTGACCTTCGCCCGCCTGTCGCAGGCGCTGACCGAGCCCGCGCTGGCCGAGGCCGCACACCTGACGGGCGAGGAGTTGGAGGCCGTACGCGCCTCGGTGCCCTGGACGCGCCTGTTCCGCCCCGGTCCAGCCATGGGCCCCGACGGCGAGCGGGTGGAGGACCTCGTGGCCCTGGTCGCCGCGTCGCCCAGCCGCTTCGTCCTCAAGCGAGCGTGGGACTACGGCGGCCGGGCCGTCTTCCTTGGCCGGTCGGCGGGCACCGTCCCCTACACGGAGCGCGTGACGGGCGCTTACGGCGCGCCCCTGACCTGGGCGGAGCTGTGCGCGCGGACGGCGGCGGACATGGCGGGCGGCGGCTTCGTGGTGCAGGAGGTGGTTGACTCTCCTCCAGAGGAGCACCTGCTGTGCGAACCCAACGGCACCGTGCTACCCACGTCGTTCTTCGTGGATTACTCCGCGTATGCCTCCGTGGGGCTGGCGAAACAGCCGGCCTGGGGCGGCGTCTGCCGGGGCTCGATGTCGGAGATCGTCAACATCGTCGGCGGCGGCGGGGTCCTGCCGCTCATCACCTCGGAAGTCGCCTCCAAGCTTTTGATGGCGTGGAAGGCTTTTTAAGGGCTTCACATGGGCCAGGGCCACGCGCACACCTGGGCCGGACGCGTTATAAGCAGTGCGCTGCCGGGAAGGCTCCTGGCTCGAAAGGAAGTGGATTCAATGGCCTGGGAAACCTCGGGATGGCAGACGAGCGGCGCGGATGCCGCCGATTCCATCCTCGTTCAAGAGTCGCAGCGCGCGTTCATGTCGCGCGTCCACGGCTGGATGTTCCTCGGACTGCTCGTCACGGGCGCGACGGCGGTGCTGACGGCCAGCAACGAGGCGCTGCTCCAGACGGTGCTTCAGTGGCGCCTGGGCTTCGTTGTGGTCCAGTTGGGTGCCGTCTTCGCGCTGTCCTTCATGGCGCCCCGGCTGTCGGGCCCGGCCGCCGCGGTGCTTTTCCTGGGCTACTCCGCCCTCACGGGCATGACGCTGTCCGTGCTGCTGCTCATCTTCACTGCGGGCAGCCTGGCCCAGGCGTTCTTCCTCACCGCGACCGTGTACGGCGCCATGGCCATCTACGGCACCGTCACCAAGAAGAACCTCGGCGCCTGGGGCACCTTCCTCTTCATGGGCCTGGTGGGCGTGGTGCTGGCCAGCGTGGTCAACATCTTCATGCGCAGTGACGCCATGGGCTTCGTCATCTCCTGCGCGTCCGTGGTCGTGTTCGCCGGCCTGACGGCCTACGACACCCAGAAGCTGCGCGCGATGCACACCGGCGCCGGCTACAACAGCGTCGCCGCGCTGAGCATCGTCGGCGCGCTCATGCTGTACCTGGACTTCATCAACCTCTTCATCGCCCTGCTGCGGCTGACCGGCTCGCGCCGGTAGTCACGGCCCCACGGCTCGGTCCTCGAAGCGGCGGCGTGCCCCCAGCGTGGGCATGTCCGCCGCTTCGTCATTTCAGACACCGTTGACCCGATTTCCGGGTCCGCGCCCTCTCTCCACGCACCACAGGAGGAAGGGATGACCCCAGCAGTGCAGCGGTGTCTTGGTGTCTCGTTCGCCGTCGTCTCCATGCTGTCCGCCACCTCGGCGCTGGCGCATGGCTCCATGGAAGTCCCCCTCAGCCGCGTCTACAGCTGCTTCAAGGAGGGGCCGGAGACGCCGAAGTCCGACGCGTGCAAGGCGCTCATCCAGGCAGGCGGCACACAGGCGCTCTATGACTGGAATGGCGTGCGCCAGGGCAATGCCAACGACCGGCACCGCGACATCATCCCGGATGGGAAGCTGTGCAGCGCGGCGAACGAGAGCCACCGCGGCCTGGACCTCGCGCGCACGGACTGGCCATCCACGCGCATCGCCCCGGATCCGCAGGGCCGCTTCGAGTTCGTCTTCCACGCGACGGCGGTGCACGCCACCAGCTACTTCCGCCTCTACGCCACGCGCGAGGGCTACAACCCCGCGCTGCCGCTGAAGTGGTCGGACCTGGAGGCGAACCCCTTCTGCACCATCACGCACGCCTCCGCCCAGAACAACCGCTACCGGCTGAACTGTCCGTTCCCACAGGGGAAGACGGGCTCGCACGTCATCTATGGCATCTGGCAACGCTCCGACAGCCCGGAGGCGTTCTATGCCTGCATCGACGTGGAGTTCAGCGATACCCCACCGCCCTCCTCCTGGAAGGAGCTGGGCCAGGTGCAGGCCCGCGAGGACCTGCCCGCGGGGAGCGCGGTGACGCTTCGCGTGTTCGACGCGCAGGGTGGTGATGCCGAAGCCCACGAGCATCCGCTGGCCACCGCCACGCCCGCGGCGCAGTGGATTCACGCCCTCGCGCAGCGCGTGAACGCCGCCTCCAGCCGCGTGCAGGTGGGTGTGCTCGACGCCGAGGGCCGCGTCCATCCGGTGCAGAGCACCACCGCCAACCGCGTCTACGCGCGCGACACGGGCTACAGCTTCCAGCTCGACATCGTGAAGCCTCCGCCCGGAGGCGGTGGCGAGCCCGTCTACCCAGCCGGCATCGAGGGTTATACGGCGGGCACCGTGGTGCGAGGCACTGATGGCCTGCGCTACCGTTGCAAGCCCTTCCCCTACTCCGGCTGGTGCCAGGGCGCCGCGCTGCACTACGCCCCCGGGACGGGGCTGAGCTGGCAGGACGCTTGGGAGCGCATTCCCTGAGCGTCGACGCCACCGGCCCCGCTATCCAGCAGCGGGGCACGGCCTCGGGGTGCGCCGCGGCGTCGAGCGGCCATCAACCGCCCGTGCATCCGGCGCCGGCCTCCCGGATGTCGGCGTCGTAGTGAAGGCGGAGCGGACCGGACGCTTCGACGTGACGCACGAACACCGAGCCGAAGACCTCGACTCCGCCGCTCAGGCTGAGCGTGCCGCGCGGGGCGTAGAGATTGCCCGAGAAGGTACTGCCCGCGGAGAGGGCCCATACGCTCGAACCAGCGGCGTACACGCGAACGCGAGAAGGCGTGGCACTGGAGCCGAGCGTGAGGGGCCCCGCCACCGCGACCGAGCCCCCCAGGAACAGGTCCAGCTCCCCGGGCGCCTGGACGTCCACGGTGAGTCCCTCACCCAGGTCCACGCTGTCCTCGACGAAGAGCGCCGTCCGCGCTCGAATGGAGAGCGTCGCGCGGCCTGTCCCGGTGATGCGCGTCAAATGGAAGCGGCCACAGGGCAGCACCAGTACACGCTCACCTTCGATGCCCTCGAGTGCCGCGGCATCGAGCCCGATGGCGGCGTTGTCATTGTCGCCCACGTGCCGGGCGATGAGGCCGGCGACGTCCACCTGCGATGCTTCGTCACAGGCGCATGGGGTGACAGGGTCGACGGGCTCGCGGCGGATGTCGACCGCCTGGACCGGGCCCAGCGCATGGCCCTCCGGCACCGAGAGCACGCCGCCAACCTGGAGCGAGGGAAGCGCGACATCACCCCGCACGCGCGCATCCCCCGCCACGGTGGCCGAGGCTGAGCTCCCCGTCAGGGGCCCACTGCTGTGCAGCACCTCACCCACGCGCAGCGAGCGCCCGAGCTGAACGCCACCCGCGCCGCCGACCCACAAGGAGCCGCCGACCGACACCGCGTCGTTGGCGGACAGCCCGCCGTTCACACCGACGTCGCCTCCCGAGCCTCCCGGCTGATACGCCCCCAGCGAGCCGCGAAACGCGTCCGTATCGAAGGAGGCGCCCAGGGCCAGGCCGTCACACGTGCACAGCGCGTGTTGAAAGGTCTGCTCCGCCAGCCACCCGCTACACACGGAGGCGCCCCGCCCCACTCCCACGAAGATGGGAGGCCCGCGCCCGGCGCAGTACGCCTCCCAGCCGCCGGGAGGCTCACCGCCGTCCGGGACACCGGCATCCGCCGAGGCGCCCACCCCACCAGCATCTGGCGTATGGAGGGTGGCCACCAGGTCTCCCTGGGTACAACCGCTCATCGACACGGCCAGCGCCAGGTGCCATCGCCAGCTCATGGCGCGGACAGCTCCCGCACCCGCGCCCGTGCGGAGGGGCCGAGCGGCGAATCCGGATGGTTGGCGAGGAGCTCCTCCAGCGCGCTCCGCTCGGCGTCCCGGTTTCCCAGCACGCGGTGGGCTTCGGCGATGCCGTGCTGAGCCTCCTGGTCCAGCACCCCGCGAGGCTGAAGCCGGAGCGCCGCCTGGAACTGGTGCAAGGCCCCCCGCGCGTCTCCCAGGTGCTCCAGCCGGAGCGAGCCCGACGCGACCCGCGCGACATATGCCGCGAGCGAAGACGGCTGGGCGCGGATGACCCTCAAGTAGAGCGCTTCGGCCTCCTTCCACCGCCCTTCCGAACGAAGCCCGTTGGCCTTGAGCAGCAGGTCCTCCACGGCGCGCGGCCCCTGCTGGCGGGCGCGTGCCGGGCCCGGCGAATCGCCTTGGCCATCCATCGCGTCCTCTGTGTTCATCTTCACGACGGATGGTGGCGCGGTCTCCTGTGCGGTGGGCGCCCCGGCGGCACCGAGCGCGGCAGCTTGCACCGCGGCGCCTGCGTCAACCACGCCCTCCTCCGCGAGCCGTCTTGCGGCGCTGCCGTGGTCCACCGCCACGGGGACCTGGACCCGCGCGTCCGCGTCGCGTCCTGAGCGCGAGAAGCTCCAGACCGCTGCCGCGGCGGCGCCCACGCCCAGCAGCGCGCCCGCAATCAGCAAAACGGGAGGCCGCTTGCCCCGGGGACTTCGCGGGGGATGCGCGGCCCGCGCGCTCGCCTCCAGCGCAGCGAGCACCATCGCCGCCGACTTCTCCCGGGTGATGCGCCGGGCGGGCCCCGCTGCTTCGTCAAGGGGCCGGAGCAGCGCGTTCAGGGAGTCATCCTCCTCTTCCCTGAAGTCACTCATCCACGCGCCTCCCCTCCGCCATCCTCCGCCGTGGCCAACAAGCGCAGCGCCGTCCGCCCCAGCCGGAGCCGGCTGCGCACCGTCTCGAAGGGGATGCCGAGCTCCGATGAGATCTCCGGCACGCTCAGCTCCAGCACGTGATGCAACACCAGCGCATGCCGCTGCTCATTCGAGAGCCGATCCAGGAGCGTCACCATGTGCCGGCGATGAACATACTCGTCCGGTAGCGCATCCTCCGAGGGAACCGCCACCAGCTCCACCGGCGCATCCACGTGCTGGGCCTCCCGGCCCCGGGAACGCTTCAACCAGGTGAACGCGGTCCGCGCCACCACCCGGTCCACCCAGGCATGGAAGCGGCCTTCTGCGCGGTACGAAGGGAGCCCTCGCACCAGGGCGATGAGCGCCTCCTGCGCGACGTCCTCCACGTCCGCGTCTCCGCGCACCAGATAGCGCACGAGGTTGCGTATCCGGGGAAGCAGCGTCATCAGCAGCGCCCCTGTCGCCTCGCGCTCGCCCTGGATGGCCGCCTGGATGCGCAAGTCCTCCGCCCCACGAGGACTGTCCGCTGCCTGTGAGCCCGAGCTCCTCATTGACGTCATGGAGGACGTCCACCCGCCAATCGGGTCATCCGCGCTCACGGAAAGACCACCAGCGCCACCATGAGCCGAGGACGAACCGCCCAGCCATCACCACGCGATACGAAGTTTCCGTCGATGGCGTACCGCAGCTCAGGCCGGCCCAGGAGTAGCTCCGCGGACAGGCTCGTCTCCACCCCGAAGCGAGCCGCCAGCCGCCACCGGGCGCGAACCTCCGGCCCCATGAGCAGGGCCAGCATCGTCCCCGGGGGCGCGGCCTCCACCTCGGGCGCCAGCGCTGCCGTCCGGCGGGTGAAGCCCACCACGCCCGTGACAAGCCCCAACTCGACATCCAGCGATTCCGCCAGCGCCCAGGGAAGCCCCGCGCAGACTGAAGCCGCGTACTGCCCCAGCGTCACCTCGGTGCGTTCGTCACGAAGCCGCGCCGGCAATCCCGCCAGGAGCTGCACGCGCAGCCGCGGACGGCCGGGCTGCCAACCCGCCCCCAGCGCCAGCCCCTGGTGGCCTGAGCGGGCATATCCATCCAGCGCGGCATGGCCTCCCAGACCGAGCCACCACCGCCGCGCCGAGCGCTCCACATGGGCGGGCGGGGGCGGCACGGACCACCTCGTGGCTGCTCCCGGCGCCATTCCCAGCGCGACCTGCCCCGAGGCTTCGCCCGCGTCGTCACTCGGCGGCACGGCCTCGACCACCTCCCCCAGTGGCGCCCCCGCCTCCACCGCGCGCAACGCGGAGCGGGCGGCCAGCGCCAGGGCCTCCGCGCCCGCGGACCACTCCAACGAGCCCGGCGTTTCCCCCAGCCGAGCAGCCCGGGTGAACAGGTGTCTGCCATGAAGCTCGGCAACCAGGACACGCACCTCATATCCCTCACGGATGAACCAGAGGACGGCGCGGGCCTGATGACCCGTGGCCAGCCGCTCCGCCGCGCGCCACTGTTCAGCGGCCGTCCCCGACAGGGGCGCTCCGGGTGACGGTTCGATGCGCACGGCCAGGTCGCTGCTCTGCCCTCTCACTCGCGCCAGCAGCGCCCCCTCTTCCTCGGACACGACCCGCGCCACGGTGGTCCACGGCGCCGCGGCCACGGAGGCGCTGGAGACCGCCACCAGCAGGACAGCAGCCGCAATGGACATGCGGCAAACCCTATCGCCATGACGCCAGGGAACAGAAGTCCCCTGGCGTCTGGCTTAACATCCTGCCCGCAATGCCTGTCAAAACGTCAGACAGTGCACCTCAGCGGCGTTCAGCGCAGCTTCTGCGCCAGCGCATCGAGGAGCGAGCCATCATCCCCGCTCAGCTCCCAGAACATGGCGCCGCCCAGCCCCCTGCTCAGGATGTAATCCGCCTTGGCGCTCATGCTCTGCGCGTCGTCGTAGCCAATCCAGATGCCCGTGGCCGGGTTGAACACGGAGGCCTGCTTCGCCTCCGGGTGGAAGAACTTCGTGTAACCGGAACCTGCGCGCTCGTAGTTGGCCTTGATGTCCTTGAAGTCGAACACGCCCGTGAGGCCCGAAGCGCCGTCGTCCCAGGTCCCCCGGGTGGGGACACCGCTCTGGAACAGGCCGCCGTTCACATTCGACACGCCGCCCCAGCCCCGGCCGTAGAAGGGCACGCCGACGACGAGCTTCGAGGGCGGCACGCCCAGCTCCAGCATCTTCGTCACCGAGCCATCCGTGTAGAAGCCCACGGCGGCGCCCGGGTCACCCGTGACGCGATTGAGCGCCGAGTGGAAGTTCACCGTGCTCTCGAAAGCCCCGTGGTAGTCGTAAGACATCACGTTGATCCAATCGAGCACATCGGACAGCTTCTTCGTCTCCTGCTTGTTCTCCAGCAGGTCCGGCGAAGCGCCCGTGGCGATGGTGAGCAGGTACGGCTTGCCCGTCTGCGTGGTGACGGCGTTGAGCTGGCTGCGGAACTCCTGCATCAGCAGCGTGTAGTTCTGCTTGTCCGCCGGGCTGTTGCTGTTGCCCGGAAGGCCGCCACCCACCGGATACTCCCAGTCGACGTCGATGCCGTCGAAGACGCCCTCGCCATGGGCCGGGTCCACGCCGGGGTACTGCCCGCGGATGTAGAGGTCCACGCAGGACTTCACGAAGGCCGCGCGCGAGGCCGCGGTGGACGCCACCGTGGAGAAGTGCGTGGACCAGGACCAGCCGCCCACGGAGATGAGGAGCTTCAGGTGCGGGTTCGTCCGCTTCAGCTCCTTGAACGCGCGGAAGTTTCCACGAAGCTGGCCGGGGTCCCACTCCCCCTGCCAGCCGCCAGCCTTGTCGATGTCCGCGTACGAGTCCCCCAGGATGCAGCGCCCGTCCGGAGAGATGTTGGAGAAGGCGTAGTTGATGTGCGTGAGCTTCGACGGCCGCACGTTGGAGACGTGGTAGTTGCGCGCGTAGATGCCCCACGCGGTGAAGTAGCCGACGATGCGCTTGCCTCCCGCCGGCGGTCCGCCCGGAATGTCCACGACGACGGTGAGCGTGGTGGTCCCCACGTTGCCCGCGGCGTCGTACGCGCGCACCGCGTAGACGTACGTCCCGTTCTGCTCCCAGCCGGTGAAGGCCCGGCTGAACTGCGTCCCGGTGGCGCCGACGGCGCCGTTCTCCAGCACCTCCACCCGCACCACTCCCACGTCATCCGTCGCCGTGGCGGTCAGCGTCAGCGGCCCCGCCGCGACGATGCGCGTGGCGCTCGCGCTGAGGCCCACGGTGGGCGCGGTGACATCCCCACCCGTGCCGCCATCGTCACCGCCAGTCCCCGCGTCGATGTCGCCGCCCACGGGCCCCAGGTCGAGCCACAACGAGGCCACTGCCACCGGGGTCCAGTCTGCCTGGGACGTATGCGGCTGCCGGCACTCATACAGGCGGCCGGCGTAGGTGACGCGCGTTCCCACGCTGTACGACACGCCCACGGCCCACTCCGCCGCCAGGGCCGAGGCCTGGAACGAGGCCGGGTCCGCGCCCTGGAACGTCGTGACTTCGGAATCACAGCCAGCCACGCTCAAGGCGGTGGCGATCAGGCCAGAGGCCCACCAACTGCGACGCATGCGTGCACTCCTCGCCACGACGGGCACACGCCAGACGGGGGCGCGGAGCGGGACGGACCCGGCCCCCACCTGGCGATGCCCGCGCGGCTCGTCTGCGGGTTCGCGCAGAGAGAGCCATGCGTCAATTTTTTCGGGTTAATCCTGAGTAGCGCGCCTCACTCCGGCTGCTGCGCCTTGCGCGAGAAGGGCATCAACAACCGCTCCACGGGCCGGCCCTCCACCAGGTGCTGCTCGACGATCTCCTTCACGTCCTCCACCTTCACGCCGCCGTACCAGGTGCCCTCCGGGTAGACGACGACGGCGACGCCGAAGGCGCACGTGTCCAGGCATCCCGCCGCGTTGGCGCGCATGCGCCCCTTGAGCCCGCGTTTGTCGAGCTCCGCCTTGAACGCGGCGCGCACCTCCTCTGAGCCCTTGGTGGCGCAGCACCCCTTGGGGTGCCCGTCCGGACGGCGGTTGGTGCAGACGAAGACGTGGCGCTGGAATGGAGGTGCCATGTCCGCCTCCTAACGCGGGCTCGGGACGAAATCGACGCCCTCGTTCACCAGCGGACCCCGCCCGGCCCTGATCCGCCGCCCACTCCCGGGTGGATCAGTTGCGCACGCGTGAGCCATGCACAGACTCACAGCAAACGTCGCCCAATGATCACGCTCGGTTGCCCTGGAGTGACGATACATGGCTCGCCATCTGGATGCAGGCACCGCAAAGCATGTGTTGCCATGGCCCGAGGACGGCTCTAGATCGGGCCTCCCCGCTGCCCGCCGCGGCGGCCATCCGGGCAGGCAGGCCCCCCATGCCCACCTCGCGACTTCACACAATTCGTGGTGGGTATGATTTTGCTCAGTACCATTGGTGGTATCGACAGATTCTTTGACGGAGGTGCTACAGGGGTCTATCCATGGCCTCGCCCGGCGGTCCGGCGGGCATCTCCCAGAAATCGAACGAGGGGCCGGTCGCGCCCCTGCTCCCACGTCGCGAACCCAATCCGAGATCAGCCAGGGCCTGCCATGGCGAGCGCTCGGATCCATCGGGATCTCGCGACGTTAGCATTTTGCAAAATTTTGCATCCGAACTCGCAGTGAACTCGCGGAGGGTGGCGACATGGATAAAGAGCTGAGCTCGAAGTCCACGGTGAACGGGAAGGAGCGGCGCACGGCTCGCAAGGCGCGCGCCGCGGCCACGGGCCTGAGGGTGGAGCGCTTCTTCACCACGCCCGGCGTCGACCCCGCGGATGAGCTGGCGTGGGAATACCGCAGCGCGAGCATCACCGGGGAGGACGGCAAGGCCGTCTTCGAGCAGAAGAACATCGAGGTGCCGAAGTCCTGGTCGATGCTGGCGACGAACGTCGTCGCGTCGAAGTACTTCCGGGGCACGCCCGGAACCCCCGAGCGTGAGTCGAGCGTGCGCAAGCTCGTCGCGCGGGTGGTGGACACCCTCACCCACTGGGGTGTGGAAGGCGGCTACTTCACCCGGGACGCGGACCGCGAAGCCTTTCACGCGGAGCTGACGCACGTGCTGCTGCGGCAGAAGGCGTCGTTCAACTCGCCCGTGTGGTTCAACGTGGGCGTGGAGGCGCGGCCGCAGTGCTCGGCGTGCTTCATCAACAGCGTGGACGACAACATGGAGTCCATCCTCACGCTGGCGCGCACCGAGGGCATGCTCTTCAAGTATGGCAGCGGCACGGGCAGCAACCTGTCCACCATCCGCGGCAGCAAGGAGCTGCTGACGGGCGGAGGCACCGCGTCCGGTCCGGTGTCGTTCATGCGCGGCTTCGACGCCTTCGCCGGCGTCATCAAGAGCGGCGGCAAGACGCGCCGCGCGGCGAAGATGGTCATCCTCAACGCCGACCATCCGGACATCCTCGAGTTCATCCGCTGCAAGGCGAGCGAGGAGAAGAAGGCCTGGGCGCTCATCGAGGCCGGGTATGACGCGTCGTTCAACGGCGAGGCCTACTCGTCGGTCTTCTTCCAGAACTCGAACAACTCGGTGCGCGTCACCGACGACTTCATGAAGGCGGTGGTGGACGACGGCCCTTGGACCACGCGCACGGTGCGCGAGGGGCAGCCGCTGGACACCTACAAGGCCAGGGACCTGTTCCGGGAGATCTCCGAGGCGGCGCACCTGTGCGGCGACCCGGGCATGCAGTTCGACACCACGGTGAACAGCTGGCACACCTGCTCGGGCACGGCGCGCATCAACGCGTCGAACCCGTGCTCGGAGTACATGTTCCTGGACGACTCGGCCTGCAACCTGGCGTCCCTGAACCTGATGCACTTCCGCACCATCGACGGCGACTTCGACGTGAACGCGTTCCGCCACGCCGTCGACATCATGCTGCTGGCGCAGGAGATCATCGTCGGCAACTCGCGCTACCCCACCGAGCGCATCGAGAAGAACAGCCACGACTACCGGCCCCTGGGCCTGGGCTACGCCAACCTGGGCGCGCTGCTGATGGCCACGGGCCTGCCGTACGACTCCGAAGCGGGCCGCAACTACGCGGCGGCCATCACCTCGCTGATGTGCGGCGAGGCCTACGCGATGAGCGCGCGCATGGCGGAGAAGCAGGGCCCCTTCGCCGGCTACGCGAAGAACGCGGAGCCCATGCTGAGCGTCATCCGCAAGCACCGCAAGGCCGCGTACAAGGTCGCCCCGGAAGGCGTGAGCCAGGCGCTGCTCGCCGCGCAGCAGGACGCCTGGGACCGCGCGCTCGCGCAGGGTGAGGCCCACGGCTTCCGCAACAGCCAGGTGACGGTGCTGGCCCCCACGGGGACCATTGGCTTCATGATGGACTGCGACACCACCGGCATCGAGCCGGACATCGCGCTCATCAAGTACAAGAAGCTGGTGGGCGGCGGCATGCTGAAGATCGTCAACCAGACGGTCCCGCTCGCGCTGGAGAAGCTGGGCTACCCGCAGACGCAGGCCCAGGACATCATCAGCTACCTGGACAAGCAGGACACCATCGAGGGCGCGCCGCACCTCAAGCCCGCGCACCTGCCGGTGTTCGACTGCGCCTTCAAGCCGGCCCAGGGCCAGCGCAGCATCCACTGGATGGGCCACATCCAGATGATGGAGGCCTGCCAGCCCTTCCTCTCCGGCGCCATCTCCAAGACGGTGAACATGCCGTCGGACGCGACGGTGGAGGACATCGAGAAGGCATACCTGGAGGCGTGGAAGCGCGGGCTCAAGGCGATCGCCGTCTACCGCGACGGCTGCAAGCGGACGCAGCCGCTCAACACCTCCAAGGAGACGGTGAAGGACGCGCGCGCGGCCAAGGCGGCCGAGCCCCCCCCCGCCGTCCAGCCGGAGCCCCGCGCCGTGCGCCGGCGGCTGCCCGACGAGCGCCGCTCCATCACCCACAAGTTCTCCATCGGCGGCCACGAGGGCTACCTGACGGTGGGCATGTACGAGGACGGCCTGCCGGGTGAGCTCTTCATCGTCATGGCCAAGGAAGGCTCGGTGGTCAGCGGGCTCATGGACAGCTTCGCCACCAGCGTGTCGCTGGCGCTCCAGTACGGCGTGCCCATGAAGGTGCTGGTCGACAAGCTCAGCCACACGCGCTTCGAGCCCAGCGGCTTCACCGGCAACCCGGACATCCCCATCGCCAAGTCCATCACCGACTACATCTTCCGGTGGCTGGAGCTGAAGTTCCTGCCGAGCGAGGAAGCGGACGCCGTGCTGGACCGGGTGGACGTGCGAAGCGAGCGCGAGGCCCTGCCCGCCCAGGCCACTCCGGCGAGGCTCCCCTCCTCTTCCGCTGAATCGAAACGGTCCACGTGGCTCAACCAGGCGGATGCGCCGCCGTGCCACACGTGCGGTGCCATCATGGTGCGCAGCGGCGCCTGCTACAAATGCGGCAACTGCGGCGCCACCAGCGGTTGCAGCTGAGCCCGGTCTGACGCGCCTGAAATGAAAAGGGCTCCGGAGCCTCACGCTCCGGAGCCCTTCTGCTTTCCACCACCCTCCGCGTCAGGCGCGCCGGGACGCAGGGAGCTGCGCGAAGGCTTCGGAGGCCTTCCGCGCGATCTGGCCAAGCTCATCCAGCGCCTGCGGGGCTGGGGGCTCCGAGCCGTGGTCCGCGACGATGAACGCCACGGCGTGGCCGTGGTTGCGGATGGCGATGACCGCCAGGTGGGCGGCCCCAGGGCCTCCCAGCGCGGCGAACAGGGCCTCGTCCTGCGCGCACTCCGGCGCACTGAAGACGCGGGGGCCCATCGACGCCATCGCCGCCTGGAGCAGCGACGGCGCTTCGAGGTCGACCTTCAGCCCGGCGACGGCATCGCTGTCACTTCCAGGCCCCCAGGCGTGCCCCACGCGCGCGAGGCCCAGGCTCTCCCCGAAGAGGAAGGCTCGCTGGAAGCGCCCCGCGCAGTACGCCAACACCACCTTGCCGAGCATGCCCTGCGTGCTCACCGCGTCGAGCGCCGCCAGGACCTGCTCCGCCGTCACGGAGGGCCCACCGGAGGCAGTGTCCGTGGACGCACTGGCCGCCGCGGCCAGGAGCGCCGTGACGACTTCCGCGGGCTCCTGACCCTGGGGCTGCCACGGCTGCTGGATGAAGTCCCAAGCAGAGGCCAGGGGCACCTCGGTGTTGGCGGGTGCGACCGCGGGGCCCTCGATGTCCACCACCCGGTCCGCCCATGTCGTCTCGGCTTCGTGGCCGATGGTTCCCGTGTCGTCTCCGCCCTGCCACCCGACGAACTCCCACGTCGAGGCGAGCTGCATCGGCTCATCGGACGCGCCGGCGGAGTCGTCCAGCTCGATGGGAGCCCTGGGCGTGGGACGGGGCGCGACAGTGGTGGATGCGCCGGGCAGTGCCTCATGACCGGCGTCATCGCCCGACCCACTCGGGGCGTCGTTGGGAGTCGCGGACGCGACGGGCGTGGTGAGCAACGCGCCGTCGTCCGCGATGACGAAACCACGAGGCTTGAGCGGCGCGACCGCCGCCGGTGCCGAATCGGATTCAAGGCCAGCATCGTCACTCGCCTTGTCGAGCGCCGCCTCAACGTCCGAATCTTCCAGCCGCAGGCCGAACGGCTGCGTGACTTCGATCTCCGCGCGGACCTCGCTCGCTGGAGCAGACACCGCGCCCGCGGGACGTGCTTCGAGTGTTCGAGTCGTATCTTCAGCACCGCTGAACGCGGCGGTGTCCAGATTCGGTGTCGAGAGGCTTCCGAGCGCCTCCAGCTCCGGCGCATCGGAAGACGCTGCTTCGCCGGACGACGAGGTCTCGGCTGACGGTGGTTCGATGGGCCCCGCGTCATCGGTCGTGGACGCCGCGTTCACGCTCACGGCCTCGATGGGCGCAGGTGCGGATGCCTCCTCGCCAGTGAGTGCTTCGGGCGCGGCGGCAGCAGCCGAGTCCCGAGGTCCTGGCTGTTCGTCGCTTTTCGTCTCCGGCCGCGCCTTGTCGGAAATGCCTTCGGGCGCGTGGGCCGTAGCATCCGCGTCGGGTGTGGAAGCGAATGCTGCATCAATGCCTGCCGCCACCGCATCGCCCGGTGTGTGATGTGCAGTCGAAGCTTCCACCGATGAAGAGCCCCGGGCGTCCTCACGCTCCGCGGAGACAGGTGCGAGTATCTCGGAGCCGCTGGCATGGCCCTCGCCCGCGTTCACTGCGACCGGCAACGCGTCGGCAGATGCCAGGGACTCATTGGGTTCGCGGTTGGCGGCTCCCGCCTCAGCAAGGCTCTCGCCAGCAGACGCAGCAGGTGGAATCGTCGGCTCAGTCGCCCCGTCTCCCAAGGACAGCGTTGTGCGCCCCAGTGCGGTGTCCGTGTCGGACGCAGCAGCGAGCACTGAAGCGCCAGTGACGGTTCCAGTGCCCTGTCCCGCTTCCGCGTCCCGCGCCTGCCTCTCGGTGGTGCCTGCGTCGACAGGCATCGACTCCGCGACCGGAAGCCCCTCGATGGAAGGCTCGGAGGCGGCATGTGCCTCGCCTTCGAGCGGCGCCTCCCTGACAAGCGCTTCAGGGGCTGGCAGTACGTGCTCGGCAGTGACGGCGTCATCCGTTGGCACCGCGGCGTCGGTTGACACAGGTCCGCTCGTAGACTCCGCGATGACTCCGGGCGTCTCGGGCGGCGCAGCAGCCTCAGGCGCGACAGCATCGCGCAGAGGTGCACCGGCACTCAGCGGCGCAGGCTCTGGCAGCGGTGAGCCACTCGCCTGGACACCCTCGATGGAAGGAGCCGCCTCGATTGAGCGACCAGCGGCTGGCCCCACCTCATCAGTCAATTCGTTCGAAGGCTCTGCGGAAGCGGCTGTCGAACTGACGGTTGCTGCTCCCGGGACAGACGCGCTTAGAGGCTCGACAGCGATTGAAAGCGCTGCTTCAAGCGCGCCCTGATGACCATCGGGAACCGGGAGGACGCCCCCCCTGGCCTCACCCTGGGCGCCTTCCTTCAGGGACTGAACCGTCTCCGAATCACCGACGTGCCGGTCACCGATTTCCGGGGCCGTGGTCGTCACGGCATGAGCACCATCTCCATCGCGCGCCACGGAATCGGATTGCGGTGCGCTGTCGCGACCAACTGCGGGCGAGGTGGACTCGATGTCCCCCTGCTCACTCGCCGCAACAGGGCTGGAGCCTGACAGTGGCTCGCTGACGGGCAGCGCTGCCTGAGCATTGGAGGCAGCCTCGTGAACCGCGCCAGTTGCCGCCAAGTCCTCCGCGGCAGCGAGCCCCTCGCTCGGCCCGGCAATGCGAGCATCTGCCTCTGGCTGCGGCTCTGTCGGCGCTCCCCCAACCTTCGCTGCCGCGTCATGCTCGGTCGTCGCGGCAGCCTCCGCAGAGCCTGTGCTTGGAGATGGCTCGACGGCCGCGTCGGCGACTCGATTGCCCGCCCGAGCGTGCGCGATGGCCGGAGCCTCGCTGAGAGGCAGCGACTGCCCCTGCGAATGCGCTGCCACATCATCCAGGGGAGGCGTTGCACGCGCGTCCTCGGAGGAAGCCTCGACCTGCCGTTGAGGCTGGACTTGATCCGGGGCGTCCTGCGCTGGCGAGAGCACGCCAGCTCCGGCAGTAGGTGCGGCCATCGCCCCAGGTGACGCCTGTCCATGCGCCCCCATCACCCCGGCCACACCCGGAGACACAGCCGCCTGTGGCGCCGTCGCGGCCGGAGCCTCTGTCGCCGAAGTCAGCGGCGCATCCGCCGTCCCAGGTTGCCGTAGCCCTTGGTGTGCCTGCATCGCTGGCAGCTCTGTTGCCGTAGGTGACCGTGGCGCCGGCATTCCCAGCGCCGCCGGGCGCTGTGGGCCAGTCACAGCGGGCAATCCCGAAGCCGAGGGCGGTCGCGCTCCAGGCATCCCCGGAGGCACAGGTCCCTGCGCCCCTGACACCGAAGGCATTCCTGGTGCCGAAGAAGACCGCGCTCCCATCATCCCCGGGGGAACAGGCCCGTGCGCTCCTGGAACCGAAGGCATCCCCGGTGCCGAAGGTGGCCGCGCCCCAACCATCCCCGGCGGCACCGATGCCTGCGCCCCAGGAACCGAGGGCAATCCCGTGGCCGAAGACGGCCGCGCCCCCGTCCACCCCGGAGGCACCGATGCCTGCGCCCCAGGAACCGAAGGCATTCCCGTTGCGGAAGGCCGCCGCGCTTCCGTCATCCCCGGAGGCATCGCCCCCTGTGGACCGGGTACTGCCGGAAGTCCTGTCGCAGAGGGCGGCCTCGCCCCGTGTGGACCTGGGGGCACCGCCCCCGGCGGCACCGAACCATGGGTCCCAGGCACCGGAGCCGACCGGGTTGCCGAAGGTGGCCGCGCTCCAGCCATTCCAGGTGGCACGGGCCCATGAACTCCAGGCGCCGCGGAGGGAGGTCGCGCGCCCGAAGCACTGGGGGGCACAGGCCCCTGCGCCCCTGGCATTGAGGGAAGCCCTGTCGCCAAAGGAGGCCGCGCGCCAGTCATCCCCGGAGGCACCGGCCCCTGCATTCCTGGCACCGAGGGCATTCCCATGGCCGAAGGCGGCCGAGCCCCCGTCATCCCAGGCGGCACGCCCCCTTGTGGACCGGCCACCGCCGGAATTCCCGTCGCAGAAGGCGGCCGTCCCCCCCTCATTCCAGGCGGGACCGCCTCCTGCTGCACAGGCGCTGCGGTCGCAGGTGGCCGCGCTCCCGCCATACCTGGAGGCACCGGGCCACGCGGTCCGGGTGCCGCCGGCAGACCTGTTCCGGAAGGCGTTCGTACTCCCGGCGCCCCCGGAGGCACGGGGGTCTGGAAGCCAGGCGCGGCATGTCCGCTCGCACCTGATGGCCGCGTGCTCACCATTCCGGGCGGCACCGGCCCTCCAGCGCCATGCGGAGGCCGAGCGCCCAGCGTCCCGGGAGGCACCACCCCATATGCAGCGGGAGCGGCAGGGCCACCCGCTGGGGGCGCCCCCGTCATGCCCGGCATCACCTGCCCCGTCGCCCCGGGAACAGCGCGTGCTCCGGTGCCCGGCGCTCCGGACAACGCGGCCGCACCAGTCGAGGAAGGCGGCCGAGCCCCCAACATCCCCGGCGGCACGGCCCCCGGTGAGCCGGACGCCACAGGAAGACCCGCCGCAGGAGGAGTCCGCCCCCCCGGCATTCCCGGAGGCACAGGCGCAGGTGCTCCCGGCGGAGACGAGGGTCTCGCGACCATCCCCGGAGGCCCGCCATGGCCCGCCGCCCCGCCAGCTTGCCCTGCCGCAGGCATCTCGTTGGGCCCCCCCACTGCCGATGCCTGAGCGCCACCTGCATGCCGCGCCGCAAGGCCCGGCGGCGGTGCCCCGACACCATCCGTGGACCCAGCGGCCGCGAGCGGTGCATCCCCAGCGTCCTCCAGCACGGAGACGCCCTCCTCGATGACCTCCCCCTCCTCCAGAAGCTCCCCCTCCTCGATGAGGTCAATCTCCTCCGCGGGGTCCGGCGTCATCGCAAGCGAAGCCGGCGCCTCGGCTCGCGGCGTCTCGGGAGGCGTGAGTCGAGGCGGCGTAACGGCGTGCCCCCCAAGTGGGCTCGCCGCCAGAACGGGAGGCGTCGCGACCTCGGATGTCACCACGCCTGGCCCGCCGCCCGCGCCGAAATCGCCCGTCGCCCCGGACGGCGCGGAGTCCAGCGGATGCGCGCTCCCGGTGGCGTCCGGCGTCCACTGCACCGCGCTGGCATCCGCGGCGTCCGTCTCCGGGTCGTCCCCACTGAGGTACTGCCCCGGTGCCAATCCACCGAAGATCCCCTCCGCTTCCGCGCGCCCCGGCGCGGGAGACGGTGACGGCATGCCCAATCCCGCGGGCGGCAAGGGAACTTCCAGGTGGTGCGCGGCGGTCTCCGTTCGCCTCGGACGCTTCGTGGCGGCCATGTGGATGAACCGCGTCTCGCGCTTGATGCCGTAGCGCGTCTCCTGGAAGTGGAACAGGCGCAGCTCCGGCGAGACGTAGGGGACGATGCGCAGGCCGGTGATGAAGCCCAGCGCATCCGCGTGCTCGATTTCCTGAGGGCTGGCCATGGCCACCTTCAGCCGCCGCCCCTCCTGCGCCAGCGGGAACGCCTGGTGCTTCTCCGCCATCGCGGCGGGCAGCAGTTGGAGCACGGCGTCCGGCGCGGCTTCGAAGTCCGCTTCTTGCGCCACCGGATAGCGGAACATCTCCCCCAGCACCATGGCCAGGGTGTCGATGTCGAGGATGTCCAGCTCGACAAGGTTGGAGCCCAACCGACCGCCGTAGATGAGCTGGGCCCGGAGGGCCTCGTCGAGCTGCGCCTGCGTGATGAGGCCCTTGCGGACCAGGATCGCTCCAAGCTTTTCGGCCATGTCCCGCGGATTCTAGACGGCTTCTCCGGGCCTGAGACGCCCCTCCACGCCCCGAGTACACCGGTCAGCCCGACCGACCGCACCAGAGGCATCGGTCACCGTCGCTCCACGTGAACCCCGTGGCCTCGGTGTCCTGTCCGCCCCACCGGCGCGAAGGGCCTCCGCCACCTTCACAATCCGTGAATTCGTAATTCTTCAACGACGCGGCTCCGCCTCCAAGGCCCGGCAATCACTCAGGATTGCCAGAAAGACCGGCTATAACTGGGAGTGCAGTCAAGGCAGTGGACCTCACGCCCAGGAGAGTCAATGAAACGCATCCAACTCGCATGTCTCGTCACGGCGCTGCTTGGCAGCGCCTCCGCGACGCTGGCCTCGGAGCCGGTGTGCCGCCAGGCCGAACCGTCCCCGGCGTCCCAGCGCGCCACGAAGGTGGGCGAGGACGTCTTCCGGCGCTTCGAGTCAGCCCACCCGTACGCGACCACGCACATCCGTGCCTCGGACGGGCCCGTCCACACGGACGTCATCACCCACCCGGGCGCGGCGTACATCGCGCCGCACTTCGAGCGCCTGGACCTGGAGGACGGGGACTTCGTCGTGGTGCGCTCGCCGGATGGCACACGCGCGTGGAAGTACGACAACTCGCACGCGACGGCCCGCGCCGGCTTCTGGGCCATCCACATCCCCGGCGACACGGCCATCATCGAGCTGCACAGCCGAGACAGCGTCAATCGCCGCGGCATCCTCAACAAGCACGGCTACTCCATCGACCGGTACGCGCGTGGCTACTCGAACGAGGAGATGGGGCTGGCCAGCGAGAACAAGGCGCTGTGCGGTCCGGACGACTCGCAGTGGGCGCCCTGCTACGCCTCCAGCGACCCCGCCATCTACGGCCGCGCCCGTCCGGTGGCGCGCCTGCTCATCAACGGCTCCAGCGCGTGCACCGGCTGGCTCGTGGGCAGCCAGGGCCACCTGATGACCAACCAGCACTGCGTGGGCACGGCCAGCGAGGCGCAGAACACCAGCTATGAGTTCATGGCGGAAGGCGCCAGCTGCTCCACGAGCTGCGCGAGCTGGTTCGGCTGCCCCGGCAGCGTCATCGCGGGCGGCACGCTGGTGAAGGTCGACGCCCCGCGCGACTACGCGCTCATCCAGCTCTCGCAGAACCCCGTCAACACCTACGGCTACCTGCAGCTTCGCGCGTCCGGCGCGGTGGTGAACGAGCGCATCTACGTGCCGCAGCACGCGGCCGGACACGGAAAGAAGATCGCCGTGCGCTCCACGCACGCCCGGGATGAGTCCGGCTTCGCCGAGATCTACAGCCTGAACGAGCCCTCCTGCCAATCGGGTGGCCCCAATGACGTGGGTTACTACGCGGACACGCAGGGTGGCTCGTCCGGCTCGCCCGTCATCGGCCACTCCGACAACCTGGTGGTCGCCCTGCACCACTGCGCCAACTGCCCCAACCGCGGCGTGCCCATCGAAGCGGTCATCAGTCACCTGGGCACCAGCCTGCCCCAGTGCGCGCTGCCCGCCGCCGGCTGCCCGGACACCAACGGCAACGGCGAGCCGCCGCCGCCCCCTCCGCCGCCGCCGGAGAACTCGTTCGACTTCAACGCCACCAACACCAACAGCGCCCAGCAGAACACCACCAACCACGTCATCGCGCTGACCGCGGGCCAGACGCTCACCGTGGCGACCTGCGGCCTGACGGGCGCGAACTTCAGCGGGGATACCTACCTGCGCCTGCGCAACGCCGCCGGCACCGAGGTGGCCGCCAACGACGACGCGTGCGGCGGACGGGGCTCCAGCATCACCTTCACCGCCACCACCAGCGGCAACCACGAGGTCCGCGCGGGCTGCTACTCCAGCGGAACCTGCAGCGGCCGTGTCGTGTGGGAGATCTCCGGTGGCTCCACCGGTCCCACCAGCGGCAGCTTCAGCTTCAACGCCACCAACACCAACAGCGCCCAGCAGAACACCGTCAACGGCAACGTCACCATCGCCGCGGGCAAGACGCTCACCGTGGCCACCTGCGGCCTGACGGGCGCGTCCTTCACCGGCGACACCTACCTGCGGCTCTTCAACGGCGCTACGCAGGCGGCCGCCAATGACGACGCGTGCGGCGGCCGGGGCTCCAGCCTGACGTACACCTCGCCCACCGCCACCACCCTGCAGATTCGCGCCGGCTGCTACTCCAGCACCACGTGCTCCGGCACCGTGGTGTGGAACATCCAGTAGCGTCCGCGCGAGGACGTGCACACCCGGGCCCGGGCCGTGGCCACACCGCCACCGCCCGGGCTCGCGGTCAGTAGGCGTTCTTCGAGAGGAAGCCGCCCAGCGCCGTGCGGATGAGGATCTTCAGGTCCATCAGCAGCGACCAGTTCTCGATGTAGTACAGGTCGTACTCGATGCGCTTCTCGATGCACGTCTGCCCGCGCAGGCCGTTGATCTGCGCCCAGCCGGTGATGCCCGCCTTCACCTTGTGCCGCAGGTGGTAGCGGGGAATCTGCCGCTTGAACTCCTCGATGAAGACGGGGCGCTCGGGGCGCGGCCCCACCAGGCTCATGTCGCCGCGCAGGACGTTGAAAAACTGAGGCAGCTCGTCCAGCGAGTACTTGCGCAGGAACGTGCCAATCACCGTGCGGCGCGGGTCGTCGGGCCGGGCCATCATCGCCCCGCCGTGCTCGGCGTCGATGCGCATGGTGCGGAACTTGAGGATGGGAAAGGTGCGCCCGTCCATGCCCATGCGCTCCTGGCGGTACAGCATGGGCCCGCGGCTCGTGAGGCGCACCGCCAGCGCGGTGGCCAGCATGAGCGGCGAGGTGATGAGGATGGCCAGCAGCGAGAAGAGGATGTCGAAGGCGCGCTTCGCCACGCGGCTCCAGCCCTCCATCGGGTCGCCCTGGAGCCGGATGATGGGCAGGCCGCCGAACTCCTCGAGGCCCCCATAGAGCGTGATGTACTGGTACAGGTCCGGCACCACGCGCACATCCACGGTGCGCAGCGCCAGCTTGTCCATCAGGCCCTTCACGTGCGCGTGGCCCTCCAGGGGCAGCGCGAGGATGACCTGGTCCACCGGCTGGGCGTCCAGCACCTCGTTCACCTGGTCCACGTGGCCGATGACGCGCACGCCGCCCACGTACTGGCCCACCTTCTCCTGGTGCAGCGTCAGCACGCCCGTCACCCGGAAGCCCAGCTCGCGGTGGTGCTCCACCGTCTTGATGACCCGCTGCCCCAGGTCCCCCGCGCCGATGACGAGGATGGACTTGAGGTTGTGGCCCCGGCGGCGGATCTCACTCAGGACGTAGCGGAACACCAGCCGGCTGCACGTCACCAGCGCGAAGGCATAGACGATGAAGATGGCCAGCGTGAGGCGCGAGTACCGCTCACGGATGAAGTACGTCACCGCCACCAGGATGAGCGCCGC
Organism: Pseudomonadota bacterium; assembly: GCA_023426545.1. GTDB lineage: Bacteria > Myxococcota > Myxococcia > Myxococcales > Myxococcaceae > Myxococcus. The sequence goes on from JAFAAN010000016.1 coordinate 81,154, forward strand.
GGTGATGGTGGACTTGAAGACCTCGAAGACCTCGCCCGTGTTCGTCCGGGAGCGGTTGGTGCCGTACAGCCGCGACTGATGAAAGGTCACCGGGAAGATGACGAGCACCATCAGCAGCGAGAAGAACGAATCGCTCCAGGGCGGAATCCCCTCGGTGACAGGGACGATGCCGGAGAACCGGGTGGCGTACGCCAGCACGAAGGCCAGCGCGAGCATCACCATGTCGGCGACGACCTTGATCGATGTGTAGAAACGCTGGAGACGACTGAACACCGCGGTACTCCTGTGGCGTGATCAACGGGTGGCCACCCCGGTGCAAGACTCGCGCCCTCAGTCCGCGGACGTCTGCCTTGCCCAACCCCGTTTGACGGCCGCGGTTGCTAGCACGAAAAAAACCGTGAAAACAATGGGTTGTGACTGCCCCTCACTCCTATGCAAGGGCAGCGTCAGGCGTTGGACCACGGAAGACAGAGGCAGGAGTGACAGCGGAGTCACAGTCCCGCGGTGGCGCCTGGGGAATCTGGCAACACGCCCCTCACGAGCTGCTCCATCTCGTGGAGCATCGCCCGCTGGAACGCGGCGCGGCTGAAGCGCGCGGCCTGCGCGCGCGCCTCCTCGGGACGAAAGCCCGGCTCCCATCCATCGAAGCGGCGCACGGCGGCGGCCAGCGCGGAGGGCGTCTGCTCCGCGAAGAAGAGCCCCGTGCGCTCCGTCAGCGTCTCCAGCGCGCCGCCCCGTCCATAGGCGATGACGGGCCGTCCCGTGGCCTGTGACTCCAGCGGGGTGATGCCGAAGTCTTCCTCTGGCGTGAAGATGAGCGCACGCGCATCCCGGTACAGCGCGGGGAGCGCCTCGTCCGAGACGTTGCCAAGAAAACGGATATTTGCAGGCAGAGGCCGCGCGCCCAGGCGCGAGGCTTCCTGTCCCGTCCCCACGACCCAGAGCGGCGCGCCGAGCTCGCGGAACGCTTCGAGCGCGATGTCCAGCCGCTTGTAGGGCGCGAAGGCGCCCAGCCACAGGAAGTAGCCGCCCTGACCGCCGCCCTCCAATGGCATCTGGGCGAAGCGCTCCAGCGCGACGGGGGGATGGATGACGGAGGCCTCGCGTCCCCAGAAGCGCTGCACCTTCGCGGCGACGTGGCGGCTGTTGGCGATGAACCGGCTCACGTCCGCGGCCGTGCGGCGGTCCCATCGGCGCAGCCAGGGACGCACGGCGTGGGCCGCCGCGCGCACGGGCAGGCGCGCCCGCCCGGGGCCGAAGTAGTCATCGAACAAGTCCCACATGTACCGCATGGGCGCGTGCACGTAGCTCAGGTGCGGCGTGCCCCGCGGCGTGCGCAGGCCCTTGGCCACGCAGTGGCTGGAGGAGAGCACCAGGTCATAGCGCTCCTGGAGGCGCAGCGACTCGATGGCGCTCGGCATCAGCGGCAGGAAGTGCCGGTAACGCGCGTGGATGCCGGGGATGTGTTGGAGGAACGACGTGAAGATGCGGCGTGACTCGATGGCCGGCGTCTGCGTGCCGGGCTTGTGGACGAGCGTGTAGATGTCCGCGCCCGGGAGCACCTCGCAGAGCGCATCGAGGACGCGCTCCCCCCCTCGGTGGGTGACGAGCCAATCGTGGACCAGGGCGACCTTCACGGCACGGCTTCTAACACCCGGCGCGTGCGCCGCGGCAAGGCCGATGTGGCAGCGCGTGCCCAGCCGGTCCCCATGGAGGCCGTGCGTTGTGGTACGCGGAGGCCGTGGCTCACGTCCTCCTCGACCTGCGCATGGTGCGCGGACGGCTGCATGGGATTGCCCGGTACGCCCTGGAGCTGGCGCGGCGGCTGCCTGCGCTCGCGCCCGACCTGCGCTTCTCCGCCCTCGTGCCCCCGGAGGGACTCGCCCAGGGACTGGGAGAGCTCACGCCGCGCATGCCGCTGCACCGCTCGCTGGCGGGGTTCCTGTCACCTCTCGAACAACCGGCGCTCGCGGCGGACCTGGTGCGGCTGGCGCCCGGTGCGTTCCACGCGACGTCCTTCTCCCTGCCCCTCTTCTGGACCGGGCGCCTGGTGGCCACGCTCCATGACGCCAACCACCTGGCGCTGGCGGACCAGTACTCCCCCGCCCAGGCCCTCTACTACCGCGCGGTGGTGGGCCCCCGGGCGAGGCGGGCCACGGCGCTCGTCACCGTGTCTGAGTTCTCAAGGGATGAGATTGCCCGGCACCTCGGCCTGTCGCCCTATCGCCTCCAGGTGATTCACAACGGCGTGGATGCCCGCTTCCAGCCGGCGACCCAGGCCGAGGCCGCCGCGTTCCGTGCGCGCCACGAGCTGCCCGCGCGCTACGTGGCGGCGGTGGGCAACGCGAAGCGGTTCAAGAACCTGGCGCTGCTGAAGGACTTCGCCGCCGACCTCCCCGTCCCGGTGGTGCTGCTGGCGGGCAGAGGCGCGGTGGCGCACGAGCTGGGGCTGCACGAGAACGTGCTCGACCTGGAGGAGCTGGCCGAGGACGAGATGCCGCGCTTCTACGGCGCGGCGTCCGCGCTGCTGTTGCCGTCCATGTACGAGGGCTTCGGCCTGCCCGCGCTGGAGGCCATGGCCTCGGGCTGCCCGGTGCTCGCCTCCGACGCGTCCGCCCTGCCCGAGGTGGTGGGCAACGCGGCGCTGAAGCTCCCCCCGGATGACCCGGCTGCGTGGCGCGAGGCGGCGCTGCGGGTGCTCCGGGACGACTCGCTTCGCCGCGAGCTGGTGGAGCTCGGCCGGGCGCGCGTGGCGCACTTCAACTGGGACGACTGTGCCCGCCGCACGCTCGCCGTGTACCGGCGGGTGCTGGACGCGCCCTCCCCCGGCGGCGCTCGCGGACGGTAGCGACGGACACCACCGCTCCGCTCACGGCGTGGCGCCGGGCGAGCCCGACAGCTCGACGCAGGACACCCGCTCCGCCCTTCCTCTCAACACGCGGCTGCCCTCGCACAGGCCCAGGCCCCAGATAAACGAGAAGGACAGGTACACGCTGGAGTGGAAGGGCAGGTAGTGCACCAGCGCGAGGATGTGGAAGCCCACCCACGACAGCAGCGCGCCGGTGGCCGCGAGTGAGCCCTCGCGGTAGCGGCGGACGAGCGCCCGCCCCAGCAGCCCGTGCACCGCCAGCAGCAGCAGCAAGCCCACGAGGCCCGTCTCCGCCCACGCCGTCAACCACAGGTTGTGGGAGTCCGTGGCCAGCAGGTCCGTGATGCCCGTCTCGTCCTGAGTGGCCAGCGCCGCGGGCTTGTGGTTGCCGAACCCCACGCCCGTCAGCGGGTACTCGCGCGCCAGGCTCCACCCCACGGCCATGGCGTGCTCGCGCTCGCCGCCGTAGATGTTGCCCAGCGCCTTCCCCATGCGGGCGCGCCAGGCCGGCGTGAGGGACACCGCCGCGACCAGCGCGACGACCAGCGCCAGCCCCACGTGCCTCGCCTTGCCTCGCACCAGCAGCAGCAGCGCCAGCACGCTGACCAGCAGGGCCGCGCCGAGCGCCGCGCGCGCGAAGGCGTTGTAGATGGAGACGAGCATCCCCATCACCACCGCGCCCGCGAGCAACCGCCGCCGCGTCTCCTCCGCACCGCCCAGCACCGACAGCGCGGGCCCGAGCGCAGCGATGGCGCCATGCGCGAAGCGCAGCCGGTGCGAGAAGAAGCCGCCCGCCGCGTAGCGCGGAGACTCCTCCGTGCCGAAGTTCTCGTGCAGCCGCTCGAGGTTGAGCTTGAGGAAGGCCGGCAGCTCCACCGACCAGCGCACACGGTTCTGGAAGATGCCCAGCAGCGCGGCCAGCAGCCAGCCGCCGGCGAGAACTCCCGCCAGCAGCAACCAAGGTACGCCCATGGCCCCCAGGCAGGCCGCGGCGGGCCCCGCGAGCGCATCCAGCACCTGACCATACCGCGAGCTGCGCGGCCACGCCTCCGCCGCCCCCGTCAACAGGGCCACCGCGGGCGACACCGCCTGCCACGCGCACAGCGCCGCGCTGGCGCCCACATAGGCGCGCACGTCTGGCGCCAGCTGGAGCCTGCGCCGCGCAAGCAACACCGCAGACAGCAACACCGCCGCCGCCGTCGCGACCTGGAGGACCACCTCCGCCAGCACCAGCCCCACGGTCCACAGCACCAGCACGCCGATGATGGCGCGGCGCCAGTGCAGGTCCAGCGGAGGCTCGGACGCGGTTTCCATGAGCGCCGCCACGCTACCTCACCAGCAGCCCGCGCCGAGGCTGATGCAGCCATCCCTCTCGCTGCATCCACACCGCGCCGGCGATCAGGCTCAGCAGGACCGTGGGCGCCCACGCGGCGACCGCCGGGGACAGCCGCTCGGTGAGCACCAGGGTCCGGCACACCATCATCAGGCCCCACATGCCGACGGCGGTGAGCAGTCCTTCGATGATGGCCGCGGTGAGGTGGCCGCGCCGGTTGGCGCGCAAGGCCAGGCCCACGCCCAGCAGCGCCGCCGGGAACGCCGCCATCGGGTAGGCGAAGCGGTTGTGCAGCGCCAGCTCGAACTGCTTCGTCGCCAGGCCCACGTCCCGCCGCGCGGCGATCTGCTCGCGCAGCTCCGCCGAACGCATCTGCTCCGGACGCCCCGGCCGGATGCGGAAGGCGGTGACGGCCACGCCCAGGTCGTACACGCGCTCCGGGAACTGCCGCACCGTCATCTTCCCCTCCCCCGCGAAGGTGCGCTCCACCACGTCGGTCAGCCGCCAGTGCATGCCCTCTACCGGGAGCATGCCGGATGCGTCCAGGCGCCGCTGCAAATCGAATGACTCCGTCACCGTGAAGACGGATACGTCCTTGAAGCCCTCCTGCGCGCTGCCCCCTCGGAGGAAGAAGATGTTGTCTCCGCGCCGGAACCACTGCTTGGGCGTGTAGTAGAAGCGCCAGTCGCCCCACTTGTTGAAGCGCTGGGTGGTGATTTCGTCCACGCGCCGGCCCGCATACGTCGCCACGTACTCATCGAAGGCCACCAGCCCCACGCAGGCCATGAAGGACGCCACCAGGATGGGCAGGTACAGCGCGGACGGGCCGAAGGTGAGCGCCCGGATGGCCGTCACCTCGCCCTGCTTGCGCAGCGACGACACGGCGGTGCCCGCTGCCAGCAACAGCGCCGCCGGCCCGAGCTGCTGCACCGCCATCATCGCCTTGTAGAAGTAGAGCACCGCCACGTCGCGGACCCAACCCGGCCCCGAGTACACCTTCGCGCGGTCCACGAAGTCCACCACCACGAAGACGAGCACCAGACCCGCCAGGATGCCCAGGGCGGAGCGCGCGTACGTGCGCAGCACGTAGCCGAAGAGCGTGGCCCTCACTTGACCGTCCCCGAGCGACTCACCCGGTACATCGCCACCAGCCCCACGGTGATGAACACCAGGTTGCCCATCTGCCCCGCCAGGGCCGCGGGCATCTGTCCATACTGCCCCAGCTGCTCGAAGACGCGGCTCAACAGATAGTAGAGGACGTAGCCGCCCAGCGTCAGCAGGTAGCCCCACGCCCTCCCCGACTGGCGCCGGCCCATGGCCAGGGGCGTGCCCAGCAGCGCGAAGGCAATGGGCGCCAGCGCGTTGCCCACCCGGCTATGGAGCGCCATGCGGAACGTGCGCGAGTCCGCGCCCCGCGCGTCCGCCTCGCGCGCCGCCTCCATCAGCTCGGCGGGCGTCAGCTCCTCGCGCGAGTAGGAGAAGCGGCCGCGCTTGCCCATGGACGCGCCGATGCCCACGCTGATCTCCGCCTGGTCGAACCGGATGACGTTGTAGGCCTCCTCGCCTCGGCCCGCGGAGCGGTGCACCTCGCCCTCTTCCAAGGCGAAGCGGAGCACCTCGCCACCGGTGGACGCGCCCACCTGCCCCCGGTGCGCCAGCACCAGCAGCGGCGAGTTCGCCTCCCGGTCGTCGTGCAGGAGCACGTTGGTCCACTTCCCGTCGGAGGACACCTGCTCCGCGTAGAGCGTCAAGTCGCTGAGGTCCTCGTAGAAGACGCCCGACTTCACATCGCCCACGGCGTTCTTCCGGATGACCTCGCTCACCAGCACCTTCAGGCCTGACAGGCCCCAGGGCTGGGCCGTGGAGGTCAACACCAGCATGAGCGCGCTGAGCACCACCGCGATGCCCAGCGGCGCGGCGAGCAGGCGGACCGGCCCGATGCCCAGCGCCTGGAGCGCGGTCAGCTCCCGGTCCTCGCCCAGCCGCCCCAGGCCCAGGAGGATGGCCAGCAGGAAGGCGATGGGCAGCGCCATCACCAGGAAGTGCGGCGCCAGGTACGCGAGCAGCCGCCCGATGTCGACCAGCGTCACCGACGAGCCCAGCAGCACGTCGGTGCCTCGAAGGAACTGCATGACGAAGAGCAGCAAGAACATGAACGCCACCCACACGCCGAGCGGTACCAGCAGCTCCTTGAGCAGGTAGCGGGAGAGGCGCTTCACGGGGCCGCCTTCATCCCTCGCGCGCCGATGTCCCGGCGGAAGTGCATGCCCGCGAAGCGCACGGCCGCCACCGCCGCGTAGGCCCGCTCCCGGGCACGCGCCAGGTCCTCGCCCCGCGCGCAGACCGTCAGCACCCGGCCACCGGCCGTCACCAGTTCGCCGTCCCGCGCTTCCACTCCCGCGAGGAACACCGTGGCGTCGGCGGGTACTGCCTCCAATCCCTCGATGCGCTGGCCCTTCTCCGGGGCATCCGGATAGCCCCGCGCCGCCATCACCACGCCCACCGACGCGCCCGGCGCGGACACCAGCGGCCTCGGCTCCAGCACGCCCCGCGCGCAGGCATCCAGCAAGGGCAGCAGGTCCTCGCCGAGCTGCATCATCAACACCTGCGTCTCCGGGTCCCCGAAGCGGGCATTGAACTCCAGCACCCTGGGTCCGCTTCGGGTGAGCATCAGGCCCGCATACAGCACGCCCCGGAAGGGAATTCCGCGCCGCCGCAGCACGGCCAGCGTCGGAGCGACCACGCGCTCCCCTACCTCCGCGAGCTGCGCGGCGGAAAGAAAGGGAGCCGGGCTGTAGGCGCCCATGCCTCCGGTGTTGGGCCCGGTATCGCCCTCGCCCACCCGCTTGTGGTCCTGCGACAGCGGCAGCATCGCGTAGCGCTCGCCGTCGCACAGCGCCATGGCGGAGACCTCCTCGCCCTCCAGCAGCTCCTCCAGGACCATCGTCTGGCCCGCCACGCCCATGGCGCCCACCGCCCGCACCGCCGCGCGCGCGGCCTCCACGTCGTGGGCGACGATGACGCCCTTGCCCGCCGCCAGGCCGTCCGCCTTGACGACGATGCGCCCCTGCGCCACCGCATAGGCCTCCGCCGCCGCCACGTCCGTGAAGGTGCGGAACGCGGCGGTGGGGACCCCCGCCTCGGCCATGATCTCCTTCGCGAAGGCCTTGGAGCCCTCGATGCGCGCGCCCGCCGCCACCGGGCCGAAGCAGGGAATGCCCACCTCGGCCAGCGCGTCCGCGACGCCCGCCACCAGCGGCGCCTCGGGCCCCACCACCACCAGGTCCACCGCCTCGCGCTTCGCGAACGCCGCCACCTCCTCCGGCGCGTCCGCGCGCAGCGGCACGTTGGTGCCCAGCTTCGCCGTCCCCGGGTTGCCCGGGCCGCACAAGAGCTGAGTCAATCGGGGACTCTGCGACAGCTTCCACGCGAGCGCGTGCTCGCGGCCACCGGAACCGAGCAGCAGGACCTTCACATCCACCTCACCGTTCCAACAGGTAGAGCATCCGCTTCGCGGGGAGGTACGCCGGGTCCAACCCCACCACCTTCACCAGGATGTCGCGCGCCGCGTCCTTGCCCTGCGGGGACTCCAGCTGCGCCAGCCGCGCCTGCGCCGACAGCAGCGCCGGCGCCAGCGCCAGCGCGTCCCGGAGCGAGCGCTTGGCGGGCTCGGCCTGCCGCGCCTCCGCCAGCGCAAGCCCCAGCGCCAGGTGCGGCACCGGCTGCTGCCGTCCCGCCGCCGCGGCGCGCTCTCCCAGCCTGCGGGCGTCCGCCACGGCCCGGCGCTCCAGGGCGATGAGCGAGCGATAGGCCAGCGCCCCCGCGTGGTTCGCGTCCACTTCGAGCACGCCGCGCAGGTGCCGCTCGGCGGCGTCGAACTGGTGCTGATGGAAACGCAGGAGCCCCTCGTACAGCAGGGGCGATGGGTCATCGGGCCCCTCCGCGAGCGCGACGATGATTCCCTCCACACCCTCCACCGTCTCGCGCGGGCGCAGCCAGTACGCGGACATGACCTGCCGCGGCTCCAGCCGGAGCGGGTCCGACTGCAGCGCCTGGTGCAGCACCCGGAAGGCATCCTCCCGGCGCTTCGCGCTGGCGGCGGCCACGCCCGCCAGCAGCTGCGCGTCCAGCCGGCGCGCGTCGAGCTTCACCGCCGCCTGGAAGGCGTCGAGCGCCTCCAGCGGCTTCTTCTCCAGCAGCAGCAGGCGCCCCTCGAGCACCTTCTCCAGCGCGGCGTCCTCGAGCTGTCCCCGGAAGCCGGGCAGCTGCGCCCGGGCCAGTGCCGCGTCGCGGCGCCCCAGCGCCGCCAGGAAGAGCTGGAGGCGGGCCTCGGGCAGGTCCGCCACGAGCTGGAGGGCCTCCTCCGCCGCCTTCACCGCCGCCTCCGCGTTGCCGGCGGTGCGCTCCGCGGCCGCTAGGTGCACCAGCACCTCGGCCACCTCGGGCGCGTCATAGCGAGCGCGATTCTTCAGCAGCGCCCGCAGGTCCCGCGCCGCGGCTGGCGCGTTGCCCTCCGTCTGGTAGCGCAGCATCGCCAGCGGCAGCAGCGCGCGCAGCTCGCTGGGCTCGTCCTTCACACGGGCCTCGTAGAGCTTGCGCGCCTCCGCGGGCTCCCCGACCTCCTGGTAGAGGCGAGCGGTGAGCGCCAGGCTGTCCCAGTCCTTCGGGTGCGACTCCAGGCGCTTGCGCAAGGTGTCCAGCGCAGCGGAGTACTCACCGCCCGACGCGTGCGCGAGCGCGCGGTAGTAGTGCAGGCGCTTGATGTCCGGCGACAGCTTCTGCGCGGAGTCGAAGTGGCTGCGCGCCAGCTCTCGCGAGGACGACAGCCACGTGCGGCCCAGCACGAGGTGCGCCTCGGCCTTCTTCGCGTCCGGGAGCTCGGCGCGGGCCAGCAGCTCCTCGGCCAGCGGGCGCGCCTGCTCCGGCTGGCCCGAGCGGGCCAGGAGGAGGTTCGCGTGCGCGAGCAGCAACGATGCCGTGCGGCCCGAGCGCGACTCCGCCGCGGTGAGCAGCGCGCGCGCCTCCTGGAACGTCGCCTCGTCGATGCGCGCGCCGCGCCCCAGCGCCAGCGCCTGCACGTAGCCGGCGATGGCGGTGTCACTGGTCGGGTCGAGCAGCAGCGCCTGCTGGAACGACTCCTCCGCCTCCGAATACGCGAAGCGCTCGTCGCGGGCGAGCTGCTGCTGCCCCTCCGCGAGCCGCTCCGCGCTGGTGCCCGGAATCTCCAGGAACTTCAGCTTCCAACGCGGCAGCACCGCCTGCACCGCGTCCGGTATGGCGGGCGCGGGCGGCGGCCCCGCGTTGCGCCGCGCCTCTCCCTGGTGCTCCTGGTACAGGAAGTACCCCCCCGCGCCGCCGCCCACGACAACCAGCCCGACGAGGCCCGCCACCAGCCGCCCTTCCCGCCGCGCGAGCGCCCCGAGGCCGCGCTCTGCGCGGAAGCAACCCTCGACGGCGACATCCGCGAGCCACTGCGCGGCTCGGCCCCGAGCTGCGGGGCGGAGGCCCGGCCCCCGCCGCGCGGATCCGGCCCCATGTCCGGGATGATGTCCGTGCTGATGGGAATGCGGGCGCCCGGCCGGTAGGGGGCGCTGGGAGTCGTTTCCGACGACGAATCGAACGACGCGGGCGCGGACGGGGCACCACCGCCCAGGTCCGTCAGCGGCGGGAGGAAGTCCGCGTGGCCCGCATCCGCCGAGGGGGCAGGACGCCTGGGCGCGGCCGGCGGCACCCGGGCGGGTCCCGGCTGCCGGCAGTCGTCACAGATGCCCAGCGCCTGGTCGAAGGAGTCCGTCAGCGGCTTCTGGCACACGCGGCAGCCCGAGGTCGCTGGCTTCGGCGCCGCGGCCGGCTGGGAGGGCCGGGCGGGCGCCTGCTCCGTCCCCGGAGGCGCGGACGGCGGCGGCCCCAGGAAGTCGAGCAGCGGGTCCTCCACCGCCGGACGGCCCGTGCCCGGGGTCGGTGCGCCCAGGTCCGCGAAGGGGTCCACGGGCGGCGCCAGGGACGGCGGGGACAGCGCGCCTGCACCGCTGGGCTGCCCCGAGCCCCGCGCAGCCGTGCCACCGGCCGGGGGCCGGGCGGGCGCGGCAACCGGGGGCGGCGCACCGAAGTCCCCAAAGAGGTCGTCCGCGGGATTCGCGCCGGGCGCCTCACCCGTCACGGGCGTCAGGGTGACAGGGGCCGCGGGCCGTGACGCCGGAGCAGGCGCGGCCGAGGGATCGCGCCGGACCAGTTGGAGGTTCCGGCAACGAGGACACTGCGCGCGAACGCCCTTCGCGGTGATGAGCTTGTCATCGATCGCATAGGCGGCCGCGCATTTCTGACAGACGATGCGCATGGCTCAGTGCCGGAAGTGTCGCACTCCCATCAGCACCATGGCCATCCCATGTTCGTCCGCGGCGGCAATCAACTCCGCGTCCCGAACAGAACCGCCGGGCTGTACGACACAGGTCGCCCCGGCCCGGGCGGCCTCGTCCAGCCCGTCCCGGAAGGGGAAGAAGGCGTCCGAGGCCACCGCGCTCCCCCGGAGGGACTCCCCACCGCGCTGCATCGCGATGCGGACCGAGTCCACCCGGTTCGTCTGTCCGCCCCCCTGGGCCAGCAGCCGGTCCCCGGAGGCAAAAACAATCGCGTTGCTCTTGACGTGCTTGCACACCTTCCAGGCGAAGCGCATGGCCCGCTCCTCCTCTGGCGTGGGGGCCCGCCTGGACACCACCTTCCACGACAGCGGCGGCTCCACGGCATCCCTGTCCATCAGGACCATGCCCCCGGACACGCTGCGGGCATCCAGCTGGGCCCGCGGCCGGGCCTGCGGGCTCGCCAGCGCGGGCCCCGCCTCCAGCAAGCGCAGGCTCTTCTTCGCCGCGAGCACCTGGAGCGCCTCCGGCGAATACGAAGGCGCGATGACCGCCTCCAGGAACGTCTCCACCATGGCCTGGGCCGTGGCCGCGTCCACCTCGCGGTTGAGCGCCACGATGCCGCCGAAGGCGGAGACCTCGTCCACGGCGCGGGCCGTGCGGTAGGCCTTCTCCAGGGAGCCCTCCACCGCCACGCCGCACGGCGTGTTGTGCTTGATGATGACCGCGGCGGGCGCCTCGGGGAACTCCAGCAGCAGCCCCAGGGCCGCGTCCAGGTCCAGGATGTTGTTGTACGACAGCTCCTTGCCCTGAAGCACCTTGGAGAACGCCACCGTGGGCTCCGAGGGCGCGGCGTGCTCGCGATAGAAGGCGCCGCGCTGGTGGGGGTTCTCCCCGTAGCGCAGGTCCTGGGCCTTCTGGAACGTCAGCGACAGCTCGCCCGGAAACGGCTCCCCCGCTTGCGCGGACAGCCACGCGGAGATGGACGCGTCGTAGGCCGCCGTGTGCGCGAAGGCCTTGCGCATCAGCCGGCGCCGCGTGTCCTCGCCCACCGACGACTGCTGCTCCAGCTCCGCCAGCACCGCCGGATAGTCCTCCGGGTCCACCACCACCGAGACGTGCCGGAAGTTCTTCGCGGCCGCGCGCACCATCGCGGGCCCGCCAATGTCGATCTGCTCGATGACGTCCGGCTCCGCCGCGCCCGAGGCCACCGTCTGCCGGAAGGGATACAGGTTCACCGCGACCAGGGAGATGGGCTCGATGCCGTGCGCCTTCATCTCGTCGCGGTCCGCCTCCAGCTCCAGCCGACCGAGGATGCCGCCGTGGATGCGGGGGTGGAGCGTCTTCACGCGGCCACCCAGAATCTCGGGGCTCTGCGTGTGCTCGGCGACCTGCGTGACGGGCACTCCCGCGCCCTTGAGCGCCTCGAGCGTGCCCCCGGTGGACAGCAACCGGAAGCCCAGGCGGACGAGCCCCTGGGCAAAGGGAACCAGACCTCGCTTATCGGAAACGCTGAGGAGAGCCAGCACGTGTAGGCCTCGGTGTGCGGGAAGCGGCGGTCCTAGCAACCACCCCCAGGGGTGTCAACGCAACACGTCGGCCCTCCGTTAGCGGGTGGAAACCACCCGATGCATCAGGGTTTACGGGCCGAAATCGGAGGCTCGGCCTCGGTGGCCTCGCGCAGCTTCATCAGCCCGCGCGTCTCCACCTGGCGGATGCGCTCGCGGGTGAGGTTCATGATCTCCCCCACCTCCTCGAGCGTGATGCCGCCCTTCTCCGCCACGTCCAGGGCGCAGGTGTGCTCCAGCTCCCAGATTTCCTTGTCCGGGAAGTTGAGCTTGATGGACCCCGTCTCCGGATTCACGTCCAGGTAGAGGTTGTGCTTGCAGGAGACGAAGTTGCACGGCCGGGGACCGTTGACGCAGTCCGCCCGGGTCCGGGGCCGCGTGTCGTCCATCTGCTTCAGCAGCTCGGCCTCTTCAGGGTCCACCTGCCCCGTGAGACGGCGCCTCCGCAGGTCGCGCGCCATCTCCTTGCGCGACATCGTCTTGGAACGGCGGCGCTCCTGCGCCTGGTCCGATTCCTGGTCTCCCCCCTCCTCCTGTAGCTGCTTCACTTCCGACATGTCCCCTCCACGTGAGGCCAGTCTACCCGGTTCCCGGGTATTCTATTGCGAACGGATCGTTTCGTCTGCGCGCGCGGTCACTGCGCTACCCAGCCGGGCGACATCCCGGACCAGATCCTGCGCTCTTTGCCGCAAGGTTGCCAACTGTGCCTCGAGCGTACGCCGATGCTCCCCCCCAAAGGCGCGGTCCCCCAGCTCCTCCTGGAACCCGTCCAGGACTCCCGCAAGGTCCCGTTCCAACTGGTCGATGTGGTTGCTGTGGAAGACATAGGACCGCTTGATGTCCTCCAGGGTGTGCCCCTCCGCCATCATCTTCTTGATGACATTGATGCGGCGCACCGCTTCCACCGGGTAGAGCCCGCGGCTCCCCTGGTGCTTCCCCTTCCGCCCCACCCGCCGGCTCCTCGGTAGCAGGCCCGCCTGCACGTACTTCCGGAACGTCGCTTCCGAGAGCCGCACGCCCCGAGGCCGGAAGATCTCCAGGATGGCGCTCGCGGGCAGGCCGCCCGCGTTCTCGCGCTCGATCCGAGCAATCTCCTCGGGAGCCAGCAGGTCCATTGATTCCATTGAATATAATCTACCGAATGGGGGCCACTGAGTGCCAGAATCGACCGCCGGGTGTCAAGGCAGACCACTAGGCAAGCGGGCGTGCGTGGACGAAATCGCGCGCCTCTGGACAGGCGGCGAACGGGGTGTGCGGAGAGGGTCTTCGATGACCGGGTACGCGCGGCGCTCGGCGCAGCGCGGCGGCGTTCAGGACCGGACGATTGGAGCGCGGGTGGCCGTGGACCCGGGCGAGCGTTGGCCCAGGCGGCGCGTCCCTGCGCGAGCTTTAGCGGGAGTGATCAGCCCCAGAAGCCGGACCCCTTCGCGGGGCCGGTAGGGGCGGCGGACGGCGGCGCTCAGCGCCCCTTGGGCGCGCGGAACTCGCGGCTCACGGTGCCACCCGCCGTGACGGTGACTTCGTAGCGCCGCTCGCCCGAAGGGTGCTGGAACACGAGCTTGTGGACGTCAGCGGGAAGACGGTACGAGGCCCGCCCTGTCACCTCTCCCATGCGCTTGCCGTTGATGAACACCGTGGCGTAGGGCGCGGCCTGAATCTGGAGGGTGCCGTTGGCCGGCGCGGCGCGCACCTTCTCCTGGACGTCCTCGGCCGCGGAGGGCGCATCGTCGCCCCTGGGAGCCGCCGCGGTGAGCACCGCTTCGCGCATCAGCCCGTCCACCTCGGCGTCAGCGTCGGAGCCCGTGGGGCTCGTGGGCCCGGCACTTCGGGTGTCCGGTGCCGCCTCCGCGTTCGCCAGAGGCTCCGCGCCCTGCTGCGCGGTGGTGGGAGCCGCAGTCCCAGCCCCCTCCTCCCGGGCCATCGGAGCGGAGGGCTCGGTGGCCTCGGCCCCCTGCACCGGCGCGCCCGACGCGGACGCCGGAGACACGGTGGAAGGAGACGGCTCGGAGCCCGGCCGCATCAAGGCGACAGCGCCACCGATGACGGCGAGCCCCACGGCCACCGACAGCCCCAGCCCCCATGGACGACGGGCCGACACATCACGACCGGGCGCGCTGGCGGCAGGCGCCACCACCCCCAGCCCTCCGGAGGAAGGCCGCAAGGCGCGGGGCTGCGGCTCGGGCTCCGTCGTCGACGAGGTGTCGACTTCGTCGTCACCCTCGTCGTCCCAAGCACTGGCCAGCCCGAGGACACCGGAGGCAGGCACGGCGGGAAGTCCCTCGGGGCGGCTGGGGGCCTTCGCCAGTTGAGCGCCCGAACCGCTCGCGCCCTCGCTCCCCGCGCGCTCGCCGGAGACACCTGGGGCACTGCCGTCTCGGGGCGAAGCAGAAATCGAACCGACCGAGCCGGCGGGCCCAGCCAGCGGGTTCGAGCGCTCCGGCGCTGCGCGCGCCGCCACCTCGGACGCACCTTCGGGTCGGCCCAACGTCCCCGAGACACCCATCGCCGCCAGCGAGGACTCGGACTCCGGGCCACTCGAAGCTTCCGGCGCCGAGGGCCCGCGTACCCCGGACACCTCTTCCGGTCTGACGGAGCGTCCTGGCGAGGAGGCCACGGAGTCGCCCTCCGCGCGCGCCGCGGCCTCCAGGGGCGCGGCTGAGCGAGCGGACCGCTCCGGCACGGACGCGCCCGGCGCCAGCCCGCTCTGGGGCACGGGCGACGAGGCGACCGCGGGCAGCGGCATCATCGGCGTGGCCATGGGCGGCAGCGGCGTCGAAGCCAGCGCGACGTCCTCGCCCCGCCTCGGCAGCACGAAGGTCGGCGCGTTGACGTCCTCGTCAGGAGACGTCGGCAGCGCCATCCCGCTGCGGCCGGGCGCCGCCATCACCGCGGTGGGCTCTCGCGGAGCCTGCACCGCCGCAGCGCCGGGCGCCTGTTCGCCCTCGACGACGTGCGTTCGCTCCTGCACCGTCGGAATCGCCTGGGTCAGGTTGGTGGGGAACAGGCGCCGCATGAAGGCGCTCAGGTCTGTGTCGTCCACGGACTGGGCGTGCTTCAGCACGCACTGGGCCAGGGCGCGCTCGAGCTCGGCCGCCGTCTGGAAGCGCAGCGCCGGATCCCGCTCCAGGGCCCGCACCACCGCGGCATCCAGGTCCGCGGGCACGTCGGGATTCAGCCGGGCCGGGGGCGGAATGACGCTCTGCTGCACCGCGCGCAGCACCGCCAGCTCGGAGTCGCCGTCGAACAGCCGGCCGCCCGTGAGCATCTCCCACAGCACCACGCCCAGCGCGAAGATGTCCGTGCGCGCGTCCACGGCCTCGCCCCGGGCCTGCTCGGGCGACATGTACGCGAACTTGCCCTTCAGCACGCCGGGCTGCGTGAGCTTGTTGCCCGCCTTGGCGATGCCGAAGTCCGTCAGCTTCACGGCGCCGTCGAACGACAGCAGCACGTTGTGCGGCGTGACGTCCCGGTGCACCAGGTCCAACAGCTGCCCGTTCACACGGACGCGGTGCGCGTAGTGCAGCCCCCGCGCGACCTCCGCGCCGATGTGCGCCACCAGCACGGGCGGAACCGGCTCCATCAGCTCCTTGCCGCGCTTGCGCAGCTCCCACAGCGAGCAGCCGCGCACGTACTCCATGGCCAGGTAGTACGTGTCCTCGTGCTTGTCGAAGTCGAAGATTTGAACGACGTTCGCGTGATTGAGCCGCGAGGCCAGCCGCGCCTCCGCGATGAACATCCCGACGAACTCCGGGTCGCTCGCGAGGAAGGCCCGCACGCGCTTGATGACGACTTCCTTCTCGAAGCCCTCCGCGCCGCGCGCAGTACACAAGTAGATCTCCGCCATGCCGCCCTCGGCGAGCTTGCGGCGGACGACGTACTTGCCAATGTGAGTGCCGGCTTCCAACGTCACGAGTGCATCCCAGGCATGGCTATTCGAACTTCACGCTCACCACATTGATGTCGATGGGCTTCACCTCGATACGCCGGCTGAGCGTCTTCTTGAGGTCGGAGTTGACGAACCGGCAGTCGTAGGTGCCCACGCGGAGCTCCACGGCCTCGAAGGGCGTCTCACCGAGCCGCTTGCCACCACACGTCACCTCCGCCCAGGGATGGACGACGAAGCGGACCCGGGCCAGCCGCGCCTCCTGACGCGGCTCGGGCCGGGCCGGTCGCTCTCGCGCCACCACGGGCGCGGCCACCGGACGAGGCGCGGGCTCCAGCACGAAGCGCGCCACCTGCTCGGCGTCCTCGCCCACCGTCACCGTGCGCGTCTGCGCCTGGTAGCGCTCGGCCTCCACCCGCACGGCGACCTGCTTCCCCACCGCCGTGTCCAGCACCACCGGGCTCCCCGCCTGACGCTGGCCGTCCACGAGCACCGCGGCGTCCGCCGGCTGCGTCTCGATGCGCAGCCGCACCGGCGCGGGGGTGGCCTCCACGGGCGGCTGCGGAACCACCGGCGGGGGCGGCAACTCGGTCGGCGTCACCGCTGGCGCCACGGCCTCACCGGACACGGGCGCCGCCGGCTCCGGAGCCAGGGGCACGGGCACCGGCGCACGCGGCGTCCATGCCGCGTACAGCACGACCGCCACGGCCATCAGGAGCAAGCCCAGGCCCACGTACAGCCAGGCCTTGCTGCTCGCCGCCGCCGCCTCGGGGGGCCGCTTCGCGGCACGCGCCATGCCCAGCGACAACGTGGGCGCGTCTTCCTCGAGCGGCTCGCCCTCCGCCAGCGGAATCACCACGCGCGAGGGCCGCGCCAGCTCCGGCATCGCGATGGTGGGCGCGTCCTCCTCCACCACGTGCCCGCCCCGGACGTGCGAGCGCGAACCAGCGCGGGCATCCACGGTGGGCGCGTCTTCGTCATCCACCGGCCGCCCGGGCGCGCCCAGGTCGAAGCGCCCCGTGCCCATCCCCGGACGGGGCGCGCCACGAGGGTCCGTCGGCGCCGCGGCGGCGCCGCCCAGCTTCACGTCCGTCAGCGTCACCCTCGCGGGCGCGCGGGCATCCACGGTGGGCGCGTCCTCTTCCACCGGCGGAGACTGCGGCGGCGACAGCACGCCCATGCCGGTGCGCGAGGGACGCTCGGGGTCCACCACGCGCCGCTGGCCCGTGAGGCGCGGCGCCGGCTTCTCCGGCTCCACCTCGAAGCGCCCCGTCCTGGCGGCGGGACGCGGGCGCAGCGCCGCGGTCGCGTCATCCTCCGGAGACAGGGGAGGCGGCCGGGGCGGCAGCGCGGGCCGAAGCCCCGTCCTTCGCGGCGGCGACTCCTGCCGCGAGCCGCCCGGGTCCAGGTCCTCCCCTGACACCTCGCCCGCCCGGGCCTCCTCGGCCAGCCGCTCCGCGAAGACGAACTTCATGAAGGCGGACAGGTCCGCGGACGAGGCGGACAGCTGACGCGCGCTCAGCCAGTCCTCCAGGGCGTGCTGGAGCTGCACCGCCTCCTGGTAGCGCTCCGACGTGTCCTTCCCGAGCGCCTTGAGCACGATGGCGTCCAGGTCCGCGGGGACGCGCGCCGTCACCTGCGACGGCGGGATGACGCGGCACTCGGACACCGCCGACAGCGTCTGGATGTCGTTGGGGCGCTTGAACAGGCGCGTGCCGGTGAGCAGTTCGTACAGCACGATGCCCAGCGCGAAGATGTCCGAGCGGCAGTCCACGCGCACGCCGGCGGCCTGCTCCGGCGACATGTACGAGTACTTCCCCTTCAGCACCCCGGAGCGCGTGACGGTGGCCTGGTCCGCCGCCTTGGCGATGCCGAAGTCCACCACCTTCACCCCACCCTCGAACGTCACCAGGATGTTCTGCGGGGAGATGTCGCGGTGCACGATGCCCAGCGGCCGGCCCGTCGCGGGGTCCGTCCGCTTGTGCGCGTAGTCCAGGCCGGCGCAGGCCTCGATGAGGATGCGGCACACCAGCGGCACCGGCAGCGGCTTCCCCATCAGCTCCGCCTGCTTCCACAGCCGGCGCAGGTCGTCGCCGTGGATGTACTCCATGGCGATGAAGAAGGAGTCGTCCTGGGCCCCCAGGTCGAAAATCTGCACCACGTTGGGGTGGTTGAGCCGGGCGGCGATGCGCGCCTCGTCCAGGAACATCTTGACGAAGTCGTCGTTCTCCGCGAGGTGCGGGAGGATCCGCTTGACCACCACCCGCTTGTCGGGCTCCGCGCCCTGAGGCCGCGCAAGGTAGATCTGCGCCATCCCGCCCGTGGCGAGACGCTTCAGGAGCTGATACCTGCCATAGGTTTCGATGGACACGGCGACCTGACCCGCCCCTGGACAACCACCCTCAAGTGGCCCCGAGTTCCGAGCGCGGGAAGGCCCCGAGCGTAAGCCCACCGGGGAGGAGGGTCAAACCCCCAAGCGCCCCGGAGGCCGCCTTTGTGGCTATCTCCGGGCGGCCCGCACCTCGCGGGTCTCCCGCATCAGCGCCTCCAGGTCGTCCAGGTGCCGCTTCAGCACCGGCATCAGCACCGGAGCCTTGTCCACCCGGTCGAACAGGTCCAGGACCCGGTCCACCTGCCGCTCGATTTCCCCGGCCCGCGCCGGGCTGATCCGCCGCAGCAGCAGGTCCGCCCCCGCTTCCATCAGCACCCGGGCCACGGCGTCCCGCGAGGCGAGCGGCTCCTGCCTCCGCTGTCCCTCTCCCCGAATGACGCGCAATCCCGGGGCCCTGGGAGCGGGGCGGGCGGCGCTCGTCATCGTCGTGTCGAAGTCTTGGGAGTTCACCGGGTGCCTCCTCGGCGGCTGCAGGTACGACCTCAGGGTACACACCGCGAGGTGACCTCCAATTTTCTGGTCATCCGCACAGGCGGAAGCAGACCTGTAGCACCGGGGACTGACAGCACCGTCGAGGGCCGGATGGCCGGCCCTTCGCCTGCGCTACATCGCCTCGCAGGAGCGCCGGTAGTGGATGGAGATGCGCGTCCCCGCGGGCGGCACCACGTCGAACACCACGCTGTTGGTGACGGCGTCGTAGGTCCAGCCAGCGGGGGCCGGCGTGCCGTTCACCGTCACCGTGACGCTGCCCGGCTCGGGCAGGTCGCTCAGCGGGAAGCGCTCCTGCGCGGAGAAGGCCTTGTCGCCCACCTGTTGGAGCAGCGGCCGGTAGTCCTCCTCGCAGGCGCTCACCACCTCGCCTCCCGTGCGAGCCGTGGCCTCCGCGTAGCGCGTGCCGGCGCCGCCAGCGGTGGGGCATCCGCCCGCGGGCGCGGCGATGGCGTAGAACGTCGCACGCTGGGGCTGGTTCTGCCCCTTGAGCTGCTGGGCCCACGCCACGTAGGTGTCCACCGCGTCCGGCGAGTGGTCGTCCTCGTCGCTGACGAAGAGCACCACCAGCGCGGCCTCCTCCCGCAGGAAGCCGGCGTTTCCGTCGCCGGGCTGCGGCGTGCGCGGGTCGTCCGCGCTGTTCACCAGCGGGCGGGACAGCGCGCGGCGCATCGCCTCGAAGCCCTGCTCCACCTCCGCGCACCGGCCCACCTGCACGTTCCGCTGGAGCTGCTGGGCCAGGTTCGGCGTCGCGCTGGTGAGGATGCGCGGCATGGAGTTGTCCACCGGGAAGAAGCGGCCCGCCTCGCCTCCGTCCGCGCCTCCCGGGCACGCACTGGCCGGGTCCGGCCGCGGCACCGGGTGGATGCCCGTGGTCGTTACCGCCACGTGCAGGCTCACGCCCCGGTCCAGCGCCGTCTGCACGAAGGTCGGAATGGCCTCCACCAGGCGGGGATGCTCCACCGCCATGGAGGCGGTGTTGTCCACCACCAGGAGGACGTCCACCTTGCTGACGTCCTGCTGCACGAAGTCGTCCGTCTTCTCCACGCGGGTCGACGACTCACCCACCAATGGAATCATCAGCGGCGCCGGCAGGTCGCTGGAGCCCACGTACAGCGGCGACAGGTTCATGCCCGCCACCCTGCCGAAGTACTCCACGCCCACCGTGAAGGCCTCGTTGGGCGGCAGTACGAAAGGGAGGGAGGCCGGCACCGACGTGAGCCCGAACTCCGAGTCCGTGGTCCCCGGCCCAATCCACACGTCACTCACCGTCACCGGCGCGGCGCACGCGTTGAGGAAGTTCACCTCCATGGGGTCGGCGGGGCAGTCCGGCCGCGCCACGCCCCAGTCCAGGTAGCGGCGCGACGCCACCAGGCACACCGCCTGCGTATTCGCCACCAGCGGTACCAAGAGCACGGGGTTGGCCGGCTGCATCTGCTCGATCTGGACGGTGCCGGTGAAGTGCCCCCCCGCCACGGGCGCCATGAAGGCCACCTGGAAGCTGAACCAGTCCCCCGGGTACATGATGCCGCCATAGAGGTCGCCGCCTGGCAGCGTGAAGACGCCCCCGCCGTCATCCCGCAGGCGGATGTTCTTCACCGGGCACAGGTCCGAGCCGCGGTTCTCCAGCTTGAGGCCCAGCACCGCGCCCTGCCCGGGCGGAATGGTGCCGAAGTCCAGCGCCTGCGGCGTGAGCGTGAGCTCGCAGGGCGCGTGCGCCTGCGTGTTGCCGCGGAAGTCCATCTGCACCGTGGCCGCGGAGAAGGCGTTGGTGGTCATCACCAGCGCGCCCTCGGCCGCGCGCAGCTCCGTGGGCTCGTAGAAGACCTCGAGGTTGACCTCGCCGCCCGGCGGCAGCGTCACCGGCAGCGCCAACGGCGTGTGGTTGAACTGGGCCGCCCCACCCTGCGGCGGCAGCCACTCCAGCGTGTTGAGGGTGAGCCCGCCCTCGTTGGACGCGCCGCAGTTCTTCACGTTGACGATGACACGCACCTTCGCGCCCAGCGGCTGCGTGCCGAAGTCGTAGAACAACGGGGACACGCACAGCTCGGGCGCGCCGCCGTGGCCGCGCAGCGCCACGGGGGTCGTCGGGTGGCGGCGGCTCTCCACGTGATACAGCGCGGTGTCCCGCGCCACGCCCTGGTGGTCCGGGCTGTAGCGGAGGGTGAAGACGCGCACCTCGCCCGGCTGCAGGATGAGGGGGAAGCCCTCGTTGAACTGGGTGAAGGAGGCATCGCGGCCTTCCAGCGTCAGGTGCGTCACCGCCACGGGCTCGGTGCTGATGTTGCGGATGCGGGACTCGCGCACCGCGAGCCGGTCCACCGGCACAGAGCCGAAGTCCAGCACCTCCGGCTCCGCCACCACCGCGCGCTCCAGCGCCTCGGCGGCCACCTGCACCGTCACGTCCGCGCAGCCGCGGCACGGCGACACCGCCAGCGCCACCTGCTTGCGCCCCACCCGCACCGGGCTGAACGTCACGATGAGCTCGCGGCGCTCACCGGGCGCCAGCGACACTGGCTCCACGCCGAACTCGTCCCGGTCCGCGCCCACCAGCCGCGGAGACACCTCCACGGGCAGCTCCGTGGGGTTCTCCAGCAGCAGCGGCAGCGTCTTCGTGGCGTCCGCCTCGATGCGGCCGAAGTCCAGCCGCCGCGGCGACACCCGGGCCCAGGCGTCCACGCCCTGCCCCGTCAGGGGAATGCGCAAGAGGGGCTCGATGCGCGTGTCCGAGCGCACCACCAGCACCGCGGGCTGTACGCCCTCCGAGGGCGGCGCGAAGCGCACGCGCAGCGAGCACCCGCTCCCCGGCTGGAGGCTGTGTGGCCCCTCGTGCGTGAACTCGGCGCGGTAGGCACCCTCCGGCCCCTCCACCCACGCCTCGCTCACGTCGATGCGGGCACGGCCTACGTTGCGCAGCGCAATCTCCGACTCGCGCGCATCGAAGACGGCCACCTTCTGGAAGTCGACGCCGCCGGGCGTCGCCGTCAGCCGCCCATCCGCGAGTGTCGACCGTTCGCGATCCGCACAACCGGCAAGCAACCCCACCACCGTGAGGGCAAGCCAGCCCCACCGCCCCGTCATGGTCCACTCCTTCCCCACGACCCTCGACCTTGGCCGCCGCGCGCCCGACAAGGGGGCGGCGGAACTAACGGTAGCGAAGCTAGGCAGCCCCCCGAGGGTGGGCAACCAGTCACCCGCGGGTAAGCCCGCGTGCTGGGAGTAGACGCTGTCCGGTATCAGATTTTCGGGATGCGCAATGTCTTGCTGATCATCGCGCTACCGCTGGCCACGTACATCAGCACCAGCGGGTGCAGCGACAGCGGCCCCAGGCGCCACACCCCGCCCCAGAGGTCCGGGCCGATGCGCCCCGCCCACGTGGCCGCGGCCAGCACCATCACCAGCGCCACGCTGGTGGGGATGGGCGTCCCCTCGAAGTACTTCACCTTCCCCGTCTCGTCCGACATGTCCCCGGAGGTGACGTTGAAGCGCGCCAGCCGGCTGATGCCACACGCCACGAAGTAGAGCAGCGCCGCCACGTCCAGGGAGCCGCGCATGCCCACCGCGAAGGCCAGCGCCGCTGGCGCCATGCCGAAGGAGATGACGTCCGCCAGCGAGTCCAGGTCCGCGCCCAGGGGCGACTTCTTGAAGCGCCAGCGCGCGATGCGCCCGTCCATGACGTCCATCATCAACGCCACCGGCATCAGCCCGAACGCCACCCACAGCCAGACCACCTCCCCTGAAGCCAGGTATTGCATGGCGGCCAGGATGGCACCGGCCCCCGCGAAGCCGTTGCCCAGCGTCACGAAGTCGGCGAGCACGAACGTGCGAATCATCGAGAAGTGGCGGCGCGGACGGCGCGCGCGAGGCAGCTCGGTCGACATATGCGCGTTGTCCTACCACACCCCTCGTGCACCGCTGGAAGCACGTTCTTGGCTCAGTGCGTTGTGCACGGCGATGTGAGGAATCATCGCGTTCCAGAAAGCTTTTGACGGTGTGATCAACCCCTCCCTACGCTCCCGCCCTGTCATGCGCACGAATATTGCTCCGCCCCTCCGGCGCGGTGTGTTCCGGCAACTTCGGAACACCCGCTGGCAGTTCACCCTCGCCGCGAGCATGAGCCTGCTGCTCACGTCCGCCTGTGGAGACGACAAGAAGAACGACGACACGCTCGAGCCCCCTCCCCCCACGTACGAAGTCACCATCCGCCGCACCGCGCACGGCGTGCCGCACATCACCGGCAAGGATCTGGGCAGCGTGGCGTATGGCAACGGCTTCGCCTTCGCCCAGGACCACATCTGCATCCTCGCGGATCAGATTCTCAAGGTGCGCGGCGAGCGCGCCCGCTACCTGGGCCCGGGGCGCGGCAACACCTGCGTGGGCAGTGACTTCGCCTACCGCGCGCTGGGCCTCCACGAGCGCGCCGTCGCGCAGATCGGCCAGCAGCCCGCCAGCCTCCAGGCCATGCTCAAGGGCTACGCCGCGGGCTTCAACCGCTACCTGGAGGAGACGCCCAAGGCGCAGCTCCCCGCACCCTGCACCGGCGCCGAGTGGGTGAAGCCCATCTCCGACGTGGACCTGCTCGCCTACGCCTTCAGCGTGTCGCTGACGGGCAGCAGCTACCAGCTCATCGACGCCATCGCCGTGGCGACGCCTCCTGGCGACACCTCGGGCACCGCCGGCGTGCCCGACCGCGAGCACGTCAAGCTCGAGCGGCCCGACCTGAGCCAGGTGGGCAGCAACGGCTGGGCCATTGGCCGGGACCGGTCCGCCTCCGGCCACGGCATGGTGGTGGCGAACCCGCACTTCCCCTGGGAGGGCGAGCTGAAGCTATGGGAGAGCCACCTCACCGTCCCCGGCGAGCTGGACGTGTACGGCGTGGGCCTGCTCGGCGTGCCCGCGGTGCTCATCGGCTTCAACAACGACGTGGCCTGGACCCATACCTTCTCGTCCGGCCAGCGCATGACGCTGTACGGGCTCCGGCTGGTGCCGGGCAAGCCGACCACGTACCAGTACGACGGCGCCGAGCGGGACATGACCTGGAAGGACATCGGCATCCAGGTGCGGCAGGAGGACGGCTCGCTCGTCGACCTCAGCCGGCGCATGTACTTCAGCCACTACGGCCCCATCATCGCCATCCCCAACACCGCGGAGTGGACCGAGCAGTCGGTGCTCACGTACCGGGACGCCAACCTGGAGAACAACACCCTGCTGGCGCAGTTCCTGGGCATGAACCAGGCCCGCAGCCTCGATGAGTTCAAGGCCGTCTACGCGCGCGAGCAGGGCATCCCCTGGGTCAACACCATGGCCACGGATCGCGCGGGCAACACCTGGTACGCGGATGCCGCGCCCACGCCCAACCTGACGCGGGTGGCGCAGCTCACCTGGGACGCCGCCCGGCAGGGCGCCGACCCGGCCACCACGCTCCTGTGGCAGCAGATGGGCCTGGTGCTGCTCGACGGCAGCAACAAGGAGAACGAGTGGCAGGACGAGGAAGGCGCCCGCAGCCCGGGCCTGGTGCCCTTCAGCAAGGTGCCCCAGATGGACCGCACCGACTTCGTCTTCAACGCCAACGACAGCTACTGGCTGACCAACCCGGCCGCGCCGCTCACGGGCTTCTCGCCCATGCACGGCCTGGAGAACGTGCCCCAGATGCCGCGCACGCGCCTCAACGCGGTGATGCTCACCGAGAAGCGCGAAGGCGGCGCCTCGGGCGCGGACGGCCTCTTCACCCGCGAGGAGCTGCAGGACGCCATCCTCAACAACCGGGGAATCATGGCCGAGCTGCTCCTCGACGACGTGGTGGACCGCTGCACCGGCCAGACGGCGGTGCCCTACCAGGACGGCACCGTGGACATCAGCCAGGCCTGCACGCTGCTTGCCCAGTGGGACCGCCGCTTCGACAGGGACAGCGTGGGCGCCATCATCTGGCGTGAGTTCACGGGCTCGTACACCATGGGTCAGCTCCAATCGAGCCCGGCGCTGTACGCCCACCCCTTCGACCCGGCCGACCCCATCGCCACGCCCCACACGCTGGCCCCCGCGCCGACCGAGGGCGCGGACCCGGTGCTGACCAACCTGGCTCGGGCCGTGAGCATGCTGACGGCCGCGGGGCTGGACCTGGACCTCCCGCTGGGCGAGGCGCAGTTCACCCCCCGCGTGTCGGGTGAGCGCATCCCCCTCCACGGCGGCGGCAACTACGACGGCGCGGCCAACATCGTCAGCTTCGGCACGCTCAAGTCCACCACGCCCGAGGCCGAGTACAACAGCGCCAGCCGCAACGTCATCAACGCGCGCACCGGCCTGAGCCAGGGCGGCTACGTCATCAACAACGGCAGCAGCTTCATCATGGCCATGGAGTTCACGCCCGCCGGAGTGCAGGCCAGCGCCGTGCTGACCTACAGCCAGTCCAGCAACCCGGCCTCTCCGCACTACGCGGACCAGACGCGGCTGTTCTCGCAGAAGCAGTGGCGGCCCATCCTCTTCTCCGCCGAGGAGGTTGCCGCCGCGCCGGCCGAGCAGCTCACGCTCACCGGCAACTGAGTGAGTTCCTCCGGCCCCCGATTCGTCGGGGGCCGGACCCCCCCCAGCCCCGCGGGGCATTGTTCCGCGAGCGATGTCCGCCCCGCGGTCCGATTCCTTCCGCGGCTGCAACGCGCGCCAATGGGCGCGCAGACCGTCAGGCACCGTCGTTCGTTCCTGACGAAGGGGGACATCATGACAACATCCGTCTACAAGACCGCCGTCATCGGCAGAGTGTTCTTCCTCCGCTGGGAAGCACCGCCCAGCCAGGAGGAAATCCACGCCGTCTTCCAGCAGATGAAGGGCACGCACGCACAGCTTCAGCACCCGCTGGTCCTCGTCGCCAGCCTCTCGCCGAAATCAGCCGTGCCGAACTCCGAGCAGCGCCGCAACCTGTCCAACTTCCACGCGGACGCGCGCCCCCTGTTCACGGAGATTCACGCCATCGTCGAGGGCAATGACCTGCAGTACAACCTCCAGCGCGTCATCATCTCCGGCATCAACCTGGTGACGCGGACCTTCGACGAGGCCTTCCATCGCGTCCACAAGCACGCCGACCTGGTCGCGCCCTTCCTCGGCAAGAGCCTGGGGGTGGACGGCGTGAAGGTCATCGAGGAAGCCCGGGCGCGCGGCGTGGTGTGAGCGGGACGCGGTCGGGCCGCTCCTCGGCGCGCCCCCGCACGAAGCAGTGGTCGAAGAAGTCCACGTACAGGTACTCCGGCCACGACACCATGGACCGGGGCCCGTGCATCACCGCGCGCACCAGCTCCGTCGCCATCATCCCCGCGGCGCTCGTGGCGCCCACGACGCAGGTGGGCGCATGGCCGTGGCCCTGGTAGCACGCGTCCATGTACTCACGGAGCATGTAGCTGCCCAGGTGGGGAACGATGGCCGGCAGGTCGATGCGGCCATCCGGGAGGATGTAGAGGTCCTCGTACAGCGGCGCGTCCGGCTGGAAGACGTGCAGCGCCGCGCCGAAGCCCAGCATCAACCCCGTCATCACCGGCACGCCGCGCCGGCGGCACGCGCGGTGGAGCACCTCCTTTTCGCGCGCGCCCGCGATGTCGATGACCTCCACCACGTAGTCCACCGGGGCCCCGCCGTGCCCGCCGTCGAGCACGTCCTCGACGTTGGCGGCGGTGATGCCCTCCAGCACCTGCCGCAGCCGCATCCCCGGGTGGATGTCCCGGCACATCCGCCCCACCACCTCCACCTTGGCGTGGCCCAGCGTGCTCTCGAAGCAGCCCACCTGGCGGTTCATGTTGTGGCGCTCGTAGACATCGAAGTCCGCCAGCGTCACGCCCCCGAAGCCCAGCCGCGCGAGGTCCACCGCGCACTGACCTCCCGCCCCGCCCACGCCGGCCACCAGCACGTGCGTGCGTGACAGCGTGTCCAACGTCGCCTCGTCCACCACGCCCAGATTGCGCTGGAATCGCTGCTCGACCATGGGCCGTCCCGCGTTGGAGCCAGACACCCATCTGCGCCCCACCCAGGAGGGTAGCGAGAGCCCCATGGGGCGTGTGTTCATCACCCCGCCCCGCCAAACCTGGTGTCGTCCGGACCCGGGCAGTCCGCTGCCATTGAAGTACTATTCTGCTCTTGCTCGTTCTGCGTGCTTGTGGTCATTTGCACGCAATCATCGCCACTCCCTTTGAATCAATCCCCTGACGGTTTCCTCGGAACGGAGAGGACGCCGCACCGGTGACGCGCGGGCTTCACCCATGAAGCACTCGTGGAAGTGAGCCACCCGACAGGGGATGTCAGAGGTTCGATCCAGAGTGGCCGTCACCCATGAAGTCCCCTCCTGGATGACACTCCAGGAGTTACAGGGGTTTAGTGATTGGCGTGGAATCTGCTCGGGGGGCGACACGTCTGAGGGAATCCATGGGCCGGCCGTCACTCGACTCCCTCGTCCCCCTTCAGCCGATCCGAGGTCTGTATGCGTTCCGTGTTGTTCCTCTGTGTCTCATTGGGATGTCTGTCGTTGGCGGCCCCCGCGGAAGCGGCCCCTTCAGACGACCTTCGGCAGGCTGTTTCACGGGCGGCCGCCCTCCAGGGCGCGGTGCTGCTCGATGCGGGCGCGGATGACGGCGCCGCGCTCCTGGGTTCCAGCACTCCGGGAGTCCACGGGCGCGAGGTGCTGTTCGGCAACGTGGCCCACTACCGCTACCGCCTGCGGGTGGGGTCCGGCGAGCACGACGTCATCACCGTGCACCGGGTGGTGAGGGAGGACAGGCCGGGGAGGCCGTCGCGCGCGGCGCGGGCGGTGTTCATGGTGCATGGCGACGGCTGGGGCTTCGAGGCCGCGTTCCTCTCCAGCATCGGCTCGGCGTTCGTCCCGCCGGAGCAGTCGCTCGCCGCGTACCTGGCCCAGGAGGGCGTGGACGTGTGGGGCATCGACCTGCGGTGGGCGGGAGTCCCCGCGGACACCCGGAACTTCCTCTTCATGCGCAGCTGGACGCTGGAAACACACGCGTCGGACGTGGGCGTGGGCCTGGGCTTCGCGCGGCTGATGCGGCTGGCGGGTGGCAACCTCGCGGGCTCCATGCACCTGCTGGGCTGGAGCCGCGGCGCGGTGGTGGGCTACGCGTACCTCAACCAGGAAGCGCGCCTGCCGAAGGTGCTGCGCAACGTGGACGGGTTCATCCCCGTGGACATGGCGGTGCGCTTCTCGCCGCAGGACGCGGAGCAGCGGCAGTGGGCATGTGAGCGCTACGCGGCGCTGAGCGAAGCCCGCCAGGAAGGGCAGTTGGAGGGTGGGCTGCTGGGGCCGGCGCCCGGCGTCATGTTGCAGGCCATTGGCCAGCTCGCCGCGCTGGTGCCGAACGCGCCGTCGCCGCTGGTGCTGGACGACATCTTCGGTCCGGGCACGGGCCGCCCGAGCAACCGGAAGCTGGCCGTCGTCGCGGCGGGCGCGACGAGCGTGCTCTTCGCGCCGCTGAACCCCGTCGTCCCGGCCTATCACCTGATGGGGAGCACGCCGGACACGCTGGGCCTGCCGGAGCAGCTCTCCTTCACCCAGGAAGGCTACATGTTCGAGTTCGGCCAGCGGGCCGCGCCGTACCAGAGCATCAACGAGGTGGTGGAGACGGAGGCGTGGGCGTGCGGCGACATCGACGTGCCCTATGACGACCGCCTGCACGAGGTGAAGGTGCCGGTGCTGTACGTGGGCGCCGCGGGCGGCGTGGGCCGCTACGGCGAGCACAGCGTGTCGCTGCTGGGCAGCCGCGACGTCACCATCCACATCGCGGGCACGCGCCCGGCGCCCGAGCGCGCGGCGGACTACGGCCACGCAGACCTCTTCCTGGCGGATGACGCGCGCGCGCGCGTCTGGAAGCCCATGCTCCAGTGGATTCGCGCCCACTGAGGCGCGGGCCTAGCCTTCCGCCTTCCACAGCCCGTGGCGCCGGGCCCTCCGGCCCAGCGTCACGGGGTCCATGCCCAGCGCCACCGCCGCGCGCCGCAGCACGCCGCCGTGGCGCTCCAGCGCCTCGCGAATGAGCTCGCGCTCCACGCGCTCCAGCCGCGCGCGCAGCGAGCCGTCCCCGCTGGGCTCGTTGCGCAGCGGCAGCATGGCCCCCACCGCCGGAGGGAGCAGCCGCCGCGACACCACCTCCCCCGGACGGGACAGCAGCACCGAGCGCTCCAGGACGTTGCGCAGCTCGCGCACGTTGCCCGGCCACGCGTAGGCCCGCAGCGCGTCCTCCGCGTCCGGCGCGATGCCGCTGGCGGAGCGGCGGAGGGTGCGGTTGAACAGCTCCAGGAAGTAGAGCGCCAGCTCCGGCACGTCCTCCGGCCTGTCCCTCAGCGGGGGGATGTCCACCGTGAAGCTGTTGAGGCGGTAGAAGAGGTCCGCGCGGAAGCGGCCGGCGCGCACCTCCTCCCCCAGGTCCTTGTTGCTGGCGGCCACCACGCGCACGTCCACGTGACGAACCTGGGTGCCGCCCACGGGCCGCACATCCCCCGTCTCCAGCACGCGCAGCAGCTTCGCCTGGAGGTTGGGGGTGGTGTTCTCGATTTCGTCCAGGAAGATGGTGCCGCCGTTGGCGAGCACGAAGAGCCCCGGGTGGTCCGCCACCGCGCCCGTGAAGGAGCCCTTCACGTGGCCGAACAGCTCGCTCTCCAGCAGCGTCTCCGTCAGGGCGCCGCAGTCCTGCACGACGAGCGGCACGTCCCCCCGGCCGCTGAGCCGGTGGAGGATGCGCGCCAACACCTCCTTGCCCGTGCCCGTCTCACCCTGGAGCAGCACCGCCACGCGGTGGGGCGCCACCAGCCGCACCATCTCCATCACCCGCTGCATGGCCGCGCTGCGGAAGCCCACCTCTTCACTGCCCCGGACGCCGGGGGCGGGCGGCAGCACCTGCGACAGCGCGCGCTCCCGGAGCAGGTTGCGCTCCAGCTCCAGCGCCATGCGCCACTGCTCGGTGCGCACGCCGTGCTCGCGGCCCGCCTGGAGCACCGCATGGTGCAGGGCCTCGCGCGTGGGAGACGGGCCGAGCGCGCGGAAGATGCGGCCGGCGTTGAAGAGGGCCACCAGCCGCTCCGGCGCGGCGGGCGCGCAGTAGACGATTCGCGACGCGAGGTCGCTGGGCGGGCCCCCGCCCGACGGGTCCGCGTCCGCGCGCCGGGCGGCCAGCGACTCCACCAGCGCGAGCGCCTGCTCCTCGTCCTGACCGCACACCACCAGGCACGCCGCGTCTCCGCGCGTCACCAGCGCGTGCGCCTCGGCGGGAACGGCGGCGAAGTGGAGCTTGGCCACGCCCTCCAGCGCGGCGCTCACGGAGCGCGCCTCCTGCTCGGTGGCGAAGGCCACCACCACCTGGATGTGGGACGAGGCCAGGTAGCGCGCCAGCTTCACGCCGGCCGAGTCCTCGAAGGCGCGGAAGCTCACCCCCAGCGCCGCCACCGCGCCGGACGCCTCATGGCGCCACCGCACCACGCCGCGCACGCGGATGTGCTCACCCGAGTCCGGGAGGGAGAAGGACAGCTCCACGTCCTCCCCCTCGCGCGGCCCCTCCAAGGCCGAGTGCGGGGTGGCGATGAGGCCGATACCGGTCTCGCTGATGTTGACGGCCCAGCACCCATGGAGCGCGGGCTGCGTCACCACCTTCACGTACAACGGCTTGCGCTCGCTTCGAGGGGCGTAGGCGGACACAGGCCGCGTCATGGCAACCACACTCTACTTCAGGGATGAAGCGGTGCTGACAATTTGCGGCTCGGGAAGATTCGCCAGCCATCACTTCCCAGGAATGTAGGCGCAAGTCATGAACGATGCCTACCCTGGAAGAAACCCACGTGCGGCGGCGCGCGCCCCAGGGACGGCGCGCTCCCCGTGGCCCGCCGCTCCTGGCATGCTGTGGCGGGTTCTCATGGACACCGCAGACGGCACTTCCACCCACCCCAGCCCGACGCTCCGAATTGCCCAGCGCGTCCCCCGCACGGAAGCGGAGGGGCCCGGTACGCGCTTCGCGCTGTGGGTGCAGGGCTGCCCCCTGCGCTGCCCGGGGTGCTGCAACCCGGAGATGTTCGCGGCCGGGCGCGGCACGGAGGAGACGGTGGAGTCGCTCGCCACGGAGGTGCTGGGCACGCCCGGCGTCGAAGGGCTCACGCTGCTGGGCGGCGAGCCCTTCTCGCAGCCCGGCCCCGCCGCGGCGCTGTGCGAGCGCGTCCGCGCCGCCGGGCTGAGCGTCATGGTCTTCACCGGCTACACCCTCGCGGAGCTGAGGGCC
The DNA here is from genome assembly GCA_023426545.1 of Pseudomonadota bacterium. GTDB lineage: Bacteria > Myxococcota > Myxococcia > Myxococcales > Myxococcaceae > Myxococcus. The sequence goes on from JAFAAN010000016.1 coordinate 112,292, forward strand.
CTGGGCCGAGCCGACGTGGACCGGCTGCTGGCCACGGTGGACCTGCTGGTGGACGGCCGCTTCGAGAAGGACCAGCCCGAGACGTCGCGGCGGTGGATTGGCTCGCGCAACCAGGTCATGCACTTCCTCACCGGCCGCTATGCGCCGGAAGCCCCGTGCTTCACCGCCCCCAACACGGCGGAGGTGCACTTCGTGGGCGGACGGCTCGTCATCAACGGGTGGCCCGCGCTCGCCAACGCGCTCCGGCCATGACTCGCGTCGCCCCCTCCGAGTTCGAGCTGCTCACGCTCGCCCGCGCCATCGCCGGCCTGGGCCAGTACGCCCCCGTGGAGGACCTGCTCCGCGGCCGGCACCTGGTGCCGCCGCGCTTCAGCCCCGGCGCGCTGCACGTCCTACGGGACACGCTGGCCAAGGGCAGCGTGCTCGCGCTCGCCCGGTGCGGCGGGTGGCGGACGCTGCGGGATGTCCGCGACGGACAGGCGCGGTCCGGCCGCCTCTGGGAGCGGCACCCGCCGCCCGCCCTGCACTTCTCGCCGCTCACCCTCCAGGTCCTGCGCTGGCTGCTCGAACAACCGCTGGTGACCCACGGCGCCGTGCCGCTCGACGTGGAGGGGACGCCCACGCCCGCCGACGAGCTCTTCCTGTTCCTCTGCTGCCGGCTCGTCGCCGGAACGCCCTGCGCGCCGGCGCTGGGCGCGCAGCCCGTCTTCCGCCGCGCCGCCCTCTGCTGGCTGGGCTTCCCGGAGCAGTTCGGGCCGGCGCCTCCGGCGCTCGACGCCGCGGCCTTCGCACCGCTGCTGGCCGACGGCGCGTGGCTGCTGGAGGGCCTTCAGCTGGAGCTGGCCCGGCGGTGGCGGGCGCTGGAGGAGTCCAAGCCAGGCCTCGCCTCCCCCGCCGACTCGCTGGCGCTGGGCACCGCGCAGGAGGCGGTGCTGTCCGCGTTCCTCGACGCCGTGGACGCCGCGGGCCGGAGGGACCTCGCGGGCTTCCTCCTCGCAGCGGCGCGCCCGCTCGTGGCACAGCCCGCGTCGCGCTGGGTAGAGGGCCTGTCCGCGTCCGCGTCGCTGTCGTCACGGGCCGACGCCGCCCGCGCCGCCGCCGCCTTCTTCCGGGCCCTGGGACGGCTGTCGCGCTGGGACGCGGAACACCGCGCGGTGCGCTTCTTCGACGACGGCTACGAGAGCGCCCAGCACCTGCTGTCCGAATGGAGCGCCTTCGGTGAGGCGGGCTTCCGCCGCGCCGAGGACCATGCCCGCGCGCTGTCCACCGCCCTCACGAGCGCCAGTGGCGCTGCCCCTGTTCCACCCCCTTCCACCGGGAGCGCCCCATGAGCCGCGCCTACCGAGTCTCCGTCTCCGAGTCCCTCAACCGCGTGGTCCAGGCCGAGGACGGCCTCTGCTCCAGGCTGGACCTGCTGCCCCTGCTGTCGCGAGAGGAGCTGGCCGGACTGCTGGCGGCGGATCTGGCGACCCGGGGCTTTACCCGGGAGGGCGACGTGGCCCAGAGGACCGAGGCGGACGGCGTCCGCATCGCGATCGATGTCACCACGGGCGACGTCAGCGTCACGCTCAGCGGCGAGCAGGAGGTGGAGTTGAAGGCGCGCGGCTCACTGCGCGTCGAGAGCCGCCAGGAAATGGAGCAGGCGCAGCTTCGCGCCCAGGACCTGGCGCGCGCGAAGCTGGAGAACGCGGCCGGCGTGGCCACCGACGAGCTGCGGCAGCAGTTGACGCGGAAGCTGGAGGGGCGGCTGCGCGACCTCAAGGGTGAGCTGGACGCCATCTCCAACAAGGTAACCGCGGAGGCGCTCAAGGTGCGCGCGGGGCAGCTCGGCACCGTCGAGGAAGTCCATGAGGACGCGGCGACGGGCTCGCTGACCATCAAGGTGCGCGTATGAGCCAGCGCATCCCCGAGGAGGCCCTTCCCTCCGAGCTGTCCCCCTTCGCGGCCGTCGAGGCGGCCTATCCCGCCGAGCTGAACCGCGTGTGCGAGGCGCTGCTGCGCGGACTGCCGGTCATGGTGGAGGCCGACAAGGAGCTGACGCCCTACTTCTACAAGTGCCTGCGCGACAGGCTGAAGAAGGATGGCAAGCAGTTCCTCTACCTGGATGGGCGCCCTGCCCAGGAGCTGCCCCCGGGCATGCCCACGCCGTCGATGATGGCCACGCTCATCGCGCAGCTCCGGGACGCGGTGCGCGGCGCCGTGCGCGAGCGCATCGTCGTGCTGCCCCACCTGGACCTGCTCACCACCAGCAACGGCGGCCTCACCAGCGAGGCGCGCGAGGTCATCCCCCTCCTCTACGAGAACCCGGAGATGGTCTGGGTCGGCTTCAAGGACCCGTCCTTCGCCGTGCCGCGCGTCATCGAGAACCTCTTCCCCCACAAGGAGAGCATCCTCGGCGTGGGGCGGGACCGGCTGCGCTACCTCATCACCCAGCGCGAGTGCCGCAAGTTCGGCAAGGGACTCCAGCCGTATACGCTCTACAAGCACGTCTCCGGCGTCAACGCCGTGCGGCTGCGGCGGCTGCTGGGCGCGATGACCGGAGAGGACTACCCCGCCGACCCGAAGCCCGCCTATGCGCAGTTGCGCTCGGCCACGCTCACCGGCTCGCTCAGCGTGCCGGAGCTGGAGCTGCACGCGGACATCGGTGGCTACGGGAAGGTGAAGCAGCGGCTCCAGCAAGAGATTCTCGACGTCCTGGCGCACAAGGACACGCTGAGCGACCCCGAGGCCGTCAAGCGCGTGGAGTCGCTGCTGCCGCGCGGCATGATTTTCTGGGGCCCTCCCGGCACCGGCAAGACGCTCTTCGCCAAGGCCATGGCCTCCGCGCTGGGCGCGGCGATCCAGGTGGTGAGCGGCCCGGAGCTGAAGAGCCGCTGGGTGGGCGAGAGCGAGGAGAACCTCCGCCAGATTTTCGTCCGCGCCCGGCAGGCGGCGCCCAGCATCATCGTGTTCGACGAGCTGGACTCCTTCGCCTCGGCGCGCGGCACGTACACCGGCTCGGGGGTGGAGCACTCGATGGTGAACCAGCTCCTCACGGAGATGGATGGCTTCCGCAAGGAGGAGCTGGTCTTCGTGGTGGGCACCACCAACTTCGTGGAGTCCCTGGACCCCGCGCTACTGCGCCCCGGCCGCTTCGAGTTCCAGCTCTGCATCCCCTACCCCAACAGCACGGACCGGCGCGCCATCCTGTCCATCTACGACCAGAAGCTCGGGCTGGCGATGACGGAGCGGGCCATGGACTACGCGGTGAGGCGCACGGGCGACCGCGTGGAGGGCACCGGCACGCGCTTCTCCGGCGACCACCTCCAGGCGCTGTGCCGCGCGCTCGCGCGGCGACGGCTGCGCGAAGGCGGCCAGGGCCCCACCGAAGCGGTGGACGTGGAGCGCGCGCTCACGGAGTTCCTGGACCGGCCCGAGCTCACGCCCCAGGAGGAGCGCGTGGTCGCCACGCACGAGGCCGGGCACGCCGTGTGCGCGATCTTCTGCGAGCACGCACCCGCCATCGACCGCATCAGCATCCGCGGCGACCTGGCGGGCTCGCTGGGCCATGTGCAGTACGCGGACCCCGCGCACCGCTACGTCGTCACGCGGGGCCAGCTGCTGGACAGCATCTGCATGCTCTTCGGAGGCCGGGAGGCGGAGGCGCTGCTGCTGGATGACCTCTCGCTGGGCAGCGCGCACGACCTGGAGCGCGCCACGGAGATTGCGCGCGAGCTGGTGGAGGACCTCGGCATGGGCGGCGACGGTGTGCCCGTGCGCCGCTACGAGGCCCCGGGCCAGCAGGCGGACCGGCATGCCCTGTCCGATGCGACGCGCGGCACGCTGGAGGCCGCCATGCAGGAGGTCCTGTCCGTCCAGCGCGCCCGGGCGCGCGATATCCTCCAGCGGGAGAAGGAACTGCTCGTGGCCCTGAGGGACTTGCTCATCGAACGCAAGGTGCTGGACCGCGAGGCCTTCACCCACCTGCTCCCCGCGCCCGCCGTGCCCCGGAAGGAGCCCGCACTTGGCTAGCCTCATCCTCAGACTCCAGATGGACCCGGCCACGGGCCGCAAGGACGTCATCATCCAGTACGAGAGCGACGCCGACGCGCTCCCCATGGAGCACGAGGACGAGCACCGCCGCCTCGTGGACTCGCTCATCCAGGGCGGCACGCTGAAGGCCTCCGAGCTGGGCCGCGTCATCGTCCAGCGCGAGGCGCCGTCGGGGCAGGCGGCCGAGCCCACCTCCACCGCCGAGGAAGCCTCCAGCAAGGCCGGCCAGAAGGCCTGATGTCCATGCTCGTCTTCACCAGCGAGGAAGCGCTCCAGCTGGCGCTCACCTCCGGCCTCGTCCCCGCCGATGTCCAGGCCTCCCCCGCGCGCTACCACCGGACACCGGAAGGCGCGCTCCACGTCATCCCCGGCGTGATGCCCGGAAGGGATGCGCTCACGCATCTCGCGCACCTCGGCGTCCAGTCGGAGCGCCCCCGCGCGGAAGGCGCCACGCAAGTCCTCTGCTGGGCGGAGCTCGTGAAGGCACGCCGCGTCCCGCTGGAGCGGGCGCCCACCGGGCCGGTGCTGTTCCTGCCTCCCAGCGCCGACGCCCTGCTGCCCCTGGCGGGCGAGATGCTGCGCCTGGGGTGTGATCGGCAGGAGGTGTGCCTGGCCCGGTCCACGCACCAGGAGGGCCAGCGCGCCCTCTTGCGCGCGGTGGCGCCGCCCTACTTCACCCTCACCCACGCGCTGGACCCCACGGGGCCCCTGCGCGCCTTCGCTCCCGCCGTCCCCGGGCAGCACTCCGTCTGGCTGGAGGTGGGCTTCACGCACCCGCTCGCCCGCACGGTGCAGGCGCCGCCGGGGACCCTGCTGCTCATCCAGGGAGAAGGCCCATGGCTCACCGCGCCGGATGGCCCGTGGACGGACCTGTACCAGCACACGGACCTGCGGCTCCCAGCGCCCGCGGAGGACTGGGCCCCCGCGCCCATGCCGAACCGGCTCACGGTGCCGCTGCGCCTCACGCGCGCCGCGCGGACAGAGCCGGCGAGCCTCTGGGTGCTGCGGGAGGACGCGCTCGTCCAGGTCGAGTCCCTGGTCCACACACTGCCGGAGCCGCTGCTCGCGCAGCTTCGCTTCGCGGTGTCCGGTCCACCAGAGGCGCCGTACATCGTGCTGCGAGCACGCGCCGGCCGTGAGCGGCCCCCGGAGCTGGGGCTCTCCGGCATGGCCTATGCGCCGCTGCCACAGCTCCCGGACCTCTTCCTTCCATGTGACGGGCTGCTGGAGCCCCCCGTGCGAAGGGACCGGCTCCGCGCACTGCTCCTGCCCCAGCCCGACACGGTGACATGGCTGCACCCCACTGGCGGCGGTGGGTTCCGCGCGGAGCGGTTGCCGGAGTCTGCGTTCCACCCGCTCGACGCATGGGTGGACTACGTGGTGGACACCGGGGCCGAGGCGCTCGCGCCTTGGGTCCGGCGCGCCACCTTCGACTTCGCCGCCTTCGAGGCCGCGGAGGGCGAGTGGCAGGCGGCGGCGCGCGCCATGACGTCCGACGATGAGGACGAGCGGGGCCCCCGGGGCGCTCGCCGCGCCCATCGCGCCGCCCCAGCCCGGCCGGAGGCGCCCGCGAGCCCTCCGCCCATCGTCGCGTTCCGTGTCGCCCAGCCCTCGCAGCCAGGGACGCGGATGGCGCCGCTCACGCCTTCGCAGTTGAGCGCGGCCGAGGAGGAGCTGGGAGCGCTGGAGAGGTCGTTCCTCGCCCTGGAGGTGCCCGCGGATTCGTCCCAACGGCAGGAACTCTGGGTCCGCATGGCGGAGCTGAACGGCCAGCTGGGACGCAAGCGGGAAGCAGGCCTGTGCTGGACGCACGCGCTGTGGTCCGCGTCCGGTGCCACAGCCGCCGAGCTGGCGCGACGCTGGGCCGGCGCGGAGGCGGATGGGACCTCCAGCGCCGAGCGGCTGTCCCTGCCCGCGCCCTCGGGGGATGACGTGCGCTGCGTCGCCAGCAGCCTGGTGTGCGCGGCGCTGGCCCCCGACGAGCGTGCGCCCGGTGACATGGCATCGCTCCAGCGGTGGCTGGACCGGCATGACGCGGAGCTGGACGTCCGCGCGTTCTGGCTCGCGAGGACAGCGCTCGACACGCTCGCGGGTGGGGATGCGCTGGGGCTGGCGCGGGCGGGAGACCGGCTGCTGGACTCGCTCCAGCGGGGCCTGTCGCTCTCGCGCGATGTGCCGCGCTTCCTGCGAGGTGGCGCCGACGTGGCGCACGCGCCCCGGGTGGTGGCGCAGCTGGAGTCCCTGCTGGAGCGCTTCGAGACGACCTCCCGGCGGCGCTCCTCCATCGAGGCGGAGCCCGGCCTCACCCTGGCTTATGTCCGCTTCGTCTTCGCCGTGGGGCTCGCGCGGCTGGGACAGGCGGACCGCGCCCGCGCGCTGGCGTCCGCCGCGACGGCGGCGGTGGACACGCAGGACGTCATCCACGGCTTCCTCGCGCGGGCCTATGGCGCGCGAGTGGCGCATGCCCTGGAAGGCCAGCCTCCCGAGACACCGCTGCCGCCCGACGTCGCCGCCGAGCTGAACGCGCTGAGCACCTTCCAGCGATACAAGGTGGACCGCCTGCGTCAGGCATCGGCGCTGCTGGAGCCCAGCGAGCGGCTCGACCCGACGAGGGCCTTCGGACGCGGCGACAGGGACCTACGGGGCGAGGAGTTCGCCGCCCTGCGCGACCTGAAGGACCCGGCGCAGGTGGCGGCGCGGGTGGAGTCCCTCGCGAGCCGGGCCGCCGATACGGCTCAGCCCCTCCTGGAGCGGCAGCGCCTCATCGGCGGCCTGCTGGACACGCTGCCCCGTGTGCCGCCCGCGCGCGCCATCCCGGTGTTGGACGGGCTCGTCGCGCTGCTGGACACGCTCCCCGCCGAAGCCAGGGCGGTGCTCCTGGGCGACGCGCTCACCCTGGCGGCGCTCTTCGGCCGCGCGGACCATGCGACGGCGCTGGCGACGCGGCTGCGCAAGGCATTCTCGGACCTGCCCCCCACGTCGCCCGCCTGGGCGCGAGGCATCCTCGGCGTGAGCCTGCGCGGCCTGCGCCGGGTGGGCCTGTCCCAAGAAGCCGCCGAGCTGGTGGACGCGACGCAGGGGCTCCTCCACCAGCCCCGGACACCGCTGGCGGCGCAGCTCGGCGTGGCGGCGGGACTGGCCATGCTGGGGCGCACGGCCGAGGCCGTCGGAGTGTTCGACGTGGCCTTCGAGGCGCTGGGCGCGGTGAAGGGCACGCTGACGGAGCGGCTGGCCTTGTCCCGGAGCCTCGCGAGCGCGCTGGCCCATGCGCCCGTGGAGCTGGCGCTGCCGGGGCTGGCGCGCTTGTCGGAAGGCCTGCCGAACGTGACGGACAGCTACAACACCAACAGCCACTTCTGCCTCTCCGTCATCGAGCTGGCGGACGCGCTGGTGCAGGGCCACGTGGAGGTGGCGCAGAGCACTGGCGAGCGCGCGCGGAGCTGGCTGGACGAAGACGAATTCCTGGTGCGACGGCGCATCCACCGGGAGCTGGAGGAGCACACATGAGCAGTCTTCCCGCCATCTCCGAGCTGACGCTCGACGCGCTCTCCCGCGAAGCCCACGGCCTGCGCGAGCGCCTCAACCGGTTCCGGCTGGCGCTGGGCCGGCACTTCGTGGGCAAGCAGACGCTGGTGGATCTGATGACGGTGGCGGCGGTGGCGCAGGAGCCGCTGCTGCTGGTCGGCCCCCCGGGCACGGCCAAGTCGGACCTCGTGCTCAAGTTCCGGGATGCGCTGCGCATCCCCAATGAGGACTACTTCGAATACCTCCTGACGCGCTTCACCGAGCCGTCGGAGGTGCTAGGGCCCATCGACATCAACCTGCTGCGCCAGGGGCGGTACATCCGGCGCGAGGGCGGCAAGCTGCCCACCGCGCGGCTCGTCTTCCTCGATGAGGTCTTCAAGGCCAGCTCCGCCATCCTCAACGCGCTGCTCACCGTCATCAACGAGCGCAAGTTCTACCAGGACGGCGTGCCACAACCCGTGCAGCTGAAGGTGCTTTTCGCCGCCACCAACGAGCTGCCCGAGCACGCGGAGCTGGGCGCGCTGAAGGACCGCTTCTGCCTCAAAGCCGCGTGCCGCCCCGTGCAGGACCGCTACTTCCTGGAGCTGCTGGACTCCGGCCTGGAGTCGCAGACGCACCGGGAGCTGAACCAGAAGCCCTGGGCGGAAGGACACGCCACGCTGGAGGACGTGCTCAAGGCGCACCGCTACCTGACGCTGATGATGGGGCGGCGCGAGGTGGGCCCGGACGGCCGCGAGCTGAAGGACAGGGACTTGTTCTTCCGCGACGAGTTGCTTCGCGAGTTCCGCCGCGTGGTGCAGACGCTGACGCGCGAGGACGGCGTGTTCATCAGCGACCGCAAGCTGGTGAAGCTCTACCGGCTGCTGCGCACGCGGGCGTGGATCTTCCACGGTGGCGCGGTGGAGCGGCAGGACCTCCAGCTGCTCGCCTACCTGGGCGAGACGCGCGAGGAGATCGACCTGCTGGAGGAGAAGGTGCCCCGGCTTCTGGGCCTCTCGTGAGCCACGGATGAGCATGGAGCCGGGAAGTCCCCAGGAGACGGAGCGCTGGCTGTGCGCGGGCCTGTGCCTGACGCGACAGGAGCGCCTCACGAGCGACACGCTGGCCATGGCGGCGCCCTGGCTCCTCGCCACGCTCGCGGAGTCGCCCACCCTGCCCCCGCCGGCCCTGGTCCCGGACATCGGGCGGCTCGTCTCGGGCATCCCGCTCGCGCCCTCGGCGCCCGTTGCGGACACGCTGCCCCGGCTGCACGCCGCTGTGCGCGCGTATGACGACCATGTCCTGGCGCGGTTGGCCGCCGAGCCCCACCTGGAGGCCGTGTCCGCGGCCCTGGCGCGGCTGCCTGAAGCGCTCCGGCCCCGTGGCGTCGCGTTCCTCGTCTCGCGGGTGCTGGCGCGCATGGGCTTCACGGCCGGGAACCCGGTGAGCCCCGGCCTGGCCCGGCGCGTCCTGGAGCGCCCACCCGCGGAGCTGCTCCAGGCCGGCTACACGGTCCTGCGCGAGCCCGGAGCGGGCAACGCCCTGGAGCGCCTCGCGGAAGGCTACGAAGCACTGGCCAGCGCGGCCCGGCGCGCGCACGCGCTGCTGGGGGACGCGGAGTCCTTCACGCTGGAGAACCTGGAGCACCTCCAGGGCAAGGCGCAGCGAATGGCCCTGGAGCAAGCGGTGGAGGCCGCGGAGGCCCTGTCGCGAGCCCTGCCGCCCAGGCTGCGCGCTCGCCCGGTGAGCATCGCCCCTGTGCCCACGGCCCTGGAGGACGAAGCGGCCTTCCCGCTGGGCGGCTTCTCCTCCGTCTCCAACGTCGGCAGCCTGGAGAACCTCGTCACCTCCGAGCTCGTCTACATGGAGGACGCGCCGGACCTGGACCTCTTCGACATGCGCTACGTGGAGGGCGAGCTGCTCTACTACACCCGCGACGAGAGCATCTCCGTGCGGCGCCGGCGCATCATCACCTTCGTACTGCCCCCTGGGCTGGTGGACGCGCGCGTGAAGGACGCTGGCGTCCGCTGGCAGCGCGTGGTGGTGGCGCTGGGCCTGTTGCTCTGCCTCGTGCGGCGGCTCTCGCTCTGGCTCGGCAGCGAAGACCTCCTCTTCCGCATCGTCTTCCTGCACGCCGGCCACGGCGCGGCGGCCCTGGACGCGGAGCGGGGCCTCTGCGAGCTGCTCCTTCGCGAGTGGCGGGCCCGCGGAACGGTGGAGGTCCTCACCGCCGCCTCGCTGGAGGCAGTCCTGGACTCGGCGGAGCTGGGCGCGAAGCGGGCGCGTGTGGACGTGGTGCTGCTCGGCGCGGGCAGTCAAGTCGAGAGCGTGTTCCCTCATACGTCCCCACGCGTGGGGTTGCACCTGCTGGACCTGGGTGGTCCCTCGCCGTCCCTTCGAGTCGTCCGGGACGGGCGCGAAGTCCCGGATTCGAGAAAGTCGGAGACCTCCTTTGAGGCCGGCACCAGCGAGCCATGGACGGCCTGGATGGGCGTGACACTTGAGCTTGCGCGAGGGCTTCTCTAGCGTCCGAACTCATCACGCGCCCAGCTCGGCGCAAAGGACGAAGGACGGGCCATGCCGCGGTACGAGTTCAAGGAAGGCAGCTCCAACAAGTTCTGGGAGATCACCCTCTCCGGCAACAGCTTCACGACGCGCTGGGGCCGCATCGGCACCGACGGCCAGGAGAAGACGCAGACCTTCGGCTCGCCCGCCGAGGCCCAGAAGGAGTACGACAAGCTCGTCCGCGAGAAGGAGAAGAAGGGCTACGTCATCGAAGGCAAGGGCGAGGACGACGAGGGCGGTGGCGACGAAGGCGCCGAGGCCGCCTCCAACCCCGAGCTGGAAGCCGCCATCCTCGCGGACCCGGACAACGTGGACGCGTACCTCGTCTACGGCGACTGGCTCCAGAGCCAGGGCGACCCGCGCGGCGAGCTCATCGCCCTCCAGCACGCGGCCTCGCAGGCCTCCGGCACCGAGGCCAGCGACCTCAAGCGCAAGGCCACCGCGCTCATCAAGAAGCACCAGTCGCTGCTGCTCGGCGAGCTGGCGGACGCGGTGAAGACGGAGGACCTCTCGGTTCAGTGGCACCTGGGCTTCATCCGCTCCGCGCGCCTGGCTCAGAAGGACTACGACTCCGGCCGCGATATCGCCGAGGCCGCGCGGCAGTTGCTCGCCCTCCCCTCCGCCCGCTTCCTGCGCAGCCTCACCCTCGGCATGGCGAACTACGATGGCGAGAACGAGTACGGCGAGGTCGTCCGCGCGCTCACGGAGTCCGGTGGCTCCAAGACGCTCCAGAACCTCTTCATCGGCGACTTCGAGTACCCCGACGAAACGGAGATCTCCTGGACGCACCTGTCGGACATCTCGGGGCTGCTGAAGGTGCTTCCCAACCTGCGCACGCTCCGGCTGCGCGGCGCTTCGCTGGAGCTGGGAGACATCGACCTGCCCGAGCTGCGCGAGTTCACGGTGGAGACGGGCGGCCTGCCGCTGTCTGCCGTCAAGTCCATCGCCAACGCGAAGTGGCCGAAGCTGGAGCGGCTGGAGATCTGGTTCGGCAGCGAGAACTACGGCGCGGAGGGCGGCGTGGAGGACATCCAGCCCATCCTCGACGGCAAGGGCCTGCCGAACCTGAAGCAGCTCGGCCTTCGCAACGCCGAGTTCGTGGACGAACTCTGCAAGGTACTGCCCTCCGCGAAGGTGCTGCCGCAGCTGGAGAAGCTGGACCTGTCCATGGGCACCATGTCGGATGAGGGCGCGCAGGTGTTGATCGACCACGCGGCGGCCTTCGCCCACCTCAAGCAGCTCGACGTCACCGAGAACACCCTGACGGACGAGGGCCAGGCGCTGCTACCCAAGGCGATTCCTCACGCCAACGTGGGCAACCAGCGCGAATACGAAGAGGACTACCGCTACGCCGCGGTGGGCGAGTAGTCCGGCATGAAGGGCGCGCCGCCGTTCATCCTCATCGGCAACGCGGAGAACCGGCGCGTCACCCTCTTCCAGGAGGCCCTGGTGCGGCAGGGGCTCCCCCCCGCCCACGTCGTGCCGTGGCGGGAGCTGCTGACGACACCGGGCCTGCTGGCGGACCTGCCGGACTCCGAGGCGCTGGTCCGCATCGATGCCACCGGTGAGAGCTGGGAGGTGGAGAAGGCCCTGCTCAAGCGGGGCTACCCGGACGCAGTGGGCCTGGGCTGCTCCGTCCTGACGCCGGAGGAGGTGGACCGCCTGCCCGTGGACTACGGCCGCATTCTCGCCCCCCGGCAGCACCACCTGGGCTTCCTGCGAGTCCTCTCGGAGCTGGAGGCCATCTTCGCGGAGCATCCTCGCTGGCGCGTGCTCCAGCAGCCCTCCGCCATCGCGGACCTCTTCGACAAGCGCATCACCTCCCGGCGCTACGCCGCGCTGGGCGTCCCCGTCCCCGAGCCGCTGGACGGCGTCAAGAACGTGGACTCGCTCCGGCAACGAATGCGGGAGGAGGACTGCCGCGAGGTGTTCGTGAAGGTGTCCTGTGGCTCCTCCGCGTCGTGCCTCGGCATCTTCCGGCGAGGCCGCTCGGCGGACACGCTGACCACCACCATCGAGGTGGCCCCGACGGGCTGGTACAACTCGTTGAAGGTGCGCCGCATCGAGACGCCCGAGCAGGTGGATGACCTCCTGACGTTCCTGCTCAACGAGGGCTCACAGGTCGAGCGCGCGATTCCCAAGGCCCGCCTGGGGGGTGACTACTTCGATTGCCGGGTGTTGATGGTCCGGGGTGAGCCCGCCTTCACCGTGGTGCGGCAGAGCCAGCGCCCCATCACCAATCTGCACCTGGGCGGCTGGCGCGGAGACCTGGAGGACTTCCACGCGGAGGTGCCCTCGAACGAGCTCGCGGACGCCCTGGAGAGCTGCCGCACCGTGGCCCGCGCGCATGACTGCCTGCATGTGGGCATCGACCTCATGTACGAGGAGTACTTCACCGGGCACCGCGTCCTGGAAGCCAACGCCTTCGGAGACCTGCTCCCCAACCTGCGGCGGGACGGGCTCACCGTCTACGAGTGGGAGATACGCGAAGCGCTCCGCGAGAATCCGTCCGGGACGCGCTCCAGGATGCCCGAGCCGAAGACGCGGTCCAGCTCCAGGTACTCGAGGTGGACGTAGCCGATGTGGCAGCCACAGGTCTGCTTCGCGCACGGGCGGGGCTTCAGCGCGGAGTCGAAATCCGGCGCGTAGATGTTGCCGATGGGCTCCTCGATGAAGTGACACCGCCGCGCCGTGCCCTCTCCATCCACGGAGATGACGGACTCCCCTCCCCGGCACGCGCGTCCGAAGCTCGGGTGGCGCGTGTTGTTCACCGGGAAGAGCGGGTCCAGCCGGGTGAAGCGCGCGAGGTCCTCCGCCGTGTACGGCTCCTCCTGCCCGTCCTTCACCGCGTTGATCCACAGGTAGGTGTCCGGAGGCAGCTCGGCGCGCAGGGCCTCGGCCTCCTCGGCGAAGCGCCGGAAGCCCACGACGCCCACGCTGTGACGCACGCCGAGCTCCGTCAGCTTCGCGCACTGGGCCAGGAAGCGGTGCCGCTTCGTCCACTCCGGGTGGTACGTGGCCCAGATGCCCAACTTGTCCGCGCGTGCCTGGGCCACCCAGTCCAGCTTGCAGGACAGGTTCGTCTGGACGGCCAGCCGCTCCACGTGTGGCAGATGTGACAGCCGGGCCAGCGCCTGCTGATACCAGGGCCAGATGAGCGCCTCGCCCCAGGGCGTGAAGAACACGGACACCGTGTCCTGCGTCCGCGCCTCCACCCACGCGACGAAGCGCTCCAGGTCCGCGCGGTCCTTCGCCAGCTCCTCGTCCGTGTGCTTCCACTTGCCGAAGGGACAGTACTCGCAGCCGTAGTTGCAGCTCGACAGCGGCCCCCGATAGAGCACGGTGAGCTTCATCGCCAGGCGTACTCCTTCATCATCGCCTGCACCTGCTCGGAGTGCAGCCAGGGGCCAATCAAGTCCGAGCGCTCCACACCCGCGGGCGTGAGCCGCACCAGGCCCCCATCCTGCCGCGCCAGCCCGTGGGCCTCCAGCTCCGCGAGCTCGGGGAAGTCCTCCAGCGCATCGGTGCAGAAGCGCTGACGGTAGGCGGACAGGTCCACGCCGTCCGCCAGCAGGGACAACAGCATGAAGCGCCGGCGCCGCTCCTCGGCGTCCAGGCGGAAGCCGTAGCCCACCTCACCGAAGGAGGCCTCGGTCCGCTCGCTGTAGGACTGGATGATGGTGCGCACTTCCCGCGAGCCCACCGCGTACTCGGACGAGTAATGCACCGCGCCCGTGTACGAGCGCGCGCCGCAGCCCAGTCCCACCATGCCGTCCTCCTGGCAGCGGTACACCGGGCCGCCCGCGCCCGGAGCATGGCTCGCGCGGAACATGCGCATGGAGACCTGTGAGTAGCCCTGTGACAGGAGGAAGTCGCGGCCCACGCGGTAGAGCGACAGGCGCAGGTCATCCCAGGCACGCGCCTTCTTGCCCAGGAAGGTCAGCGGCCGGACATAGAGCGGATAGAGGTAGATTTCCTCGGGCGCGAAGCGCAGCGCGGCGCGCAGCGAGTAGAGGAAGCTCTCCTCCGTCTGGCCCTCCATGCCGTAGATGAGGTCCAGGTTCAGCGTGGGGAACCCCGTGGAGCGGATGAGGTCCAGCGCGGCCTCCACCTGCGCCGTCTTCTGCGGACGCTTCACCGCGGCCACCTCCGCCTCGATGAAGCTCTGGATGCCCATGCTCACCCGGTCCGTGCCGCGCGAACGCAGCACCTGGAGCTTCTGCGCGTCCACCGTCTCCGGCGATACCTCCACGGACATGGGGATGTTCTTCAGGTCCGCGCCCATGACGTCCTCGGTCAGGTCGAACACGGTGTTCAACCCCGCCGCGTCCAGCAGCGTCGGCGTGCCACCGCCAATGGCGGCCCGGGCGAACGTCGCCGTGCCCAGCGCCTCCTTCACCCGCCGCGTCTCGCGAGCCAGCGCCCCCAGGTACCCATCCACCACGTCCTGCCTCGGCCCGGCGGCGGTGAAGAGGTTGCAGAAGCCACAGCGCATCTCACAGAAGGGCACGTGGACGTAGAGGAACAGCGCGTCGCGGCGCTCCTCCGCCCAGACGGACTCCAGCGAGAGCGCGGGCGTGAAGGGCCGGTAGGCCGTCTTGTGTGGGTAGCCGTAGAGGTACGCCACGTAGGGCGACCCTTCGAGCATCTGCTCCAGGCGCGTCATGGTGCGGTTTCTCGAGGTAGCGGGAATGCTGCGTAGGGCACCGTCCACACCACCGGGTGAGCCAGGCGGTGGCCGGTGAAGCCGTCCTCGCCGTAGGCGGTGCCGTGGTCCGAGCAGACGATGCAGAAGGCGGGCCCCCGACGCCGCAGGGCGGCGAACAACGGCGGGAGCTGCGAGTCCACGTACTCCAGCGCCGCGGCGTGCGACTCGCGCGAGTCCTCCGTGGCGCCGGGGAGGTAGTGGCGGTTCGGCTGGTGCAGCGCCGACACGTTGAGGAAGAGGAAGACGCGCTGCTCGCGGGGCAGCGCCTCCAGTCGCTGAACGGCCAGCGCCACCTGATGCTCCGTGGAGCGAGGGTCCGTCACGCCCAGCTCGGGGCTCCAGTGGCTCTCCGCGAAGAGGCCCGGCAACACGTTGCCCAGCGGGTTCTTCTTGTTGAAGAAGCCCACGCCGCCGATGCAGACGGAGTGATAGCCGCGGCCGGCGAGCCCGGTGACGAGGTCCGGCGCGTCCAGCACGCAGGTGCCCGGTGCCGTCGTCTCACTGCCCTCGAAGCGCATCGCGAACAGGCGGGGGTGACGGCCGGGTGTGGCGGGCGTGGGCAGGAAGCCCGCGAAGAAGGCGTGGTGCGCCGCGTAGGTGAAGCTGGCGGGGGAATGCCGCGGCTCCCACCGTCCCCCAGGCAGCAGCGCGGTGAGGTTCGGCGTTCGGCCCTCGGAGCAAAGCGCCTCCGCCACGTCGTAGCGCAGGGTGTCCAGGGTGATGAAGAGCAGGTCGTGCGTGCCGACCACCGCGTTCATGTCCATCGCGAGAGCACTCCGGCGATGTCTTCGATGCGAGAAGAGATGCACGGCACCGTGAAGGTCGGCGGCGGCAGCCCGGACGGCCACGGCCGGCCGTGAGACACCCAGCAGGTGGCCATCCCCAGCCGCGCGGCGCCCACGACGTCGCGCTCGGCGTCATCGCCCACGTGCAGCACCTCTTCGGGCAGGCGCCCGACCTGGGCCAGCGCGGCCTGGAAGATGCGGGCATCCGGCTTCGACGCGCCCACCTCGCCGGAGAGGAAGACATCCGGCAGCACGTCCGCGAGCCCCGCGCGGGCCAGCTTGGCACGCTGCACCCGCGCCGAGCCGTTGGACACCACCGCGACCGGCCTGCTCCGGGCCACCGAGACGACCCAATCACAGACACCCGCGTCCTCGCGGACGAAACGGGGCAGATGCGAGGCCATGTCCTCCCACAGCGCGTCGGGCGTGAGCCCCAGGCCCGGGAACGCCTCCGTCACCTGCTGGCAGAACGCGCTCCGCGACACGCCGCCGCGCCCATCCGCCGCGTGCAGCCACGCCACGGCCTCGGCGCGGCGAGCCTCGGGGAACGCAACCGGGTAGCGCGAGATGAGCGAGTCCACGTAGCGCGTGAACGCGCCCGCGCGGTCGATCAGCGTGTCATCCAAGTCGAAGAAGACGGCCCGGGGCCGCATCCGAGCACTCCCTCCCGAGACGCCGGAGGATACGCCGCCCCGGCCGCGCGGAACAGCGACAACGCCCCTGGCATGCCCTTCCGGGCGGCTCACCGGGCCCCCGCCTCCACGCCTGCCTACCGGAAGGCGTGAGACCCGGTGATTCCCGGGGCCCGAAAGCGGTGGCCTCACCGCCTCCGGGCCACGCTCTGGTGCGCGAGGCCCGCTCAGCGAGGCGGATTCATCTCGCGGTCATACGCCTCCAGCGCCTGGATGACCTCGTCCTGCGAGTCCGTGAGCATGAGGTAGCGCGCGTAGTCGTAGCCCTGCGCGAGCTGGTGCAGCAGCGGATACACGGGCCGGGTGCGCGTCCAGAACTCGGTGCCCAGGAAGATCATGGGGCTGATGACGCCCACCGAGTTGTAGTGGTTCTGGCACGCGTCCTGGAACACCTCCTGGATGGTTCCCGCGCTGCCAGGCGAATAGATGATGCCGCCCTTCGCGATGGTCAGCAGGCCGTCCTCGCGCACGCTGTTGGCGAAGTACTTCGCGATGTGCGTGGCGAAGGGGTTGGGCGGCTCATGCCCGTAGTGCCACGTGGGGATGCCCAGGCTGGCGCAGTATGGCAGGTCGTCGTCGCCCAGCGGGAAGGCGCGCCGCACGTCGAAGGCGCGCGACAGCCACTCCCGGTCCGTGTAGCTGGGCGCCTGAGCGAGCATCGCGAGCCCATCGTTCAGCTCCGACTCCGTGCGGCGCGCGAACCACGCCCCCACGTGGGTGGCCTCCATGGCGCCAGGGCCGCCGCCGCTGACCATGAAGAAGCCCCGCCGCGCGAGCGCTCGCGACAGGGAGGCCACCGCGAGGTAATCCGGCTGGCCGCGCTTCATGGAGTGGCCCCCCATGATGGCCACCACCTTGCGCACGGTGCCCGAGCGGTACAGCAGCGCCTCCATGGCCGCCGTCACGGAGTGGTCGTGGAGGCGTTGCGCCAGCGCCTCCAGCAGCGTGGGTGGACTGCCCCGCCCGGTCGCCACCCAGTGTGCGTAGATGCGCGCGTCCGGCGTGTCCGCGTACGTCTCCGGCCGCGCCGGATCGAAGCCCGCGTACAGCTCCTCCGGCGTATACAGGCCGCCTCGGTAGGGCAGATAGGGCACGCCGGAGATGGGCGGAAACACCATGGCCCCGTGCTCCACGGTGGCCTTCAGCGCATCCTTCTCCAGCTCACAGCCCAGGAACACGGCGCCCGCGAGCTCCGCGGAGGCCAGCTCCCGCGTGTACCGCCGCAAGTCCAGCCCCTGGATGATGACGTTGGCGAACCCCACGCCCGCCGCGAGGTGCCGCTCGAATGCCTCGGTGGTGTCGATCTCGATCACATGGAGACAATTCCATGCCTCACCGCGCGCGGATAGCGAGGAATGCCTCTCCCATGGCCTGCCTTGGCTCAACCGGAAGACCTGAGCGGGAGCGCTGGCGTCACCGGCGCGCCTCCAGAACCCGGAGACACGCCTCCGCCTGGAGCAGCTCCAGGCGTGCTCCCGCGGCGGTGGCATCCTTCGCGGCGAGCCGAAGCTGACGGCCGGCCTCCTCCAGCTCCCCCAACTGAAGCTGCGCCCGGCCCAGCACACACCGCAGCAGCGACCGGAGCCGCCGGTCCTCCAGTATCGACGCCAGGTGGAGCCCTCGCAGCGCGTCCTCCTTCGCCAGCTCGGGCGCGCCCGCTCGCGTGTGGAGCAGCGCCAGCCCGTGGTGCGTGTACGCCATGCCCCGGCGATCTCCCGTCCGCGCGTCGAGCTCCAGCGCGAGCTGGAAGAAGTGCGCGGCGCGCTCCCGGTCGCCCGCCTTCGAGTACGCATCCCCCAGGCTCAGCAACGCCGTGGAGTGCTCCCACGTGTCGCCTGCACGCTCGCTCCAGCGCAGCACCTGGGCGTACTCGGTGGCGGCGGCCTCGGGGAAGCCCAGCCCGAGCTGCACGCTGCCCATGGCGCGATGGAGCAACACCTCCACGGCCGCCCTCGCGGGGCCCTCCTCCGTGGGCACCCATTGGGACTGCTCACGGGCCAGCACGATGCGAGCGCGCGACGCCTCGAAGCGGCCCAGCGCGGCATGCGCCAGCGCGGCCAGCGCATCCATGGACACCGATATCAGCGGCGCGGCGGCGAGGGTGTCGCGCCGTCCCTCGCGCTCCAACCTCAGCACCTCATACACGCCCGGTGGCGCTCTGGCCCGGCCAGGGCCTCGTAGGCCTCGGCGGCCCGCCGATGCGCCGCGGGGAGCTCCGGCTCCGGCACCTCGTCAACCCCAGGCACGGGCTCCACCGCCCACGTGTACCGCCCGCCCGCGACGGAGCGCAGCCAACCGCCCGCCTCCAGCAGCGCCAGCGGCCCCCACCCGCCCGCCAGGGCCACCAACACCGCCCGGGGGAATGGCGGCCTCAGCACCGTGGCCGCCGCGAGCACCGCCCGCTGCGCCTTGGGGAGCAACGCCTGGCGCTCCGCGAGCACCGCCTCGCCCGTGAGGGACACCGCCCGTCCGGGCTGCTCCTCGTGGAGTGTCACCGCGTGCAAGAGGTGCAAGGGGTGCCCCGCGCAGCCGCGCAGCACCGCCTCCCGGGCTTCGAGCGTCATCGAGTCCCGCCCGCGCAACCGCCCCTCCAGCAGCGCGGCGGACTCGGCGGGCCCGAGCCGCCCCACCGTCAGTACCTCCGCCGTGGCTGGCACCGGCGCCGTACCGCCAGGACGCTGGAGCGCCAGCAGGAACAGCGGCGTATGCGACAGCCGCGACACCAGCTCCTCCACCAGCGCATGGCTGAGCGGGTCCCCATGCTGCCAGTCCTCCAGCACCAGCAGGCGGGGCCACCGGTGTGGCATCCATGCATGGCAGAGCGAGTCGAACAGCGCCGTGCGCTCATGGACGAGGCTCGCCGGAACGCCCTGCCGCTCACGGCCTTCCAGGAACCGGTGGATTCGCTCCGCGTCCGCGCTGGACACACGGCCCGTCCCCGCCGGAGGACTCAGCGCCCGCGTGGCGTCGAGCAGCTCGCGGAAGATGCCCGCTGGCGTGCCCGGGAGCGCCAGGGCACTGCCCTCCCATACCTCGAAGCCGTCCGCGGCGATGGCGTCGACCAGGGCGTCCTTGAGGCGCGTCTTGCCCATCCCCGCCTCCCCCATCAACCACACCGCGCGTCCCGAGCCACGCCGCACGTCCTCGGCCAGCGCCCACAGCCGCGTCCGGAGCGCGCCCCGTCCCACCAGCGGAGGATGGCACACCCCAGGTGACCACCGGCGC
This sequence comes from Pseudomonadota bacterium, assembly GCA_023426545.1. GTDB lineage: Bacteria > Myxococcota > Myxococcia > Myxococcales > Myxococcaceae > Myxococcus. The sequence goes on from JAFAAN010000016.1 coordinate 131,803, forward strand.
ACCGGCGCGTCCCGAAGCGCCCCCGAGGGGACGTTGGGACAGGCCAGCACACCACCCAGCATGCGGGCCCCACACGCCACGCATGAGCCCAAGGACGGAGTCACGACCACCTCCCTGCTGGGTGAAGCGGTGTGGGGCGCGCGCCGCTCCTTCACGCCGCCGGTACGACCCGCGGTGTTGTAGCGCCCGTACGTGGCGGCGCGCCTCGGGCCGCAGGGGGTGTGGGACTGTTCGCTCTCCACCAGCGGACGGCATCGCCTCCCCAGGCGCGCAGTGCAGTGAAAGCCTCACACCGCGCGCGTCTCACGCCCCCGCATCTGGCAATGACAAACAATTCCAACCACGCCAGATGAAACAGCAACAAGGTACGTCCCGGCCTGCTCCCTGGAGAGCAAGCAGGCACGATTTCGGCTGTTGAATACGAAATACTTTTGACGGATGCTCGTTGTGGGCTCGACACGGCAGCCCCCGCCGTGACCTTGGAGAAAGCCGACCCGAAAAGCCAAACACCCCCTCCCGCCCGTCCCCCACGGAGCGGACTCACCCCCCGTCTGTCTTTAGTTCTCAGAGAGTCCCCATGAAGAAAACCCTCCTGCTGGTTGGAACGCTGCTCGGCGTGAGCAGCGGTGGCTGCGGTGCGCCCGAAGACGCCCCTTCGGAGCAAGACGTCTCCCCGATTGAAATCGATGGCCTCGAGAGCCATGACGTCAGCGCCGCGGCGCTGACCACCGCTGGCTGCAACGCGCTGACGGCCCAGTCGGTGCTTTCCAACGGCCATGACGGAAACGTCCCGGCCAACACCATGGACTCCAACCTGGGCACCCGCTGGAGCCGGCTTGGCCGGGGTTCCTGGATTGATTACGACCTGGGCTCCCTCAAGCAGGTCTCCGGTGTCTCTGTTGCCTGGCACGAGGGAAACACCCGCTCCAATACATTCTTCATCTCTGTTTCACCGGATGGCTATACCTATACACAGGTCTATTCGGGCAAGAGCAGCGGAAAGACGACGGCAGCGGAAACATACAGCTTCCCCGCTGTCACCACGCGCCGCGTCCGCGTCACATTCCAGAGCAACACCCTGAACGAGTGGGCCAGCATCGCCGAGGCGCGCGCCTGCTCGTCCACGTCGACGACGGAGCCCGGGCCGACGGAGCCGCCGCCGACCACCGAGGAGCCCCGGCCGGGCTCGGGCTCCAGCGTGGTGTGGGTGGGTGACTTCGAAACCAACAGCCGCTCCCAGTGGAGCCACACGCAGATGGTGAACGCGGACCGTCTCGCGGTGGTGACCTCGCCCACGCGGCAGGGCCGCTACGCCCTCAAGGCCACGGTGCGCAAGGGCGACGACCCCATCAACTCCAGCGGCAACCGCAACGAGCTGGTGCGCATGACGCGCGAGCCCGTGGGCTCCGAGTACTACTACCGCTTCAGCACGATGTTCGACTCCTCCTTCCCCAGCGTGAAGACGTGGCAGCTCTTCACCCAGTGGCACCACGAGGGCAACTCCGGCTCGCCGCCGGTGGAGTTCTACGTCTACGGTGAGGAGATCCGCCTCAACATCGGCGGCAACCCGGGCACCATCGTCTGGCGCACGCCGCTGGTGCGCGGCAAGTGGCTGGACTTCATCTTCCACGTGAAGTGGTCGCCGGACTCCAAGGTGGGCTTCGTGGAGCTGTACATGAATGGCAAGCTGGTGCTGCCCAAGCGCTACATCGCCACCCAGTTCAAGGGCCAGCTCAACTACCTGAAGGTGGGCCTGTACCGGAACGACACGGTGTCGCCCGTGGGTATCGTCTACCACGACGGGTGGACCATGGCCCGGAAGCTGGAAGACGTCATCAGCCCGACGGCCGTCTACAAGGCCCCGTAGCCACTGACGGGCAGCCGACAGCCCTGCCCGCCCGGGCCGGCGGCCGTGTCCCCACACGGCCCCGGCCCGGAGTAGCTTTCAGGCATGTCTCACAGCCTCCTCGTCGTCCACGTCCATGTCCACGTGAAGCCCGAGCACGTGGACGCCTTCCGGCAGGCCACGCTGGTCAACGCACGCGAAAGCGTGAAGGAACCCGGCGTCGCTCGCTTCGACGTCATGCAGGACGCGGAGGACCCCACCCGCTTCGTGCTCGTGGAGGCGTACCGCACGCCGCAGGCGCCGGCCGCGCACAAGGAGACGGCGCACTACCTCACCTGGCGCGACACCGTGGCGCCGATGATGGCCGAGCCCCGCACCAGCCGGAAGTTCGTCAACCGCTTCCCCGACGACGCGGGATGGTGACCGCCGTGAGCGCTCCCACCTCGTTCGAGTTCGCCACCGCCACGCGCGTCCTCTTCGGTCCCGGACGCCTCGCGGAGGCTCCGGAGGCCGTGCGCGCCCTCGGGGGCACCCGCGTCCTGCTCGTCACCGGGAAGAACACCTCGCGCGCCCGCCCCCTGCAAGAAGCGCTGGAGCGTCAGGGCCTGGCGGTCCACCTCTTCTCCGTGGACGGCGAGCCCACGGTGGAGCTGGCGCGCGAGGGCGCCGCCCGGCTGGCCGAGGGGGGCTGCGACGCGGTGGTGTCCCTGGGCGGCGGCAGCGCCCTGGACGCCGGCAAGGCCCTGGCCGCGCTCGCCGCCAACGGGGGCGACCCGCTGGACTACCTGGAAGTCATTGGCCGGGGCCAGCCGCTCACCCGCCCCTCGCTGCCCTTCATGGCCATTCCCACCACGGCCGGTACGGGCTCCGAGGTGACGCGCAACGCGGTGCTCGGCTCGAAGGACGCGAAGGCGAAGGCCAGCCTCCGCAGCCCCCACATGCTGCCGCGCGTGGCGCTGGTGGACCCGGACCTGCTGTCCGGAGCCCCCGCCGCCGTGCTCGCGTCCAGCGGAATGGACGCGCTGTCGCAGCTCATCGAGCCCTTCCTCTCCGTGCGGGCCAACCCGCTGACGGACGCGCTGGCCCGCGAGGGCATGCACCGCTCGGCGCGCTCGTTGCGGCGCGCGGTGCTGGACGGCGCGGACGCCTCCGCACGCGAGGACCTGGCCCTGGCCAGCCTCTTCGGCGGCCTGTGCCTGGCCAACTCGGGCCTGGGCGCGGTCCACGGCTTCGCCGCTCCAGCGGGCGGCATGTTCGACGCGCCCCACGGGGCCGTGTGCGCCGCGCTGCTGCCCGCGGTGCTGGACCTCAACCTGCGCGCGCTGAAGGCCCGCGCGCCCGGGCATCCGTCGACGGCGCGCTTCCAGGAGCTCGCAGCGCGGCTGACGGGCCGGGCGGATGCGCGGCCCGAGGACGCCGTCGCCTGGGTGGACTCGCTGCGCATCGCGCTCGGGATTCCGGGCCTGGGACACTATGGCCTGACGGAGGCCCAGGTGCCCGAGCTGGTGGCGAAGGCGAAGGTGGCCAGCAGCATGAAGGCCAACCCCCTGGTGCTGACGGACGCGGAGCTGACGGAGATCGCGCTCCGCTCGCTCTAACAACCCCTGAAGAAGTCTGCGTTGGAGGCTTGAAGGGTGCTTCGCCAGCCTTCAGGTCAGCTCCAAGGGGGCGCAAGCAATGGCGGGAGGACTGCTCCATCAACGGTCCGCTTCGAACCCCTATGGGCCCTCGCGCCAAGCATGTGGCAACGTGCTTTGGCGTCGGGGCTGGAGTCCCCGTAGAGGTGGGCAACGGGTCGTGTCCCTATAAGTGTGTAGATGGCGAGGAGGGACGAGCGGGAAAGAGGGAAGCTCCTCGGTGAAACCAACCGAGACGGTCCTCCTTTGGCGAGGAGGCCGAGGAGTTCCCCGACGTGGACGTTAGCGAGTTTGAGTCCCCCGCGCACGAAGAGGTGCAGGCCGACCTGCGGGCGCTGTTCCGCGGAGCCATTCGGATGACGCTGGAGGCCCTGCTGGAGGAAGAGGTACGGCAGTTGGTGGGGGCTTGACGGTGGCAACGGATGGTAGGACGGGCGGACGTGCGCAATGGCAGTTACCTGCGCACGTTGGTGACGACGGCGGGGGCCGTGGACGTGGCAGTGCCACGCACGAGGCACAGCGGTAGCGCAGGGGAGGTGCTGGGGCGCTACAAGCGTCGCAGCGGGGAGCTCGACGAGGCGATTACCAGCGCGTACGTGCAGGGCGTCTCCACGAGGAAGATGGGCAAGGTGACGCGGGCCCTCATGGGCGAGGACGTCTCGCGCTCGACGGTGAGCCGGGTGACGCGGACGCTGGAGGAGAAGGTGGAGGGCTTGCGCACCCAGCCCCTCACCCAGGCCTTCCCCTACCTGTACCTGGATGCCACCTTCCTCGACGCGAGGTGGGCGCGCACGGTGCAGAATGTCTCCGCCCTGGTGGCCTATGGCGTGGGCGAGGATGGGCACCGCCACTTGCTGGCCGTCACCTTGGGCGGCAGCGAGTCAGCGGACTCCTGGCTGGAGCTGCTGCGCCAACTGCTGGAGCGCGGGCTGCGGGGCGTGCGGCTCGTCATCGCCGACGGGCACGCGGGCCTGTCGGCCGCCGCCCGCCAGGCCCTGCCGGAGGCGCGGCTGCAGCGCTGCACCGTGCACCTCACCCGGAACGTGCTCTCCAAGGCCCCCTGGAGGCTGCGTGGACGGCTGGGAAAGGAGACGTCCGCCGTCTTCGAGGCCCCCAGCCTCCAGGACGCCAGGACGCGACTCGAGGCCCTTGAGGAGGGGCTGGGGCGCCAGTTGCCCGAAGCCATGGAGTGCCTGCGCGAGGGCTTCGCCGCCGCTACGTGCTTCTTCTCCTTCCCCAAAGCCCACTGGAAGCGCCTGCGCAGCACCAACGGCGTGGAGCGCCTCCACGGCGAAGTGAAGCGCCGCATCCGCGGCGTCGGCGCATTCCCAGACCGCGCCAGTGCGCTGCGCCTCATCACCGCTGTCGCCCTGGAAGTCACGGGAGTCTGGGACGACCGCCGCTACCTCGACATGTCCCTGCTGAAATCAACCCCTGTCACTTCCGCTGCTTGATGCCGCCAAGGAGCCTTCCTCCCCCGAACCCCCTCCGAACCAACTACACAGGATTCGGGACTTGACC
>JAFAAN010000133.1 GCA_023426545.1 Pseudomonadota bacterium
TGACGCCGTGCTTCGACAGTGCCCCATGTGCGGCGTCGAGACGCTGTTCACGGACTTGCATCGAGTTCAAGGCATGATGGCACCCACGCTGGCCGACCTCGCATCGGGGGAGCCGGAGCGGGTAGAGGCGGCGGCGACTGAGATGCCCGTGCTGATGGGGGAGCTGACCCGGGAGTTCGACGCGATTCAGCGAGACGCGCGCTCGGCCATGGAGTTGGGCGGCAAGGTCATGGTGGCGGCGCAGGTGATGGAGATGCTCGTCCTGATTTCCACGCTGAAGATGTCACTACCCCGGCCACCGCCAGCCGCTCCCGCGACGCTCGGAGTGGGCCTCGTCGTGAGTTCAGGGGGCGTCATGGCGGGCTCTCAAATCGTCGTCTCGGCGGAGTGGGTGGAGATGATGCGAAGGCTGGTGCAGGCGGGCGTTATCTCCCTCCCGGCCGTGAGCGCCGCAGTCCGCATTCACGGCGGGCAGGTGCTGATGGCCCAGGCGCAACAGGACTTGCCCGAAGGCGTGCGCGAGGCGCTGGGGGACAGCCCCGAAGTGCGCGGCATGCAGGTGACGGGCAGAGCGGGCGCGGGCATGTCCAGCGCACCGAAGCACCACGTCCTGCCGAAAGAGCACCGGGAGTGGTTCGAGCGGCGCGGCTTCAAGGGCGACATGGACATCGACCAGTTCTGCGTGCAACTGGAGCGGGCCCACCATGAGGCGATTCACGGAGGAGGGAACTGGAAGCTGGGGCGCACGTGGCCCGACGAGTGGAACAGGAGGATCATGGATGCTCTTCAACGAGCCGAACGCAGGGAGGGCCAGAAGTTGACGCGGAATACGATCCTGCGGATCGTCGCGGAGAACATGAGGAGCTACGACATCCCGATGAAGTTCACCCAAGGGAGGAGCCGATGACCGATGGGCGTTCGTGGCAGGGGAATTGGATAGCCCGCCTGTATGAGCGAGTCAGTGAGCGAGGTTACGACTCGGTCACTGCCTTTGCCGAGGACCGTCCCACCGCATCCCTCGTCGCACTTGCAGAGGAGCTTGGCCCGGATGATGTTGCGGGTGTTCAGGTTTTCAAGGGGCTGGTCGCCGAGGCTGAACGCAACAAGAGGCTCACTCGATTGGTGCGTGGGCAACTCGTGCGGGAGCTGTACGAACGTCTTCCCAGTGGCTGGCCTGTCGCGCTGGAAGGAGAGGCGCGAACGGAAGTTGCGATAGCTCTCGGCCAGTGGTTCGCCTACACCCCGGAAACACACCAGGAGCGCGTTGACCGCGCTAGTGATGCTCTCTTCGCCAATCCCCCGCCCGCTGGATGGCGTCCACTTGGCCCCGACGACGAGCTTCTCCGGACACTCCTGCCGGACGACGAAGCCTGAACGGCGCTGGTGGCCCCGCGAGTCCGAGCCGGGTCCCCATGTGCCCCCAGTGTGCCCCTCCATCATGGTTCGAGGGGGCACACCGGGGAACAGCATGGGATGGGGCGGGATGACGTCTCCGAGGAAAGCCGAGGCACCAGCGGGTAACAGCGCGTCCTGCTTGGGGTTTTCTGGTGCCTTGTCGAAGGTGACGCTCATCTTCGACATCGAGTCCGCGCAGTAGAAGCAGCCGGGAGGGGCGCGGTCGATTTCATGCAACGGCGTCGCCCAGCCTGTCTCGTCCCGTCAGGAGGGGGCGTTCATGTCCCCTCCTGGACTCCACGGGAGGACGACATGACGGCGACGGCGCGGTACCTGGTGCTTCTCTCAATGCTGGTGGTGGGCTGTGGTGACTCGAAGGGGGACGATGGCGACGGGGATACCAACGCGTTCCCTGAGACCATTGAGTGTGGCGACACCAGCTGCAAGCGCGCCACTCAATACTGCGCGACCATCGTCACCGCTGAGACGAGTTTTTTGTGTCTGAATAAGAAGGAGAGCTGCAAGAGCTGCGACTGCGTGCATCTGGACACAGACCTCACTGCCCAGACGGGGCGCCAGGACTGCACCGAGACCGCCACGCGCGATGTCGACTTCACATGCGCCTATTACGACGATGTGGATTACATCAAAACCTCCTGCACGGTGCGCGGCAGGCGCTGAGGGCATCAGACGGATTTCCTGTGGACCGTCGTCTTGCTTCGGGCTTCCTGAGGCCTTGAGGAATCTGGAGCCTGTTCCAGCGGCACTGTGGACCACGGCGCTACCGCGTCGTGTCTCCCGGGCCAGCGCTGCGTCGTAACGGCCCGGTAGCGCCCTCGCCGCTCAGGCAGCGGACGATTCGTGAGCCCGCCCCCCGGAGCGCCGCGCCTTCTGGGGCGTTCGCGCCCGTGGTGTGGCGGGGGCACAACGGAGCCCTCTGCGGCTTGCCCGGCCCTTCTCGGTGCGAGCTGCTGGAAGTCCCGTGGGTTCTCGCCCGCTGGGGCCATTCGCATGTTGAGGAGGAGACAGGCGGCGCCGGACGCGGGCCGGCCTGGAGCCACCTTTCACACGCGGAGGGCACGCGACAATGAGGGCAAGGCGCGGCTGGAGGCTGGTCGCAACCGGGCTGTTCGCGGTCTGGCTCGGGTGTGGCCAGCGGAGTGAAAACCGGAGCGCGCCATCCGCCGGTGAGCGAGAGGGCCGCTCAGACATTCTGCGAGGGCTCATGTCCTCGCGAGAGCGCCCCCCGGAAGTGGGAGCACTGAGTGGTTCGGGGGGCGGTACCGTCACGCTTCCTTCGGAGCCGCTGGGCCAGGGTGGCTCAGGACGGCCGGAGCCCACGGAGCAGCTGGAGGGCCACGTGGCGTGGGTCGGAGACAACGAGCTTCTCGTCCGCGACGCAGCGGGGGTGGAGCACGATGTCGGTGTGGACGACGCGACGCTGCTCTACATGAAGGGCAAGCCCGTGGGCCGGCTGCGCGAGTTTCATGAGGGCGATGAGGTTCGCGTCACCTACGGCGAGGGGCCCGGCGGGCTCGTGGCACACCTCGTGGACGGGACGCCCGGGGCGGGGCCAGTCCCCCCTCGCGGCGAGGATGTACAGGGGCAGCGCGACCCCGGCGCCAGATAAAAGGGCCGCGGCGCGTGCGGAGCCGCGGCCCCAGTGCGTCAGCGGGGGGCAGTCAGACTA
>JAFAAN010000161.1 GCA_023426545.1 Pseudomonadota bacterium
GGGACAAGTCCTTCCGGCCGATGGGGCTGCTGCTGAAGGAGGCGCTGGGCAGCGTGGTGGCGCTGGACATGGCGTACAACAGCGGCTCGGCGTGGATTTGCGCGGTGGACGGCAAGGGTGTGAAGGAGCAACTGGACTGTGGCGTGCGTGAGGCGAAGGGGCGGGACAACGGCGACCGCTTCTTCCTGCACACGTGGGACGGCACGAATGGGGACGGCTACCACGGCGTCTTCTATGTGGGCGCGGTGAACGCGTCCGCGCCAGCGGTACACAAGGGGCTCGGTCGTCCGGGCGCGGGAGACAACTCGGCGTTCCCCGAGGAGGCCCCGAGCCCGGCGCTGGCGTCGCAATGACGTCCGGGATTCCACGGGGCACACGGCGGCTGCTGCGCGCTCCGGAGCGCTGGCATAAGTTGTCGGCGTGAGCAACGTCACCGTCTATCAGCCTGACCTCCTCTACTCGGAAGGCCGGTTCCTCGAAGGGCGCGCGCTCGCGGTGGACGCCGCGGGCCGCATCGTGGAGCCGGCCTTGGTGCCTGCGGACGCACGCACCGTTGCCCTGCCGGGCAGGGCCTTGCTGCCGGGGCTCGTCAACGGGCACTCGCATGCCTTCCAGCGGCTCATCCGAGGACGCACGGAGTACGTGGCGTCCGGCCGCGAGGCGGATGACTTCTGGAGCTGGCGCGAGGCGATGTACCGCGCCGCCGAGTCACTGAGCCCGGATGAACTCTATGTCGCCTCGCGGCAGGCCTTCGTGGAGATGGCCCTGGCGGGCATCACCACCGTGGGGGAGTTCCACTACGTCCACCACCAGCCGGACGGGACGGCCTACGCGGACCGCAACGAGTTGGCGCACGCCGTGATTCGCGCGGCTCGGGACGCGGGCCTGCGCATCTGCCTGCTGCGCGTGGGCTACGCCCGTGCGGGCTTCCGCGTGGCGGAGAACCCTCGCCAGCGCCGCTTCATCGACCCGGACGTGGAGACCTTCCTTGGCTCGGTGGAGGCGCTGGCCCGCGAGGTCCGGGGCGACGCGGCGGTCAGCGTGGGGCTCGCGCCGCACAGTGTGCGCGCGGTGCCACGGGAGTGGCTGTCCGCGCTGGCGGGGGCGTCCGTGAAGCACCTGCCCGTCCACATGCACGTGGCCGAGCAGCCGAAGGAAATCGAGGCCAGCCTCGCGGAGCACGGCCGGAGGCCGGTGGAGCTGTTGGCGGACCTGGGCCTTCTGGGGCCGGGCTTCACGGCGGTTCACGGGGTGCACCTGACGGACGCGGAGGTGGCGCTGCTGGGCGAGTCCTCGACCACGGTGTGCGCGTGCCCTTCCACCGAGCGGAACCTGGGGGACGGCATTGTCCCCGCGGATGCATTGCTGAAGGCGGGCGCTCGCATCAGCCTGGGGTCGGACAGCCAGGCCGCGGTGGACCTGCTGGACGAGGCGCGGCAACTGGAGGGCCACTTGCGGCTGGCCCGCCTGCGGCGCGCCGTGCTGGACCCGGGCGGCGGCGCGATGGCTGGACTGGCCGCGCGGCTGCTGCGCATGGCCACGGTGGACGGCGCGCGCAGCCTGGGACTGGCCAGCGGCACCCTGGAGGCCGGAGCGCCTGCTGACTTCTTCACCGTGGACCTGAACCATCCGTCGCTCGTGGGGGCCCTGCCCGCGTCGCTTGTGTCCTCCATCGTCTTCGGCGCGGAGAAGGCGGCGGTGCGCGAGGTCGTGGTAGGGGGGCGCGAAGTGGTCCGCGAGGGCCGCCATGCGCTCGCTGAAGAGAGTGGGCGCGCGTTCCAGGCGCTGTCCCGCGCGCTGTACGGCTGAGCGCTTCGGCTTCACCGATATGGCATCGCGCCGCGCGCCGTTCCCTCGCCAGGGTTTCATCCCAGGAGGGGCCGATGCGCTGGATGATATACGCGGTGTCGATGTGCTTCCTGGCGGGCTGCGCTGCTCGTCAGGGGAGCACCTTCAGTGACCTCTTCATCCCGGATGGAGAGGCCATCTACGAGCGGCCACTGGAGGAGATGTGGCCGGAGGTCCGTCAGTTCTTCAAGGAGAACAACCTGCCCTTCCGTGAGGACCGGGGAAGCATGGTGCTGGAGACGGACTGGCGCCAGGAGTTCGGGGGCTCGAAGATTTCGAGCTTCTGGCACCGCTACATGGTGATGGGGAAGCGAGAGACGCCCACGCGGAGCAAGCTGTGGATCATCCGCATCACGAAGAGCACCAGCACCGCACTGGGTCCGCCGGGCCGGGAGCTTGACTGGGGGACCAGTCGCGTCGTCGGACTGGGTCAGAGCCCACAAGAGCGGGCAGAACGGCGCCTTCTGGACCAGGGGCAGGCTGCGTCCGACCCCATCCTCAGTGTCGAGGACTGGGCGGATCGCTTCGATGCTCCCCAGGGGGAGAACTCCTTCTACGCGGGCTCCGGTCAGGGCTCGCGCGATTTGGTGATGGAGTGGCGGGTGTTCCGTTCCATCTCTCCCAAGCTGATGAAGGAGGAGAACGCGCCCAAGCCGGTGCAGGTGGCGATGGTGCCCGGCGCGCAGGAGCGCATGGGGGCGATGGACTTCGAGTGCGGCCTGCCGATTC
>JAFAAN010000012.1 GCA_023426545.1 Pseudomonadota bacterium
CGCGGGCGTCCCGGGCGGGCTGCGCGGCGCCGGGCGCCCACCAGTCCTTCCAGAAGGCGGGCAGGTCGAAGCGCTCGGGCCGGGTGAACGTCTCCTCGCGCATGCGGGCACCCTCCACCCGAGCGCCCCGGTACACGCGCGGCGCTGGCTCTCCCGTGCTCGCGACCAGGTACCAGCGGTCCGCCTTGATGACGAGCGCGTAGGGGGCCACCACCTTGCGGCTCGTCTTGCCGTCGAAGTCCCGGTACGTCAGGGACACGCGGCGATCCTGCCAGATGGCGTCGCGCAGCGTCGCCAGATGAGGCACGGCCTCCCGCTCTGGAAACCACGATGATGCGTCCACGTGGAGCCGCTGCCGGGCGTACTCCAGCGCGGGCTGCTGGAGCGTGGGCAGCGCCGCCGCCAGCTTCACCAGCCCCGAGCGCAGCGCGGACGTCAGACCCAGGTCATCCAGGGCCCCCGGAGCCGCCACGGCCGCCAGGGCGTGCAGCTCGGCGCGGGTGAAGCCGGTGAGCTGGGTGCGCCAGCCCTCCAGCAGCGCCACGCCGCCCGCGGCGCCTCGCGTCGCATACACCGGCACGCCTGCGCTGGAGAGCGCGTCGAGGTCCCGGTGGATGGTGCGCTCGGAGACCTGGAGCTCGCGGGCGAGCTCGCCCGCCGTCATCTTCGGGCGCGTCTGGAGCAGCAAGGTCAGGCTGAAGAGTCGGTCTGCACGCATGGGCGGAGTCTGGGCGCACAATCATGACAGCCGATGTCAGGATTCCTTCCGTAGGGTGCGCGCATCAACCCGCTGCGGACGACGTTGGCGATGCCCCGTGACTCGGCGGAGTCGAGGCGCTGGCGTGCCCCGAATGTCCGCTCGAATGAAGGGCCCCAGGCTGAAGTCTCGACCACCTTGGACTACATGGTTGGCGGACCTGGCGGTATGGGACGGCTCAGCGCCACCGGGCGACCGACGAGGGCCCAACCGTGACGGTTGGGGCACGCGCCCGTGGACGGCGCGCGGCGGCATCGCTAGGGTGCGCGGCTTCATGGAACGCCCTTCAGTGATCTCCGCCCTCGAACAAGCCGTGAAGGCCCGGCCGATGCCGCGCCACGTGGGCATCATCATGGATGGCAACGGGCGATGGGCGGAGTCCCGGGGGTTGCCCCGGCTGGAAGGGCACCGGGAGGCCACGTCGAGCGTGCGGGAAGTGACGCGCACCGCGCGCCGGCTGGGCATCCAGGCGCTGACGCTCTATGCGTTCTCGTCTCAGAACTGGGCCCGTCCCGCGGAAGAGGTCGCTGGGCTGATGGACCTGCTGCGGGACTACCTGGAGCGGGAGCGCGCCGAAATCCTGGACAATGGCATCCGGCTGAACGCCATTGGTGACGTGGAACGGCTGCCCCGCTACGTGCGTGAGCCGCTGGACCGGCTCCGGGAGGACTCCGCGCACAACACCGGCATGGTGCTGTCGCTGGCGCTGTCCTACGGAGGACGGGAGGAGATACTGCACGCGGCGCGGCGGCTGGCCGAGGCCGTGGAGCGCGGCGAGCTGGTGGCGGGGCGGGTGGAGGAGAGCGACTTCGAGCAGTTCCTCTGGACGCAGGGACTGCCACCGCTGGACTTGATGGTGCGCACCAGCGGTGAGCTGCGCGTGTCCAACTTCTTGCTCTGGCAGATGGCGTACGCGGAGATGTGCTTCACCGACGCCTTGTGGCCGGACTTCCGTACTGACGAGTTCCTTCGCTGCGTGGCGCAGTATCAGCAGCGTGAGCGCCGTTTCGGGCTCACGTCGGCCCAGGTGCAGCGGGACGAGGCTCCTCAGCAGGCCAAGGCGTGAACGACAAGAACCGAAACCTCGTCATCCGCGTCGTCTCCGCGGTGACACTGCTGCCGCTGGTCATTCTGCTGCTCTTCCTCGGCGGTTACTGGAGCGCCGGGCTGTTCGGCCTCGCCGCCGCCGCGTGCGTGGCCGAGTACTACCTCATCGTCCAGAAGCGCCTGACGGTGGCCTCCTGGGTGGGGCTGGCCTTCGCGGTGGCGCTGCCCTTCCTGCCGCTGCATGACGCTTCGCGCACGGGCGAGATGGCCTTCTGGCTGACGGTCGTCTTCGCGTTCTTCGCGTGGATCTACCACCTGTTCAAGGGGCCGCTCGCCGAGGCGCCCACGCGGACGGCGCACCTGGTCAACGGCTTCCTGTACGGAGCGGTGGGTCTCACGGCCATGTCGGCGCTCCGCCTGCTTCCGGACCACGGCCTGGCGTGGGCCATCTGTGCGCTGGTCATCACCTGGGCCAACGACACCGCCGCCTACTTCTTCGGCCGCTTCATGGGGAAGCGAAAGCTCTACCCGGAGGTCAGCCCCAACAAGACGTGGGAGGGCTTCTTCGGTGGGATGCTGGGCTCGGTGGGCGGCATGTTCATCGCCCGTCAGTTCTTCTTCCCCGTGTTCACGGTGTGGGACTGCGTGATCCTCGGGGTGCTGGGCGGCATCCTGGGGCCGGTAGGGGACCTGTGTGAGTCCATGCTCAAGCGGGCCTATGGCGTGAAGGACTCGGGGGTGCTCATCCCGGGCCACGGCGGCGTGCTGGACCGCATCGACGCGCTGCTGTTCAACGCCCCGCTGGTGTTCGTCTACGTGCAGTTCGTCCGGGGCCTGTTGCCCTAGGAGGCGCATTTTCCGGCTGCCCGGCTGCTCGGCGGGCCCGGTTGCGCGTTGTCCGCCCAGGCGCCCACGATTAGTGTTGCGCCCATGCTCCAGAACATCGGGTTCTTCGTCATTCTGCTCGGCGTGCTCGTCACGGTGCACGAGCTTGGCCACTTCCTGGTGGCGAAGGCCTGTGGCGTAAAGGTCCTGAAGTTCTCCATCGGCTTCGGGCCGAAGCTGATCGGCTTCACCAAGGGGGAGACGGAGTACCAGATCGCCCTGCTCCCGCTGGGGGGCTACGTGAAGATGGCGGGAGACCTGCCCCACGAGGAGCTCAGCCCGGAGGAGGCCAGCCGGGGCTTCCTGGCGCAGCCGCCGTGGAAGCGCGGCCTCATCGTCCTGGCGGGGCCGGCCTTCAACCTCATCTTCCCCATCCTCGTCTATTTCTTCGTCTTCCTGGGCCCGCATCAGGCCACCTCCACCTACGTGGGCTCGGTGAGCCCGGGCACGCCCGCATATGCCGCCGGCATCCTCCCGGGAGACCGCGTGCTCTCCGTGGATGGCGAGGCGGTCCGCACCTTCACGGACATGCGCGACGCGCTGGTCGGGCGCTTCGAGCGGCCCATCCCCATCGTCCTGGAGCGCAACGGCCAGAAGCTGACGCTGGACGTGACGCCGAAGAAGCAGGTGGATGCGTCGCCCATCGACACGGTGGAGCGCGGCTCCATCGGCGTGGAGGCGGTGGCGAAGCCGGCCATCCTCGGAGTGCCCCCGGGCTCGGTGGCCGAGCAGGCGGGGCTGCGCACCTTCGACCGCATCCTGGCCCTCAATGGCGTGAGCGTTGAGACGGAGGGGCGCCTCCAGCAGGAGCTGGACAAGTACGCGGAGGGCACGCCCCTGGAGCTCACCGTCCGGCGCATGGCCCCGGTGGCGGCGGGCGCCGTGACGGGCCGGGTGCCCACGGTGCTGAAGCTCACCGTGCCGAAGCAGGCGGGCGTGGGGCTGGCGACGGTGGGCGCGGAGACGTCGGACCTGTACCTGGCCACCGTGGCGCCCGGGAGCGCGGCGGAGAAGGGGGGCCTGCGGCCGGGCGACCGCGTCATCGCCCTGGATGGCAAGAAGCTGCAGTCGTTCGTCGAGCTGTCCATGGCGCTGAACTCCCTGCAGGAGCGCTCCTTCCAGCTGACGTGGCGGGGCGTGGACGGCGGCGAGCGCACGGAGACGCTGGCGCAGGCGCCGCTGAAGACGGAGGACGAGATGGGCACGGCGACGTCCCCCATCGTCCTGGGCGTGCGCAACTGGGTGCTCTCCGCGGCGGACATGCCGGTCCTGGACGAGGTGACGGTGCACCTGGGGCCGGGGGAGGCGCTGAAGCAGGCCGCGCTCATCGTCCCGAAGATCGTCGGGCAGATGGTGCGCGTCCTCGGTGGGCTGGTGGTGGGCTCGGTGCCGCTGAACACCGTGGGCGGCCCCATCATGATGTACCAGCTGGCGTCCAAGAGCGCCGAGCAGGGCCTGGACAGCTTCCTCCACCTCATGGCGCTCATCTCCATCAACCTGGGCGTGATGAACCTGCTGCCCATCCCCGTGCTGGACGGCTTCCACCTGCTCTCCGCCGCCTGGGAGGGAATTCGCCGCCGCCCCATCCCTGTTCGCGTCCGCGAGGTGGCCAACATGGTGGGGCTGGCGCTGCTCGTCCTGCTGATGCTGTTGGCCGTGACCAACGACATCACCCGCTAGAGGGCGCATGCGAGGAACTGCCGTTGCCGGACTGCTCTGGGTGGTCTTCATCTCCGCCTGCGCCTCGCGGGCGGCGAAGCCCGACGCGGAGGAGTCCGCCAGACGCTCCCCGAGGGCTCGCGGCAGCACGCCCGGCGTGACGAAGCGCGGGCAGATGCCGCGCTCATACCTGGGCGAGGGGTTGGCGTCCTTCTATGGGCCGGGGCTGCACGGACGGTCCACCGCCAGCGGCGAGCGCTTCGACCAGGAGGCGATGACGGCGGCGCACCGCAAGCTGCGCTTCGGCTCGTGCCTGCGCGTGGTGAACATGGAGAACGGCCGCGCGGTGAAGGTGCGGGTGAATGACCGGGGCCCCTTTGTCGAGGGCCGCATCGTCGACCTGTCCCGAGGCGCCGCGCGGAAGCTGGACATGCTGGACAAGGGCGTGGTGCGCGTGCGGCTGTACCGTTGCAACGACCGCTTGTCGGAGATTCCCCAGGCAATGTGGGCCGCGCCGGTGTAGTGAGCCGTCCCATGTTTCTCGCGCTGGACACCTCGACGTTGACCCTGTCGCTGGCCCTGGTGGAGCGTGAGCCCGGAGGCGGGCTGCGCACCCTGGAGCACGTGGTGGTGGGGCCGCCGCGAAAGCAGAGCGAGCTGTTGCCCGGCATCGTCGGAGAGCTGCTCGCGAGGCACGGCGCCACGCTCTCCGCCCTGGAGGGGCTGGTGGTGGGGCTGGGGCCGGGCTCCTTCACGGGGCTGCGCATCGGCCTGGCCACGGTGAAGTCGCTGGCCTACGCGACGGGACTGAAGGTGGCTGGGGCCGCATCGCTGGCCGCGGTGGCGCTGGAGGGCCCTGAGGGCGTGCCGCTGTACTGCCTGGCGGTGGCGCGCAAGGACGACCTGTACCTGGGGGCCTATGTGCGCCGGGGCGGGGCGGTGGAGCCGCTGGAGCCGGAGACGGCCATGTCGCCCGCGGAGGTGGCCACGCGCATGGCGGCCGAGCCCCGGGCGGTGGCGCTGGGGCCGGCGCTGGGAGACTACCGAGCCGCCCTGGAGTCGCACGGCGTGGCGCCGCACCGGCTGCTGGCGGCGCCGTCCTTCCCGTCGGCGGTGGCGCTGGCGCAGCTGGCGCGCTTCCCGGAGCAGCAGACGCTGGAGGCGCTCTTCGCCATGGAGCCGCACTACGTGCGGGCCTCCGAGCCGGAGCGCAACCCGAAGTTCCCGCCGCTGCCCGGTCCGGCGCCCACCGCACGGTTGAAGGAAGACTGAGGCGTCGCGTGGCGCTCGCGCTCCCGGGCCCCGGTGGCGTAAAGGACGCGCCATGAGAGACGACTTGACGATTGGCGTGGTGGGCGCGACGGGCGTGGTGGGCCGCGAGGTGCTCGCCGCGCTGTACGCGCAGGACGTGCCCGCCGAGCGCGTGCGCGCCTTCGGCTCCGAGCGCTCGAAGGGCATGGAGGTGGAGTACGGCGAGGACTCGCTGGAGGTGGAGCGCGCGACGCCGGACGCCTTCCGCGGGCTGAAGCTGGTGCTCCTGGCCACTCCGGCCGAGGCGTCACGCACGCTGGCGCAGGCCGCGCAGGCCACGGGCGCGTGGGTGGTGGATGCCAGCACCGCCTTCCGGGGGGACGGCAACGTCCCCTTGGTGCTGCCGGGCTTCAACGCCGACGCGCTCGGCGCCGGCTTCACCTTCAAGGGCCGCATCGTCTGTCTGCCAGGCGCCGTCACCACCGCCGCGGTGCACGTGGTGGAGCCGCTGCGCAAGGCCTTCGGCGTGGTCCGCGCGCAGGTGACAGCGCTGATGTCGGTGTCCAGCGCGGGCGTGCGCGGCGTGGCGGAGCTGGAGAAGCAGACCGCGGACCTGATGTCCGGCCGTGAGCCGGAGCCGCACGTCTTCCCGCATCGCGTGGGGTTCAACCTGGTGCCCCAAGCGGGAGGCTTCATGGTGAACTCCCCGTGGACGGAGGAGGAGGGCGGCTGGACGCTGGAGGCGGCCCGGCTCTTCTCGTCCAGGGGGGACGTGCCCGTCATCGCAGGGACGGCGGTGCTGGTGCCGTCCTTCTATGGGCACGGCCTCACCCTCAACGTGCAGCTCAAGAAGCCGGGCCCGGTGGAGCAGGTGCGCGCGGCGCTCAAGACGTCCTCCGTCCTGAAGGTGCTGGACGTGCCCGGGGAGCGGGTCTACCCCATGCCCATGCTCGTCACCTCGGACCCGGCGGTGCACGTGGGCCGGGTGCGCGCCTTCCCCCAGGCTCCGGAGTGGGTGACGCTCTTCGCCGCGGTGGACAACGCCAGCCGGGGCGCCGCCCTCAACCTGGTGGAGGCCGGGCTCCGCCTGGCCGAACGCCCCGCCTGACAAATTGGCAAAGGGATGGGAGCCGTCCTGCCTGTTTGGCGCGGTGGGGCGGCTCGCGCGACGTGACTTCCAGCGGACGGGAAGGCGTTTCATGTGGCCTCGCGCTTGCTAACCTGGGCGTACCCATGCGCCTCTCTTTCGTTGGCCTCTTGCTCTTCGCGTCGACTGCTCTGGGACAGTCCGTGACGTTCTCCGCTACGGGCGACATCATCCAGAACGATGAGATCGTTGTTTCCCGGCAGAACTGCGATCTGGATCGCACTGTCAACTGGTCGCGTGCGGGCACTTCCTGCGATGCGGTTGTCATCTGGCTCTCCAATGAGGCCAACTGCACCGGAGATCCCGGAGCGGGAGATTTGTCGCTGGAGGAAATCCCGCTCACCGATAACCGAAACACGGGGACCGTGACGCTCAACGCGTCCCGGGCGCTCGCCGCTGACGGCGCCACGTGTCAATCCCAGACGACGACCAAGAAGTTCCGCCTTTGTGCCAGCACCAAGCGCTTTGCACAGCTCAGCGGCTGCGAGTCGACGAGCGTTTCGATTGGGACGCCCAGCATCAACTTCGTCTTCGACCCGGAACCCCCTGCAGCGCCGGAGGCTCCGACCGTCACGGGGCTGGACGCCGCGTTGAGTGTCGCCGTCAAGGTTCCGAGTGATGCGGCGCTCATGGAGGTTCAGGTCTTCACGCTCAAAGCAGGGGAGGACGGTGGTGTGGGCACGGGGGAACTGGTCACGACGAAGGAGCAGGTCTCGGCGAACACGGTCTTCCGGATGAGCGAGGGGCTTGAGAACGGCGTCGAGTACGCTGTCCAGGCCATTGCCATCGACAGGGCAGGCAACCGGAGCGAGCCGTCGCCCCTGACGACGGGGACGCCCGTTGCGAGCAGTGGGTTTTACGAGGGGTACATCGGTGCTGGCGGCGCCGAAACAGGTGGCTGTGCCGCAGCGGGTGGTGGCATCACGGGATGCGCGGTGCTCGCGTCCCTCGGAATCTGGCTGTCGAGGAGGAAGCGGTCATGAGTCGGGCATCGGCCCTGGGGGTCGCGGCATTGCTCGCCGCGCTGCCCGCCTTGGGACAGGAAACGGTCGTGATGGAGGAGGAAGTCTCGTTGCGCTCGCCGCGCACCGGAGGCATCCAGTTCCGCCTCGGCGGCTACAAACCCCTCATCGATGAAGAGCCGGGGCTCACTGGCACGCCGTACAAGGATTTCTTCGGCGACGAGTCGCTGCTGACGTTCGAGGCGGAGCTCCAGCGTTACTTCTACCAAGGCGTGGGCACCGCGGGTGTGGGCTTCTCCGCCGGCTACGGTGAGAAGTACGGCACGGCGCGGCTGGCCTCGGGCGCGCCCGCGGCGGAGCGCACCTCACTGCGTCTGGTGCCCCTGGGCCTCAACGTATTCTACAAGTTCGACTACGCCGCCTTCGAGTGGGGCATCCCACTGGTTCCCTACGGCAAGCTGGGGCTCATCTACACGCCATGGTGGGTGACCAAGGGTGCCGGCACGGAGTCGGTGGGAGGCAACCGGGCCTCGGGCGGCAAGTGGGGCTGGGGCGCCACGGGAGGCGTGGCCTTCCTGCTGGACGTGCTCGAACCGCGCTTCGCACGCGACTTCGACTCCGACCTCGGCGTGAACCACAGCTATATCTTCGCTGAGTACACCTATGCGGATGTGGACAACTTCGGCGGGGCCGGGCTGAACCTGTCCAGCCGGCGCTGGATGTTCGGACTGGCGCTGGACTACTAAGCGGCTCATGCCGCTCATTCCGCGACGCCCGGGGCCCCTTCTCGCGCTTCTCCTCCTGACGGTCGCCGTGGGCCCCTGGGCCTCCGGCTGCCGCAGGATGGTGCGGCCGGACCTGGGGCAGGACCGGACGGTGGAAGCGGGCGTGCCGGTGGATTTCGGCTCGCAACGTGAGGACGCCACCGCCGTCACCTGGGAGCTGGGCGATGGGAGCGAGCCGCAGACGACGCCCTGGGTGTCACATGCCTTCGCCCGCCCGGGGACGTACACGGTGCGGGCACTGCACGAGGGCGAAGAGGTTGGCCGCGTCCAGTTGACGGTGGTGCCCCGGCCGGTGCTCCGCGCCGTGCCCGCTGGCGCGCGCACGGTGATGTGGCTTCCCCAGCTTCGCGGCCATGTGGACCGGTTGCTGGACTTCTACGAGCGCCTCGTGGGGCCGGAGCGGGCCCAGTGGGCCGTGGAGTCGTCTCCACTGCTGCCGCTGCTGCTCAAGGACCTGCAAGGCGGACCCGATGCCGTAGTGGACCCCGACGAGGGCTTCGGCTTCTTCCTGCTGCCGGAGTTCGACGGCGTCGTGTCGTTGCTGGGCATCACCGAGCCCGACGCGGCCCTGCGCGCCGTGGCCCGTGAGCTGGAGCGCGCGGGGCATGGCGTGAGGCCCCAGGAAGATGGCTCGGTCGTCGTGGAGTCCGCGACCGGTGGACCCCCCATGTTGCTCTTCGAGGACCGGGGGTACCTCTACCTCGCGGTACCGGACAGCGAGGGAGAGGAGAATGAGGGAGCGCCCGTTCCGGCGCAGGCGTTGGCCATTCCCGACCCGGAGGTGGTGCGCCAGTCCGTGCGAGGACTGGTGGGGGCGGGCATCTCCGAAGACCCATTGCTGACCGAACTGCGCGCGAAGGTGGCGGACGGGAGCGTGTACCTGTTCACCGGGCAGCCGCCGGGAGGTGCGGCGGAGCGCGAGGACGCTGGCCCGATCCGAGGCTTCAGCGCCTCCCTGGGGGTGAGGCCGGAGCGGGTGGAGCTGGATGGGTTCCTGTCCTCCTCGTCACCGCTGTTCCAGGGCGCACGCGCGCCCACCTCCGAGTTGCTGAAGAACGCGGCGCTGGGGCCCATCGCCGCGGCGCAGCTCTCCGTCCCCCCCGAGGAGCTCGCGCGGCTGGTCTTTGGCGCGCCAGGCTCCGCGCGCCGCGAGCGCGTGGTGGCGTCCTGGCAGCGGGAGGGGCTGGACGTGGAGGCGCTGCTGAAGGCGCTGCGCGGTGACGTGGTGCTGCGCGCATACTTCGACATCCCAGCCTTCTTCCGGAACTTCATCCGGAACAAGCGGCCCGACCTCAAGGGCTCCATCGTGCTGGAGGCGGGGCTGACGGCGTCGGAGCCGGTGCTGGCGCTGGTGCGCAAACACCTGGAGGCGTCCTCGCTGCACTACACGACGCAGCAGGAAGCGGACGGCACGCTCTTCCGGACGAGGTTCCGCGAGCACACCGTGGAGCTGCGCATCACGTCCCAGCGTGCCACGCTGCTGGCGGGAGAGCCGCTGGAGGGCCGGGCTCGAGGCGACGTGGGCGCAGAGCTGCGTGAGCGCTTCGGGGGAGAGGCCTTCACCCCGGGCCATGTGTCGGCCATGGTGGACCTGGGCCGGTTGCGCGCGGACCTGCGGTCGGCGGAGAAGATTCCCGGCGTGCCGAGCGCGCTGCTTGGCGCGACGAAGGCGCTCTCCGGCGCGTTGCTCGACCAGATTACGCCGCTGGACTCGGGCTTCATCGACTTCTCCCCCGAGGAGGGGGGCGGCCGCCTCAAGGGGCGCGTGTCGCTGCGCGCGGAGAAGGAGGCTTCACGTTGAGCTCGCGTGTGACGGTCCTCTACTTCGCCGCTGCGCGCGAGCGCACCGGTCAGTCGCATGAAGCGGTGGACATCCCCGCGGGGGCGCAGGTGCGGGACGTGCTGCGGCTGCTGACCGAGCGGCATCCGGCGCTGGCGCCGCTGCTGCCACACCTGCGTGTCGCCGTGGACCAGGTGTTCGTCACATTGGATGCACCCGTCAGCGAGGGGGCGGAGGTGGCGCTGATTCCGCCCGTGGCGGGAGGCTCGCCGGGGCGGTTCCTGGTGGTGGACCGGCCCTTGCGGCTGGATGAGGTGGTGGAGGCGGTCAGCGGCGAGGCCTACGGCGGGCTGGTGACGTTCAGCGGCTCCGTGCGCAACCAGACGAAGGGCCGGCGCGTGTTGCGGCTGGAGTACGAGGCCTACGCGCCCATGGCGGAGAAGAAGCTGGCGGAGATTGGCGCGGAGGCGGCGGCGCAGTGGCCCGGCGTGCGCCTGTCCATCATCCACCGCGTGGGAACGCTGGTGCCCGGAGAGCTGGCGGTCGTCATCGCCGCGGCGGCGCCCCACCGGAAGGAGGCGTTCGGCGGCTGTGAGTACGCCATCGAGCGGCTCAAGCAGGACGTCCCCATCTGGAAGAAGGAGTTCTTCGAGGACGGAGAGGTCTGGGTGGGGCTGGGGCCCTGACGCGGAGGGGCCCGCTCAGCGCACGCGGAGGAAGGCGGGGACGGTGACCTCGGCGCCCCCATCCGGCTGGGCGTTGAGCTCGGCCTCGGTGAGGGGGCGCATGGGGGTGTCCAGGCCCAGGGCCTTGCGGCGCTCGGCCTCCTTGTCGGTCGCCATCTTCATGGCGCGGACCTTGGATTCCTCCATGCGCTGCGGCGTCGGGCCCGCGATGAGGAAGCCCACCGGCAGGCTGAGGAAGAGCATGCTGACGATGGCGAGCCAGCCGAAGTCCTTCCACTGGAGCCGGTTGACCTGCTCCCTCACGAAGGAGCCCTGGATGCGCAATGAGAGCTGGCCCTCGGAGAGCCGGAGCGCCATGTCCTCCGAGAGCTCCACCGAGCTGCGCCCGTCGTGCCGGTGCAGCTCATCGGGGGACAGCTCGGCGTAGCGGCCCCCGCGAAGGGAACGCTCGGCCCGTGCGGCGGGGGGCACGTGGATGCGCCAGCCCCGCGGCGTGCGCTCCGCGAGCAGGAACGGCTCCTCCGGCAGGGTGAAGCCATAGAGGGGCAGGGGGGCCGTTTCGTCCGGTGCGGCGTGGACGTTCGAGCGCTCCGGTCCATAGGTCCATGCCTCGGACAGGTTGTCGCCCCAGTACAGCTCGCAGAAGAGTCCTCGACCTGCCTTGGTGTTCATCGCGGCGGGAAGCATAGGGCCTTGCATGGCTCGCGGCTCCTTCATCGGCGGGGAGACGTTGCCCGAGCGACGGGGAACGTCTGGCTGGCTGGCTCCTGGACAGCCAGGGGACGCCGTGGGTTCCGGCTCCAGACGGGGGGAGGGGCCGGAGCCGCGCCGGAGGGGGACTTCGCGGCGCGGCTCGGCAGGGGGGAGCGGTGTTACGGCGTGGGAGGTTGCCCTGTCGGCATGTGGGCCCGCAGGTGGCGCTGGGGGCTCCGCATGAACCTCCATGCGCTCAGCGTCACCAGGGCCATGAGCGCCGCGTAGCCCGCCAGCGGCCAGGCCGTATCGCCGTCGAGCAGGACGACGGCCAGCGTGCCGAGGACGCCCACGATGAGGCTCTGGATGCAGAAGTAGAGCGCGACCGCAGTCCCCGCCACGTCGCCAAAGGCCTGGAGTGCGCCATTGGCGGTGACGGAGACGGTGAACACGATGCCGGCCGCGATGACCCACATCGGCACGATGAACGTTCCGAAGGCGTTTGGCGCGAGGTGTTGCCCGGCGCCCAGGAGCGCCGCGCCCACCAGCAACGTCGTCATGCCTCGGATGAGGCTGCCCTCCCAGCCCCAGGCCGCCACGAAGCGCTTCGCGAAGCGTGTCGTCACAATCATCGCGAGCGCGGCGGTGGCGAAGGAGAGGCTGAAGCCGAGCTCCGAGTATCCGGCCTGGCCGATGAGGACCCGTGGGGCGGTCGAGAAGAACACGAAGAAGGTCCCCATCGCCGCGCTGAAGCCCAGGGTGTACGTCCAGAACGAAGCGCTGCGCAGGATGGGACCGAAGGCCGCCCGGGGAGCCATGGCGAAGGACGGTCGCGTCTCGCGCCACCTGGGCAGGGCCTGCAGGAGTGCCGCGCTCCCGAGGATGCCGAGCGCGAGGAAGATGGCACGCCAGCCGAGATGCTTCGCGAGCAGCGCGCCCGCGATGGGGCCGAGCGCGGGGACGAAGGCCAGCATCGCGCTGAAGAGGCTGTAGATGACCGCGCTTTCAGGCCGGTCCGAATAGACGTCACGGACGGTCGCGAACGTGGCCACGAGGGCCGCGGAGGCTCCAGTGGCTTGCATGAGCCGCAGCCCGACGAACGCCGAGGCGGAGGTGGTGCCCGCGAGCAGGAACGACGCGGCGGTGAACAGCAGCGCGCCGGCCAGCAAGACCGGGCGCCGACCGATTCGGTCCGAGAGAGGACCGAACACCATCTGCCCGAGGCCGAGCACGGCCATGTACAGGCTCAGCGTGAGCTGGATGATGGCCGGAGAGGTGCCGAGGATGCCGGGCATCGCCGGGACGACAGGGAGGTAGATGTCCATGGCCAGGGAGGCCAGGAGGTCGAAGGGCGCCATCAGCAACAGCGCTGTGGGCAGGGAGTGATTCCACGACGAGGGTTTCGAATCAGGCACGATGGATTCCGCACAAATGAGGAGCATCTGGCGGCGATCTGCCTCTCCACGGGGACCGCGATGGGCTGTGGGACAGATGGCCGCGGCGACAGGGGACGTGTCGCTGCGGCTCACTCATCTGCTTTGGCGGTGGTCTCCATCTCGCTCGTGTCCGTGGGGTGAGTGGCGATTCAGGCTCGGTGCTGGCCCAACATGCTTGAGGCTGCTCGACAGGCGGCTGATGTCACAAGGCTCCACGTGCAGCCCTGTGCGGTGACGAGGACACCGCATCCGTCATGACAGGCTGCGGTTGAAATCCTATCTCGCTCGGTTGCCTTATCAGAGCGCCGGGCGGGCGACTGCTGGCGGACGCACCGATGCCCGGCGGGTCGATACCGGCAGGGGAGGGTTATTGCCCGGCGGGAGCTACAGTTCCTGCCGGCGTCGTGCTCGCAGGCGCATTCGTCGCTGCGGAGTCCCTCGCCGGCACTGTGGCCTCGCTCGGTGTTCCTCCCGCTGCCGGAGCCGCCGCGGTGGGGGCTTCTCCTGGGGGCGCACTCGTCGCCGCTGCGCCGCTTGCGGTGGCATCTGGCACCGCCTGTCCAGAGCTGGCGGTGGCGCCAGGGGACGCACGCGGTGCCGCCGCGGAGCCGGGCATCGGTCCGGTGGCGCCAGCGGATGCGGGCGGCGTTCCGGTGGTGCCAGCGTTGGCGGGCGGCGTTCCGGTGGCGCCAGTGGTGGCGGGCGGTGTTCCGGTGGCGCCAGTGGTGGCAGGCGGCGTTCCGGTGGCGCCAGTGGTGGCGGGCGGTGTTCCGGTGGCGCCAGCGGATGCGGGCGGTGTTCCGGTGGCGCCAGCGGATGCGGATGCGGACGGTGTTCCGGTGGTGCCAGCGGAGCCGGGCGCCGGCCCGATGCCGCTAGCCGTGGCGGGCGGTGTGCCGGTGGTCGCGCTCGGTGCCGAGCCTCCCCCCGTCGTCGTACCCGGCGAGGCAGTGCCCGCAGGCCTACCGGACGCGGTGGTGCTGGCGGCAGGAGGCGCACTCACGGGTCGCGCCGGGGTGCTCGGAGCCGCCGAGCCGGTTGCGGTCTCAGGTGCAGCGCCCGGCGTGGTCGGGGGCTGTGGCTCTACCACTTGGGGTTCCACCACCTGTGGCTCCACGGCCGACGGCTCATCCATCAGCAGCCGAGCGGGCAATGCGCGCCGGATCTCCGCAGTGGCCATCACCACGACGGCGGCGGCGATGCCCAGGAAGCCCACCGTCTGCGCCACTGTCTCCAAGCGCGGAGGAATCCGCCGCCCGCTCGCGGCTTCGACCAGCAGCAGCAGGACGCGCCCGCCATCCAGCCCAGGCACGGGAATCAGCGTCAGGAGCGCCAGGACCACAGAGGCCGCGACCAGCGTCCGCAGCAGCGCATCCGTCCCGGAGGCCATCGCGTCCGCGGACTCCTGGCGCACCAGTGCGCCCGCGTTCGCCGCGCTCGGATCCTCCAGCCCGCGCAGCATCCGCTTCAGCAGCGCCACGCCTTCGGTGGCCACGTTCGTGGTGTGCGTGAAGGAGTGGCTCAGCGCCTCCGCCGCGCCATGCGCCTTGTACACGTACTGCTGGCTCACGCCGATGCGCCCCGTTCCGCGCTCGTCGGGCCGGGGCCGGACCACCACCGTGCGTGGCTCGCCCTCGCGCTCCACCGCCAGCTCCAGCGGCGCGCCCGCGGCAACGCCGACCTTCTCCACGAACTCCGACCAGGTCTTCAGTGGCTGGCCCGCGACCTCGACGATGCGGTCTCCGGGCAGGAGCTGTGCCCGCGCGGCCTCCGAGCCGGGCTGCACCGTCCCTACCGTCAGCGGCACCACCACGTGCGTGCCCGACGTGTACAGCGCGAACATCACCGCCAGCGCGAACACATAGTTCGCCAACGGCCCCGCGAGGATGATGAGGATGCGGAGCAGGGGGCCGCGTGCCGCGTAGCCGGCCGCCTCCTCCGGGTCCGCGCGGTGCGGGTTCATCCCCTGCAGGTGCGCCGTGGCGCCCAGCGGCACCGCCGCCACCACGAACTGGGTCCCCCACAGACGGAAGGACACCAGCGGTGGGCCGAAGCCGAACACGAAGCGGGGCACCCGCACGCCGAGCATCCGCGCGGCGACGAGGTGTCCCAGCTCGTGAAGGGTCAACAGGACACCCAGGGCGAGCAGGACGAGCGCGTAATGCATCCTTCCGCGCCGCTCCTACAGCTTCCGCCGCTGTCCGGTCCGCTTGTACGTCACATAGTCGGACAGGATGGTGTCGTGGTCGAAGCAGAGGTCCTTCGGCAGCGCGTCCAGCGGAAAGGCCCGGGCCTCGGCCGCGTCGTCGGCACCCTGGGGCTCGCCCTCGGCCGAGCCGATGTAGACGGTGGAGATGTTGTGCTGACGCGGGTCCCGCTTGGGGTCCGAGTACGTGAAGAACTGCTCGGACAGCTTCACGTGCAGCCCCGTCTCCTCCTGCACCTCGCGCACGGCGGCGGCGTCCAGGGGTTCGCCCTCGTCCACGAAGCCACCGGGCAGCGCCCAGCCGACGGGTGGATTCGCCCGCCGGATGAGGACGATGCGTTCACCTGGCAGCTCGATGATGCAGTCCACGGTGGGCTTGGGGTTGCGGTATTCGGGCATGACCGCCAGTCTACCCGCTGCCGCCACGCGCGTGCTTCATAGATGCAAGCCCTGGAGTATGGTGCGCCCCGTGTCCACTCCGAGACGCCATCGCCTCGTCTTCTCCGGCCTGCTCCTGGCATGTTTGGTGGGCTGCCTGCCCCGCGTCCAGGAGCCAGGGGACTACGTCTTCGAGCCCGTCGAGGTGCTCCGCGACGACTGCAGCCTGCTGGAGGCCAACCGCGACAAGCTCTACGGCACCCTCCAGATCAGCGGGCGTGTCGTCCGCCTGGACTTCGGCTTCCTGGACAGCCACCTCGTGGGCTACTTCCTGGAGGATGGCGACCACTTCTCCATCGACGGCAGCGTGGTCAAGGCCGCCGCCGAGGTGAACGGACAGGAGTGCTTGCTGGACCAGGTCAACATCCACGTGGACGGTACGACGCAGTGCGAAACGCAGTTCAACGGGGTGCTCCGGGTCCGCTATGACACGCGGCGCCCCGACGAATGCGTCTGCGAGCTGTGGATGCGCTACGAGGCCGTCAAGGAGTCGAAGCGCTGTAGCGCGGAGGGTTGAGCCGCGCGCGCCGTGTTCCTAGAACAGGGTGGCATTGTCCACGCTTGGAGGAACGCATGGCGGAGTCGCACCACGAGATTCACTCGGTCCTGACGGAAGCACGGGTATTTCCGCCGCCAGAGGCGTTCGCGCGACGCGCGCACATCCAGAGCCTGGAGCAGTACCAGCAGCTCTGGGACGAGGCCGCCAAGGACCCGGACAAGTACTGGGGCGACCGGGCGCGTGAGGAGCTGTACTGGAAGGAGCCCTTCCAGACGGTCCTCGACTGGAAGCCGCCGCACGCGCGGTGGTTCGTCGAGGGCAGGACGAACCTGGCCTACAACTGCCTGGACCGCCACCTGGCCAACCGCCGGGACAAACCCGCCATCCTCTTCGAGGGCGAGCCGGGAGATCGGCGCAGTCTCACGTTCGGCGAGCTGGCCGCCGAGGTGAACAAGCTGGCCAACGCGCTCAAGTCACTCGGTGTCCGGAAGGGAGACCGGGTGGGCATCTATCTGCCCATGGTGCCGGAGGCCGTGGTGGCCATGCTGGCCTGCGCCCGCATCGGCGCGGTGCACTCCGTCGTGTTCGGCGGTTTTTCCGCGGAGGCGCTCCACGAGCGCATGAACGACGCGGGCGCGAAGGTGCTGCTCACCGCGGATGGAGGCTGGCGCAAGGGCGCGGTGGTGCCGCTGCTCAAGAACGTGGAGGCCGCGCTCGCCCACATGCCCACCCTGGAGAAGGTGGTGGTGCTGCGCCGCACGGGGGACACGCTGACGCTGTCGGACCCCAGGCTGGTGGCCTGGGACACGCTGGTGGACGGCCAGTCCGCCGAGTGTGAACCGGAGTGGGTGGAGAGCGAGCACCCGCTGTTCATCCTCTACACCTCGGGCTCCACCGGAAAGCCCAAGGGCGTGCTGCACACCACGGGCGGCTACGCGGTGATGACGTCGCTCACCACCCGCTGGGTGTTCGACCTGCGAGACGACGACATCTACTGGTGCACCGCCGACGTGGGCTGGGTGACGGGCCATTCCTACGTCGTCTATGGCCCGCTGATGAACGGCGTCACCACGCTCCTCTACGAGGGGGCGCCCACCCAGCCGGGGCCGGACCGCTTCTGGGACATCATCGAGCGGTACAAGGCCACCATCCTCTACACCGCGCCCACCGCCATCCGCGCCTTCATGCGCCTGGGCGAGGAGCCCGTGCGCAAGCATGACCTGTCCTCGCTGCGCCTGCTGGGCAGCGTGGGCGAGCCCATCAACCCCGAGGCGTGGATGTGGTACCGCGACGTCATCGGCGGTGGCCGCTGCCCCGTGGTGGACACGTGGTGGCAGACGGAGACGGGCGGCATCATGGTGTCGCCGCTCCCCGGGGCCACGCCCACCAAGCCGGGCTCCGCGACGCTGCCGCTGCCGGGCATCCACGCGGAGATCCTGGACCGGCAGGGCAACAAGGTGCCGCGAGGGCAGGGCGGTCTGCTCTTCATCACGCGACCCTGGCCCTCCATGCTCCGCACCGTGTACGGCGACCCGGACCGGTACGTGCGCACGTACTTCAGCGAGCTGCCCGGCATGTACTTCACCGGCGACGGCGCCCGCACGGACGAGGACGGCTACATCTGGCTGATGGGCCGCGTGGACGACGTCGTCAACGTCGCCGGCCACCGGCTAGGCACCGCCGAGGTGGAGAGCGCGCTGGTCGCGCACGAGGCCGTGGCCGAGGCCGCCGTGGTGGGCCGCCCGGACTCGCTGAAGGGCACTGCGCTGGTCGCCTTCGTCACGCTGAAGCAGGGCAACGCCCCGTCCGACGCGCTGAAGAAGACGCTCGCCGTTCACGTGGGCAAGGAGATTGGCGCCATCGCCCGCCCGGACGAAATCCGCTTCGCAGAGGCGCTCCCGAAGACGCGCTCGGGGAAGATCATGCGCCGCCTGCTGCGCGACGTGGCCGCGGGCAATCACGCCTCCGGGGACACCACCACCCTGGAAGACCTCAACGTCCTGGCTACCCTGCGGCAGAGTGGCGACTGACGAACAGTTGCTCGCACTTCAGGGCAGGGGCCGTCGAAAACGGCCTCTGTCCTGGCGAGAAAGACTCGGATTTGTCGATTTTGACCCGGTGAAAGCGCGTTAGTCTGAGTGTTTTGAGCCTGTTTCACCCTACGCAGCGCATTCGGTTGAATCGGAACAAACGAATACAGCGGGGTCGTCAGAGTAGGCCGGTTGACACTGGAAAGATGCAGAGGCATTAAATGCGACCGCTCGCCCCCTCCCGAGTGCCGCGCCTCTCGTTGACAGCGCGACCTTCCCCCCTGGACGTGCTTCATGGATTTCCGAGCTCAACTGGACTCGCCACTCTTCACCCACTTCATCTCCCACTACGCCCACCCCACGGGGTCGGACCTGCTGGGGCGGACGGAACCCTTCTTCGACTGGCAGGAGTCGCGGCGTCAGGCGGGGTTGTGGCCGTTCTCGCGCAGCCTGGAGGCCGCACCGAAGGCGGAGTGTGGCGTGCGAAGTGAGACGGGGACGGCGCGCCAGGGGCTGAACTTCGGCTCGCAGGACTACCTCTCGCTGTCCACGCACCCGGCGGTGGTGGAGGCGGCCCAGCGGGCCATCCAAGACTACGGGTTGCACAGCGCGGGCTCGGCGATGCTGGGCGGCAACACGACGCCGTCGTTGATGCTGGAGAAGGCGCTCGCGGAGCACCTGCAGATGCCGCACGTGGCGCTGTTCTCCACGGGCTGGGGCGCGGGCTTCGGCGTCATCGCCGCCCTGGTGCGGCCGGAGGACCACGTGGTGCTCGACGCGCTGTCGCACGCGTGCCTCCAGCAGGGCGCCGCCGCCGCGACGGCGAACGTGAGCCGGGTGCCGCACCTCAACAACCGCGCCATGAAGCGCAAGCTCCAGGAGATTCGCGCCCGCGACACGCAGAACGGCGTGCTCGTCGTCACCGAGGGCCTGTTCTCCATGGACTCGGACGTGCCGCGGCTGGAGGAGCTCCAGTCCATCTGCCACGAGTACGGCGCGACGCTGCTGGTGGACGTGGCCCATGACCTGGGCGCGCTGGGGCCTCGGGGCACCGGCAGCCTGGGCGTGCAGGACATGCTGGGGAAGGTGGACCTGGTGGTGGGCGCCTTCTCCAAGACGTTCGCGACCAACGGTGGCTTCGTGGCCACGCGCTCTCCGGCGGTGCGCCAGTTCATCCGCATCATGGGTGGACCGCACATCTTCTCCAACGCGCTGCTGCCCATGCAGGCCGCGGTGGTGCTGGAGTCGCTGCGCATCATCCGCTCCGAAGAGGGCGCGGCGCTGCGCGCGAAGGCCGGGGAGAACATCCTGGCGCTGCGCGAGGCGTTCCATGAGCGGGGCGTGAAGTGCCTGGGCGAGCCGTCCAACGTCGTGCCCGTCCAGGTGGGTGACGCGAAGGTGGCGCGGCTGGCCTCGAAGAAGGTGTTCGAGCGCGGCATCTTCGCCAACCTCGTGGAGTACCCGGCCGTGCGCGTGCGCGAGACGCGCTTCCGCATGCAGGTGATGGCGGCCCATACGCTGGAGCAGGTGCGCCAGGCCGCGGACGGCGTGTGCGGCGCCATCGAGGAGGCCCAGGCGGAGCTGGAGGTGCGGCCGAGCACCTCGCGCCCGGTCCGCCACGACGGCCGCGTGCAGGCGGAGCTGTAGCCGCGCCGCCGCTCAGGTGTCGTCGAGGCTGGCGGCGCGCAGATGCGTGACGTCGCCCCAGGTGACGAGCCGCCACGTGCCTTGGTGGTAGTCGAACTGGTTCCACCCGGCGTTGAGAACGGAGAAGGTGCGCGGCGCCGAGGGGGGAATCCCCAGGTGGTGGCGGAACAGGAGGCTGAGCACGCCTCCGTGCGTCACCACGACGAGGCGCTCGCCTTGGTGGCGCGCGCCCAACTCCTCCAGGCACTCCACCGCGTGGCGCAGCCGTTGGCCCGTGCTCTCACCGCCGGGGACGACGTAATCCGGCGCGCCCCCTGCATACGCGGCGAAGACGTCCGGATGCCGGTGCCGCGCTTCGTCCCGGGTGAGCCCCTCGAGGACGCCCAGCCCCCGCTCGCGCAAGCGCGCGTCGGGCTGGATGGCGTGGCCAGTGCGGGCGGCGATGCGCCGCGCGGTCTCCAGGGCCCGGCCCAGGTCGCTGCTGTAGAGCGCGGAGAAGGACATCGGCGCCAGGCGCGCGGCCAGGGCCTCCGCCTGGAGCAGTCCCACGCGGCTCAGGGTGCTGTCCTGGTGTCCCTGGAGGCGCCCCAGGGAGTTCCACTCCGTCTCTCCGTGCCGGAGCAGGATGAACTCGGTCGTCATGGCGTGCGAGCGTCACCCCGGCGCGGCGTTCGAGTCCAGCACTCAGCGCGTCCGCTCCAGGTGGGTGATGCCCTCCTCCAGCAGGGCCGCCACGCCCCGCTTCACCACATGCACCACCTTGTGGCTGTAGGCCGGACCGCCGTGCGTGTAGTGGCCGCTGACCTTGTGGTGCAGCTCCGTGGCGCCCCACACCAGCACCAGGTCCGCCCAGTCCAGGTCGCTCCGGGCGCGGTCCGCCGTGCGGCGCTCCGTGCCGTCCACCATGCGCAGGTCAATCTGGTGGCCGAGCTTCGCCTCCAGCTCCTCGCGCACCGCCGGTGAGCCGCCCACCACCACCACGCGGCGCACCCCGTAGCGCTGGCACGTCTCCACGAAGGCCACTTCGGCGCGGCGGTTGGCCGAGCCTCCGCACCGCTCGCAGTGGAGCCTCGGCTCGATGCGGACCGGCTCACGTCCGCTGGCCCGGGCCACCTTGAGGCACGCGGCGTCCGCGCACACCGGGAAGAGGCGCTCGGCCAGCAGGTCCGCCGCCTTCAGCAGCTTCGGCTCGCTCATGCGCTGCCGCCCGGGGCGGGTGAGGCCCGCCTCTTCTAGCAACGCGCGGGCGCGGGCGCGGGCCTCGGGCAGGGTGAGGCCGCGCGCGGCCAGCCACTCGTCGATGTCCCGGTCGGCGCTCATGGCTTCACCGCCGTTCGCGACGCGGCCACGGGGAACAGCTCCGACTGAACCCCGGCAGCCGGAGGGCTGGACGGCAGGCCCAGGGCCTCGCGCACCGGCGCGAAGCTGCGCCGGTGGATGGGCAGCACGCCCTTCTCGCGCAGCGCCTGGAGGTGTTGCGGCGTCGGGTAGCCCTTGTGCGCGGCCAGTCCATAGCCGGGATACCGGGCATCCAGCTCCGCCATCCAGCGGTCTCGCGTCGTCTTCGCCAGGACGGAGGCCGCGGCGATGCTCAGGGACAGCGCGTCCCCTTTGACGATGCCCTGCTGGGGCACCGAGCAGCTCGGGACCGTCCGCGCGTCCACCAGCAGGTGGTCCGGCTTCACCGCGAGCCCCTCCACCGCGCGGCGCATGGCCAGCAGCCCCGCGTGGTAGATGTTGATGCGGTCGATCTCCTCCACCTCCGCCTGGCCCACGGCCCACGCCACCGCCTCCTGCTTGATGGCCACGGCCAGCGCCTCGCGCTTGTCGGCGTCGAGTATCTTCTTCGAGTCGTCCAGGCCCTTGAGGCGGAAGCCCCGGGGCAGCACGGCCGCGGCGGCCACCACCGGGCCCGCGAGCGGGGCCATGCCGGCCTCGTCCACGCCCGCGACGTGGATGACACCTTGCTCCCACAGCTCCGTCTCGTAGCGGAGCAGGCGGCGCAGGCGCTGGCCTTCCGAGCGGTTCTTCTCCTGGCGCGAGCGGATGCGCCGGGCCAGCGCCCGGGCTCCGCTCCGGCCGTCCGCGTCCAAGGCGTCGAGCAGGCCGGCGGGGACGGGGCTCGCCTGGGTGACGAAGCGCGCGGTCAGCTCGGACAGCGCGCACTGAAGCAACTGTTCCACGGATTCGGTGGACATCGCGTGAGCCCGGGCCTAGCTGGGACGTGCGCCGACAGGACTCCCTGGAAAGGGAACGCGCGCGCGGCCACGACACGTCCCCGGCGCCCCATGCATGGAGGAAGCCGACTGGGAGGCCTCCCTGGAAGCAGGGGAGGCCAGACGCGGGGCAGGCAGGCGAGCGTCACGCATGTCGACAGCCGTACTCCATGGGGTGGGTTGAGCACAACCTCCCTCGCGTTCGCCCGGCGGAATCCAGGGAGCGCGGTCTCCACCGCTGCCCATGGCCGAGCCCTGTCTACGGGTTGAGCTGGAGTTGCAGGGTGGCGGGCTCGGGCCGGCAGTTGCAGGCGTCGCACCGCCATTCCACCTGCTGCGGCGCGGACACCTTGGCGCCCGCCGTTGCCACCACGCGCACCGGGCTGGGCGCGAGTGATTCGTTGATGGCGGTGCTGATGCCCTGGTCGTCCGTGACGCCGGTGATGCTCACGTTGGACGCCACGTTGGTGCCGGTGACGGTCGCGCCACGAATGCGCGCTCCATCCGCGGAGAGCACCTCGACCGTGAGCGACGCCAGCGCTGCCCCGCAGTCGTCCGCCGCGCGGTGTACGCGCGGCGCCTGGTCACATGCCGTGAGGAGACTGAAACCCATGAGCCACGAAAGCCAGCGAGCGCGAACCATGCCGGAAAGGGTGATGCTGGCGTTCAAGCGAGGCAACGTCTGTATCAGTCGCAAGTCGCGGCCACGCGCTCACGCGCGAAGCGCGCCGCTGCCGTGTCTGGGTATCGGTGGAGCACGTAACGGTAGACTTCTTCCGCGCGTGGGGCGTCGTGCATCCGCTCGCCCAGCACGCGCGCCAGCAGGACCAGCGCGCGGGGCGCGATGGGGTCTTCCGGTGCCACGTCCGCCGCGGATTCCAACGCTTGTACCGCCAGTGGGAAGTTTCCTTCCACGGCCGCGGCCTGTCCGACGAACAGGTGGTGCGCCGGAGGCACACGGATGTGGGGCTGCTGTCGCAACATGGCATACAGCGACATCGCGAGCGGAACGTCGCGTGCGTCCACGGCCGCCGCCAGCGCCGCCAGTGTGTCGCCGGCTTCCTTCTGTGCGGGCGTCTCCACCTCGACGAATGGCGCCGCTTCGCCCGCGCTGGGAAAAGGCGCGTCCTCCCGGAGCGGCGCTGCCTGCCGCCTCGGCGCGGTGGTGCCGAGGACGGGCTCCAGGTACTCGTGGTCCACGCCATAGCCCAGCGTGTCGCCACGCGTGTGGAGCAGCAGCCCCAGCACGTGCGCCGCGGTGAAGGGGGCGATGAGCGTGATGCCCTCCGCCAGCAGGCGCGAGACGAGGATGACGTCCAGATGGCGCAGCCATGCGGCCAGTCCGTGGGCCAGCAGGTGGACGGCGCCCAGGGCCAGGAGCGCTCCGGCGAGGACCGCGTAGTCACGCCCCAGCCTCCGCACGAGCCGCACGGCACCGAACACGTTGAGAAGGGAGGAGATGGACTGCCCCGCCGCGGTGAGCAGCAGGGCCCCGGGCAACCAGGCCAGGGCCAGCAGGACCAGCACCCACATCACCGGGTCCGTCAGCGGTGGCTCCGTGAAGGGGCTCAGCAGCGCCGCGTGAAGCGCCTTGCCCTCCAGCAGGACGGGGCGCAGCACCCGGATGTAGACCAGCGCGGGCAGCCACACGAGGGCGAAAGTCACGAGCCCCCGGATGCCCGGGACGATGCCGTCCTGGACGAAGTGGTTGTAGTCCGGCGTGCTCAGCTCCAACTCCCCGCGGGCCGACTCGCGCGCCAGCTTGTAGAAGGTGGCCCAGAAGATGCTCCAGTAGATGGCCAGGGTGAATGGGATGAAGAGCAGGTCCGACAGCCACCCGAGCGCCGCCAGGGCGATGCTCACGGCCACCAGGACTTGCAGGCCCGAGGGAGAGAAGACGTAGCGCCACGCGGACTTCAGCCGCTGCGACAGGGGCACGCGGTTGCGGTGCGTGAGCAGGGGCTCGGCGGCGTCGCCGCAGCGGGCACATGCCACCAGCTCCACCGTCTGGGCCCTGCGTCCCACGACGCAGTCAGGGCAGAGTGCCGCCTCGCAGGCCGCACAGCGCCACCCCGCGTGCGCGGCACGGTGGTGCCGGCAGGTCGGGAGCGGAGCTTCCAGCGGGATGACGTTGCGCGGTGGCGGGCTCATGGGCCCGGCAGCCTACGCCTGTCCGGGGGCGTCCTCCCAGGGGGCACCGAGCCACGCCTCGTATGCCGCCTTCTGGGCGTCGGTGGGGCGCTCCACCCGCGCCAGCCACGCGGCCTCCGCGGGCTTCGCGCCCAGCACCACGGGGATGTCCAGCAGCCTGTCCCGCCGGAAGACGGTGAGCCGCACCGTCTCACCGGGCCTGCGGTCCTCGCAGCGGCCCAGCAGGCTGTTCCCATCCACCCGCCAGCCATCCAGGGCGACCAGCTCGTCCTCCACGTAGAGGCCGGCCTCCTGCGCGGGCGAGCCGTCCTGCACCACGGAGATGGCGCCGTTGGCCCGGATGGTGAGGCCCAGCCAGCCTCGGGGGCGTCCTTCGCCGGTCCTGCCTCGCGGCGGCGGCGTGCCGCCCTTGTCGCCGGCGGACTCGCGCGGCCGGAAGCACACCTCCAGGCCCACGTGCGAGAACACGGAGTAATCCAGCTCCTGCGTGGTGCGCAGCGCCCGGTCGAAGAAGGGGGTGAGGTCCACGCCCGCCACCTCGCTCGCCGCGGCCTCCACGCCGTCCTCCGGGACGCCGGAGCCGTCGCCGTAGCGCTGCCACAGGAGGCGCACGACGTCGTCCAGGCTCCGGGTGTCGCCCGTGGCGCGGCGGATCTCCAGGTCGAGCAGCGCGGAGACGACCTCGCCCTTGAGGTAGTAGGAGATGGCGCTGTTGGGCGAGTTCTCGTCCGGGCGATAGTGCTTCACCCACGTGACGAGCGAGGCCTCCGTCAGCGTCTGCACCCGCCGCCCTGGCGTGGACTGCAGCAGGGTGAGCGTCTCGCCCAGGCGCGTGAGGTAGCGCGACGCGGTCATCAGCCCGGCGCGCCGCACGAAGAGGTTGTCGTAGTAGGCGGTGGTGCCCTCGAAGGCCCACAGCAGCGTGGTGTAGTTCTCCTGCGCGTAGTCGAAGGGCACCAGCGCGCGAGGCATCACCCGCTTGACGAACCACAGGTGGAAGTACTCGTGCGCCACCAGGGTGAGCAGGTCCTCCCAGCCGCGGCTGCTGGAGAGCCCGGCGCGCGGGAAGAGCAGGGCGGTGCTTGCCTTGTGCTCCAGCCCCCCGCGCCCCCGGTCCGTCAGGTACAGCAGGATGAGATAGCGCGGCGTGGGCAGCTCGCCGAACACGCGGGCCTGGCACTCGCAGATGCGCTGGAACTCCGCGCACAGCCGCTCCGGGTCCGGCACGGTGTCGCCCCACACCACGACCTCGTGCGGCACGCCCTCCACGCTGAAGGTGAGCGGCGTGTGGGGGCCCACCTCGAAGGGGCTGTCCGCCAACTCGTCGTAGTCGCGCGCGATGAAGGTGCTCGCGCGCTGGCCCAGGGCACAGAACGACCTCCAGCCCTGGGGCGCGTCCACCGTGACGTGGTGCTCCAGCCCTCGCGTGGCCTCCGTGTAGAGGAAGGTCGCGGCGCCGTTGAAGTAGGCGTGGGAGCCGTCCAGGTGGTTGGTGCGCACCGTCAGCTCGTTGGCGTAGACGCGGTAGCGCAGCGTGACGGCCAGCCCCTTCGCGTCCACCCGCCACGTCCGCTTGTCCACGCGCCGCACGGGCAGGGGCGAGCCGTCCGGCGCGTGGGCCGTGACGTCCTGCACCTGCCGAGAGAATTCGCGCACCAGGTAGCTTCCCGGCGTCCACACCGGCATCACGGCATCGAGCGCCTCGGGGCCTCCGGGAAAGGAGGCCTCCACCTCGAGGAGGTGCGAGTGCGGCCGGGGCATGGAGACGCGATAGCGGACGGCTGGGTGCATGAGCGAAGTCTCTCTTCCCCCCGGCCCCAGGCTACTTCGCCCGGACGAGGACTGCTCCGAAGAAGCCGTCCGTCCCGTGCGTATGCGGCGCCAGGCGCAGGAAGGGGCCTGGGCCCACCTTCTCCGCCAGCTCGGGCCCCAGCAGCTCGGCCACGGGCTTCACCGTGAAGTCGGGGTGCCTGGCGAGGAAGTCCTCCACCACGCCCTCGTTCTCCTCCCGCAGCACGCTGCACGTGCCGTAGATGAGCCGGCCGCCCGGCTTCACAAGCATGGCGAAGCGCGCGAGCAGGGCCTTCTGCCGGCCCACGTGCATCTCCAGGTCCTCGGGCGTGAGCCGGTAGCGCGCGTCGGGCTTGCGGCGGAAGGTGCCGGTGCCGCTGCACGGCGCGTCCACCAGCACCCGGTCCGCCTTACCCTTGAGGGACGTCAGCGCGGCGTCGGCCTCCGGGCCCTCGTGGGGGATGAGCTGGGTGCGCACGTTATGGACGCCCGCGCGGCGCGCGCGCTTCTTGAGGTCCTCCATGCGCCGCTCTTCCACGTCCAGCGCGTGCAGGTCGCCCCGGTTCTTCATCTGCGCGGCCAGCTGCAACGTCTTGCCGCCGGCGCCCGCGCACGCGTCCACCACGCGCGTGGGGGGCGCGTCCACCAGCATGCCCAGCAGCTGGCTGCCCTCGTCCTGGAGCTCCATGAGCCCCTCGCGGAAGCTCTCCAGCGAGAAGGCGTTGATGCGCGTCTCCAGCACCAGCCCCAGGGGCGACAGAGGCGTGGGCGTCACCTCCACGGATTCGGCGCGCAGCCGCTGGGCCAGGGCGTCGCGGTCGCCCTTGAGGAGGTTGGTGCGGGCGACCAGGGGGGCGCGCTCGTTCATCGCCTCCGCGGCGCGTGCGGCGTCCCGGCCGAAGGTCGCCAGGAAACGCTCGGCGAGGAAGTCCGGCAGCGACGCGGCGATGGGAAACTGCTCCCGGGGCGGCAGGGCCTCCAGGACGGCGGCGGCCTCCGGCAGCGTGCCCAGGGCGGCGGCGTCCGGGGGGGCCAGGGCGGACTGCCGGGCGACCAGGGCGTGGGGCTCTCCGTAGAGGACGCGCGAGGCCGCCAGCCGGAGGACGTCCTGACGCGAGGTGTCCAGCGCATTGAAGCGCGGATGGGCCCTGGACAGCAGGAAGTCCACGGTGCGCTGACGGCGCAGCAGGCCGTAGACCCGCTCGGCCACGGCGCGGCGCTCGTTGGAGTAGAGGTTGGCCTTGCGGCGCAGGGTAAAGTCCAGGGCCCGGTCCGCCATGCGGCCTTCGTGCCGGACCGAGCCGTAGGCCTCCAGGCAGGCCTGGAGCACCAGGTCCTCGCGCAGGGGCCGCTCGGGGCGCTCGGAGGGGGCGGGTTTCTTCCCAGCCGGTGCGCTGGACTTCTTCGGGGCCGACCGCGAGGGCGGGCGGGACTTGCGATGGGTGGCCATGACGGAATGCGGCTTTGCATTCCCCAGGCCGCGTTGACAAGCGCGGAAAGCAAATCCGCCCCTGGGAGGGGCGGCCCCGGCCGGGAGGGCGCCTACCTGCGGCGCCGGTAGAGGAGCCCGGAGGCCAGCAGGGCCAGCGCGACCGGGAGGAGGGTGGCCGTGGGCCCCGCGGCGCAGCCGCCCGATGACCCCTGGCCGCCGCCGGGTGCCTCCGGCGTGCCCACGTCCGGCGTCCCGGCGTCCGGGGGCGGCGTGCCCGGGTCCGGCGTCCCATCCCCGCCGTCGGAGGACTGCCCCTGCGTCACCTGGACCAGGGCCGTGGCCGTCTGCTTCACGGTGCCCTGGGTGGCGGTGGCCGTCACCGTGTACTGCCCGGGCATGGCGAAGACGTACTCCACCACCTCACCCTCGGCCGCGCCGCCGTCGCCGAAGTCCCACGTCACCGCCGCGCCCGGGAGCGATGGCTCGGCACGGAAGAGGGCCCGGTGCGGGGCCACGCCGCGCTCGCCCTCCACGATGAGCTCCAGCTCGCCCGGGGGCTGCGGCGCCTCGGGGGGCAGCTCCTTCTCCAGCGTGAAGCGGTCCACCGTGCCGCCATCCACGCCCAGCAACTGGGCGGTGAGCTTGCCGCCGACGACCGTCACGTCCAGGAAGCCGTAGGCCGTGTTGTCGCGGATGACGCTCCAGTCCGGCCGGGCGCTGGTGAGCTGCCGCAGCGTCGCGCCGCCGCCGCCCACCACGAGGTACGGGATGCCGCGCTCCCCCGCGCCCGCGACGGCGTCGCCCTTCATGGGCTTGCTGCGCTCGTAATTGTGGTCATGGCCGGTCAGCACCAGGTCCACGCCGTACTGCTCCATGATGGGGCCGAAGTGGCGCCGCATGGAGAGCTGCGAGCCATGCTCACCGCTGGACCAGGGCGGGTGGTGGAAGAAGACAATCTTCCACGGCTGCGTCGAGCCCGCGAGGTCCCGCTCCAGCCAGACCTTCTGCGCGTCGCGCGTGCAGCGGTCCGGCGACGCCAGCCCCACGGCGCAGTTGGAGTCGAGCGCCACGAAGTGCACATGGCCCCAGTCGAACGAATAGTACCGCTCGCTGCCCTCGGGGTTGTTGGTCGGCAGGTAGAGGTTGTTCAGGTAGGGCTGCCCCTGGTCCGTCACGTACTCGTGGTTACCCAGCGCGGCGAAGAAGGGCACCTCGGCCAGCAGGGCCTCCATCGGCAGGAAGAGGTTGTTCTGGAACTCGGCCTCGGTGCCGCTGCCGTAGGCATTGTCCCCCAGCGCGACGAACAGCTGTGCCCTCCGCTGGACCATGGCCGCGGCCACCTTCTTCTGGTTCGAGCCGCCCGTGCCGAAGTCTCCCACCGCGACGAAGTGCACGTTGCGCGTCCCCAGCACGGGCGCCGTGCGGAAGCGCTTGGGGGGCGTGCGCAGGCCACATGCCGACACCTCGTATGTGTACTCGGTGCCGGGCTCCAGGCCGGTGAGCACGACTGCGTGTGCCTGCCCATGGTCCAGGGAGGTGATGGCCTGGTTGGCCGCTCCCACGCCATAACGCACCTCTGGCGTGCAGTTGGCCGCGAGCCGGAAGGCGACCGTCGCGGTGTCTGGTCCGACCTTCTGCAGATAAGGGTCCCGGTACAGCGTGCCCGCGCTCGCGGTGCTGGCGACCAGTGTCAGCGCGGCCGCCAGGGTGGCGAGGTGAAAGGGGGTCTTCTGGTGCATGCGGCCTCCTCCCGGACAAGCTCGGGATAGAGGCGCAACCGTTCAACCGCTGACCTTCATCCTGCCCCTACCCGGAAGCGGAGACGGCGGAGCGAGCCCACGCGCGCCCGCCACCTCCCCGGGCTCGACCCTACCGCTGGATGTCGAATGAGGCCAGGTCCTCGGTGCGCTCTCCCTCCTCGCGCACCTTCCCGATGCCGGGAACGAGCCAGTAGACGCGCGTCTTGTCCTGCTTCACCTCGCCGTGTTTGTTGACCTTGTCGCGCTGAATCTTGACGGCGTTGGTGAAGGTGCCGGCCCGCGTCTGCACCGTCACGCCTGACTCCAGCACCTTCCAGAGGTAGGTCGGGTCCTTCTGCTCGCGGGTGCCGTCGCCCAGGGTGATGTACTCGAGCACGTCGCTCTTGTACGTCCAGGGCAGGGCGTCCGGGAGCGAGGCCACGGACTTCACCGTGGCGGGGTTCCAGGTGGTGGACCGGATCTGCTGTCCGTCCCGGAAATCATCCTCGCGCAGGCGCACGACGAGCCCATTGGTGAGCTCCACCTGCCACGAGTACTCCTCGTAGACGAAGCCGTTTTGAACGCGGTCCTGCCGGCTGTGCACCTGGATGGCGTTGACGCCGGGCTGACCGGGGACCTCACCCGGGCCCACCACCGTCACCTGCTTCTGGAAGTTGCCGTGGACAGGGTCTTGAATGTCGTAGACCCACGTGGAGCCCGCGCTCAGCGGCCACAAGGTCCGCGACAAGGTGGGCTCTTCTTCATTGCCCTGTTCGCCGGGGGCATCCGGGTTCACCGGCTCACCCGGGAGCCCCCCTCCGGGCGCCGGGCCCGGAGGGTCGCCACCGGGCAGACTGTTGCCACCACACGCCACCAACCACCCCGCTGCGAACACGGCCACCCAGCTGCGCCTCATACCCGCTCCTCCCGTGTGCTGCTCCTCGGCTCCACCGCCGTCCACCGCAGGCCGCGCAGGGGCGAACCCTCCGTGCAGCCCAGCGCCGCCGCCAGGGAGCCCGGCTCCCGTTCCTCCACTTCCAATTCCAGCCGCCGCCCGTCGAAGTCGAGCGCGCAGCTCATCACCAGGATGTTCCGCTCTCCCAGCGCGCGCCGCAGCGCGGCCTCCGCGCTCAACAGGTCGTCCGAGTGCGCTGACAGCACCAGGCGCTGCTTCGGCGCACCTGGCGGCTCCTCGCGGCTGACCAGGTCCAGGACGAAGAGCAGCGCCACGACGAACAGCGTCCCGATGGAGGCCAGCCCCAGGCTGCCGTGCCCGCAGGCCATGCCCAGGCCAATCATCAGGAAGAGGATGGCCGCGTCGCGCGGGTCCTTGAGCCCCGAGCGGAACCGCACGAAGCCGCCCAGTCCCACCAGCCCGAAGGCCTTCGCCAGGCTGTCACCGATGACGGCGGTGATGACCGCCGCCGCCGCACACAGCAGCACCTGCGCCTGAATCATGTCCGCCTTGGGCAGCGCCCGCTTCATGAGCAGACGCCAGGGTCGCAGCGACAGCAGCGCGCCGATGAGGGCCGCCGCCAGCATCCGCGGGAGCATCGCGGCGATGGGCAGCGTGCTGAGCTCCGCCTTCGCGCCATCGATGAGGGCTGAGAACGGGGTATCCATGGCGCGGGCCTAGACCTCCACCCGCGCGGCGGCATCCGCGTCGAGCCGGTGTGTACTCACGGGGCGTGAGGCCAGCGTCCGCGCGGTGGCGATTACGGCGTAGGCGTTGCGTAGCGGCGGCAACCTGCCGGGATTCGCGGCCAATACGCGCTCGATGAGCGCCTGCGCATGGGGCCCCAGCGGCAGGCCCCGCAGCGAGGACACCGCCGTGGAGGGCCAGCGCTCCAGGTGCTCCACGCGCAGCTTCCAGGCGCGCGGGGTGTCCATGCCGTCCACGGAGTCCAATGCCTCCTTGGTCAACGGTGCGCCGCGCTCGCGCAGCGCCCAGGCTTCATCCGTGTCCAGGCCTGTCAACGAGCGGAGCACCAGCTTCAGTGCCTTGCCCGCCAGCGCCTCGCGCACGCCTCGGGCCACCGGCGTGTCCAGACCCTGGGTGCTGCGCAGCACGGCGAGCCGGTCGTGCTGCAACAGCACCTCGCGCAGCGCGTCGGCGCGGCTCCCGGCCAGCCCGATGAGGCTGCGGGCCACGTCCGCGTACAGCTCGCGCGCCATGCCGGCCTCGCGCACCACCCAGGCCTCTTCGCAGTCCTGTCCGGCGAGCCCCGCGAGCACCTCGGCCAGCCGTCCGTCCCGCAGCGCGCGTTCGCGCAGGGCCCAGGCCTGGGGCGCGCCGTCATGCTTGAGGCTCGCGAGCACCTCGGCGGGGGCGCGCGCGTAGAGCCGCTGGCGCAGCATGGCCGCGCGCGTGCCCGTCAGCCCCGTGAGACCGAAGGCCACCTCGGCCGGAGCCCGCTCGGCCAGCACCTCGCGCAGCTCCAGGGCGGGCGGGTCGTCCAGGCCATTCAGGCCACGTGCGATGAGGCCGGGGAAGCGCTCGGCGAAGGTCAGGCGCCGCTGGTGCGCGGGCAGCCCGGGGATGCCGTTGAGCAGCCACGCCGCCAGCGCGGGCTCTCGCTGCTCCACCTCGTCCAGGGCCTGGAAGAAGCGCTCCTCCATGTCTTGGATGGTGATGGGGGCCGCCGGGCGACGGCTGCCCGACGCCGGGACGATTCGCTGCACGTGCTGCTCGCGTCCCTCCAACCGGGCCACCACGGCGTCCACCAGGCGTTGCTCCAGCACGCGCAGGGGCACGTCGTTGTTCTCCAGGATGAGCCAGCGCCGCGGGTCCTGCCGCGCCATCTCCAGGAAGGCCTCGCGCACACGCACCGCCAGCCCCGCGCCGGCCAGCCCCTTGCGACTGTCGTTGCCATGGACGCGCCGGCTCTGGAGCTTGCCCAGGCGCTTGCGCAGGCGCGCCAGGTCCGGGTCCACGTCCACCAGGATGACGAGGTCGGGCCAGTGGCCCTGCGAGGCCAGCTCACACGCCGCGCGCAGCGCCTCCAGGGGGAGCCCGCGGCCACCGCCACTCAGCGCCAGTTGCGAGTACAGGTATCGGTCGGTGATGCACACCTCGCCTCGGGCCAGCGCGGGGGCAATCACTTCCTCCAGCTGTTGGGCATCCCGCGCCAGATTGAGGAAGAACTCAGCGTGCGGCGACATCTCCAGCAGCCGCGAGTCGCGCGTCAACTCCCGCACT
This sequence comes from Pseudomonadota bacterium, assembly GCA_023426545.1. Taxonomy (GTDB): domain Bacteria; phylum Myxococcota; class Myxococcia; order Myxococcales; family Myxococcaceae; genus Myxococcus. The sequence continues at coordinate 32,437 of JAFAAN010000012.1, forward strand.
CGCCGCGCCGTGTGCGCCTGAAGCTCTCCTCCCTCCCGCGCATGCGCCACCCGGTAGCCCAGGCGCTTGAGCTTCGTGGCCAGCAGGTTGGAGAGCGTCGTCTTGCCGCTGCCATCAATCCCTTCGAAGTCGATGAACACTGTGCCCTATCCCCCTGCGACGCCGTCCGTGGCGAAGGTGTGGAGCTTCGTCATGCCCTCTGCGAACTTGCTGTAGGCGGTCGCTCCACCCGCCTGGAGTGCCGCCAGCCATTCGGGCAGCGCGTGCCCGAGGTGCTTCACTTCCACCACCACCCGAGGCTCCACCCACTGCGCGGGCGCCAGTCGCTCCGCCGTCAGCGGAAGCTGGGACAGCGCCTGCTCGGCGGCAATCCGGTGGTAGCGGATGTCCCAGTCCACCGTCACCCGCCATGCCCGCGACGACTGGTACACGTGACGCGTGTACGTCACCGCCAGCACCGGGCCGAGGCTGCCGCCGACGATGAGCGGCAGCAGGCTGGCGCCGCCGTGGAGCGCGCGCCCCAGCTCCGAGCGGGGCACCCAGACGCGGCGCTTCCGCGTCAGGCCGCGCCGCTCGCGCTTCACCTCCAGCACCACCCGCGCCGCGCCGCTGGCGCCCAGGTCGGGCGAGTATTCCTTGGTCCGGACCTTGAGGCAGTCGCCTGGAGTTCGCATCGCCCGCGCCGCCAGCGGTTGCCCGGGACGGTCGAAGTACACGGACACGATGCGCGTGGGAGACGGCCAGAGCCCGTCCAGTTCCAGCGACAGGCGTGTGCACAGCGCCGCGGCCGTCCGGGCCTCCAGCACCAGCTTGAACTCCCGACGAAGCCTGGTGACCTCACCTTCCGCGAACGACAGCATCGTTGGACTCTCCGTGCTCAGAAGCGTGCGCCGAGTTCGATGGAGTGCTGCAGACCGGGGAATTCGTCGCCGGGGCGCAGCGCGCGCTCCGTCTGGAACCGCGCCCGGAAGCGGGTGCCCAGCAGCACGTTGACGCCGCCCACCAGGGCGTGCCCGTCGCCGCGCACCGCGTCGCCGCGAAGCCGCATCGCCTCGAAGCCCGCGACGGGCTGCAGGGCCCACTCCTCTCCGATGTGGATGAGGTATTGGGCCAGCAGCATCTGCGCCGTGAAGGGCCCCAGGGGAAGGCGCCCGGAGACGACCTCGCCCGTGAAGACGAAGCCCGCGAGCGTCAGCTCCGCGTCGGCCGCCACCGCGTGCTTGCGCGCCAGGTCCAGCGCCTCCGATACGTAGGTGCTCACCCCCACGGTGAGCGGCTTGAAGTTGAAGGGGCGCAGACTCACCCGCGCGGCGGCGTCCTCCTTCAGCCGCGCGCCCGATTCGTCGACGGCGCCCTGGAAGAAGCCCGCGGAGACCTTGAGCCCCCAGGCGTGTTTGAGCCGGACCTCGCCCATCAGTCCCAGGCGGCGGCCGCCCATCTGGTGCGTCTCGGTGATGTACTCCTCCACCAGTCCGCGGCCCTGGAGAGGCAGGTCCCACGACGATGCCAGCGAGCGTTGGAGGAAGGGCGTCTTGAACTGACCGCCGTAGAGCCGGAAGCGCTTCTGGTCATCCGCCAGCCGCACGAAGGCGTCCTTGAGCATCTGCGAGTCCGCCAGGTCCGCCGTCACCTCCGCTTCGAGGTTGGACAGCGACGTCCTCACGCCCACGCGCGCATCGACCACCGACAGCCGGCGCTGGAACTGGTTGCGCTCATCCGCGCGCGCCCGGGCGGACACCCGGCCGATGACGCGGATGCTCCGCGCCGCCTCCGCGGGCAGGTCATCCAGCGCGTCGGGGTTCTCTCCCAGCGAGTCATCCTGGTCCAGGCCGGGACGCTGCTTCTTCTTGCGCTTCTTCGCGTCCTGCTGGGCCTCACTGGCGCCATCGTCGCTGGGACGCGTGCCCGCTGCGGGTGGCTGCGCGCTCGCTCCGGCGGGCGTCAGCTCCGGCGGCGGCATGACCTGGGCCAGCGTGTCGTCGCGCCGGGGGGCAGCTGCATCGTCCGGAGCGTCGAGGCGTGCGTCCGCGTCTCCCGCGAGTCCTGCCTCCGGAGGCTCCACGCCGTCCACCACGCTGCCTGAGAAGGGGTCTTCGTCCACTTCCGAGACAACCGTCTCGAATCGCGGGGCGGGGGATTGGGCGCCAGCCATCGCTGGAGCCCCCATCAGCATCGCGACGAGAAACCCCCGCCTCGCCCGTTCATCCGCCCGCCACCCGCCCATGTCCACGCCTCCCCGACCGCAACCGGAGCGCGTCCACTGCAACACGGGTGCCCATTCGTTGAGCGGACGCGGAGGGCAGGGCGGGGTCTGGTTCCGGACGGACGGAGGGCCGGAGGGCGCAGAAAACCAGTGGCCAGGGCGTCACGCTGCCGTGACAGGGAAGGAAAGTTCCCAGTGTCGCGGCAGGCGACCCTGTACGAATGCCGGTCGCCCGGAAGGAGTTACTGCCCGGACGGAGGATCGGCCGGAGGGGCCGGGGCCGCGCTCTGTTCCGGCGCCGTCGTGGGGGCGGGAAGGGCGGCAGAGATTGTCGGAGCCTCCGGGCTGGGAGCGGACGCCTTCATGCGCCGCAGCACGTTGCGCACGCCAAGGGCCAGCGCCGCGCCTGCGCCCACCAGCACCAGGCCCCAGCCCACGCCGCGGGGAATGGGCGTGCTGGACACCATGAAGCGCGCCGTCACGACCTTCAGGTGCGTCCTCCGGTATCGCACCTCGAGGTCCCATTGGCCGGGCTCGTCCGGCACCAGCGCGGTGTGCCAGTTGACCCCTTCGCGCGTCAGCGTCTTCGTCACGTGGGACGGCGAGCCCACCGGGTGGAAGGTGATGGTGAGCGGCCCGTCGAATTCGGGGCCATCGAAGTTGCCTACATGCAACGACACGGAGATGGGCTCACCCTCGCGCGGCATGGCGGGGTGAACGGTACCCTGCAGACGTTCCTCGGCATCGGACCAGCGCAGCTCGAGGACGTCTCCGCGGCGCTCGACGCGAATCTGATCGTTGGCGGGGGCCGCAACCGTGGTACTGGCTACCAGGAGGCATGCAAGCAGTCCCCAACTGGTATTCAATACGGGCCGCCTTTGCCTCTGAAGCGGCTGTCCTCTAAGATGCGCTGCCCTGCTGCATTCCACCTGAGCCTGCTCCCCGCCGGCAATGTCCCGGGATGAACCCACAATCATTCGGGAAATATCAGCTTCTTAAGAAGCTCGCCACGGGCGGCATGGCCGAGGTGTGGCTGGCGCGCCAGACGGGCATCGAAGGGTTCCACAAGAACCTCGTGGTGAAGCGCATCCTCCCGCATCTCGCGGAAGACCGTGAGTTCGTGGAGATGTTCCGGAACGAGGCGCTGATTGCCGCGCGCTTCAACCACCCGAACATCGCGCAGGTCTACGAGTTCGGTGAGGCCAACGGCACGTATTACATCGCCATGGAGTTCATCCACGGCGAGGACCTCGGCCGGGTGATGCGCAAGGCCGCGAGCACCGGACAGTGGGTGGCCCGGCCGCTGGCCATCCGAATCGTCGCCGCCGCGTGCGAGGGCCTGCACTACGCCCACAGCCGCACGGATGACGCGGGCCGGCCGCTGCGCGTGGTGCACCGCGACATTTCGCCGCAGAACATCCTCATCAGCTTCGACGGCTCGGTGAAGCTGGTGGACTTCGGCATCGCCAAGGCGGCGGATCAGGCGTCGCTCACGAAGTCGGGCGCCATCAAGGGCAAGTTCGCGTACATGGCGCCGGAGCAGGCCGCCGGCAAGCCGCTGGACGGGCGCGCGGACATCTTCGCCATCGGCCTGGTGCTCTACGAGCTGCTCACGGGCGTGCGTCCGCTGAAGCGCGACTCGGAGCTGGCCACGCTGCAGGCCGCCATGGAGTGCGCCATCGCCGCGCCTTCACAGGTGGCGGACGTGCCGGAGGAGATGGACCCGGTCGTGATGCGGGCCATCGCGAAGAACGCGGACGACCGCTACCGCGACGCGCGCCAGTTCCAGATGGCGCTGGAGGAGATCCTCGTCGGGCAGCGTTGGGTGGCCGGCTCGGTGCAGATTTCCGAGCTGATGGAGACGCTCTTCGCCGATCGTCTGGCGGAGGAGAAGGTTCAGGGGCAGGTCGTCCCCGTCGGCGAGGACTCCGCCAACTCCGGGACGCCCATGCCGCCCACGCCGCCGCCGCAGGAGCGGGGCCGTGCCCGCAGCTCGGCCGCGGACATGAACTGGGAGGCGCCGCCGGGCGAGGAGCGCGAGCGCGTGCGCGGGTCGTCCTCCCGCACGTCGATGGGGCCCCGGCGTACCTCGGCCGCCATGCCCGCGGCGGAGCCGGACGACCACGAGTGGGATGCGCCCTCGGGTGTCGAGGAGCTCCCCCCGCGCCGCAGGGGTACCCTGTCCGAAGCGGCCGTGCGCCGTCCCTCCAACCCCAACTCCACGCAGATTGCCCGGACGAGCTCCCGCGCGGACCTGAGCCGCGTCGGCACGGGCGAGTCCCCCGCGCCTCGCCGCTCCGCCACGCGCGCAGCGCCCATCGTGGAGGACCCGGGGCCGCCGCCTCCATCGCGCTCGCGCGTGAGCATGGCGGCGGTGGACGAGCGCACGCGGATGGAGGACGAGGAGGACGACGACGAGCGGACCATGCTGCCGCCGCCGGAGCCCGCGCCGCCTCCGCGTCGCCGTACCGGCATGCACTCGGGGCTCCACCCCGCGGAAGCGCCGCCACGCCGCCGGACGTCCAGCCGCGCGGAGATGCCGTCGGCGCCGCCGCGCTCACGCACCTCGAGCGTGGCCCTGGCGCGTCCCCGCGACGAGGACGCCGAGGTGGAGCGCGCGCTGGAGCGGTCCGCGCGGGGCGCCCGGGCGGGCGCGGCCAAGCGCAACGTGGCCACGGTGGCCTTCATCGTGGGGCTCGTGGCGGTGGGGCTGGTGTTCCACAAGCCCATCCTCGCGGTGCTCAACAGCCGCGCCTCCGACGGGCAGGCGGTGACGCTGTCGGTCAGCACCAACGCGCGGGTGAAGGTATCGGTGCGCCACACCGACCGCTGCGGCAACGGCCAGCCGGTGACGGAGCTGGGCGAGACGCCCATCGTCAACGCGACGGGGGCCCACCTCCAGGACACGCTCATCCTGGTGAACGAGCAGCTGGGCATCTACAAGGAGGAGAGCGACACGCTCGCCTTCGGAGAGCCGGGTCAGGCCAAGTCCTTCACCTACGAGTTCCGCAGCGGGCAGCTCCAGCTGACGCTGAAGCCCGAGGGACTGAAGGGCATCACCGTGAAGCGCAATGGCCAGGACATGGGAACCTACTCGGGCAACCGGGGCATGAAGATCGAGCTCATGGAGGGCCGCCACAAGCTGGAGCTCCAGGGCGGTCCGCTGAAGGACTCCTTCATGTTCGAGGTCGACATCAAGCCCGGCATCATCAACAAGCAGACCGAGGACCTGGCCGCCTTCGTGGGCTAGGGCCTGCCCCGTCAGTAGCGAGGCAAGGCGGGGTCCACCTGCCGGGCGTACAGGTCGATGCCGCCGCGCAGCGACACCGCGTCGAAGCCCATCGACATGAGGAAGGCCGCGCCGTCCAGGCTGCGCACGCCGTGGTGGCAATAGACGACGACGGGGCGGCCGCGCAGCTCCTCCAACTCGTCGGCGCGCTCCTCCAGCTCCGGCAGGGGAATCAGCAGCGAGTCCGGCAGCGCCACCCAGGCATGTTCCGTCGGGAAGCGCACGTCGAGCAGGGCGGGACGGGACTCGGCGGGGCCGGCGAGCAGCGCGGCGAGCTGGGCGGGGGCAATCTCGGGAATGGGCATGTCGTGTCTCAGGCGGAGGTGGGCACGGCGCAGAAGCGCTCGTAGTCGATGAGCTCCACCTTGGCGCCAGGCGCGCACACAGGGCACTGCGTGTCCCGGCGCAGCTTGAGCTCCTGGAAGCGGGTGCCCAGCGCGTCGAAGGTGAGCAGCCGTCCCACGAGCGGCTCGCCCTGACCGAGGATGAGCTTGAGCGCCTCGTTGGCCTGGAGCAGGCCGATGAGCCCTGGGAGTACGCCCAGCACGCCGGCCTCGGCGCAGGAGGGCGCCAGCTCGGGCGGCGGCGGGGCGGGGTACAGGCAGCGGTAGCAGGGGCCCTGGCCAGGGAGGAAGGTCGTCACCTGTCCCTCGAAGCGGAAGATGGAGCCGTGGACGTTGGGCCGGCCGAGCATGACGCACGCGTCGTTGAGCAGGTAGCGCGTGGGGAAGTTGTCGCCGCCGTCCAGGACGAGGTCGAAGCCCTCCAGAATCCGCAGGACGTTGCGCGAGTCGAGGCGCTCCGCGAAGCCCACCACCTTCACGTCCGGGTTGAGCGCTTCGATGGCGGCCCTTGCGCTGGCCACCTTGGATTGCCCTTGCCGCTCGCGGGTGTGAATGACCTGCCGCTGCAGGTTGCTCAGGTCCACCACGTCCGCGTCGACGATGCCCAGGGTGCCGACCCCGGCGGCGGCGAGGTACAGCGCCGCGGGGGAACCCAGGCCGCCAGCCCCCAGCAGCAGCACACGCGCCTGGAGCAGCTTCGCCTGTCCGGCTTCGCCGACCTCGGGGAGGCTCAGGTGGCGGCGGTAGCGCTCCTTCTGTTCGGCGGTGAGGACGAAGGGCTTCTCCACCGGGAGGGCCGCGTCGCTCCAGCGGTTGTAGCCCCCCGCCAGGGAGGCCACCCGCTCGTAACCCAGCTCCTTCAGCGTCCGGGCGGCCAGGGCGGAGCGGGTGCCACCGGCACAGTAGACGACCACCTCCTCGTCCCGCCGGAGCTGGCTCTCCACGCGCAGCTCCAGGTACCCCCTTGGGATGTGGAGGGCACCGGGCAGCCGGCCGCCGGCGTATTCGTCTGATTCCCGGACGTCGAGCAGCTTCACGGGGGCCCGGGCGTCCAGCAGCCGCTTCACCTCCTCCACGGAGACTTCGCGAATCTCCTGTTTCACTCCGGCCAGCAGCGTCTGGAAGGTCCAAGCCATGTCGGGTGCATATAACCCAGGGGCAGGGTCGATGGATTTTCCAGGCCCGGACGTTATAAGGCTTCCAGAGGAGACACGGACATGGACAGCACCCCCACGACTTCCGCCGCCCCCGCCGCTTCGACGGCTCCCCAGGCCACCCCGGTGGCCGTGCGCCTGACGGATGCCGCCATCCAGCAGGTGAAGGACGTCATCAAGGCGCAGGGCTTCGAGGGCTACTTCTTCTCCATCCGCGTGGTGCCGGCTGGCTGCAGCGGCCTGGGCTATGACCTGAACCTGGTCAAGGAGTCCAAGGCCGGTGACGTCGTCTGGGAGCAGGATGGCGTGAAGATCGCCAGCGACCCGATGAGCAGCCAGTACCTCGCGGGCACGGAGATTGACTACGTCTCCGCCATCACCGGCGCGGGCTTCAAGTTCAACAACCCGAACGCGAAGTCCTCTTGCGGCTGCGGCACGTCGTTCACGACCTGATTCGAGCCCACCACGGAACGGCCCGCTCATGACGGGCGGCGAGGCCGGGACGGGGCGCATGCCTCGCCCGGCCTTCGCGCGTCGGGGCCCCTCAGAGGCATCAGGCGCCGGCGATGGGCGTCATCACCTGAAGCCAGCTCTGGTTCTGCTTCTGGCGCGCGAGCCGCTGTGCCCTGCGGGCCTCGGCTTCCTGGAAGGCGGCCCTGTCCGCGTCCGTCTCCATGACGAGCGGCGGCACCTTCACGCGGTTGCCGTCCTTGTCGATGGCCACGAAGGTCAGCAGGGCGCTGGTGGTGAGATGGCGCTCGCCGGTGAGCGGGTTTTCCGCGTGCACCGTGACGCCTACTTCCATGGATGTGCGGAAGGCGGCCAGCACCCGGCCGTGGAGCAGCGCGACCCAGCCCACCTTGATGGGCGCGTGGAAGTGCAGGTCGTCCATGGAGGCGGTGACGACGACCTGGCGGCAGTGCCGCTGCGCGGCCACGGCGCCGCAGACGTCAATCCACTGCATCACCTTGCCACCGAACGCGGCGTTCAGGTTGTTGGCGTCGGGAGGCAGGATGAGCTGCGTCATCACCACCTCCGTGTCCTTCGGGTTCTTCGGGGACATGTCGTTCATCGCGCACCTTGGGTTGCCGGACAGGGCGGGCGGCGAGGCCACGCCGTGTCATCCAGTCGATGCGCCATGCTCTAACGCGGCGAACCGGCCCGTGTCCCGTCGTACCGCACCCAGGGGGCACTTCCTCGCGTACGCGAGGGGGGCGGTCCTCAGGCCATGAAGCTGGAGACGCGGTCGAGGAACTCCTCACGCCCCCGTCCGCGCCGGATGTCCTGCTTCGACACGTCCATGACGAGGCAGTCCACGCCGTACTTCTCCTGCAGCACCAGAGGGAAGCTGGCGTAGTAGCCGTTGAGGCCTCGCAGGAACTGGTGGCGGATGCCCTTCTCCTCCTCGCGGCCGCGGGTGCGGATGCGCTGGAGGAGCACCTCCACGCTGCCCACCTCGAAGCAGATGACCTTGTCGGGGCGGATGATGTGGCGCGACAGCCGCTGGAAGTACTCGTAGTAGAGGTCCAACTCGGCGTTCGTCATGTGCCCCAGGCCGTGGAGGTACTTGGCGAAGATCTCCGGGTCCTCGTACAGGGTCCGGTCCTGGACGCAGCTGCGGCGGTACGAGTGGATGAGCTCGTGGTGCTCGACGCGCCGGATGAGGAACTCCAACTGGAGCGTGAAGGACCAGCGCGACATGTCCGCGTAGTAGTCCCGCAGGAAGCGGTTATCGATGACGGGCTCGTCAAACAGCTCGTAGCCGAAGGCCTGGCTGATCATCTTCGCTGCCGTCGTCTTGCCTGCGCCGATGTTGCCCGCCAGCGCCACGAACCGGCGCGTCTTGGGCACCTTGACGCGCAGCGTGTTGCGGGAGCGAGGGGGGGCCGCGGCGGCCTCTTCCGGTGCGGGGGCGGCCGGTGCGGGCTTCGAGCGCGTGCGAGCGGTGGTGCGAGGCATGAAACCGGGGCTTAGCGCGGCTTCGGGGGGGCGTCCATGATCTGCCTCAGGAGGTCTGGCCGGTCGGTCATGATGCCGCCAACCCCCTCCGCCAGCAACTGCCGCATCTCCTCGGGGTCATCCACCGTCCAGACGTTGACCCACTTGCCCAGGGCCTCGCATTGCCGGAGGAAGTCCGCATCCACCAGGCGGATGTCCCCGAAGTACAGCGGCATGTCGAGCACGGTATAGCGCGGCTCGTCCGGCGGCGTGCCCCCACTGCGCAGCGTGATGACGAAGGCCGCGAGCGCGTCGCGCGGGAAGAAGTGGCAGGCGGAAGGGAGGCGCGCGGCCAGCCGATCGGCGACGGCGTCCAACTCGCTGCCCATGCACACCCGCTCCAGCGCGCCCTCCTCCTGAAGCACCTGGGCGAAGGCATCCTCGATGCCGGGCACGTCCGGCTTGAGCTCCACGTTGAGCCGCAACCCGGGGAAGGCGCGCAGCAACTCGCGGAAGGTGGGGATGCGCAATCCCTGGCCCCGGAAGGGGAAGGTGTGGCCCTCGTCCGTGGTGAACTGGAAGCCCGCGTCCAGCCGCTGGAGCTCGGCCAGCGTGAGCGTGGCCAGCGGCCCCGTGCCATCCGTGCAGCGCTCCAGCGTGGCATCGTGGGCGACGACGAGCTCGCCGTCTCGCGACAGGTGCACGTCCAGCTCCAGCATGTCCGTGCGGTAGCGCTCCACCGCCTGGCGGAACGCGGCGAGCGTGTTCTCCGGCGCGAGCGTCGCGCCTCCGCGGTGCGCGATGTGCAGCGTGGGCCGCAGGCCCTGGAGGAAGGGGAGGGTAGGGGAAGCCATGCCGCCAGTGTAACGACTGACGGCATGGAGCAGGCTAGCGGTTGAAGCGGTAGACGAAGATTCGTGCTGGGGTCCCATCAGCACTGCCGTCCCACGCCACCCACGGTGTTCCGGATGCATCCAACTGGAGCGACACCTGGGCTGCTCCGGTGGATTCAGGAATGTCACCGGGGGCGTCATCGAATGTCACCCAGTCCTCGCCGTTCCACTGCCTGACGTGCACCCGCTTGACAGTGTCGCTGTCTTCAATCCATGCGAGCACCGGAGTGCCATCCTCATGCAACGCGAGCGCGGGGTTGTCCGCGGGCGTCTCACCCGAGGTCGCGCTGATTCGCCCCCCGAGGGGCTTCCACTCGAGGTTTTCCCAGCGGCGGACATGGATATCCGTAGCTGTGGTGCCCGAGCCGGATGGGTTCGATTCCTTCCAGGCGATAACTGGGACGTTCGCGGATGAGAGCCGCAGCACAGGTTGAGTCGCAGTCGTTCCACTCGGGTGATGTTTGATAGCACTGCCCAAGGCATTCCACCCGATTGCCGTACGTTGCTTGACGAAGATACGAGCGTCGTTGTTCGGGGTGCCGCCAGAATGTGTGGCTTCGCTCCAGGCGACAACTGGAAGCTGTAAGGCGCTCAACACCATGGAGGGGGTGGAGATGATTCCGCACTGCTCCGGAGCGCCGCGCGATGGGTCATCGACATGGAACCATTCCCCATGGGTCTGTGTTTCGATGGCGAGCTGGATGTCACCCTGACAGCCGAATCCCCAATACTCTGCGTTGCCTTGGGCGAGCCAGGGGGCTCCCATCGCGCCAAGTGCAAGCGCAGGAGCCTCGCGCTGCAGATTCCATTGGCGCGGCCAGGGGTAGTTCCATTCGCTGGATGTCATTGCGATGCGCTCCCACGAGTTTCCACGCCACTGATGGATCGAGGTCTCCGCCAAGGTGACCTGCACCTGTTCTTCGTTGAGCTGGTCGTAGTACTTGGAGAAGGCAACGACAGGTTCGCCGACGCTGCTGAATTGGACGTCAGCGGCAGTATCCGCGGGGGTGAGCATGGAGCCCAACCGCGCCCACGACTCGCCGGTCCAGTGCAGTACGCCCACGCCTTGGCCGACGCGGAACGCGACGGCTGCTGTCTGCGGACTGTGTTGTGAAAGCGCCAGCCGTGAGAGGGTTGCTGCCCCTTCTTCCATCAGGAGCCCCTCGCGTGGTCCAACTGCAATCCATGCAGGAACATTCCACGTCCATGGCGAGGGCGAGGTTGTGAGCGGGTTTCCCGCGAGGTCTCGGATGCCGGTGAGCACGACCTCGACTTGCCGGGGGAGTGTGAGCGCCACGTCGGCTTGAATCTCCAGCGTTGTTTGCGACTCGGAGAGGCTTATCGTCCTGGCGACGCTCGTTCCGTTGACGAGGAGCTCAACGTGGGTTCCATCCAAGCTCTCAGGGGCGATCGCTTCGGAGAACTCGACTCGGATGGGATGCGCTGCCGCGACGTGCTCGGCTCCTGCCGCGGGCTCTCGTCGGGCAACCGAAGGAGGCGTTCGGTCGATGGTGACGAGGAGTGGGGCGCTGGTCCAGTCCACACCTGAACGGCTGGCATGCGCAGTCAGGGTGTGTTGTCCCTCCGTATGGGACGACGTGTCCCACGGGAAATCGGACGGAGCGGTGACAGATGCGAGATGCACGCCATCAAGCAAGAGCTCGACTTGAGTTGCTGTTGCACCGTCCGTCTCGATTCGAATCGTCACGGTGTCGCGAACGTGGGTCGCGCCTCCGGCGAGTTCGAGCCTGATTGGGTGCGTCCCACTATCCGGGGAATGCTCTCCGGCATCCGGTGGTTCGACGACATCCGGAACATTGATGCAGGCGGTCAGGACGCTGAAGCCCAATAAGGCGGAAAGGTACTTGGAGGAGGTCATGGAGTGAACAAGTGCAGGACGCGTTCCAGGGGGCAGGTAGCACTTCGGACAGACCCATACCGCGGGCGGTAATGGTTCTGCGCACCATCGGCCGCCGGGTGCGCGGCTGTTTCTTCGGATGGATGGGAATCCCATGAAATGGACACTGGGGACGCTGTGCACTCACGGTGAGAGCCTGTTCCTGCTCGGTGCATCCCGGACGCAGCCTTCACAAGCTGGATTCCGTGAAAGGATAGTGGACGTGGAGCGGTTGCGCGGGAGATCTACCTCGGCCTCGATTTCACCTGGCTGACACCTTCGGTAAGGTGGCTTCCTTGCCGCCCGCCTCGGGGCACCGGTATAAGGCCCCAACCCCTGGCCGACAGGCGTCGGTTTTCACGAACCGCAGCGCCGGAACGAACGGAGATTCTCGAAGATGCAACTGCGCAAGACGCTGGGCGCGGCGGCGCTCGTCACCGCGGCGACGATGGCTTCCATGGCGGGCTGTTCTGGCCGCGACGATGGTCCGGAGCCTCAGCCGGACGCTGGCTGTGTTGGAACCTGTACCCCGGACTCCGGAACAGGTGATGCCGGGACGGGTGACGCCGGAACGGGCGACGCCGGAACGGGTGACGCGGGCACGGGTGACGCGGGCGTGCAAACGGTGACCATCCGTGAGGCGCGCCTCCTGGACGACCGTCCGCAGATCATCTTGGACGGTGTGGTCGTCACCACGGTGGCCTACGTCTCCTCGAACGCCACGGGGGTTTCGGCGGACTTCTGGGTCGCGGATCCCAACAACCCGCAGGATGGCATCTTCGTCCAGAAGTACCGGACGGATCCGCCGACTACGTACGTGCCTGCTCGGGGCGACGTCCTGACCATCCAGGGCTACGTCCAGAACAACAGCCGCTTCAGGGATCGCGAGGGCTACCGCAAGGTCCTCAAGAACAACTTCGACTTCCGTGGCACCGGCGAAGCCACCCCGATGGTCATCACCAAGACGGGGACGATGACGCCGCCCAACGACATCGCGGTCAGCATCGACAATGGCTTCGGCAACTCGGACGGCGGCTCGGGGCGGCCCAACCTCGAGTATCTGGGCGCCCGCGTGCACATCCAGGGGCCGCTGACGCTCACTGACGCCAACCCCATGGCGATGAAGCGTCTGTCCGCGGTGGAGAACGATGACATCCACTACGGCTTCGAGGTCTCCGGTGGCGTGCTCGTGAACAACAACAGCACCTTCGGCACGACCCAGGACGGTGGTACGCCTCGCTGCGACTACCGCGTCATGGTGAACGAGGGCGGCTCCGTCACCTTCCCGGACGGCATCCGCGGCGTGTGGGACACCTTCACGCACGCGCCCTGCATGGACGGTGGCACCAGCACCTTCAGCTGCTTCAACGACGCGGGCGTCATCCCGGGTGCGGACAACACCTGGACCACGGTGCTCTACCCCGAGGGGTGCGATGACCTGCCGGCGGAGGTCATCGAGGCGCCGCCCGCCGCCCCCGAGCTCGAGTAGCGACGGACGGCGAGGGCGCTCGTCCCTCGTCGACGGAGTTCGCCGCCCCTCTCCCACCCTGGGGAGGGGCGGTTTCTTTTGGGGCCTGGAAGGCGGGGTGGGTGTCCGGAACCCACCGAAGCGGGTCGCAGGCTCCCAGGGGCCGGTGATTGTGGGTAAGCTCCGGAAAAGTCCAGCCCATTCACCTTCAGACAGACGGCCTTTCTTCGTGAGCTCGCCCCAGACGGCCACCCCGTTCGGAAACTACCTGTTGATCAAACGGCTCGCCGTGGGAGGCATGGCGGAGCTCTTCCTGTCCCAGCGGCCGCCGGACCCCGAGCTGGTCGTTCTCAAGCGCATCCTTCCCTACCTGTCGGAGGAGCCTGAGTTCGTCCAGATGTTCCTGGACGAGGCCCGCATCGCGGCGCAGCTCCACCACCCCAACATCGTGCAGGTGCACGAGCTGGGGAAGGAGGGGGACAACATCTTCATCGCCATGGAGTACGTGGAGGGCGTGGACCTGCGGCGCGTCATGGCCGAGGAATCCAAGTTCGGTGCCACGGTGCCCTATGGCGTGGCCGCGCGCATCTGCTCGCAGGTGGCGGCCGGCCTGGACTACGCGCACCACAGCCGGGGTGTGGACGGTCGCCCGCTGGAGCTGATCCACCGCGACGTCAGCCCGCAGAACGTGATGATTGGCTATGACGGGCGCGTCAAGCTGGTCGACTTCGGCATCGCCAAGGCGGGCGCGTTCATGGAGCGCAGCAAGCCGGGCGTCATCAAGGGCAAGTTCCTCTACCTCGCGCCGGAGCAGGTGTCGCAGGAGCGGCTGGACCACCGCGCGGACATCTTCGCGCTGGGCACCATGCTGTACGAAATCACCACCGGCCGGCAGCCCTTCGCCAAGCCCACGACGGAGGGCATTCTCTACGCCATCCGCTACGAGGACCCGTCACCGCCGCACCTGCTGCGCGATGACTACCCTCCCGCGCTCTCGCGCATCGTCATGCGCTGCCTCACCAAGGACCGGGCCCAGCGCTACCAGCGCGCGTCCGAGGTGAGCGAGGCGCTGGAGGACTTCCTCGCGTCCGGCATCCTCCGGCAGAGCCTCGACGTGGCGGAGTACATCTGCCGGCTGCTCGGCGCCGAGGAGGAGCGGACCATCCTCCACATCCCCGTGGCCAAGGGCCTTGGACGGCACGACGCAACGGTGCCGCTGCCCGGCGCCCGGCGCCCCCAGGACGCGGAGCCGCCGCGGCGGCCGTCCGTGCTGGAGTCGACTGCGCCCACGCTGTCCACCACCTCGCCGGAGTCGGACCTACCGCCGGTGCCGAGCGCTCAGCTCACGCCCGGCCTCACCGCCCGGCCCACGCCTCGCCGCGTGTCCCGCGATGCCGTGCCCCTGCCGTTCTCCAGCGACGAGCCCGAGCCCGCCACCTTGATGGCCCGTCCACGCGACCTGCCCGCCAGCCGGTTGGAGGACGATGAGGACTCGGAGATGTCCACCGCCGTCAGCACCACGCCCGCCGGCTACCGGAATGCGGAGCTGGTGGCGGAGGAGCTGGACGTCGGCGACGGCGAATCCACCGTGCCTCAGCGCTTCCGCGCCAGGGACCCGCATGGCCGGCCGGCCGCGACGCCGCCGGTGCGTCGCTCGGGCGCGCACGTGGAGCCCCCAGCCTCGCGCGTGCCAACGCCGCCGGAGCCGCATCGCGCGCGGCGCGCCATTTCACCGTCCTCGCACGGCCTGTCGTCGCGCCGGATGCCGCCTCCGGATGACGAGGCGCCAGGGGCCCTCACGCCGCCTCCGCGCCGGCCCTCGTCACTGGACCTGGAGGAGGTCTCCCAGTCCGTCTCCCTCACGCCCGCGACGGTGAACCACCGGCCGCCGCCCCGGAATGTGCCGCTGTTCCGTGGCACGCCGGAGGAGGATGACGAGGATGCGCAGCACACCGACCTGAGCCTGTCCTCCCTGGAGTACACGGACCCGAGGCCCACGTTCCGGGATGATCCGGACGACGACGAGTCCACCATGGGGTACCGCGGAGATCTGGACGAGGACCCCGCGGACACCCGGGCCACGCCGCCTCCGCGCAGGAGCCCGGTGGGGCTGCTCGTGGCATGCTTCCTGGGACTGCTGGCGCTCGGCGCAGGGGCGCTGTGGTTCATGGGGGGCGCGCAGGGCGCTCCGGCGGAGCCGCCGCGAGACTTGTCGATGGGGGCGCTGGAGGTGCCAGCGGGGGCCGCTGGGCTCGCGCCTCAGGAGGTGCCCGCGACGCGGCCCACGTCCCCGACGCCCGAGCCTCCCGCGATGGAGGGTGGGGCGACGGACGCGCCAGCCGCTGGTGATTCGGCGGCCGGGAGCGCGACGGCGCCCGAGGAACCTCTCGCTCCTGGTGCCGCGCCAGAGTCCGCGCCGGCCCTGGTGGAGGTCCGGTTCGACGCCCCCGCGCGCACGATGCTGCGCCGCGAGGGGGGGGCGCGCCTGCCCATCAACACGCTCGTCTCGCTGCCCGCTGGCCCCATCCGGGTGAGCTACCAGTGCCCGGGACGTCGGAAGCCAAAGGGTACACAGCCCTACCTCGTAGAGCCGGCGGGCGAGGGGCCGCTCGTCCTGCAGATTCCATGCAAGAAGCGACGCTAGTGACATCGGGCGTTTGCCCGGTATGCGGCATCCTCCCCCAGCGGCGGACAAGTGGGCCCTGGTGGGCTTGAGTGCCCTTAAGTCGTTGGAATTCCTGGGTTTTCGTCTCCCCGAGCGCGTTTACACATGTCAGACGGGTCCGTAGAATCCGGAGCCCTTATGGCGCGCCCGAAGAGTCAGAAAAACGTAGTCAGGAAGCGGAGTTACACGGCCGGCCGGGTGGCCCGGCAGGTTCCCATCATCCCCGAGCCCAACAGGCTCCTGAAGGTCTGGCGCCGCGTGCTCGAGCGCCGGCTGCGAACGCGCCTGCGCGCGAAGGTGGCGCTGGAGATTCACGACAACACGCACACCATGCTTACGTTCCAACGCCAGCGGGCCATGTGGCGGCTGCGGCTGCACCACATGTTCCTGGTCGCTCCGGACGACGTGGTGCAGGCGCTCGCCAGCTTCGTGCGCCAGGGCGACCCGGACGCCAGCGTGCTGCTGGACAAGTTCATCGAGCGCAACCGCGTCTACATCCGCCGCCTCTCCCCGGCGCAGATGCGCAAGCGCATCCGCCTGGTGCCGGTGGGGCAACACCACGACCTGGAGCGCATCTTCGCCCGGCTGAACGAGCGCTACTTCGATGGCCGCATCGATGCGGCCATCACCTACGGCCCGGCGCCGCGGGTGAAGGGGCCTCGCAAGAGCATCAAGATGGGCTCCTACTCGGCGGATTCGAAGGTCATCCGCATCCACCCGGCGCTGGACCAGCCGGTGGTGCCCCGCTACTTCGTGGAGTGGATCGTCTTCCACGAGATGCTCCATCACGTGTACCGGACCCGGAAGGGCGAGGATGGGCGGCGCTGCATCCACCCGCCCGAGCTGATGGAGCACGAGAAGCAGTTCCACGACTATGCCCGGGCCCTGGCCTGGGAGCGGGAGAACCTGGACTTGCTGCTCCGGGCCCGCGTGACGCCGGCCTGAGGGACCGTGCGTCCGCCCCGCGGCCTCAGGGGATGATGAAGCCGCCGGGGCTGCGCCGCTCCTGGAGGGGAGCGGACGCGGCCTCCTCGGGGGCGGTTTCCTCGCCGGGCAGGGCCCCGCCCACGGCCCGTGCTCCGGCCGCGGCCACCAGCGCCAGGACCTTCTCGAAGAGCCGCTCGGCGAAGCGGGAGACGGGCTCCTGGGGGCCATGGAAGAGCCGGCGGGCCTCGGCCCGGGCGATGTCCGCCTCACGGGGCCGGGCGCTTCGCTCGAAGTAGTCCGCCATCCGCCACAGCCGCAGCGCGTAGCGCTGGCGGACCTCGGGGGTGAAGAAGCCCCGGGCCACGCCGAGCACGGCGGCTTGCAACTGCTCCTGGCGCTGCACGTCGCTCAGCGCCAGCGGGCTTTGCAGCACCTCGTCCATCTTCTGCACCAGCAGCCGCATGTCGGGCTCGGGGGGCAGCCATGACGCCAGCTCCTCCGTCTCGTGGAGGACGTCGCCTTCCAGGGCGCGGCGGGCATCCTCCGGCTCGGGGGGCGGCAGCTCCGTGGGGACCTGCCGCGGCTGCACGCCGAAGTGGCGCAGCACCACGTCCAGGCCCTCGGGGAAGGGCGTGTGTGTGCGCAGGTTGGTGCCGGCCGCCTCCGCCAGCAGGGCGGAGGCCTCCTCCTGGGGAAGCTCCACGATGCCGCCATGGGCGAGCCCCTCCTTCACCAGCTTCCGCCAGGTGGCGCGGCTCCGGTCGCCCAGTTGGAGCGCCACTACGCCCCGCTCGTCGGACAGCTGCATCTGCACCACCTCCACGCCCACGCCACGCAGCGGGCGGGCCATGACGAGCGCTCGCTCCCCATTGCCGGTGACGGCGCTGACCAGCGCGTTGAGCGCCTCGGGAGTGGCCGCGCGGGGCGGTTCGACGGGGGCGGGGCGGGCGGGTTCGGCCACCGCCACGCCGCGCGAGCGCAGCCGGTACAGGGCCTTCTTCGCGGCCTTCGCCAGGGGCTTCACCGTCGAGGTGGACAGGGCCTCCGGCAGGGCGGCGTGGCCTGCCGCCACGGCGGCCTCGAGCACGGCCAGGGCCAGGGGCTCGGGCAGCGGCTCCACGTGGGCGGGAGCGGCCTGGGACACGTCGCGCACGAGCGCGCGGGCGGACTCCACCACCTCGGCGGGGAAGGCGGGCAGCGGGGTGCCGGCGCGCAGCGCGTCCAGCAGGGAGCGAGGGTCCGTCGAGGAAGAGCTCATGCCGGTTCTTCTACTGCACGCCGTGCGCCGCGGGACATGTCTCCTGGGGGCCGTGCGACCACCAGGGCACAGTCGACCGCGCGGGCGTCAGCGTCGGCGGACCAGCGCGCTCCGGCCCGGCTCCGCCACCACCGCCAGCTCCGACTGGAGCCGCTCACCGAAGACGCGCGAGGGCGGCGCTCCGCGCACCAGGAAGTGGTCGTACCAGACGCCCTGCCGCGCATAGTCCATCTGCTGGGGCCGCCACTCGGAGGGGAAGGTGGGGGGCTCCTCGCGGGTGTAGCGCAGCGGCGAGTGGGGCGTGGACGCGAAGGTGAAGTTGGGGACGCCGCCGCGCGCCCGGGCCAGCACCGCCGCGCTGTGGATGAAGACGGGCTGTCGCACCACCCGCGAGCCGGGGTCGAACATCAACCCCATGACACGCGGCTTGGACGCGGTGGCGGCCACCAGCGGGCCCCATTCGGCCTGGGCCTCGCGGGAGAAGGCGCGGTAGCCCCGCGCCATGACCACGGCCAGCACCAGCGCGCAGGCCAGGGCCGCGACGCGCAGGGGGCGCCGCCAGGCGGGGAGCGTCGCCGGAACGGTGGCGACCAGCAGCGCGGCGGCCAGGTGCGCGTAGCGGGTGTTCAGGTAGTAGACGTAGCCGCGGATGTCGAAGGGCAGCAGGAAGTAGAGCGCGAGCGCCAGCAGTCCCAGTCCCATCAGCCGCGAGCGTGCCGCCCTGCCCTGAGCGGAGGGGTGCTCGGGTCGCAGCAGGCCCGCGAGCCAGCCCGCCACCGCCACCGCGCCCACGGCGTACAGCGCCCAGCGGTCGGAGCCATCCCGGAAGGTGTTGGCGAGCACCTGGAAGAGCTCGGCGCGGTTCTGCTCGAAGGTCTTCCAGGCCAGGTTCTGCGGCGAGAAGGTGGGGCCCCAGGCCTTCCAGGGTACGCCGGGCTGGATGTCCGCGGGCTCACCGAAGCGCAGCACCACCCATCCGAGGAACAGCGCCACGCCGGGCACCACGCCCAGCAGTGCCGGCATGCGGGGGCGCAGCCTCGCGGCGAGCCCCCGGGCGGCGGCGTCCTCGGGCACGCGGGTGGTGAGCAGCAGCCAGGGCAGGCCGAAGGCGAGGAACCCGAAGGCCTGGACATGGAAGAGCAGCACCGCGACCAGACACGCGGCCAGCCCCAGGGCCCAGGCGCGGCGGCGGGGCACGTCCTCCAGCGCGCGCACGAAGAAGCCGCAGCACAGCAGCGTGAGCGGCAGCGCGGCGCAGTAGTTGATGAAGCCCCAGTTGAAGCTGTCGCCATATGCGAAGGGCAGGGCCAGCAGCGCGGGCCAGGTGGGGCGGCCCAGGCTGCGCAGCAGGAAGCCCAGGCTCAGCGGCAGCCCCACCACGTAGGCGGAGAGGAAGACGCGGTTGGCCACCTCCAGCGGCAGCAGCCAGTTGAGCGCGCTGACGAGGTAGTAGTAGCCGAGGTAGGGCGTCAGCGCGTGGCGCGCGGCGAAGAGCTGCGGGTACAGCGTGGTGGGGTCATCCAGCCGGTGCAGCACGGAGATGAGGTAGAGGTGCTGAGGCAGGTCCACCAGGGGCAGGTGTCTCGACACCCACAGGGGCAGCGTCCCCAGGACGAGCGCGGCGGCATGGACGAGGCGGGAGTGTCGGGGCGTCACGGACGCCGCGGACTGTACGCGGCGCCCTCCCGCCCGGCGAGCCGCCCGTGCATCCGGGCCAGCGCCCGTTTTCCAGGTAGACAAAGGTATGGCCGGCGGCCTTGGCAGTCGCCGGGGGCTGCGGTATAGGCGCCGCCTGAGAGGGTGGCGCTGCGGCCTCCCGAGGAGAGCGACATGACGCGCATCGGAATGTGGATGGCCGGGGGGCTGATGGCGAGCGGCCTGCTGCTGGCACCGGGCGCGGCGGAGGCCTGCGAGGCCCACCAGCGCGCGGTGGAGGCGAAGGCGGCGGGGGCGAAGCAGGCCGAAACCGCACCTGCCACCGGGGATGTAGAGCGCCCGCTGGATGCGCTCGATTCGCTCCTGTCCGCCAAGTGCCAGTGCGGCAGCAAGGCGGACTGCACCTGCAAGAAGGGCTCGTGCGAGTGCAGCAAGTGCAAGAAGCCGAAGCGGCAGGTGATGGACGCCCTGCGCGGCCGGCCCGCGGAGCTGAAGCTCGACGAGGCGCGTTACGACGCGTCCGCGGGCGTCTTCATCTAGGCATCTCGGCGGAGCCCTTCTCCGCCTTCACCACCAGCAGGGGCGGCAGGGAGACGCGCTCGAATCGCACGAAGCCCGCCGCCGCGGCCTCTCGGCGCAGCTCGGCTTCGCCGCGTGGGTGCAGACCCATGCCGCGATGGAGCAGCGCGCGGGGGGCCTTCGGCGGCGCGTAGGTGCTGGCCACCCAGCGCCCGCCCGGCCGAAGCACGCGGTGGACCTCCAGCAGCATCCGGGACAGGTCCGCCAGGAAGGGGAGGGCGTCGCTCATCAGCACCGCGCCCAGCGAGCCATCCTGAAAGGGGAGGTAGGGGGCCTCGGCGCGGAGGAAGTCCACGGCGACGCCGGCCTCGCGCGACTGGGCCACGCCTTCTTCGAGCATGGCGCGTGACACATCGAGCGCGGCCACCGGCGGCATGTCGGGCTCCCGCGCCAGCCGCCGCGCCAGCAGACCGGTGCCACACCCCACGTCCAGCACCGGCGCCGCCGGCTGCCCCAGGAGGCTGCGATAGAGGAGGTGCTCGCTGTCACCGTCCAGCGGCTGACGGGTGAGGGCGCGCTGGAGCACCGGCCGCATGTAGCGCTCGTAGGAGCGCGCCACCCAGCGCTGCTCCATGCCGCGTTGCAGCAGGCCGGGCGCGGCGGCGTCCACCACGAGGTCGGCGACGCCCTCGGCCACCGGGTGGCTGGCGCCGCACTCCTGGCAGCGCAGGGGGCCGAAGAAGTGCACCGGGGCGTCGGTCTCCGGCTGGAGGGCGCCACGCCGGCACCGGGGACACCGCAGGAGGGGGACGAGGGCGCGCCGCATGGGGTTGGCAAGGCTACCGCCCCCCGTGCGGCGCGAGAACCGGTTTTCGGTCCGGTGCGCCCTCAGGCCGATGGCAGCGCGCGCGGTACGCGCTTGTCCTCGGCCACCAGCACCGGCCAGCCACGCGCCATGGCCTCGCGGAAGAAAGCGGCGAGCTCGCGGCGGCTGTGGTTCACGGCGCCCAGGAAGGGGTCGATGAGGGACTCCTCGCCCAGGCTGCGGGTGGCCGCCAGCTCCACCGGCGTGCCGCACCGCTCGCAGCGGATGGACACCTGGCGCACCAGCGCCACTGGCACCGCGTAGCGGGCGCCGCAGTCGCCGCACTTCCACACCAGGGCGCGCTCGCCGGCCTCGCGGCGCGCCAGGTTCTCCAGCTCGTCCGCCAGGCGCAGCAGCGCGGGCAGGTCCTGCGGCGGCTGCGCGAAGACGGCGGAAGGCCCGAAGCCCGTCGCGGGCGCGCCCAGCACCGGGGGGCGGTCCCCCTGCAGCAGGGCGCGCAGCCGGTCCCGGGCGCGCATGTCTCGGAACTCGGCGCCCGTGAGGGCGCGCTCCACGGCCTCGTGGACCGGAGGCAGCTCCGGCTCGAGGCGCTCATCGTCCGGCAGCGCCTGGGGGAAGTTGACCAGTCGGTGCCCGGGGACTGCGAGGAATCGGAAGGCCACGTTGGCTCCATCGCATTGTGGTTCGCGCGGTGCAAGACGCGAGTTGGCAATTGTCCGCTTCCGCCGTTCGGCCGAGCGGCTACTGAGACCACTCCAGCATGCGCTCCAGCGGCGCGCGCGCACCCTCGCGCAGGTCCTCGGGCATGGTGAGCTCGGGCGTGCGGTCCTTCATGCAGCGCCACAGCTTCTCCAGCGTGTTCAGGCGCATGTACGGGCATTCGTTGCACGCGCAGCCGTTGTCCGGCGGCGCGGGGATGAACGTCTTGCCCGGCGCGGCCTTCTTCATCTGGTGGAGGATGCCCGCCTCCGTCACCACGATGAACTGCTGCTTCGGGCTGCGCACCGCGTGTTCCAGGATGGCCTTGGTGGAGCCGATGAAGTCCGCGTGGCGCAGCACCGCCTGTTCGCACTCGGGGTGGGCCACCACCTCCGCTTCCGGGTACTCCACCTTGAGCTGCACCAGCCGCTTCTCGCTGAAGATTTCGTGGACGATGCAGCTGCCCGGCCACAGCACCATGTCGCGGCCCGTCTGCTTCATCACGTAGCGGCCCAGGTGCTGGTCCGGCGCGAAGAGGATCTGCCGGTCCTTCGGCACCTGGTTCACGATTTTCACCGCATTGGATGACGTGCAGATGACATCGCTCATGGCCTTCACCGCGGCGGAGCTGTTGACGTAGCTCACCACGAAGGCGCCGGGATGTTTGTCCTTGAACGCCTTGAAGGCCCCTGGCGGACACCGGTCCGACAGTGAACAACCCGCCTTCAGGTCCGGGAGCAGCACCTGACGGGACGGATTGAGGATCTTCGCCGTCTCCGCCATGAAGTGGACACCACAGAAGACGATGACATCTGCCTGGGTCCGCGCCGCCGCCTGGGCCAATGCCAGGCTGTCACCCACGAAATCCGCGAGGTCCTGAACTTCGCTCTCTTGGTAATAGTGCGCCAGGATGACTGCGTTCATGGAACGCTTGAGCTCCTGGATTTCCTTCGCGTAGTCGACTTCGGCGCGCATGGCACCTCCTCAACTCCCACCTTTAACCGGGACTGGAAGTGCCGGCCAGGGTGCGGTTTGCCCCACTTCACTCGTGCCCGGGTGGCCGTGAAACAGGCGGGCGGCCCTTTTCCAACATCCGCCCTGTCCTCATGCTCGGGCACTCCCATCCCCATGAGGTCCGGTAAGATGGTTCACCGGGCTGGACGCCGCGCATGCGGTTCGGCCATTGCATCTTAGGGACTTCGGACCACGGGGGAATGTGAGGGGGCCGCCGCCGGGAGGCTTCGGCGCGGCCGCGGAGGTTGGAGGTCACATTCCCACCCGTGAAGTGGTTCATCCGGAGCAGGCCGTATGGCTCCGGTGGAGGAGGACATATGACCGTGACGACGCGCGCAGTGCTGGTCGTGCATCCGGAGGCGGAGCGTCGGGGGCGGCTTCGCGCCTTGCTGGACGGCTACGACGTGCTCGAGGCCTCCAACCGGCAGGAAGCGGTCGAATTCCTCACGAAATCCGCTCCAGCCCTGGTGTTGACGCATCCGGACATATTTCCACGGTTGTTGAAAGACCTGGAACGCCACACGCCCCGTTCCATCCGCGCGGTGCTCTGCCCTCGGGACAATGCCCAGGCCCACCGCAGCCTGGTGGACGTCGCCGCCGCGGGGCACATGTTCTTCACCCTGGAGGACGAGCCGTCTCCGGCGCTGCGCCGCGCCGTCCAGGAGCTGCTGGAGCTGCGCGAGTCCGAGCGCCGCGAGCCCCAGGGCATCCTCGACGCCCACTTCACTTCGGGGGGCGCGTCATTCCGCGCGCGGGTGCTCGACGTGGCCACGGGTGGGCTGGGCCTGCGGCTGGAGTCCAGCGTGCGCATCGAGCGGCTCACTCCCGGTACGGTGCTGGAAGGGCTCCGGGTGCTGCGCGGCGACACGCTGGTGCTGCGCGCGGGGAGCGCCACGGTGCGCATGGTGCGGCCCCTGCGCGTGAACGAGGGCCATGGCTTCCACCTGGGCGTATCGCTGGAGCGCCCGGTGGAGCACTCGCGCTCATCCGCCGCGCCGCTGCTCAATGACGCGGTGCGCATCCGCGGTTTGCTGCGCCGCGCCGTGCGCGCGGGCGTGGGCTTCGGCCTCCGCACGCACGAAGGCAACCGGCTGGTGGATTTCACCCGCGCGGAGGTGCTGGCGGAGGAGTCGCGGCTGGTACTGCGCGACCAGTCTCAGCCTGGTGAGTTCTTCCGCCCCGGCGACGTGGTGCGGCTGTGCCTGGACTTTGGCGGCGTGTGTCACGTGGGCACCACGGCGGTGCTGGCCGTCGCGCCCCATGAGGTAGAGGTGGCGCTGCCGCGCACCCTGAGCTTGCACCACCGCCGCAACAGCCTGCGCTTCCGCTCCACCGCAGAGCGGCCCTTCGCGGTGTCCTTCAACTCCCCGCTGACGGGGGAGCCCATCGTCCGGCCGTTGTTGGATCTGCACACGGGCGGGTTCGCCTTCCCCTTCGACGCTGGCCGGGAGGCCTTCCCGCCCGGGCTGGTGCTCGACGAGGTGATGCTCCAGCTCCCGGATGGCCGACGCTCGCGCTGCCGCGCCCAGGTGCAGGACACCGGGCAGCTCGCGGTGGCGGAGGAGGGCGCCAGCATGAGCCGCCCGAGGCGCTGCGGCCTGCGCATCCTCGACCTGGCGCCGGAGGCCCGCACCGCCATCCTGGATGCCTTCATCCAGGCGCGCTGCCCGGACGCACGCGACGCCTGCGAGCTCCCCTTCTCCGACATCTGGGATTTGTTCCGCGCCGCGGACGTGCGCTTCCCGGACTACCCCTTTCACGACAACACGACGCCCGAGCCGCTGGTCGAGGCGCACCAGCGGCTGGGCAACGGCAGCCATGGCCTGTCCAAGGCCATCGTCTACCAGCGCGAGGGGCGGCTCTACGGCCACATCTCCGGCCTGCGCATCTACTCGCGCACCTGGCTGTCGCAGCACCTGGTGGTGCGGCCGGGCTACCATCGCCACGAGTCCATCTCCCAGGAGCTGGTGGCGCTCGCGGCCGACTATGCCGAGAGCCTGGAGGACGTGGAGTACCTACGCGCCATGTGGCGCTGCCGCAACCGGTGGACCTCGCGCATCTACGGCGCCATCGCCAGCAGGCTGGAGCGGCCGGGGCTCAGCTGCATGTACAGCTTCACGCCGTGCCGGCTGCCCGTGGACGCCGCGCTGCCACCGCCCCGGGACGACCTGCGCGTGCGGCCGGCGGAGCCCGCGGACCTGCGCTGGCTCGAACAGCACCTGCGTGAGACCGAGGACGTGGTGCGCCTCCGCAGCTCCGACCTCATCGAAGGGGAGATGGGGCTGGGGACGTTGCAGCAGCGCTACCGGGAGGTGGGGCTGCGCCGCTCGCGAGACATCGCCCTGGTGGATGGGCCGGAGGGCCCGCGGGGGTACGTCCTGATGGAGGATGTCTCGCCGGGCCTCTTCTGGGCGGAGATGTACAGCGCCTTCTCGCTCGTCATGGTGGAGCAGGACGCCGGGGTGGCGGACGCGGCCCGGCAGGTCCTGGCGGCGCACGCGGTGAGGGAGTCGGCCCGGCGCGGGCGCTCGACGGCGGAGTGCCTGGCGACGGACGCGGACCTGCCCGCGCTCGAGTCCATGGGGTTCCACAGCCTGGGGCGCGTCATGGAGTTCACGGCGCACCGGCGGCTCGTCCGCGACTGGAACGCGTACCTCCTGGCTGTCTTCGAGCGGCTGGCCGCTCACGCTCGGACCGGCACGCGGTTCGACGACAAGGACATTGCCGCATGAGCTACCTGATGGAGTCGGCTCAGGAGGTCCGGCGCCTGAGGGCGCAGGCCAGCGCCACGAACTCCGCGGACCGGCTGCGCCTCTCGGGGTTGAGGGCCGGCGATGTCGCCGCTGACGTGGGCTGCGGGCCCGGCGTCATCACCGAGGAGATGCTGGACGTGGTGGGGCCGACGGGACGGGTGGTGGGCGTCGAGCCGCTGAGCGCTCACCTGGAGGCGGCCCGGTCGTTGCTGGCCGGGCGGCCGAACGTGGAGTTGCTGCAGGGCGCGCTACCGGAGACGCGGCTGCCCTCCAATCACTTCGACTACGTCTGGTGCCAGTACGTCTTCGAGTATCTGCCCGAGCCGGACGCCGCGCTGGAGGAGCTCCTGCGCATCGCCCGCCCCGGGGGCCGCGTCGTGGTGGCGGACATCGACGGGGTGGGGATGTGGAACTGGCCCTTTCCCGAGGACCTCCAGCAGGAGAGCCAGAAGCTGCTGGCCGCCTTGCGGGCGGCGCGCTTCGACCTGCACGCGGGGCGCAAGCTGTTCCACCTGTTCCGGAAGGCCGGGCTGCAGGACGTGCGCGTCCACATCTCGCCCTTGTACGTGGTGGCGGGCCCGGCGGACGCGCGGCTCCACGAGGACTGGGTCATCCGCTTTCGCACCCTGCGGCCGTTGGCGGAGCCCTACTTCGGGAGCGCCGCCGCCTATGAAGCCTTCTGTCAGCGCTTTCTGTCGCTCCTGGATGACGCCGACACGCTCAAGTATGCGATGGTGTTGACCACTGAAGGAGTGAAGCGTTGACAGTCATCGCGGAGCCAGCATCCGCGCCCTCGCCGCCCGATACGCCCGAGCTGAGCGTCCGGATGCTGCGCAGCGTGATGCTGTACTATGAGCGGACCTATGGCCGAGAGCGCTTCGTGCGGCTGTGGCAGCGCGAGGCGCTCCCGCTGTCGCTCGGCTACGTGGAGACGCTCACCAACTTCGTGTCCGTGGGGTTCACCGAGCAGCTCCTCGATGCGCTCGACCGGGATGCGGGTGATCCGGAGTTCATGACCAAGGCCGGGCGCAGCATCGCCAGCCCGGAGGCGGTGGGCTTCCTCTATTACATGATGAAGGCGCTGGCGACGCCTCGCAGCGTCTACGAGCGCGCGCTGGAGCTGGACCACACGTACAACCGCGTGGGGGGCTTCCACATCGACCAGCTCACCGACTCGCGGGTGCAGGTGCGCTACGTCAGCCGCATCCGGGAGCGGAACCGCAACTTCTGCCGCGTCCGGCAGGGCAACCTGTCCGCCTTCCCCACCATCTGGAACCTGCCCCTGGCGGAGGTGAAGGAGCTGCGCTGCCAGGTGGATGGCGCGGACTGCTGCGAGTACGACATCCGCTGGCAGACCCTGCCGCCCCTGGCCTGGCGCTACATCGTCGGGGGGATGGCGGGCATGGTGGCCGGGCTGGTGGCGGGCACGCTGAACCTGGGGCCGCCCGTCTTCGCCGTCAGCTCGCTGGGCGCGGTGGGCGTGGTGACGGGGGTGTGGCTGGACACGCGCGCCGCCCTGCTGCGCAAGGACGGGCAGTTGCTGGAGCAGCACCAGGGGCTGCAGAGCTCGCTGGAAGACCTGCAGCGGCGCAACGAGGAGATCTTCCGCGCCAACAAGGCCCTGGAAGATCGCGTGGCCGAGCGCACGCAGGAGCTGTCCGAGGCCAACACCAAGCTGGCGGCCTCCCTCCAGCGCCAGCAGGAGCTGGACCGGCTCAAGAGCGAGTTCTTCGACAACGTGAGCCACGAGCTGCGTACGCCGCTCACGCTCATCCTGCTGACGCTGGAGTCGCTGGAGAAGCGGGCGGAGGCGCTGCCCGCGGTGGTGCACCAGCACGTGTCCACCATGGAGCGCAGCGCGCAGCGCCTGCTGCGGCTCATCAACAACCTGCTCGAGCTGGCGCAGTTGGAGGCGGGCAAGGCCCGGCTGCGCTACCAGCCGCTGGAGATGTTCGGCTTCCTCAGCACCGTGGTGCCGCCGTTCCACACCATGGCGGAGCGGCAGGGGGTGACGCTGGAGCTCGTGGGCTCGGAGGCGGAGTCCGTGCACGTCGACCCCGAGCGGATGGACATCGTCTTCCAGAACCTGCTGTCCAACGCGCTCAAGTTCACCCAGAAGGGTGGGGTGACGGTGCGCGTCCACGAGGACGAGACGGACGTTCACGTCGAGGTGCGGGACACCGGAGCGGGCATCGCCGCGCAGGACATCCCCGTCATCTTCGACCGCTTCTCCCAGGCGGACAACAGCGGCACCCGCCGCTTTGGTGGCACGGGCATCGGCCTGGCGCTGGTGAAGGAGACGCTGGAGCTGCACGCGGGCGGCATCTCCGTGACGAGCGAGCTGGGCAAGGGCTCGGCCTTCCACGTGCGCCTGCCCAAGGGCACCGCCCACATCCGGGAGGACCTGCGCGAGCGCCGGAACGCGGCCATGCCGGTGCGCCGCGAGCGGCGCGCTTCCGGAAAGTTCCCCTCGCTGTCCTCCGATGCCCGCGAGGCGGATTCGATGGCGGCCGCGCCGGCCATGGACCACGAGGGGCCCGGACCCGGCGCGCCACGCATCCTGGTGGTGGAGGACGACCCGGAGATCCGGAGCTTCATCGCCCGGCTGCTGACCGAGCAGTTCCGGGTGATGGAGGCCGTCAACGGCGAGGAGGGGCGGCAGCGGGCGCAGGCCGAGCGCCCGGACGTCATCGTGTCGGACGTGATGATGCCGGTGATGTCGGGCCTGCAGATGCTGACGGCGCTGCGCAACGACCCGCTCACCGTGGACATCCCCGTCATCCTCCTCACCGCGCGTCAGGAGGTCTCGTCCCGGGTGGAGGGCCTGGGCACCGGCGCCAACGACTACCTGGGCAAGCCCTTCAGCCCGCGTGAGCTGCTGGCGCGCATCGAGACGCAGCTGCGCCTGCGCGAGGCGGCGGTGCGCGCCGCGGAGAACGAGCGTCTGGCCGCCATCGGTCTGCTCACGTCCGGCTTCGCGCACGAGGTGCGCAACCCGCTCAACGGGCTCATGAATGCCCTGGAGCCGCTCAAGAGCATGCTGGCGGGCGACGCCGCGGACGCGGACCTCAGCAAGGCCATGCTGGACGTGGTGGAGGAGTGCGGCCAGCGCATCCGCCACCTGGCCGAGTCGCTGCTCTCCTTCACGCGCACCAGCGAGACGCCGGTGGCGTTGTCCCTGGGCACCTCGCTGGACTCCACCCTCAGCGTGCTGACCTGGAAGGTGCCCCCGGACGTCAAGGTGGAGCGCGCCTATCACTGTGCCGAGCCCGTGTACGGTAATCCCGGCGCGCTCAACCAGGTCTGGCTCAACCTCCTGGACAACGCCCTGCGCGCGGTGGGCCCCAGGGGCCGCGTCCGCATCGCCACCTCGAGCACGGCCGACGAGGCGTTGGTCACCATCAGTGACGACGGGGTGGGCATCCGCCCGGAGGACATGGAGCGGCTCTTCCAGCCCTTCTTCTCCACCCGGGCGGCGGGCGAGGGCACGGGGCTGGGCCTGGCGCTCAGCCGCCGAATCATCGTCCAGCACGGCGGGCGAATCGCTCTGTCCAGCACGCTGGGAGAGGGGACGCAGGTGGAGGTCCGCTTGCCGCTGCGCCCTGCGGCGGCCCTGGCCGCGGGCGCACTGGCCGAGCACACGCCCGAGCCACGCATCGGCCGGCTGGGCTGACGCGGGGCGCAAAGGCCCCGACTGGGCGTGTGGCCCCCGGCCGGCAGAGCCGGGGAATTCCCCAGGATATCAGGTGTCCTCCTGGGAACGGCCCGCGTGTCTGCTACAGTCACGCCACTTTTTGGTAGCACCTCTCCTTTCAAGGACACCACGGTATGCAAGGCACCGTAGCTGCGGGCGATGCTCGCAAGGGGCACCCGCGAGGGCTCTATCTCCTCTTCTTCACCGAGATGTGGGAGCGCATGTCGTACTACGGCATGCGTGGCCTGCTCGTGCTCTTCCTCACGAGCAAGGTCAACGGGGGCTTCGGCTGGTCCGCCGCGGATGCGCTCAGCCTCTACGGCACCTATACGGGTCTGGTGTACCTGACGCCCATCCTCGGCGGCTTCATCGCGGACCGCTACATGGGGCAGCGCCGGGCGGTGGTGCTCGGTGGCGCGCTGATGATGATAGGCCACCTGGTGTTGGCACTCCCCAGCGTGGCGATGTTCTACGCGGGCCTGGCCTTCCTCATCATCGGCAACGGCTTCTTCAAGCCGAACATCTCCACCATGGTGGGTGGGCTGTACGCGCCCGGTGACGGCCGCCGCGACGGCGCCTTCACCATCTTCTACATGGGCATCAACCTGGGCGCGGTGCTCGGCAACTTCATCTGCGGCACGCTGGGTGAGCGCGTGGGCTGGCACTGGGGCTTCGGCGCGGCCGGCGTGGGCATGTTCCTGGGGCTGGTCGCCTTCCTGTCGCTGCAGAACAAGCTGCTGGGGCAGGTGGGCCTGGTGCCGGTGAAGATGGTCACCGCCGCCGAGGCGAAGCCGGGCACCGAGGTGAAGAAGGGCTTCTCCAGCGACGAGGTCGACCGCATCATCGTCATCTTCATCATGGCGCTCTTCGTCGTCGCCTTCTGGACGGGCTTCGAGCAGGCCGGCGGCCTGATGAACCTCTACACGGACGCGAAGGTGGACCGCACCGTGCTGGGCTGGGAGGTGCCGACCACCTGGTTCCAGAACTTCAACTCCGTCTTCATCGTCACGCTCGCGCCGCTGTTCGCTGGCCTGTGGAGCTGGCTGGCCGCGCGGGGCAAGGACCCGAGCATCCCGGTGAAGATGAGCCTGGGCCTGCTGTTCCTCTCCGCCGGCTTCCTCTTCATGCTGGGCGCCTCCAGCGAGAGCGCCGCGTCGGGCAAGGCGGCGGCGTGGTGGGTGGTGATGGCCTACCTGCTGCACACCATGGGTGAGCTGTGCCTGTCCCCCGTGGGCCTCTCCATGGTGACCAAGGTGGCGCCGGCCCGCATCGTCTCCGCGATGATGGGCGTGTGGTTCCTGGCGAACGCGGCGGCCAACAAGCTGGCCGGCGTCTTCGGCGGCTACTCGGAGAAGCTGGGCGAGTTCAACGTGTTCCTCTACATCACCGTGGGGACGGGCATCGCCGGCGTGGTGCTGCTGGTCGTCTCGCCGTACCTCAAGCGGATGATGCACGGCACGGACGAGGTGAAGCCGGCCGCACCCCCCTCCGAGTCGCAGGGCGGCTCGGTGGCGGCGGTCTGAGCGGCGGTCTCCCCGAGGCTGCTTGAAGTCCAGGCGCCGGCGTCCCTCAGGGGCGCCGGCGTTCCTGTTTCCAAGGCATGTGCCGGGGGCGCACCGGGCGCCGCGGCTCCCTGAAACGCGAACGCCGGCGCGCCCTTCACGGGCGCACCGGCGTTGTTGTCCACGGCCCGCGGGAGGCCGGCGGCTGGACTTAAGCGGACTTCGCCGTGCCCGGCGTCACGCCGGCGGCGTCGCGCTCCTCGGTGGGGACGGGCGCGGTCGTCTGGTAGTAGTCGCGCACGACGTAGCGGCGGGCCACCAGGGCCATGCCCACGGCGGCCAGCAGGGCGAAGCCCGCGTAGAAGAAGAACTGCCCGGAGCCGGTGAAGACGTTCAGCTTGGAGGAGATGGCCACCGCCACGTTGGCCAGCGTGTTCGTCACCAGCCACACGCTCTGGATGGTGCCCTTCATCTCCCGGGGCGCCTGCGTGTACGCGAACTCCAGGCCGGTGGTGGACATCAGGATTTCGCCCAGCGTCAGCACGATGTACGGGAGGATCTGCCAGGCGATGTTCAGCGTGGTGCCGCCTTCCATCGTCACCTGGAAGATGCCGGCGATGATGAACGACAGCGCGCCAATCACCAGGCCCAGCGGCATGCGCCGCAGCGGCGTCAGCTCCCAGCCCGCCCGCTGGAAGGCCGGGTAGACGACGGCCGTCAGGAAGGGGATGAGCAGCATCACCAGCAGCGGGTTGATGAACTGCATCTGGCTGGCCTGGAAGGTGAACGGCCCCACCTGCGGGTCCATGGCCCGGGCCTGCACCACCCACGTGGACGCCTTCTGGTCGAAGAGCATCCAGAAGAAGGGCACGAAGGGCAGCAGCAGCGCGCTCACGCGGAACACGGCCCTCACGCCCTCCACGGCCTCCTCGGGGTGCTCCCGCTTCGCGCCGTCCAGCCAGCCGCCGCCCTGGCCCCGGTTGCGCAGCGCGCTGAGCACCACCTTGAAGAAGCCGTGCGGGTTGGCACCCGTGGGCGGCACCCGGACGTACTTGTGCCGGCCGAGCCAGAAGATGAACGTCGCGATGAACATCAGCACGCCGGGGATGCCGAAGGCCACCGACGGCCCGAAGTGCTTGAGCAGCAGGGGGATGAACAGCGACGCGAAGAACGAGCCGAAGTTGATGGTCCAGTAGAAGATGGCGAAGACCTTCTTCACCAGGTGGCTGTTCGACTCGTTGAACTGGTCGCCCACCATGGCCGCCACGCACGGCTTGATACCGCCGCTGCCAATGGCGATGAGCGCCAGGCCCATGAAGAAGCCCGTGGCGTTGTTCTCGAAGACGGCCAGGCACGCGTGGCCCAGGCAGTAGACCAGGCTCAGCCCCAGGATGATGCGGTACTTGCCGAAGAAGCGGTCCGCCAGGTACCCGCCGATGAGCGGGAAGAAGTACACGCCCGCCATGAACGTGTGCATCAGGCTCTTCGCTTCGGCCTCACGCAGCGCGTCATCCGGCACGGCCGTGCGCAGCAGGTAGTCGATGAGGAACACCGTGAGGATGTTCCGCATCCCGTAGAAGCTGAAGCGCTCACACGCCTCGTTTCCGATGATGTAGGGGATTTGCGGCGGGAACTTGTTGTTTTGCGCGGCGGTTGCCTGGGCCATGCGACGGGGTGCTCCCTCGTGACGAAAGGTGGGGGCTCCTGGATTCTGAGAAGCCGCACCCTACCCAAGGCCCGTGCCGGACTCCACCGCGCGGCGCCTGCCTGCCCCGCCGGGCGAAGCGCTCCGGCCCGCACCCGCGCCGGAAAACTCCGGTGAGACTCGCCGCGTCATTCCGGTGGACGTGTGTCTTTGTTGATACAATTCAAGTTGTCTGGCTGGATTTGACAGACATTGGAATATCCCTATCATTCCAGTGATGTCATTCCTCCAAGGTGGTGCGGGGGGATGGGGGTGAATGAAGGCACCCCCGTCCCCCCGCTCCAATCTTGAAGGGAGGCGTCATGCGCGGTGGCGTCAGCCGCGCGCACCCTGGCGGGCGGGGGGCGGTGCGTCCACACGCACGCCCACCCGGGCCCGGCGGGCCTTGGTCAGCACGTGGCCCAGGTAGCGGCCGGTGTGGCTTCCCTCGACCTGGGCCACCTGCTCGGGCGTGCCCGCGGCCAGAATCCTGCCGCCGCCGGCGCCGCCCTCGGGGCCCAGGTCGATGAGCCAGTCCGCGCTCTTGATGACATCCAGGTTGTGCTCGATGACGAGCACGCTGTTGCCCGCCTCCACCAGCCGGTTGAGCACCGACAGCAGCTTGCGGATGTCCTCGAAATGAAGGCCGGTGGTGGGCTCGTCGAGGATGTAGAGGGTGCGCCCGGTGGCCACGCGCGCCAGCTCGCGCGCCAGCTTGATGCGCTGGGCCTCGCCGCCGGAGAGGGTGGGCGAGGGCTGGCCCAGGCGGATGTACCCCAGGCCGACGTCGTGCAACGTCTGGAGCACGCGCATGATGTCGCGGTGGGCGCCGAAGTGCTCCATCGCCTCGCGCACGCTCATGTCGAGCACCTCGGCGACGTTCTTCCCCTTGTAGCGCACGCGCAGGGTGGCCTCGTTGAAGCGCTTGCCGGCGCACACCTCGCAGGGGACGTAGACGTCCGCGAGGAAGTGCATCTCCACCAGCTTCACGCCGTCACCCTCGCAGGCCTCGCAGCGCCCGCCCTTGATGTTGAAGCTGAAGCGGCCCGGCCCGTAGCCGAACGCGCGCGCCTCGGGCGTCATCGCGAACACCTCGCGGATGCTGTCGAAGAGCTTGGTGTACGTGGCCGGGTTGCTGCGCGGGGTGCGGCCGATGGGGCGCTGGTCGATGTCGATGACCTTGTCCAGGTGCTCCATGCCCAGCACGGCCTTGTGCTTGCCGGGGGCCTCGCGGCTCTCATAGAGGTGCCGCGCCAGGGCGGGGAAGACAATCTCGTTGATGAGCGTGGACTTGCCCGCGCCGGACACGCCGGTGACGGCGGTGAAGACGCCCAGCGGAATCTCCGCGTCCACGTTCTTCAGGTTGTTCTCCTGGGCCCCCTGGATGACGAGCTTGCGCTTGGGGTCTGGCGTGCGGCGCTCGCGGGGCACCTCGATCTCCAGCCGGCCCGACAGGTAGGCGCCGGTGGAGCTGGCCTCGTTCTCCATCACCTGCGCCGGCGTGCCCTGCGCCACCACCTGGCCGCCCAGCTCGCCCGCGCCGGGGCCGAAGTCCACCAGCCAGTCCGCCTCCTCCATCGTCTCCTCGTCGTGCTCCACGACGATGACGGAGTTGCCCAGGTCGCGCAGGCGCTTGAGCGTGGTCAGCAGCTTGCCGTTGTCGCGCTGGTGCAGTCCGATGGAGGGCTCGTCCAGGATGTAGATGACGCCCGTCAGCTCGCTGCCCATCTGCGACGCCAGCCGGATGCGCTGGCTCTCGCCGCCCGACAGGGTGGACGCCGTGCGGTCCAGCATCAGGTAGCCCAGGCCCACGTCCACCAGGAAGGAGAGCCGGCTGCGAATCTCCTTCAGCAGCTCGGTGGCAATCTTCCGTTCGTGCGCCGTCAGGGCCATGGCGCCCAGGAAGGCGAGCGAGTCGGAGATGGTCATCCGGCTCAGTTCGACGATGGTGCGCCCGTGGACCTTCACGGCGCGGCTCTCCGGTTTCAGGCGCTCGCCCTTGCAGGAGGGGCAGGGCTTGTCGCTGAAGTACTTCTGCAGCTCGGTGCGGCGGGCCTCGGAAGTGGTCGTCTTGAAGTTGCGCATCATGCGCTCGACGAGCCCCTCCCACTCCATCTTGTACTTGCCCCCCTCGCCCCAGGCGACGGTGAAGGACTTGCCGCTGGCGCCGTACATCAGCGTGTCCTTCTCGCGCTTGGTCAGCTTGGCGTAGGGCACGTCCAGGTCGATCTTGAACGCCTTGGACAGGCTCTCCACGAAGTCGGCCGTCCAGCCCTCGCCGCGGTTCATGCTCCCGGCCCAGGGCTCGATGGCGCCGTCCCGGATGCTGCGCGACGGGTCCGGGACGATGAGGTCCGGGTCCATCTCCGGCTTGGTGCCCAGGCCGTTGCAGTCCGTGCACATGCCCAGCGGGTTGTTGAAGGAGAAGGACGCGGGCGTCAAATCACCGAAGGACAGGCCGCACTTCGCGCAGGCGTTGAGCTCGCTCATCACCCGGTCCGAGCCGAGCGTGCCCTTCTCGTCGGTGATGATGAGGGTGCCCTTGCCCTCGCGCAGCGCCGTCTCCACGGAGTCGGTGAGCCGCGTCTTCACGTCCGGCTTGAGCACCACGCGGTCGATGACGAGCGCGATGTCGTGCTTGGACTTCTTGTCCAGCTCGATGCGCTCCTCCAGGCTCTTGAGCGCGCCGTCGATGCGCGCGCGGGAGAAGCCGCGCTTCTGGGCCTCGGCGAGCAGGTCCTTGTGCTCGCCCTTGCGGTTCGTCACCAGCGGCGCCAGCACCTGGAGCTTGGTGCCCGCGGGGGCCTTGAGGATTTCCTCGACGATCTGCTGCGCGCTCTGCTTGCCCACCTTCACGCCGCAGTTGGGGCAGTGCTGCACCCCGATGGAGGCATAGAGCACGCGCAGGTAGTCGTGCACCTCCGTGACGGTGCCCACCGTGGAGCGGGGATTGTTGCTGGCCGCCTTCTGCTCGATGGAGATGGTGGGCGACAGGCCGCGGATGGTGTCGTACTTCGGCTTCTCCATCTGCCCCAGGAACTGCCGGGCGTAGGCGCTGAGGCTCTCCACGTAGCGGCGCTGGCCTTCCGCGTACAGGGTGTCGAAGGCGAGCGAGCTCTTGCCCGAACCCGAGACGCCGGTGAAGACGACGAGCTTCTTCTTGGGGATGTCCAGGGAGACGTTCTTGAGGTTGTGCTCCTTGGCGCCTCTGAGGGAAATGACGTCGGGCTCGGACATGGGCGGGCGATCTACCACTGAATATGCGTTCCGGTAGGGGGAAACACGTCGGAATCCACGTGGATGCGGAAGAACGTCGCAGGTCGCGCCGCCCATCCCACATCTGGTGACCCTCCAGGCGGGGGGCCGCGCGGGGCGGCTGACGTTGTCCCCACACGCGGCGGCCCTGGGGTCCGGGCGGACGCCTGCCTGTCCCTCCCGGGCGGAGGATTCGCCCGTGAGGCGCGCGAAGTTCCTGGAGGAATTTCAGGGGAGGGCCTTCTTGAGGTCCGGCCTTCCGCGCACGGGCGTCGGCGTTTCCCTGGGGGGCCAGGCGGTTGCCGCGTGGGAGCGGGGGCTACCACTCTGTGGGAGGACCGGGCACCGAGGTTGCAGAGGGCCCCCTGCTGGAGCCGTGAGGCGATCCAGGGGGTGTTCCTGGCGTCTCCCGGTGGGGTGGGGAGGTTTCCATGCGCAGGGCGTTCGGGGTGGTGGGGTTGGTGGCGGCGATGATGGTGGCGGCGGCGTGCGAGCGGCCTGCCTCACAGAGGGCCAAGAGCGCCTTCGTCGTTCGGCCGGAGACCATTGATTTCGGCCCCGCGGCGCTCGGCCATACCAAGGCGGTCAAGCTGCGGATCTCCAACGCGGGGCGGGCCTCGTACCGCGTGGAGGGCGCCATTTCCAGCGTGCCCAACGTGAGCATCCCGCCCTTCGAACCCTTCGTCCTGTCCGCTGGTGGGGAGGCGGAAGTCGAAGTCCACTTCATGCCGCAGGTGGAGGGCGAGGTGCAGGGGCAGGTGGAGATCCTCTCGGACGCGGAGTTCGGTGGACAGGTGCCGGTGAGGGGCCGCGGGGTGAAGGCCTTCATCGAGGTGGCCACGGAGGCCGTCGACTTCGGCAACGTGGCCATGGGGCTGGTGGAGATGCGCGAGGTGACGGTGCGCAACCCCTCCGACGTGGACAGCCCGCTGTCGTTGTCGGTGCAGGGCGCGGACGCCGACCAGTTCACCGCCGGGCAGGGGCTGCCCGCCACGCTGGCGCCCGGGGAAGAGCGGGTGGTGCAGGTGGCTTATGCCCCGCAGAGGCTGGGCGCGGCCGAGGCGGCGCTGCACGTGGGGGTGTGTGAAGGGTGCGAGCCGGTGGCGGTGCCGCTCACGGGGACGGGCGTGGCGTCCAAGCTGGAGGTGACGCCGCTGCGCGTGGACTTCGGGCGCGTGGCGCTGGGGGCGACGGCGGAGCAGGTCATCACCGTGCGCAACCAGGGCAGGGAGCCGCTGAGCTTCACGGGCTCGCAGTTGTTGGACAGCTCGGACGGCGTCTTCCGCATCGCCAACGAGCCAGTGGTCGCCAACGACCTGCTCGCGCCGGGCGCGTCGGTGGAGCTGCGGGTGGCCTTCACGCCGTCGGCGCTGGGCAAGGTGCGTGACGGGCGGGTGGAGATTGGCGTTCGCGAGCAGGGCTCCAGCGCGCCGGGCCCGAAGGTGGCCCTGGCGGGCGAGGGCGGCGGCTCCTGTGTGACGGTGCTGCCCCGGCGGCTGTCCTTCGGCACGGTCGCGGAGGGGCTGACGGCGACGCGGCAGGTCACCATCTACAACCGCTGCCGCGAGGACGTGAGCGTGACGGACCTCCAGCTCGACACGCTCCAGGGAGGCTACTTCACCCTCGCGCAGGCGCCCGCCAGCGTCCTGGTGACCGCGGGGCAGAATGCCCGCGTGGGCGTCACGTTCCGTCCGAAGGCGGGGGAGAGCGGCGCCAGCAGCGGCCAGCTCTCCATCACGGTGCGCGGTGGTGGCACCCACTCGACGGAAGCGGTGGAGCTCGCGGGGCGCGGTGGGGTGTTCGCGCCGTGCCAGTACGCGCTGCCCGAGACGCTCGACTTCGGCAGGGTGCCGGTGGGGGCGGAGGTGGCGCTCGGCGTGACGCTGCGGAACACGGGCACGGAGGCCTGCTACATGGCGTCGATGCAGCTCGCCCCGGGCTCGGATGGCGCGTTTTCCGCGGCGCCGGCGCAGAACGGCGTGCTGGAGCCGGGAAAGAAGGCGACGCTGGTGGTCCGCTTCAAGCCTCCGGAAGAAGGCGCCTTCTCGGGCCTGGCCGAGGCCTGGGTGAACCACCCCACGCAGGGGCATCCCCTGGTGCAGCTCCGGGGCGAGGGCGTGGTGGGGTGCTTTGCGGTGCAGCCCACCACGGTGGACTTCGGGCTCAACAAGCTGTCCTGTGGCCCCCGGACGCGCGAGCTGATGGCCGTCAACTCGTGCATCGGGCCCGTGCAGGTGCGCCAGGTGATGTTCGACGCGGACGCCGGGGAGTTCTCGGTGGATGGCGGCGGGAACGCGCCGTGGACGCTGGCGGGGCAGTCGGCGCGCGCGCTGACGGCGACGTATGCGCCCGTGGACGAGGGCTCGGACACGGCGGCGCTGCGCTTCACGCTCGCCGATGGCGCCGTCTACACGGTGGGCATGGTGGGCATGGGCGTGACGAAGGCGGAGCAGACGGACCGCTTCTTCCAGGAGTCGCAGGCGAAGGTGGACGTCCTCTTCGTGGTGGATAACTCGGGTTCGATGATGGAGGAGCAGCAGAGCCTGGGGCAGAACTTCGCGGCCTTCCTGAGCGCGGCGGATGGCGCGGCGGTGGACTACCGCATCGGCGTCACCACCACCGGCCTCGACCCATCGCCGGGCGGCTGGTCCGAGTGTCCGGGGGGCGCGCAGGGAGGAGAGAACGGTCGGCTGTTCCCGGTGGATGGCTCGCGGCCTCGCATCATCACGCCCAAGACGCCGGACGCCGCGCGCGTCTTCGCGGACAACACACGCGTGGGCGTGTGCCATTGGAACGAGCAGGGCCTGGAGGCGGCCTATCGCGCGCTGGCGGATCCGCTGCTCTACAACGACGACGACCCGCGCACCCCGCAGCCGAACGACGGCAACGGCGGGTTCCTGCGCGAGGACGCGCGTCTGGCCATCATCTTCGTGTCGGACGAGGAGGACTTCAGCGCGCAGCCGGTGTCCTTCTACGAGACGTACCTGCTGGCGCTGAAGGGCAATGACCGCTCGAAGCTGAGCGTCAACGCCATCGTCGGGCCCGCCGACCTGTCCACGTGTCCGACGTCGAGCAGCTCGGGAACCCGCTACGCCCAGCTGGCGGATGCCGCGGGAGGAGTGGTGGAGAGCATCTGCACGCCGAACTGGGCCAGCTCGCTGGAGAAGCTCTCCGACAGCACCTTCGGCGCGAACCGGAAGTTTCCCCTCTCGCAGACGCCGCTGGACGGAGGGGACATCGTCGTCCACGTGGACGGCGTCCCGATGACGTCGGGCTGGAAGTACGACGCGCGCGACAATGCCATCTTCTTCGAGCGGGCGGCCGTGCCCTCCGCGGGGTCGCTGGTGGAGGTGACGTACCCGCTGGGTTGCGGTTGAGCGCGCTCGGCGTGCGCCGCGTGTGGTGAGGCGAGGCCCGGCGCCCCCAGGAGGGAGCCGGGACTTTGTTTGCCGCCCATGCGGCGGGAGTCACTCCACGGGAGGCGCGGCGTGGCGGCGCTCATGCTCCAGCAGCCACTGCTTCCGCTCCAGCCCGCCGCCATATCCCGTCAGTGACGCGTTCGCGCCCACCACGCGGTGGCACGGCACGACGATGCCCACCGGGTTGGCGCCATTGGCCATGCCCACGGCGCGGACGGCCTTGGGGCGTCCAAGCCGCTCGGCCAGCTTGCCGTAGCTGGTGGTGGCCCCAGCGGGGATGTCCCGCAGCGCGCGCCAGACCGCCCGCTGGAAGGGGGTGCCCGCGGTGGCCACGGGGAGGGTGTCAATGACGCTCAGCTGGCCGCGCAGGTAGTCCTGCAACGATGAGGTCCGGCCGAAGGGGTCGCTCGCGGGCGCCAACGTGTAGCCATGCTCGCCGTAGTGGAGGCGCAGCAGGCGGAGCATCCGGTCTTCGTAATCCTCCCAGTCGACAGCGCGGAGGGCGCCCTCCTCGTCACAGACGACCAACACCCTGCCGAGGGGCGTGGGCGCGCGGTCGATGAGCAATCGCAGTGGCGGTGGCATGGCTGTCTCTCGATGGGGAAGGGGGCGGTGGGGACAGGACGCGCTCGGCGTCGGCGGCCCACAGGTGCTGCGCGGCGTAGGCGCGCCAGGGGCTCCAGGACTCCGAGCGGCGGAGCACGGCTTCGGGGGTCGGGCGGACGCCTTCATCATCCGTGAGTGCGCGCAGCAAGGCGACGTCCGCCGAAGGGAAGGCATCCGTCTCACGCACGGCGCGCAGCGCGATGTAATGCGCGGTCCAGTCGCCGATTCCTGGGATGCGTTTGAAACGGGCGATGGCCTCCTCCAGCGAGGCGCCGGGCTGGAAGAGCGTCGGGTCTGCGATGGCCGCGGCGGCGAGATTCGACAGGGTCCTGGCGCGCGCGCCGGGCAGCCCGAGCCGCCGCAGGTCCTCGTGCGCCAGCCGCTCCGGGCAGGGGAAGGTCCGCGTGAGCTGGGCGTGTCCCGTGGCCTCGGTGGGGGCGGGCGCTCCGTATTCAGCGACCAGCCGCGCCCCGAGCCCACGCGCGGCCGCCACCGTCACCTGCTGCCCCAGCACCGCTCGCACCGCCAACTCGAAACCATCCCAGCCGCCCGGAGCCCTTAGTCCAGGCCGCCGTGCGACCAGCGGCGCCAACCGTGGGTCTCTCGCCAGGTGTGCGCCAATGACATCCACGTCCGCGCTCACGTCGAAGACCCGGCGGACCTGCGCCACGACCGAGGGGAGGGCCTGCACGTCCGGGAGCCGGAGTGTCGCGAGCAGTCCGTCGCGCCCCGGCGCGGGGAGGACTTCGACGGCGCCGGGGCCCTTGGGGTGCGCCACCGTTCGCCGATAGCGCCCGGCCTCGACGTGCTCCAGGCCGGGCAGGGCGCGGGCCTCCAGGTGCGCGAGCATCGAGAGCCAGTCATAGGGCGGACGGTAGGGGATGAAGAGCGTCACGCCCATGGCCAGGGTGGGGCCAGGGGATGACCGGGGCCGGCGCAGCGTGCTGGGCGGCCGCCCGTGCAGCGTCCGGAAGACCTCGTTGAAGCGGCGGACGCTTCGGAAGCCCGCCGCGAGCGCCACCTCGGCGATGGGCAACGCCGTCTCCAGGAGGAGCTGCCGGGCGAACAGCACGCGCCGCGTCTGGGCCACGGCGACCGGGGAGGCCCCCAGGTGCTGCTGGAACAGTCGCCGGAGCTGCCGGTCGCCCACGCCCAGCCGGCCCGCGAGCGCCGCCACGCCGGTGCCTTCGTCATCCAGACCGCCCTCTGCGATGAGCGCCAGGGCTCGGGCGACGGTGTTGGAGGTGCCGCGCCAGAAGGCGAGGTCCGGCGAGGTCTCCGGACGGCAGCGCAGGCACGGCCGGTATCCCGCCTCCTGCGCGCCAGCGGCGCTGGGGAAGAAGGTGCAGTTCTCGAACCGGGGCGTCCGGGCCGGGCAGATGGGCCGACAATAGATGCGCGTCGTCCGGACGGCGGTGAAGAACCGACCGTCGAAGCGGGCATCCCGGGTCTGCACCGCGCGGTAGCACGCGACGGGGTCCTGGCAGTTCATGGGCGTTCATTCCCATATCCCGCGCGCCCGTGTCTGGCCGCTTTCGGACCTCAATGGCACGTGGCCCCGGCCCCGGAGCCTCTGGCCGGACGGGCTGCGTCATCCGCGCCGCGAGAGGGTACCGGCTGCCAGTAGAGGGGGCGTTCTGTCAGGCATTGGCGCCATGGGATGGGGGCGACTCGACAGGGGGGAGGGGCGCGTGCAGCCTTTCAAGCAAGATGCCGGAACCCCTACTTGTCGCGGCCGTGGGCGACATCCATGGCCGTTTCCACCGGGTGGAGACGTGGCTGGACGCACTGGAGCGGGCGCGCGGCCGCCGGGTGGACCTGGTGCTGGCGGTGGGAGACGTGGAGGCCTTTCGCCGCGCGGACGACCACCGCCGCAAGGCCGCCAAGCGCGCCATGCCCGCGGAGTTCGCGGAGTACGCGGATGGGCTCCGGCGCGTGAAGCGTCCGCTGTACTTCATCGGGGGGAACAACGAGGACTTCGAGGCGTTGCACGACCTCCAGCAGGGGGGCGACCTGGCGCCGAACGTCACCTACCTGGGGCGGGCGGGGCTGCGCGAGCTGGGAGGGCTTCGAGTGGCCTATCTGTCCGGCATCCACGCGCCGCGCTTCGTCGACCAGCCGCTGAAGCCGCCCAGCTCGCCGGACATGGTGAAGCAGGCGGGCTACTTCCGCACGTCCGAGGTGGAGCGGGTGGCGGCGCTGCGTGATGTGGACCTGATGCTGGTCCATGAATGGCCACGAGGCATCGTCCAGCGTGCGCGGGACGAAAACCCCACGCTCCCACGGCCCTTGCCTTCGTACTGGATTGGCAATCCCGTGACGCGGCGGCTGGTGGATACGGTGATGCCGAAGTGGTTGTTGTGTGGCCACTCGCACAAGGGCTTCGCCGTCACCCTCGAAGGGCCGGAGCGGCCGTCCACGCGCATCGCCTGCCTGGACCAGGCGGCTCGGCCCCAGGAGTCCATCTTCTGGCTGGAGTACGAGGGACGTCAGGCCCTGCGCGCGGGCTGGGGCCTGTCGGGCGCCGTGGCGTGGACCGCGGGCCAGCGCTGGGACATGTCGTCGCTGCCCGCCCAGTTGGCGGAAGGGGAGGGCGCGGCGGCGGAGCTCGGCCTGTGAGGGACGGCGCCGCGGAGCCTCTAGAAGGTCCCGGAGATGCCCACCATCTGGGAGTTGGCCATGGGCATCATGTGGACCTGTCCGTCCTGGTGGCGGGGCGCGGCGTCACTCTTCCGGCTGTGGAGCAACATGGGCACGGCGAAGCCGACGGCCGAGCCGAGCAGCGCGCCGGTGGCGACGTCCGTGAGGTAGTGCTTGTCGGCGCCCATTCGCAGCAGGCCCACGGAGGTGGCCACGGGCAGGCCCACGGCCCAGAGCCACGCCTGGTGCTTGTAGCCCCGCATCGCGGCGACGGTGCCCGCGGACACCACCAACGAGAAGGCGAGGTTGG
Source organism: Pseudomonadota bacterium (assembly GCA_023426545.1). Taxonomy (GTDB): domain Bacteria; phylum Myxococcota; class Myxococcia; order Myxococcales; family Myxococcaceae; genus Myxococcus. Next base: position 75,050 of record JAFAAN010000012.1, read on the forward strand.
TGTGGCCACTGTAGAAGGACAGGTTGTTGTCGTTGGGTTTCGCGGTGAGGCCCTTCTGGTCCTCCGGGAGCACGTGGACGAAGGGGCGCTCGCGGCCGGCGATGAACTTCACCGTCTGGTTCGCCACCGAGGCGAGCACCGCGCTCTGGACGATGATGGTGGCGTCCTCGGCGAAGAACCGGCTCGGGGCGCCCGAGTTGCGTCCCATGGCGTACTGCAGGCCCAGGACACCGGCGGGCAGCGCGGCGAAGCCGACGACGTTGCTCCATTGGTGGGCCCGCGTACGCGCCGCCTCTGTCTCCCCCGCGAGCCCCCGGCCCCAGCGGTCCAGCCGGTTGAGGCGGTCCGTCCCGTCGGGCGCGCGGTCACACCAGCGGCACCGCGCTGGGGCCAGGCTGTCCTTGAGGAATGTCTCGCTGGAAATCCACAGCACGCCCGCCGCGCCGGTGACGATGCCATCCCGGGTCCAGTCGAAGCGAAGCTCGTGGAGCTGTGGCTCGCCCGCGCCGTCCTGCGCGACTGCGGGGAGCGCGGGAGCGAGTGTCAGCAGGAAGGCAAAGGCAACCGCTTGATAGGGGAGGCGCACGGGCGGCAGCATAGGAGGCTTGTCCCGCTGGGTTCCAGCGGCGTTCGATGCCCTGGCGTGTAGAATGGCAGTACCATGCACTTGCGCGCCGCATCGGAGCTGCCGCTCCGCTCCCTCTCGACGCTGTTCGCGCGCGCCTTCGAGGGGTACTTCGTCACCATCCCGGATGCGCCCAGCCTGTTCGACGCGCGCGTTCGCAGTGAACACATCTCGCTGGAAGACAGTCGAGTGGCCTACGTGGAAGGCGAACCCGTGGGGCTCGTGCTGATGGCCCGGCGCGGGCGGGAGAGCCGGGTGGCGGGGATGGGGGTCGTCCCGGCCTGGAGGCACCGCAAGCTCGGCGGCGCCATGCTGCACCCGCTTCTGGAGGACGCGCGGGCGCGGGGCGATGCCCGGATGCTGCTGGAGGTCATCGAGCAGAACGCGCCGGCCGTGGCGCTCTACACGCGCCTGGGGTTCCAGCGCGTGCGGCGCCTGGTGGGGTTCTCGGGTGCGCCGCCGCCCGCGAGCGCCGACGCGCGGGCCGCGCTGGAGGAGGTGGACCCAGCGGACTGCGCGCGGTTGTTGCCGGCAGGGCTTCCCTGGCAGCTCTCCCCCGCGACTGTGGCCGGGCTGACGTCGCCGGCACGCGCGTTCCGGCTCGGGCCGGCAGTGGCGGTGGTGGCGGACGTCTCGGCGCCCACGCTCGTGCTCCGGGCGCTCGGGGTGGAGGCGGACGCTCGCGGACAGGGGGCGGGGCGCCGGCTGCTGCATGCCCTGGCGGCGATGTGGCCCGGGAAGCCATTCGCGGTGAGCGCCGTGGTGCCCGAGGGCCCCGCCGCGAGCTTCTTCCTGGCCGCGGGTTTCACCCAGAGCGCGCTTGCGCAGCTCGAACTCTCACGGCCCATCGCGCCGGAGCCCGCCCGGCCTGTCTCCGAGCCGCGTTGACAGGGCCGCCTTCGCGCTGCTCTCCACGGACATGCCGGGATTGCGAGGAGGGCAGGCGGGCGGGCATGGAAATGACCTGGGCGGCGGTCCAGGAATGGAGCATGAAAGCCACCCGTCCGGTCGTTCTACAATCCACCCCGCATGCCCCTCCATTCCAGCCGCACCCTCCACGTGTTTCCCGACGCCGGCCGGCGCCAGGCCGCGTTGCGGGCCATGGGGGATGCCAGCGGGCTGAGCGTGGGTGCGCACCTGCTGACGTGGGATGAGCTGCTGCGGAAGCTGGGCGGTGCCCGCGAGCTGAACCGGCGCCCCTGTCCAGCGGTGGCGGCGCGGGCCGTGGTGGCCTCGCTGGGGTTGGCGCTGGGCGCGACGCCGTTCGGCGACTACGTGCGCGAGCCCGCCTTTGCCCGGGCCGCGCTCGACGTGTTGCTCGACCTGAAGGCCGGGCGTCTGTCCGCCCGGGAGCTTCAAGACGCGGTGGAGGTCCTCCCTCCGGAGCGTCGGACCCGAGGCCGCGTGATTGCGCGCCTGTACCACCTGTACGAGCAGCGGATGGCGGAGCTCGGCCTGGCGGACCGCGAGGACGTGCTGCGCGGTGCCCGGGAGGCGCTGGGCCGGGGTGCGTGGCCGGCGGGGTGGGAAGGGCTGCGCACGCTCGTCCTGCACGGCGTCTACGACGTGCGGCCCTCCGGGCTGGAGTTGCTGCTGGCGCTGGCGGCGGCGTGTGAGTCGCGGCGGGTGGCGTTGCGCGTCGAGACGCCGGTGGGAGGCTCTCCCGTGGCGGACGCGGCGCTGACGGCGCTCTTCCGCGCCTTCGAGAACCGCGGCGACTCCCTGTCGCACGTGGACCTCTTCAAGGCGGACGTCACGTTCGAGGGGCGGCCCTTCATCGACCTGGGACGGCACCTCTTCTCGTCCCGGGCGCCGCGCGACGTGCTGAAGGACGCGGTGCCGTCGCTGCGCGTGTGGAGCGCTGCCACGGCGCGCGACGAGGCGCGGCTGCTGGCCCGGGACGTGCGGCGCCTGTTGTCCGAAGGCGTGGCGCCAGGGGACATCGCGGTGGCCTACCGCGAGCTGGGGCCGGAGGCGGCGTGGCTCTCCGAGTCATTGGGGGAGCTGGGCGTGCCGGCGCGCCTGCCCTGGGGCGAGCCGCTGAGCCTCGCCGGTCCGGTCCGGCTGGCGCTGGACCTGCCGCTGCTGGTGGAGGATGGCTTTCCGGCCGAGCGCGTCGCGGATCTCATGGGCAGCCGCTATGCGCCCACGCTGTCTCGCGGAGGTCCCGACGCGCCCGCGAGCCTCTTCGCGCAGGCGGCCGTGCGTGATGACCGGCTGGGCGCGGTGCGTGGGCGGGGCGCCTACGACGTGCGGCTGGACGGGCTTGCGCGGCGCCTGCTCGCGCTCAACGGCACACGCAACGCACAGGACAGCACGCGCGTCCACGCCGTGAAGCTGCTTCGCGAGCGCTGCCTGCTCCTGGTGGATGCCTGCCGGAGCATTCCGGAGGAGGGCACCGCCTCGGAGCTGCTCGCGGCGTGGTGGCGGGTGGTGGAGCGCCTGGGGCTGGTGGACTCCGAAGGCGCGCTGGAGCCTCGTCAGGACGGCGGACTGGGCGCGCGCGCTGTGGATGCGCGGGCCCGCGACGATGCCGCGCGCGAGGCTTTTCGTCAGCGCGTGGAGGACCTGACGCGGATGATGAAGTCGGTGGGAGGGGGACCGAAGATGCGCCGGCGCACCTTTGGCCGTTGGCTGCGCGACGCGATGGCGGACGCGCACCTGCCACCCCGGGGGCCTCGCGGTGCCGCCGTCGAGGTGCTGGACGTGGCCGAGCTGCCGGGCCGCTCCTTCCAGCACCTCTTCATCGCGGGGCTGACGGAGGGCCGCTTCCCCGGGCGGGATGCGCCGTCGCCGCTGCTGGCGGACGCGGAGCGCGCTGCCCTCAACAAGCACCTGGGCCGCGACGTGTTCCGCCTCACCGGAGGCGAGTTCGACGAGCGCGCGGCCTGGCGCCTCACCGAGGATCGCCTGCTGTTCGCCAGCGCGCTGGCCGCCGCCGAGGCCACCGCCAGCCTGTCCTTCGCAATGGAGTCCGCGGGCGGCCAGGAGCAGGTGCCTTCCGCGTTCCTGGAAGAGGTGCGTCGCCTCACCGCGCTGACGTGGGTGCCGCGCTCGCTGACGCCGATTCCGCCGCTGGACGAGGTGCTCACCGAGTCCGAGCTGCGCCGCTGCGTGGCGCTGGAGGCCCTGTCCCAGCCGAAGCTGCGCGTCACCGAGCCGGATGCGGCGGCCTCGGCGCTCCGGCGCCGCTTCGAGCCAGAGGCCTGGTACGCGGGCGCGCGCGAGCTGTCGCAGGTGGAGATGGAGCGCCTGTTCTTCTTCGGCGACCCGAAGCAGCAGCCGGGCCCCTATACCGGCTCGGTGGACGCGAACACGCTGCGCGAGTCCCTGCGCGAGACGTTCCGTTTCGACATCACCCGGCCGCTCTCCGCGTCGGCGCTGGCCCGCTTCGGCAACTGCGGCTTCCAGGGCTTCCTCTCGTATGGGCTGAAGGTGTCCGAGCCGGACGTGCCGGGCGAGGAGTTCGACGCGCGGGGCCGGGGGACGTTCTGGCACAAGGTGGTGGAGGAGGTGTTCGCGGCGTTGAAGGAGAAGCAGCTGCTGGGCAAGGCGCCGGAGGAGGTGCCCGACGAGGTGCTGGACGCCGCGCTCAAGGCCGCCATCAAGGACTTCGAGCGCCTCCATCACGTGGGGCACCCGGAGCTGTGGAAGCTGGCGCACGAGCGGGCCCGCGCCATGGCTCGCCGCATCCTCGTGGACGAGCGGCGGGGGCTGCCCTTCGACGCGATGACGCCGAAGAACTTCGAGTTCCGCTTCGGCCCCGCCGCCCGCGACGACAAGTGGAGCAACGTCGTCCTGCACGCGGGCGACGAGCCCGTGTACTTCGAGGGGACCATCGACCGGTTGGACACGTCGGGGGGCGAGGTGGGCGTCATCGACTACAAGTCGGGGCGGTTGGACAAGCGCGCGCTCAAGGAACGGCTGCTGACGTCGGACTTCCAGCTCCCGCTGTACCTCTATGCGGCGCGGGAGAGCGGCCACACGGATGCTCGGCAGGCGGCGTGGTTCTCCCTGCGCACCGGGGCCGCCATCCACCTGTCCGAGGTCGTCTCGGGTGACGAGCTGGACGAACTGCTGTCGAAGGACCCGGACGTCCGCGCGAAGGTGGCGGAGAAGTCCGGCCTCAACCTGCCCAACGCGGTGGAGGCGCTGGTGGGCACGCTGCGCCAGGGCCAGTTCGCCGCGCGGCCTCAGGACTGTGGGACGTGTGGCTACCGCGCCGTGTGCCGCATCACGGAGCGCCGGATGACGGAGGAGAGCGGATGAGCAGCGAGCCGTCCCTCCTCGCGCTGGAGCGCAACCTCGCCCTGATGGCGGGCGCAGGCGCGGGCAAGACGTACAGCCTCGTCACGATGACGCTGCACCTGCTGGCCGGTGCTCGCGCGGCCGGTGAGGCGGTGCGTCCGTCCCGGCTGTGCATGCTGACGTTCACGGACAAGGCCGCCGCGGAGATGCGCTCGCGCGTGCGCCAGCGCCTGGACGCGCTGGCTCAGGGCGACACGCGGCCGGACCAGGAGGTGGACCTGCGGGCGTCCCTGGCGCGGCTGGACAAGCCCTTCCCGCTGCCCGACGCCTGGCGGCAGCTTCGCGAGGAGCTGGGCGCGGCCACGGTGGGCACCTTCCACTCGTTGTGCGGCCAGCTCCTTCGCCGCGCTCCGCCCGCGGTGGGCATCGACCCGAACTTCGAGGTGCTGGACTCGCTCGAGGCGACGGGGCTGGTGCAGGACGTCTGCGAGCGCGTGGTGCTGGACGCGCTGGAGGCTGGCGACGCGCAGGTGCGTGAGCTGTGTCAGGAGCTGGGCTTCTCTGGCTCGGGCTTCTCCGACGGGCTGGTGGCCGCGCTGGTGTCCGTCTACGGCAAGCTGCGGGAAGAAGGGTTGCGCGCGGCGACCGCCGCCGTGAGTGACGCCGCGGAGGCGCGCGCGGAGCTGGACGCGTCGATAACGCGGTGCCTCGAGCTGTGCGCGGAGGCGCGGGGGCTGGACGCGAAGGGAGAGTGGAGCCGGCTGCTGGGCGGGCTGGAGCGCGCGCTCAACGGGATGACGGCGGAGAACTTCGGCCAGGGCGAGCGCTTCCCGTGGCTGCGCGCGTGCTTCAAGGCGGACGGGCGCAACTTCGCGCGGCTCAGCAAGGGGGCCGCCGGGCCCGTGCGGGACCTCTACTGGCGCGTCTGCGGCAAGAGCGACGGCTCCGTGCCCCGGCTGGACGACGCCTGGGCCGCGTGGCGGACCGCGCCCTTCGAGGTGACGTTCCGCGAGCTGCTGACGCGGGTGGAGGCGCGGCACGACGCCGAGCTGGGGCGCCGCAACGTGCTCGACTTCACGTCGTTGCTGGTGAAGTCGCGAGACCTGCTCCGGGCACATCCCGAGTTCCGCCGCCAGGTGCAGGAGCGCATCGGCGCGTTGCTGGTGGACGAGTTCCAGGACACCAACCGCCTCCAGTTGGAGTTGGTGCTGCTCCTGGCGGAGAAGCGCGAGGACGGACCGCGTGAGCTGGCGCCGGACGCGGACCTGGTGACGGCGCTTCCGCTGGAGCCCGCCTTCCTCTGCGCGGTGGGAGACCGCAAGCAGTCCATCTACGAGTTCCGCGGCGCGGACGTGTCCGTCTTCTCCGTCCTGGCGAACAAGCTGGAGGCGGAAGGGGGCGCGCGGGGTTTCCTCCAGCACAACCGCCGCTCCGTGCCGGGCCTCTTGTCGTTCTTCAACCGCACCTTCGCGGGAGTCCTCGTCGCAGCGGATGCGCGTGCTCCGCGTCCCTTCGAGGTCGTCTACGTTCCCGCGGAGGATGACCTGGCGGCGGTGCGGCCCTCGCTGGTGGAGGGGCCAGTGGTGGAGCGCCTCCAGTTGGAGGAAGCGGATACCGCGGCGGACCTGCGCTGGCTGGACGCGGACGCCATTGCCCGGAGGCTGCGCAGCCTGCTGGCGCCAGGGGCTCCGCCAACGGTTCCTCGCGAGGATGGGGACGGGCTGCGCCCCGCGCGGGGGGGCGACGTGGCCTTGCTGTTCCGGACCTTCACGCACCTGGAGGTGTATCGGCAGGCCCTCATCCGCCATGGCGTCCCGCACCGCGTGTTGCGCGGCCGCGGTTTCTACGGCGCGCAGGAGGTGCTGGACCTGGCCTCGCTGCTGGCCCTGCTGGCGGACGCTGACGACTCGCTCGCGTTCGCCGCGGTGCTGCGCTCGCCGCTGGTGGGCCTGTCGGATGCATCCCTGTTCCTCCTGGCGGGGGATGCGCCCCTGGCGCTGGCGTCACCCCGGCTGACGGACGCGCAGGTGCTGGCGTCGTTGCCCGAGCGAGAGCGGCAGCGCCTGGAGCGCTTCCTCGCCGCGTTGCCCGGCCTGCGCCGCGAGCGCGACCGGCTGGGTGTGCGCGAGCTGCTGCTGTCCGCGCTGGACATGACGGGCTACCGCGAGGCGCTGGCGGGCTCTCCGTACGCGGAGCAGGCCAGCGCGAACGTGGAGAAGCTGCTGGCGCTGGCGTCGAAGCGAGACGAGCGCGGCACCGGCGGCTGCGTGGCCTTCGCGCGTGAGCTACGGATGCTCGCGGAGAACGACCCGACGGAGGCGCAGGCGGACCTGCTGGATGCGAGCGACCCTCGCGCGGTGCAGCTCCTCACCATCCACCGGGCCAAGGGCTTGGAATGGAAGGTGGTGGTGGTTCCCTCGCTCGGTGGGCGGCGGCGCGCCACCACGGGCCGCGCCCACTTCGAGCGCACCCACGGGATTTCCCTGCGGCCCTGGGTGCCGGACTCGCTGGATGGCTACACATCCAGCCGCTTCGACGCGGTGCGCGCCGAGCTGAAGGCCCGCGAGGACGCGGAGTACCGCCGCCTGCTCTACGTCGCGCTCACGCGCGCCCGGGACAGGCTGGTGCTGTCGGGTGGCGCGGAGCCGCGTGGCGGCAAGGACACCTGGTGGCACCTCATCGACGCGCGACTGGAGGTCGATGCCGAGCTGCGCGCGCTCGTGGAGGACCTGGACGTCGACTCGCTGCCGCCACCCGCGGACCCGGAGCCGCCCGGTCCGGAGACGCTCCGGCTGGCCGAGGCGCGCGTCGAGGCCGCCCTGCTGCGAGTTCGCGGCGCCCGCCCGCCCCTGGCGGAGTCCCTCGGCGCTGCCGTGGCCACCGCGGAGGCGCTGCAGGACTTCATCGCCTGCCCGCGCCGCTTCCACTACGTGCACCGGCTGGGGCTTCGCGGTGCGCCGTGGCCCTGGGAGGTCCCACCCCGTGGCGCTCCGTTGCTCGTGGAGCCTGACGGGTGGTTGCCGGCGGAGCGGCCCGGGGACCTGATGCGGCGGCTGCTTCGTGACGTGGACCTGCGTCTGGCGGCGCCCGAGGTGGACGCCTCGGAGCGGCGGGCCCACCTGGAAGGTCTGCTGCGTGACGCAGGCGCGCTCCCGGGCGACGAGGGCATGGCCGTGGTGCTGCGGACCGTGGAGCGCTTCCTGGGAACGGCGCTCGCCCGCCAGCTCGCCCAGGCGCCCTCACAGACGGTTCATCGAGAGTTGCCTTTCGTGCTTGCCCTGGAGGGTGAGGTCGGTGTGGAGGGTGCGCTGGACCTCTTGTGGGAGTCGCCTCAGGGGGAGGCTGTGGTGGTGGCGTTCAAGCACGGCGGACGTCATCCGCTGGGAGCGGCTGCCTACACCTACGAGCTGGCGGCGCTGGGGCTGGTCGCTCGGCACATGGTGCGAGAAGGGGTGCCGGTGCGGGTGGGAGTCGTCTTCCTGCATGAGGCGCAGCCCGAGCCCGAGTGGCTCTCGGGAAGCCGGGGGCTCGAAGAGGCGGCTGGACGGCTCGCGGGAGCAGCACGCGCGGTGGCACGGGGAGAGGCCCGGGGTGAATGGGATGGGAGGGAGAAGGCAGCCTGCCAGGCCCTGCACTGCGGCTTCTCGGAACACTGTCACCCCGACCCCCGCGCATGCTAAGCGGCGGTCATCATGCCGAACGTCGTCGTCATCGGAGCGCAGTGGGGAGATGAGGGGAAGGGCAAGGTCGTCGACCTGCTCACCGAGCATGCCCAGGTCGTCGTCCGCTTCCAGGGCGGCAACAACGCGGGGCATACGCTGGTGGTGGGTGGCCAGAAGACCGTCCTCCACCTGATTCCCTCGGGCATCCTCCACCCGGGGAAGACGTGTGTCATTGGCAACGGAGTGGTGGTGGACCCTGCGGTCCTCGTCGGGGAGATCGACGCGCTGAAGGCGCGCGGCTTCCTCAAGGACGACGCGCAGCTCCTCATCTCCGACAATGCCCACGTCATCTTCCCGTGGCACAAGCTGCTGGACAGCTTCCGCGAGAAGGCCCGCGGCGGTAGCGCCATTGGCACCACGGGCCGGGGCATCGGCCCCGCGTACGAGGACAAGGTCGCCCGTCGTGGCATCCGCGTGCGGGACCTGCTCAACGCGGACCGGCTGCGCGCGCGCATCGAGGCGCGGCTCCCGCAGGCGCTGGACGAGCTGAAGGAGCTGTGCGCCCAGGCGGGAGCCCCGGTGCCCCAGCTGGAAGTGCCGCAGGTGCTGGCCGAGTTCTCCGGGCTGGGCGAGCGCCTCAAGCCCTTCGTCCACGACGCCTCGCTCTACCTCTCCGGTCAGGTGCGCCGCGGCGCGCGCATCCTCTTCGAGGGCGCACAGGGCACGCTGCTCGACGTGGACCATGGCACCTATCCGTTCGTGACGTCCTCCAACTGCGTCGCGGGCAACGCGGCGGTCGGCTCGGGCCTGGGACCCACGGCCATCGACAAGGTGATGGGCATCAGCAAGGCCTACACCACGCGCGTGGGCGGGGGCCCCTTCCCCACGGAGCTGAACGACGCCACCGGCGACCAGCTGCGCAACATGGGCGACGAGTTCGGCACCACCACCGGCCGGCCTCGCCGCTGTGGCTGGCTGGACGGCGTGGTGCTGCGCTACGCGTCGCGCGTCAACGGCCTGTGGGGCATGGCGCTCACCAAGCTGGACGTGCTCAGCGGCCTCAAGACGCTGCAGATCTGCACCGCCTACGAGCTGGACGGCCAGAAGGTGACGGAGCTGCCCGGCGACTACGAGGACCTGGCCCGCGTCAAGCCCATCTACGAGACGCTCCAGGGCTGGGACGAGAATCTCGCCAACGTGCGGACCTTCGACGAGCTGCCGGAGAACGCCAAGCGCTACGTGCGCCGGGTGGAAGAGGTCAGCGGCGTCCCGGTGGTGTGCGTGTCCGTGGGCGCCGACCGCGGCGAGACAGTGCTGCTCCAGAACCCGTTCCGGAGCTGAGCGGGCGCGGGGCGCGTCACCTCCGCCCACGTTCCTCGCGTGGGCGCTGACGACGCCCCGGTTTATCTGCTACGGCTTCCGGTTCGACACTCCCGGGAGCCGTCATGGTCGTCTTGCGCAAGTTCGTCATCGCGCTGTCCGCGGCAACGCTGCTGGGCGCAGCGGAGCCGTCCGACGCGGCCCGGGCCGCATTCCTCCGCGGCGAGGCGGCGCTGGCGCGAGGCCGGTGGGATGACGCGGCCTCGGCCTACCGGGAGGCTCTGGCCGAGACACCCGGCTATCCCTCCGCCCTCAACGGCCTGGGCAGCGTGCTCTTCCGCAAGGGGCAGGTGCAGGAGGCGCTCACGAGCTTTCGTGAAGCCGCCCAGGCGGACCCCGGCTTCAAGATGGCGTGGTTCAACCTGGGCTATGCCGCGCGCAAGGCGGGAGACGCAGCCACCGCGGCGCAGGCCTACGAGCGCTACACCCAGCTCGAGCTTGGCGACGCGGATGGCTACTACGGCCTGGGCGAGAGCTACCGGCAGCTCGGCCAGAAGCCGCAAGCCATCGCCGCGTACCAGGCCTACATCGCTCGCGAGCATCGCAAGGGGGAGCAGGTCTGGGTCCGCAAGGCGTCCGAGCACCTGAAGACCCTGGGCGCCGAACCCCTCCCGGCCTCCACCGCGCCCGCCGAGGCGGAGGCGACGCAGGCGCTCGCCGCTGCGGGGCCCTCCGATGCAGGGGTGGCACGCACGGCCAACCCAGATCTGGCGGCATCGCGCATTCGGGATGGCGACGCGCTGATGAAGGAGCGCCGCTACCGCGAGGCGGCCTTCGCCTTCATGGACGCCTCCCATGCGGACACCAGCCACGTCGAGGCCCTGTTCAAGTTGGGCAACGCCCTGGCCGTGCTGGGCTACTACGGACAGGCGGTGGCGCAGTGGGAGCGAGCCTCCGTGCTGACGCAGGACGCCGCCATCCGCCAGAGCGCGAAGGAGAACATCGACCGCGCACGAGTGAAAGAGGCGCAGCTGGGGGCTTCACCGCAGGCCGCGGGCCTGGCGCCGGGCTCGGGGCCCGTGGCGGACACGACGCGCGCCCAGGCCCGCCGTGCCTACGAGCAGGGCGTGCAGCGCATCGCCAGCAAGGACTTCAACGGCGCGTTGTCGAGCCTCACCCAAGCCATCCAGCAGGAGCCCATGCTGGCGGTGGCCTACGTCGCGCGGGGAAGCGCGAACATCGGTCTGCGCCGCTACGCGGAAGCCGCTGTGGACTACCAGTACGCGCTGGAGTTGGAGCCCGGCTCGGCGTCTCCGCTCTACGGTCTGGCTGAATCCTTCCGCGCGATGGGCCGAACGTTGGAAGCGCGCGACCTCTACGAGCGCTATGCCGCTTCCTCCGCCGCGGACGCCCGCCCCCAGCTCCAGGAGGAATCCCGCCAGAAGGCGGCCCGGCTCCGTTGATGGGCAGGCAGGCAGCCTGGGGGCTGGTGGACCGTGTCAGCCCCAAGCATTAGCTTCCATGAATGACCGGGCGCGACGCGGAACCGAACGGACGGCAGGTCTTCAGGCCTCGAAGGGCCCTCGCAGCGGCCATGGCGGTCGCGGGCCTGCTCTGGGTGGCGGTGCTGGTGTACCTGCTGCGCTTCTTTGACGAAGTCTCGCTCCAGACATTCCTGTCGGCGGGGTTCTTCGTCCTCTTCTTCGCCGTGTCGCTCATGTACTACGGGCGCACGCTCATCGTGGTGGATTCCCGAGGCCTCACGTATCGCGGCATGGTACGGACGCGGTGCTTCCCCTTCGCGGACATCCGCAAGCTGGACGTGCTGCCCGGGCCGGTGACGGTCTACGCAGTGAGGGGCAAGGCGGGGCTGGTCCACTTCACCAGCTTCTTCCATCATCACCAGCAGCTCGCCCGGCTCCTCGTGGAGCGCGCGGGGCTGGGGGCGATTCCGGGCTGAGCCGCCACCCCGGCGGCCTGTCATTGGCTCCCCGTCGCCAGCAACCAGGTGACGGCGACGCCCGCGGAGGCCGCCACCGCGCCCAGGCCAATCAGCCACCACTCGCCTCGGGGCCTGGCAGGCGGCTCGGGCATCACCTCGGGCGCTGCCTCCGGAGGGCTCTCAGCGGCGGGAGGTGCGGGTGCCTCGGCGGCGGGAGGCGCGTCCTGGGGAGCTGGGGTGAGGGCGGGCGGCTCCTCCACCGCGTCCTGGAAGCGAAGCAGCGAGCGGCCCAGCTCGATGACGTCTCCATCGGCCAGGGGCGCGCGAGTCTCGACCCGCTGGCCGTTGAGGAAGACGCCGTTGGGACTGCCGAGGTCCTCCAGCGTGAAGTGGCTCTCGCTGTAACGGATGCGCGCGTGCGTCCGGGATACGGCGCGGTCTCTCAGCCGCAGGGCCACCTCGCTGCCTCGGCCAATCTCCGTGCAGGACTCCGCGAGCGCATGGACACGGCCCACGTCCAGGCCAGTGAGGCACGTGAGGGTGGCCGCCCGGGAGGGGCCTGGCTCGTTCGTCCCCGTGAGCAGTCCCTTGAGCAGCGCCACGGTGCCCACGCCACGCTCGCCGATGGCTTCCTGGAGCACGCGCAGGCCCATGTCATCGGGCAGGCCGAGCGCTTCTCCTGGCAACACCAGTCGTGGCACGCCCGGGGGAACGAGTACGCCATTGACGGTGAAGGTGCGCGCGGCCTCGACCATCAGCCGCTGCGCTTCGATGCGCAGGCTGAGCAGCTTCGGCGGCAGGCCCTCCAGGTGGATGTCGTCGTCCGGGCCGCCCCCCAGCAGGTGGACGCCCTCGAAGAGCTCGAAAGGGGTGGTGGTGCCCAGGTGCTCGAATTCGAAGCGCATGGGCACGCCCGGAGCAACGGGCTGGCCGATGCGAAGGTCCGGGGTTTCGCGGGCTTGCGGCCCGGGTGCGTCCGGGCGAGGCCGGTCCCGTCCAGGGGATGGGACGCTGGCTCAGGCCGCGCGCGTGGCTTCCGGGGCCGGCGGGGCGCTGGCGCCAGGGCCCAGCCGCGTGCCGGGGAAGACCGCCACGGCCGAGCCATCCGCGACGAAGGCGGAGCTGGGCTTGCCGCGCAGGAAGGGGACGAACCGCGCTCCGTACATGCCCTCCACGTCGACCTCGAGCTGGGCGCTGTCCACCTGCCACACGGACCAGCGTGGGTGTTCCACACGGTACTCCGCGCAGCCGCCATCCCGCTGCGCCGTGTAGCCCCAGTAGTGCTCGGTGATGAACTCCTCCTCGGAGCCTGGCTCGCTGGCGCGGGGCGCGCCGTGCGTCGTCGCCGCCAGGTGTTGCCACCGTCCGCTCGCCTTCCAGGCGTATTCGACGCGGCCGGCGGCGCCGTCTTCCGCTCCGTTCATCGACACGGCATGCCGCATGGGCAACGCGACGTAGGGCTCGTTGTAGATCACGCGCGCCACGGTGGCGATGGCCTGTCGCGGGACGATTTCCTTCACGAACACGACGCCTCGCCGCCAGCCTTCAGCGGCGAGGTGCCGCACGTAGAAGCGCAGGTTGACCTCGTCGAAGTGCTGGTGGAAGGGCACGGGCAGCCCCCGGACGCGCGTGTCGAGGAAGCGGAAGCCCACCATGCTCGCGAACGTCTTCCCCCGCCAGGTGTCCAGCTCCGTGCCTCGCGGGACGAGGGGCCGGAGCACCTCCGGGTCCACCTCGTAGTTGAGCATCAGGAGGTACCGCCACGTGGCCGTGAGGAAGGGGCGCATGCCGCACGCCTAATGCCCGGAGCCGTCCGAAGTCCATCGAGGTGGCGGACCCGCATGGTGCGCGCTCACCGCTCGCAGTAGCAGGAGTGTTGCGATGGTTGGGGGCTTCCTACCCACTCGAGGAGGAGGGCCGGTGGGCCACTGCGGCTACCACGTCGCGCCGATGTTCACGGTGCCCGCGTAGCTGCCGCCGCTGCTGAAGTTCCGGTCGCCAATCGTGACGTCACCGGGCGGGACGTCTGCCGCGAACTGCTGGTCGAAGAGGAAGTTGTACTGGACGCGCGCGTCGGCGGTGAAGCTGCCCATGTGCAAGCGCACGCCGCCGCCCACGGGCACGTTGCCCACCGTGTCATCCGAGAAGGCGAGGGTGGGCGCCCGCACGTTGTACCGGCTGAGGCCCACGCCGCCCAGGACGTAGGGCTGGAGGGGGGCAGCGCCCAGGCCCAACGTGGCGACCGCGTGCGCGCCGTTGCGCACCAGGTCGGGGCCGCTCCGGGAGCCCGTCAGCACGCGCGAGTCGAAGTTGTTGAGGGCACCCGAATATCCCAGCTCGATGCCCAGCACCTTCGAAGGCTTGATGGCCACCGTCACGCCGTAGCCGAGGCCCGGGTTGATGTCGGAGCCCAGCGCGCCCGTGTACCCCTCGACACCGCCGCCAACGAGGAACGTCAGGCCGCGCATGTTCGCGGAGGACTCCAGCCTCTCCTGGGCCATGGCGCTCCCTGCTCCCATTAGACTCACCACCGCTCCCGCTTTGAGTAGCGTCTTCATTCGCGCCTCCCTTGGGGCTTGAACCACTGTTCAATGCGAGAAGATGGGAGCCACCTCCCGGCATGACAATTGCCGAGGCTGCGATCCGCGGACGGCGTCCAGGCTGCCTGCCCGCTCAGCGCGTGGTGGTCCCATCCGATGGAGAAGCCCGCTAGGATGTGCGGCCCCGATGCGCTCCCCGTCCACCGTCCTCGCTTCGCTGCTGGCTGTCACCTGCCTCGCCTCCGCCTGTCGTGATGAGCAGGCCGGTCCACGTCCGCGGGAGCCGCGCATTCCCGCGCCCGCGAAGCTGCGCGCGCTGGATGCTGCACCCGCGGACCTTACCTTCCGTAGCGGCGCGACGTTCGCCGGTGGCGCGGTGGTGTACCTGGGCTCGAAGGTGTCGCCGGAGAAGGCCGCGCCCGGTACGCAGGTGCGGCTGGCCCACTACTTCCAGGCCGTGCGTTCGCCGCCGCAGGGCTTCCACTTCTTCGCCCACGTCGTGGACCCGGCCAGCGGTGGCATGCTGGCCAACGCGGACCACGAGGTGCAAGGCGGCGCGGCGCCGCTCGCGTCATGGCCGGTGGGCAAGGTCATCGAGGATGTCCACACGGTGGCCATGCCCAGTGTGCCCGCCCGCGTGGTGCTGGGGTTCTGGCGCGGAGACTCCCGGCTGACCGTGGACGATGCCAGCGCGCATGACGGCTCGCAGCGGATGTTGGGGCCGCACCTGGGCGGCGCCGCGCCGGAGCTGCCGGAGTACTCCGTGCCACGCGTGAGCCAGCCGCCCACCATCGACGGCGTGCTGGATGATGAGGCGTGGAAGCAGGCCCGGCCGGTGGTGTTGCGCCGGAGCTTCGATGGGAGCGCCGCGCGCCTGCGTACCGAGGCGCGGCTCGTCCACGACGGCAAGTTCCTGTACGTGGCGTTCGACCTCGAGGACCCGGACGTGTGGGGCACGCTGCGCAAGCGCGATGACCCCATCTACGAGGAGGAGGTGGTGGAGATCTTCCTCGACGCCAACGCGGACGGGCGCACGTACAACGAACTCCAGGTGTCTCCGCACAACGTCATCTTCGACGCATACTTCCCGGCGCGCAGGCAGGGCATGGACCGCTCGTGGGATTCGGGGATGAAGTCCGCCGTGAAGGTGCGCGGCACGCTGGACGATGCGTCGGACCGGGACGAGGGCTGGTCGGTGGAGATGCAGATTCCCTTCGACCGGTTGGCGGAAGTCCCCAACATCCCACCGAAGCCCGGTGAGCGGTGGCGCTTCAACCTCTACCGGCTGGAGCACCACGACCGCCGAACGGTGGAGGGACAGTCCTTCTCGCCCCTCTTCATCGGCGACTTCCACGCGCTGCCGCGCTTTGGCTGGCTCGTGTTCGAATGAGCGCGCCCGCGCCTATGCGTGGGGGCTGATGTCCCAGTGGGCGTCCGCCACCGAGCGCTCGGTGGGGTCGCCCAGGAAGCGCAGGAAGCCGCGAAGCTCCATCGTGTCGATGAGCTCCTCTGCCTCCAACTCCGAGATGCCGCGCAGGTTCACGAGCAGGTTGCGCATGACGGACTTGCCGCGGAGATAGCCGACAGGCTCTCCCGGCCCGAGCGCGTTCTTCAGGTCGGCGGTGAGCTGCTGGAGGTCGATATCCTCGGGAATCATCGGCCTCAAGTTGGGGACGGGGAGGCGACGCGCGCAACCGCCGGGGCCCCGGGGAGGGGCCGCTCGGTCGGCAGGAAGGGGCGTACACGGACATCCTTGCCGTCGCTCTCCACGGTGATGGCGCCGTCCCGGTCCGTACGCCAGCATTCGCTCCCCAGGGCGCGGTAGCGGGCTTCCACCTCGGGGTGGGGAAAGCCGTACCGGTTGTGCCGGCCCACGCAGAAGACGACGTGCCGAGGGCGCGTGCGCGCGACCAGGGCCTCCGTGGAGGACGTGCGTGAGCCGTGGTGCGGCGCCTTCATCACCGTCACGGGGCCCAGGTGCTCCGCCAGGGCGGCTTCGCCGTCCGCCTCCACGTCTCCGGTGAGGAGCACGGTGACGTCGCCATGGCGCACGAGCAGCACCACGCTCCGGTCATTGGCGCCCTCCAGCAGCTCGCGCGTGTCCGGGTCCGGCGGGGCGAGCACCTCGAGCGTCGCCTCGCCCAGGCGAAGGGGTGGGTGGCCTGCCTCGACCTCCTCCACGCGCGCGTGCCCCGCGGCGGCCACGACCTGCCGTATCAGGGGGCCATCTTCTTCGCCCGCGGGCAGCCACAGCCGCTCGGTGGGGACCTGCTTCAGCGCGGACGCGAGCCCCAGCGCGTGGTCCGGGTGGGGATGGGACAGCACGGCGAGGGCCAGCCGGGAGATGCCCGCCTGTTTCAGGTACGGCAGGACGAACCGTTCTCCGGTGTCCATGCCGCCCGGAACGCCCCCGCCGTCCACGAGCAGGTGCTCGCCGCGCGAGCTGACCACCACGCCATCCCCCTGGCCCACGGCGAGGAAGGTGACGCGCAGGCCGGGCTGCGGCGTGAGAATGGGGGCCAGCATCGCCCCGGCAACGGCGGCAGGGGCCAGCAGTCCTCCCAGCCTCCAGCGCCCCGTGCCGAGCGCCCACGTCAGCAGCCCCGCCGCGTAGAGCGCCGACAGGAGCCCCAGCGAGGGCACCTCCACCGAGCCCAGGGGCGCCGCGGCGAAGAACCGGGTCAGTGCCAGCAGCAACTCGGACGCCCAGGCGCCGGCCCACAGCACCGGCGTGGCCAGCACGGGTGACACGACGAAGAGCGCGGCGCCTCCCGCTGCCAGTCCCGTGAGCAGTCCGCAGAGGGGGAGGGCGACGACGTTCGACACGAGCCCCGCCAGGCTCACCCGGCCAAAGGCCGCGGCGACGATGGGGAGCCCTGACAGCGTCGCGGCGGCGCTCGCGCACAGCGTCTGGGCCACTGTCTCCCTCGTCTGTCCCCACCAGCGCGCCAAGCGGCGGGACTCCGCCGGGTCGGGCTCCGCCAGCGGGAGCGCCTGGCGAAGGGGCGGCGAGAGCAGCACCAGCCCCAGCACGGCGAGGAACGACAGCCGCAGCGAGAGGTCGGCGACGCTCGACGGAGCCCAGGCCACCAGCACCATGGCCGCCGCGGCGAGCCCGTTGAGCCCATCCGCGCGCCGCCACAGGGCCAACCCCAGCAGCACCACGGAGGCCATCACCGCGGAGCGCACGGCGGGAGGCTGGTTGTCGGTGAAGACGACATAGGCCCAGACGAAGGGGATGGATGCGGGGGCCGCCACCTGCCGTGCATCCAGCATCCGCCAGCGCGCGCCCAGCCGCACCACCACCCGGCGCAGCACCGCGAGCGTCATCAGCGCGAGCGCCGCGACGTGCAGGCCGCTGACGCTCAGCACGTGGGCCAGCCCCGCGCGGGAGAAGGCGTCCTCCCAGGCGTCATCCAACGCCGCGCGCTGGCCGGAGGCCAGGGTGAGGAAGAGCGCCGCCGCGTCCGAAGATGGCGCCACCGCGTGGACTGCCCCGGCCAGCCGCGTGCGCGTGTCCTCCAGGGCCACGCGCCATGCCGGAGCGGGGGAGAGCACCACCAACCGCCGGCCCTCCAAGCCTCCCGTGAAGGCCATTGCCTGGCGCCGCCGCGTCACCCCGAAGTCCTTCTCCCCGGGGTTGGATGGAGGCGCGTCCGGCATCAGCTTCGTCTCCGCCCGCACGCGTTGCCCGGGCAGGAGCGGCGGCGGCTCGCCGCGCAGGGACAGGTTCACCCGGAACCGTGCGGGCTCCAGCGGTCCAGCGGACCCGCCCGCGCTCGCGACCGCCAGTCGGACACGGGTCGTCCCGTCGAAGCGCTCCACGCGCTCCGTTTCTCCCTCGATGATGGCGGGTAAACCTTGCTCCAAGGAGGGCGGGACTTGGACCCCGGCCTCCCACTGGGACAGTCCCGCTCCCGCCGCCCAGAGCGACGCCAGCACGGCGAGATGCGCCCCAGGCAGCCGGGCGAGCGCCAGCCCGAGCGCTCCCAGCAAAAGCCCACAAACGAGAAATGGACTGCTGGGTGCGTGTGTTACCGGGGCGCAGAGTGCTCCGAGCGATAGGCTCAGGGCTGGAAAGAAGAGAGGACGCGCGCCCAGGTCGCGCCACGTATGACGTTCCACCTTCCCACCCCCGCCCGCCGCCCGTCACACTGGTGCACACATCTGCCGACACCGCGTGTGGAAACTGACAACGTAGTCGGGCGCGTCCTGGGTGGTCAAGGCGTTATCGTTGCCCGTGGATGTGGTTTGTGGTAGTAGTGCCCGGCTGAAAGGCCGGGAACGAGTCTTTCAAGGAGGCAGTGAGTGCAGACCAGCTTCAAGACTGGTGACAAGGCGGTCTACCCGGGCCAGGGTGTCGGTGAGGTGATGGGCATCGAACACACCGAGGTGGCCGGGCAGCGCCAGTCCTTCTACGTGCTGCGCATCCTGGAGAACGGAATGCGGATCATGATCCCGATCAACAAGGTCGGGTCGGTCGGTCTCCGGGAGATCATCAGCGAGGAGGACGTCAAGCAGGTCTACTCCATCCTCAAGGAGAAGGACATCTCCGTTGACTCCACGACGTGGAACCGTCGTTACCGGGAGTACATGGAGAAGATCAAGACGGGCTCGGTGTTCGAAATCGCCGAGGTGCTCCGCGACCTCTACCTCCTGAAGGGTGACAAGGACCTGTCCTTCGGTGAGCGGAAGATGCTGGACACGGCGCGCTCGCTGCTCATCAAGGAGCTGTCGCTGGCCAAGGACTGCTCGGAGGAAGAGATCGAGTCGGACCTGAAGAAGATCTTCAACCTGGCCTGAGAAGGCCGGGCTGCCGTGTAAGACTCGTCGCCCCGGGTTCCCGTGCAGGGGGCTCGGGGTTTCGTCTTTCCAAGCCGCGGCATGTGCCCCATGAGTGAGCTGCGCCCGACATCAGCGGCGGAGGAGGCGCGAGAGCGCCGCATCGCCGAGCTCGAAGCGCGGCTGTCGCGCCGCCGCGTGGGTGTGCGGCCAATGGCCGCGGCCATGGCCATCGCGGTGGCCCTGGTGTTGCTGGGGATGCAGTGGCGGGACCTGTCCTACTTCCTGTCTCCCGGCGTGCCGTTGACGCTGGGGGCGGAAGGGGCGTACCGCTTCGAGGCGCTCGGCTCCAACCGCTACGCGCAGGTGCATGGCGTGCCCACGGCCCGTGGGGCCTATGAGCGCGCGGATGGGGCGCTGTACGTCCTGGTGGGGCTGCGCGACTCGCCCTTCGTGGTGCGCCGCCCGGCGCTTCCAGGCGAGCAGTGGACGGAAGGACGCCCGCCGTCCCAGCCCGACCAGCGCCCCTTCGGAGTGCGGGGGCGGCTGCTGGCCCAGGAGGACGCACCCCGCTACCGCGACGCGCTGGCGTTGATGGAGCGCATGGGCGAGGTCCAGCCACACGACGGACGGCTGTGGCTGCTCATCGAGGGCGAGCGCCCCGGCGCGGACCGGGGCTTGCTTCTGGTCTCGCTGGCGTTGGTTTGCTTCGTCGTGCTCAACGCCATGCTGCTCGTCAGGGGGCTGAAGCGGCGTTGAGCCGGGCGAGGTGTTCGCGTGCCTCGCGGTTCCCCGTGTCGTGTTTCAGGGCCTGTTCGAAGGCGGTGCGCGCTTCGTCTGCCCTGCCAGCGGCAGCGTGCTCGGCGCCGACCTGGAGGTGCAGCCGGGACAGTTGTTTGCGCAGCGGGGGGCCGTGCTTGCTCCACCCATGCGCCAGCGCGTCGTCCACGGAGAGGGCGAGCGTCAGTTGATGGATGGCTTCCGGGACGTTCCGCTTCGCAAGGGCTCCGCGCGCCGCCGCCTCGGCGGACTCGAAGCGGACGAGCTGCTCGTGCAGCGCGCCGAGCTTCGCGGACCGGGCCAGGTCACGCGCCGCCGCGACGTTCCCGGCTTCATAGTGCCGCAGCACTTCGGCTTCCTTCGCGGTGGCCCCCGCGGGCGCCTGGGCGGCGCTTGTCGAGGTGGCGCGAGCACCTGGGGATACGCGCGGCCTGCCCTCCGCCTTCGCGCCATCCACCGTGACGTCCTCGCTCACTGTCATGCCGGCGGAAGGCACGGGCCGTCCCTGCTTCGTCGTCCCTCTTGCGACGTTCGCGGCGCTGATTCCGGTGGGCTTGGGCGTCAGGGCGTCCTGGGGAGCCCTGGCGGAGGCCGCATTGCCAGCGAGATAGGGAGGGGGCTCGTTGTCAGCGGCGGCGGGGGCGTCGGGCGCCGCGTCCATCTCCGAAGCCGTGGCGGCGGCGACCCCCTCGTTCGAGGCCGTGGGCGCGGTGCCAGCCCCCGCCTTCAGCTCCGAGGGCACCGCAGCGGCGCCCGGCGTCGAGGTGATGGCTGGTGCCGGGCTCGCCGATGTGGACGGAGGCAGGGGGGCCGAGTCCACCGCTCCACCCAGCAGGCGCATCGAGAGGAGCGCGATGAGCGCGGCCACCCCGGCGCCAAGCGCGGCGGCCCCCAGGGCCACGCCCAGCGAGCCCAGGGCCTTGCGCGGAGGCGCCGCATCGGCGGAGGTGACCTGGGGCACGCCCCGGGCCGGTGTGCCGCCATGGCCGCGCAGGCGCAGCAGGGCGTTGCCGAGGGAGACTTCGTCCCCCGCCATCAGCTCGACCTCGGAGTCGATGCGGTGCCGGTTGAGGAACGTGCCGTTCTGGCTGCCGAGGTCCTTCAGGAAGAAGCGGTCCCCACGGCGCGTCAGGTGCGCATGGCGTCGGCTGATGGACGGGTGCTGCAAGCGCAGGTCGGACGAGGACGAGCGCCCGATCACCAGCGTGCCCTGCTTCACGGGGACGAGCTGGCCCGCGCCGGGGCCTCGCTCGACGTAGAGGAAGGCAGGGGCGTAGCCCGGGTCCGAGTACTCGTGCGCGGTGTCGAAGCGGGAGGCGAGCTCCCGGTCGCTGTTGGCGCGGACACCCGGACCGTGGCGCCTGCTCCGGCGCGAGCCGGCGGGGTACTGGGGGACGCGCTGGGGCCTGGGGTCATCCGCCTGGAGCGGGTCCACCTCGTCATCGTCGAAGGGCAGCTCCACGTCGGAATCCTGGGACGCCTGCGTACCGGGCGGGCGGGGCGGCCGAGGAGGCCGCTTGGGGTTCGGTGGAGCCATGGTGCCCATTCTCTCAGATTGGGGGCGGCGACGAACCCCTCGCGAATACTGGCCTGTCCGGGACCCGAGACTCTAGAGTGAGGGATACACCCACGCCTATGGACTCAAGAGGATTGCCGCACGTGACCCCGCCCGCCATCCGGCTCTTCAACACGATGACCATGCAGAAGGAGCTGCTGCAGCCCGCTGTCCCGGGTGAGGTGGGGGTCTACGTCTGTGGTCCTACCGTCTACAGCTATGTCCATATCGGAAATGCACGCACCTTCACCTCCTTCGACGTGGTGGTCCGCTACCTCCGTTACCGAGGGCTGAAGGTGCGCTACGTCCGCAACTTCACGGACGTGGACGACAAGATCATCAAGGCGGCCGCGGAGACGGGGGAGTCCCCCGTGGCATTGGCCGCGCGCTACGTGGAGATCTTCCGGGAGGACGCCCAGGCGCTGCACCTGCAGGAGCCGGACGTGGCGCCGCGCGTGAGCGACCACCTGCCGGAGATCATCGCCATCATCCAGAAGCTGGTGGACAAGGGCCACGCGTATGCGTCGCAGGGAGACGTGTACTTCTCGGTGAGCAGCGACCCGGACTACGCGAAGCTGTCCAAGCGCAACCTGGATGACCTGTGCGTGGGCGAGCGCGTCCAGCCGGGCGAGCAGAAGCGCGAGCCGCTCGACTTCGCGCTGTGGAAGGGGGCCAAGCCGGGCGAGCCCGCCTGGGAGAGCCCCTGGGGGCCGGGCAGGCCCGGTTGGCACATCGAGTGCTCCGCCATGAGCGCGAAGTACCTGGGGGAGACGTTCGACATCCACGGCGGCGCGCTGGACCTCATCTTCCCCCACCACGAGAACGAAATCGCGCAGAGCGAGTCGGCCAACGGGGTGACCTTCGCCCGGTATTGGATGCACTGCGGCTTCCTGGACCTGGAAGGCGCGAAGATGTCCAAGTCACTGGGCAACGTGGTGCGCCTGCGAGACGCGCTGACCAAGGTGGACCCGGAGGCGCTGCGCTTCTTCTTCCTCTCCACGCACTATCGGCACCCGCTGTCGTTCTCCGACAAGGCGCTGGCGGATGCGGAGACGCGCATGGAGTACTTCTACGAGACGCTCCGCAAGGTGGACGAGCGCGTGGGGGGCAAGGACTTCGGCAAGGGGCCGCTGCACGGTGAGCCCCACCGCTTCCTCACGGAGTTCGAGTCCGCCATGGATGACGACTTCAACTCCGCGGGTGGCCTGGGCGCGCTGTCGGGGCTCTTCACGATGATGAACGAGCTCACCGACAAGCCCCCGGTGAAGGACAAGCCGCTGGTGGGCCGCACGCTCCAGGCGCTGCGCGAGGACGTGCGCAGGGTGTCGGGCGTCCTGGGCCTCTTCGAGGACGCTCCGGACGCGTGGCTGCTGCGCCGCCGGGAGCGCGCCGTGCGCGAGCGCGGCATCGACGTGGCGGACGTGGAGCGCCTGCTGGGCGAGCGCACCGCGGCCCGCGCCGCGAAGGACTTCGCCGCCGCGGACCGGGTGCGAAGCGAGCTGAAGCAGAAGGGCGTGGAAATCATGGACACGCCCGCCGGCACGACGTGGAAGGTGGCGCCGGTCCAGGGCTGAGGCGGTGCTTCGGGTGTCCCGGGCTTCGTGTTAGGGCTCGGGACACCATGATGCGCTCGCTGGCCCTGCTCCTCGTCCTCTGCTCCGCTCCCGCGCTCGCGCAGCGTGTGCCGCTGACGACGTCCGCGGAGAAGTCCGCGTCCGGCGTCATCGTCCCGGACGTGTTGCGCGCGCATGTGCGCTTCCTCGCGCATGACCTGCTGGAAGGGCGCGGGCCGGGCACGCGCGGGGACGCGCTCGCGCAGGCGTACATCGCCTCGCAGTTCGAGGCGCTCGGGTTGAAGCCCATGGGCACGGAGGGCTCGTACCTTCAGCCCTTCGACCTGGTGGGCATCACCAGCAGCCCGAAGCACCTCACGTTCCGCGCCGCCCAGGGCGCGTTGGACCTGAAGTTCCATGAGGACTTCATCGCCGTGT
This sequence comes from Pseudomonadota bacterium, assembly GCA_023426545.1. GTDB lineage: Bacteria > Myxococcota > Myxococcia > Myxococcales > Myxococcaceae > Myxococcus. The sequence goes on from JAFAAN010000012.1 coordinate 98,495, forward strand.
CCGGCGTGCAGGCGCCCGAGGCGAAGCTGGACGACTCCGAGCTCGTCTTCGTGGGCTACGGCATCCAGGCGCCCGAGTACCAGTGGGACGACTTCAAGGGGATGGACATGCGCGGCAAGACGCTGCTCATCCTCAACAGCGATCCGGAGGACGACCCGGCGCTCTTCGCGGGCCGGACGCGGCTCTGGTACGGCCGCTGGGATTACAAGTACGAGCAGGCGGCGAAGATGGGCGCGGCCGGCGCCATCATCCTCCACACCACGCCGAGCGCGGGCTATCCGTGGCAGGTGGTGCAGACGTCGTGGACGGGTGAGCAGTTCGAGCTACCCGCCGCCGAGGCGCCCCGCCTCCAGGTGAAGGGCTGGACGACGGAGGCCGCCACGCGCCGGGTGCTCCAACTGGCGGGCAAGGACCTGGACGCGCTGCGCGGGGCGGCGCAGCGGCGCGACTTCCAGCCCGTACCGCTCGGCGTGACGGTGTCCTCGCGGCTCGTCAATTCGGTGCGCCGCAGCCCCACCGCCAATGTGCTGGCGCTGCTGCCCGGCAGCGACCCCAAGCTGTCCCAGGAGGTGGTGCTCTACACCGCGCACCATGACCACCTGGGCCGGAGGGAGGGCGGCGCGCCGGGCGAGGACACCATCTACAACGGCGCGCTCGACAACGCGTCCGGCGTTTCGGCCATGCTCGCCGTCGCCAAGGCGTTCCAGGCACTGCCCAGCGCGCCCCGCCGCTCCATCCTGTTCGCCGCCGTGGCGGCGGAGGAGCAGGGCCTGCTGGGCTCGCAGTATCTGGCCGAGCACCTCCCGGTGCCCCACGGCCGCGTGGCGGCGAACATCAACATCGACGGCGCCAACATCCACGGGCGCACGCGTGACCTCACCGCCATTGGCCTGGGCAAGTCCACCCTGGATGCCACGCTCGTCGCCCTGGCGAAGGCGCAGGGCCGGGTGGTGAAGGCGGACCAGTTGTCCGACCGGGGCTTCTTCTACCGCTCGGACCAGTTCAGCTTCGCCAAGCGGGGGATTCCCGCCGCCTACTTCGGCAGCGGGATGGACTTCATCGGCCGCCCGGAGGGCTGGGGGAAGCAGCAGCGCGAGGTGTGGGAGTCGAAGCACTACCACCAGCCGTCGGACGAGCTTCGCCCGGATTGGGACTTTTCTGGCGCGGTGGAAGACGTGCGCCTGTTCTTCCTGCTGGGGGCTCATATCGCCCGCAAGCCGGAGCTGCCGCGCTGGAACAAGGGCGACGAGTTCGAGGCCGCCCGGTTGCAATCCCTGGAAGCGCTGAAGCGGCAGGACACTTCGCGATAGCGCGGGCACGAACATCCGGCCTTCCTTCCCGCGCGGTGTTAGATCTCGCGGGTATGCCGGACTTCCAACTCGTCAGCGACCACAAGCCCGAAGGTGACCAGCCGCGGGCCATTGACGAACTCACGCAGGGCATCCTGCGGGGCGACCGCTACCAGACCCTCCTGGGCGTCACCGGCTCGGGCAAGACGTTCACCATGGCGAACCTCATCGCCAACGTGAAGCGGCCCGCGCTGGTGATGGCCCACAACAAGACGCTGGCCGCGCAGCTCTACGGCGAGTTCAAGGCGCTCTTCCCGCACAACGCCGTCGAGTACTTCGTCTCGTACTACGACTACTACCAGCCCGAGGCCTACGTCCCGTCGACGGACACCTTCATCGAGAAGGACTCGTCCATCAACGACAACATCGAGCGGATGCGCCACTCGGCCACCCACTCGCTGCGCACGCGCGACGACGTCATCATCGTCGCCAGCGTGTCCTGCATCTACGGCCTCGGCGCGGCCCGGAGCTACGTGGACCTGGCGGTGCGCGCGGTGGTGGGAGAGGAGATGGGCCGCGACACGTTCATGCGCAAGCTGGTGGAGGCCCAGTACAAGCGCAACGACCTGGACTTCCACCGCGGCACCTTCCGCGCGCGAGGCGACACCGTCGAGGTCTTCCCCGCCTACGAGGAGGAGCGCGCCGTGCGCGTCAGCTTCTTCGGCGACGAGGTGGAGCGCGTCACCGAGTTCGACCCGTTGCGCGGCGTGACGCTGGGCTCGCTGGAGAAAATCGTCATCTTCCCCGCGAGCCACTACGTGGCCGAGGAGGACGTGCGCCGCCGCGCCATCCAGACCATCCGCGACGAGCTGACCGAGCAGCTCCAGACCTTCAAGCGCGAGGGCAAGCTGCTGGAGGCGCAGCGGCTGGAGCAGCGCGCCATGTTCGACCTGGAGATGATCGAGCAGGTCGGCTACTGCAGCGGCATCGAGAACTACTCCCGGCACTTCTCCGGCCGCGCTCCGGGTGAGCCGCCGCCGTGCCTCATCGACTACTTCCCGCGCAACCTGCTGGTGCTGCTCGACGAGAGCCACCAGACGGTGCCGCAGATTGGCGCCATGTACCGCGGCGACCGCGCGCGCAAGGAGACGCTGGTCAACTTCGGCTTCCGTCTGCCCAGCGCGCTGGACAACCGCCCGCTGAAGTTCGGTGAGTTCGAGGAACTGGTGCCCCAGGCCATCTTCGTCTCCGCGACGCCGGCCGAGTACGAGCTGCAGAAGTCGCAGGGCGTGGTGGTCGAGCAGATCATCCGTCCCACGGGTCTGACGGACCCGGAGGTGGAGATTCGCCCGGTGGGCAACCAGGTGGACGATTTGCTGGAGGAGGTCCGCCAGCGCGTCGCCCGCGGCGAGCGCGTCCTGGTGACGACGCTCACCAAGCGCATGGCCGAGGACCTCACGGAGTACTTCGCCGACGTGGGCGTGCGCGTGCGCTACCTGCACTCGGACATCGACGCCATCGAGCGCACCGCCATCATCCGGGATTTGCGCAAGGGCGAGTTCGACGTGCTGGTGGGCATCAACCTGCTGCGCGAGGGCCTGGACATCCCCGAGGTGTCGCTGGTGGCCATCCTCGACGCGGACAAGGAGGGCTTCCTGCGCAGCCACGTCTCCCTCATCCAGACGATTGGCCGCGCGGCCCGCAACGTCAACGGCCGCGTCATCATGTACGCGGACAACATCACCGACTCCATGAAGAAGGCCCTGGAGGAGACGACGCGCCGCCGCGACATCCAGCGCGCGTACAACCAGGAGCACGGCATCACCCCGCGCTCGGTGAAGAGCCACATCACCGACCTGTCCGAGCACGTGGCCTACGAGGCGGGCGACGCCGCCGCGCTGCCCATGGCGGCCGAAGGCGAGGACGACGTCCTCCAGCCGAAGGAAATCAAGCGGCTCATCGAGGAATTCACCAAGGACATGCTCGCCGCCGCGGACGAGATGCAGTTCGAGAAGGCCGCCGAGTACCGCGACCGCGTGCAACTGCTGAAGGACATGGACCTGGGGCTCAAGCCGGCGTCGCGCTCGCTGCTCAGGGCACCGCCAAAGGCCGCCGAGGCGGAGCCCGCGAAGAAGGGCCGTGGCCGGGGGGGCGGAGGCGGACGTTCTTCCAAGGCCCGGGCCCGCCGGTAGCGCGGGAGGAGGGGCCGTCATGGACGCCAAGCTCCAGGAGAAGCTGGACGCACTGCCCACCGAGCCCGGCGTGTACCTGATGAAGGACCGCCGCGGGCAGATCATCTACGTGGGCAAGGCCATCAACCTGCGCAGCCGGGTGCGCTCGTACTTCAACCGCACCGGCGATACGCGCGTCTTCGTGTCGCTGCTGGACCAGCTCCTCGGCGACCTGGAGACGGTGCTCGTCAGCAACGAGAAGGAGGCGCTGCTCCTCGAGAACGAACTCATCAAGAAGCACCGGCCGCGCTTCAACGTCCTGCTCAAGGACGACAAGCAGTTCATCTCGCTGCGGCTGGACCGGACGCAGCGGTACCCACGCCTGGAGGTGGTGCGCAAGTACGAGCGCGACGGCGCGCGCTACTTCGGGCCGTACTCCAGCGCGGGCGCCATTCGCGAGACGCTGCGGGTCGTCAACCGCTTCTTCCGCCTGCGGACCTGCACCGACCACGTGCTGGCCAACCGCAAGCGGCCCTGCCTGCTGCACCAGATTGGCCGCTGTCCCGCGCCGTGCGTGTACCCGGTGCCAGAGGAGGACTACCGCCGCAGCGTGGACGAGGTGGTGATGTTCCTGGAGGGCAAGGCCGGTGAGCTGGTGGAAGGGCTGCGCCTGCGCATGAAGCGCGCCGCGCAGGAGCTGAAGTTCGAGGAGGCCGCGCGGCTGAGAGATCAGCTCAGCGCCATCGAGCGCAGCCTGGAGCGCCAGAAGGTCGCCACCACCGACTTCAAGGACCAGGATGTCTTCGCCTACCACCGAGAGGGCGACCGCATCCTGTTCTACGTCCTGTGGGTGCGGCAGGGCCGCCTCAACGGCGGGCAGGCGTTCCCCTTTGGGAGCCAGGAGTTCCCCGACGAGGAGCTGCTCGCCTCGTTCGTCAACCTCTACTACGACCAGGGCAGCTTCGTCCCCGAGGAGGTGCTGCTGCCGCTGGAGCTGGAGGATGGCACCGGGGGGCTCGAGGCCCTGCTGTCGGAGCGCAAGGGCGAGCGCGTGCGCGTCCTGGTGCCCAAGCGCGGCGAGAAGCACGACCTGGTGAAGATGGCGGCGAAGAACGCCGAGCAGGCCTTCGTGGAGCGCCGCCGCACGAAGGACGAGACGGACACCGTGCTGTCCCGGCTCCAGCAGCGGCTGGGGCTGCGCAACTTCCCCCGCCGCATGGAGTGCTTCGACATCTCGCACTTCCAGGGCTCGGCCATCGTCGCCTCACAGGTGGCCGTCACGGATGGGGACGCGGACAAGTCGCGCTACCGGAAGTACAAGATCAAGACGCTGGAGAAGCAGGACGACTTCGCCAGCATGTACGAGGTCATCTCCCGCCGCCTCAAGCGAGGGCTAGAAGAGAACGACCTGCCGGACCTGCTCGTCATCGACGGTGGCAAGGGACAGCTCGCCAGCGCGCACGCCGCGATGAAGGACGCGGGCGTGGAGACGGTGGACGTGGTGGGTCTGGCCAAGAGCCGCGACCTGGAGGTGTTCGACCGGGACGCGGAGAGTGCCCGGAGCCCCGAGCGCATCTTCGTGGTGGGGCGCAAGGACCCCATCGTCCTGTCCCAGAATTCAGCGGAGATGTTCATGCTCACGCGAATGCGGGACGAGGCCCACCGCTTCGCCATCACCTTCCAGAAGCAGGTGCTGCGCAAGAGCCGGGTCCGCTCGGCGCTGGAGGACATCCCCGGGGTGGGCGAGACGCGGCGCAAGCAACTGTTGCGGCACTTCGGCTCGCTCAAGCGGGTGGGGGATGCGTCCATCGAGGAGCTCGCCGAGGTGGTGGGCCCGGCCATGGCGGAGCGTGTCCACGCCGGGCTTCATGGGCACCCGGAGGAGGAGGCGGAGGACCCCATTCGCGAGGCCTCTCTGGACGATGCGCGCGAACCTGTGAACGAAAAAACGCAGGGAGGGCTGCCACCAGGGGCGGCGTGATTAATTTCCGCTGCAGACCTGCTGGGAAGTGCGCTGGAAGCGCGACGTTCCTGGGCTTTTTCATTGCGACTGGGCTCGGCGCTGAACTATAGCGGTTGACGATTCCGAGCACGTTTCACAGAGGGCGAGGGACCGACATGAGGCTGTATCCGAAGGTGATCCCGATCATCTCGCGCGAGGCCATTCAGCAGCTCATGCAGGACGGGGACATCGAGGTGGAGCCGATGCGCGTGGCCGACGCCGAGATGGACCTGTCGGCCATCATGCGTGAGTACCTCGCGAACGAGGAGCGTGTGAACCAGGCGACGCGTGAGGCGCTGGAGCGTCGCGGTTACGACTATTCGAAGTTCAACCAGGTGAAGCGCGAGATGGCGGACGTCCGCGGCTTCAAGATGGGTGACGAGGGCATCGAATACGTCATCAACCAGATGATTGAGTTCCTGCTCATCAGCCGGAACGTCGAAGAGGTGTACTCGGCGGATAACGGGCTGCGTCAGAAGATCTTCGCCGTCATGAAGCGTCACCTCGACGTGGACGATGAGATCGACAAGGAAGCCCGCTCCCGCCTGAAGCACCTGCAGGAAGGCACCAGCGCCTTCGACATCGAGTACAACAAGACGGTCGAGCAGATTCGCCGGGCGCGCGGCCTCATCTAGCCCTCAGGGGTGGGGCATGCCGCTCCCCGCTCCGCTGCCTACCTTGTGAACCAAGGAGGCAGCGTCGATGGCGGGACCCCTCACCACGTTCGTTTTGTCCGCAGTGCTGGCCGTGGCGCCAGGCGGGTTCACGTTCGAGGGCCGGAAGGCCAGCGCGAGAACCGAGCAGCCGGACGGCTTCTTCATCCAAGGTTCACTTCCCTTCACCGACCTGGCCGAGAGCGGCACCGGGAGCGCGTCGCTCTCGGTGGAGGACCGCGTGTCCCTGCCCGGCGCCACCTTCGGTGACAAGGGGCAGTTGGAGGCTTCTTTCCGTCTGGGCGCCACCGAGTACCGGGTGGAGCTGACGCAGCCGGGCTTCCCGCCGGAGCAGGCGGGAGGCCCGGGGGCTTCGGGGCCGCTGCCCCGGCCGCCGCCACACGCCATTGGCGGTGGTGTCCTGCTGGATGTGCCGCTCTACGGCGACAGTGGCCTGGGGTGGGCGGCGATGACGCGCACGCACGCCGCGGTGGCGATGTGGGGCGTGGGCAGCGTCTGGCGCAACGGGCAGTTGTTGACGGACACCGCCTTCGTGCACGCGGCGGCGCTGGCCGCGGGCGCATACGCGGATGACGACACCCACCGGTTGCTGCGGCAGGCGCGCTACGACGACACGGAGCTGGTGGTGCTGGTGTGGAACCTGCCGCCGCAGCTCGAGCCGCGGGGCTTCATCCAGTTCGTGTTCGAGGACGTGGCCATCGAAGTGGATGGCGTGGCGGTGCGCTCGCGGCCCTTCGTGGAGAACACGGGCAATCCGCCGCTGAGCTGGAATGCGCTCACGCCGGTGCCTCCCGGTGCCACGGTGGGCGCGCCTGTCACCGCGTCCCCGCCGCCCGCGCCGTCGTCCACGGTTGGCACTTCAGGGGCGGTGGTGGGCGCCCCGCTCCAGGGCGCGGAGGCAGTGGCTCGGGTGGCAGTGCCCGGCCCGCCCACGCGAGGGCTCGCGACCACGCCCGTGCCGAGCGCAGCGGTACCGGGGGCTCCCGTGGCGCCGGTGACGCCGGACATCATCAGCGGCGGGCTGTCCACGCAGGTGCCGTCACCTGGACCCGCGACGTTTTCGGGGCAGCTCCCGGCGGCGCCGCTCGACGGTACGGGCGCGCCGACGAGCAGTCCGGTGGGCACGGGCGCGTTCGCGACACCGCCCACCGTGTCCACGTTCGGCTCGTTCACCGTGCAGCCACTGGCGCCGGGGGAGTTCGGGGCCTTCGTCGGGACGGGACAGTCGAGCGCGGGCATCATCGCCACCGAGCCGCCGCTGAACGCGAGCCCGGCCGCGCCGCCACCCGGACTGCTGAGCACGCCCGCGCCGCTCAATGGGGCTCCGCCTCCGCCGCTGCTGGGGACGCCGGCGCCGCTCAACGCGGGGCCCGCGATCCCGTTGCCCACGACGCCTTCCCCGGTGACAGGCCCCGCGACAACGGTGGCGCCAGCCCCCGCGGCCACGCCGGCGCCCGCGGCGGGGCCGTGACG
>JAFAAN010000140.1 GCA_023426545.1 Pseudomonadota bacterium
GGCCCGGCCTGGATGGGGCGCGTGAGCCAGTAGGAGAGGGCGGCGCTCAGCACGAGCACGCCCAGGCTCACGCCGGGAATGACGAGCCAGCGGATGAGGGACGACCGGTCGGACGACATGGACCCCAGGAGGATAAGCCTCCGGAGCTCATTCACACGAGCGCTGCGCTGGCTTGCCCTTCGTGCACTGCTCCAGCGGCGCGAACCGCGCCTCGGCCTCCGCGACGGCCGCGTCCACCGGCTTGTCGCACTCCGCGGCGGCGAGCGTGCCCGGGATTTCGAAGAGCCGCAGCACCTCGTGGCAGCGCTGCTGGAAGTGCTTCACGCCTTCCTTGAAGAGCGGCCGCATGACCTGGGGCGAGAAGCCGTAGCCGCTGGCCGTCTGGAGCTGTGAGTCCGGGCGGAACATCCACGCGGAGCGCCAGCTGGAGGCCACCTGGTCGAAGCGGGCGGAGCCCAGCCACATGCTGGTGGCGGCCTGGAGGGCGCCGGGCGCGCGCGACACGAAGCCCGCCCCCGTGCGACGGCAGAAGGCGTTGACGCTGGCGGTGTCGGCGACATGGGCCAGGCGCTCCACGCAGACGTTGTGCTCCGCGAAGCGGCGGCCCACCGCGGCCAGCTCCCCCTGCTGCACCTCGCCCACGCGCGGCTGCGTGACGAACAGGTCGATGGTCCGCATCAGCACGCTGACGGCGTTGTCCGGCGGGTTCTCCGGCGTCGCCTCCATGCCGCCGGTGGAGAGGACCAGCACGCGCTCGGCGCCGCGCTGCACGGCCTGGAGCAGCGGCAGCCCGGAGCGCACGCCGCCGTCGAAGAAGGAGCCCTTCAGCCGGCCCGTGTGTGACGGCAGCCACGGCACCGGCTCCGCGAGCACGGGCTCGACGATGGAGGCGACGACGCCGTTGATGAGGCCCTCGACGCGCTGCTGCGGAGTGGCGTTCGGGTCGATGTTCGCCGGGTCCTGGTCGCTGATGCCATAGACGTCACCGGTGTCGAAGTCCACGGAGACGGCCACCAGCTCCGTGCCGTTGGTGAGCTGCTCGGGCACCACCGCCGCGCGCAGCTTGCCGTAGATGCCGTCGAACTGGACCAGGCCGCGCAGGTTCGAGGCAATCTTCCAGATCCAGGTGTTGTTGACGCAGTAGAGGTCCGACTCCACCGAGCACGTGTAGTTGTTGATGAGCAGCTGGCGCGCGGCCTGCTCGTGGCCGGGGGTGTGGAACAGGTCGACCAGGGTGCTGATGAGCGCGCCGGTGCTGGTGCCCGCGGCCAGGTCGATGCGCGCGTCCCCGCAGCCCTCCGGCGCGGGCTTGCCGCGGCACTGCTCCAGCACGCCGAGCAGCCGCCAGATGGCGCCCGCGCTGAAGGCGCCGTTGGCGCCGCCGCCGCTGAGGACGACGGCGTTGGAGGGGCGCCCCAGCGTGCGGTTCCACTTGCGGGCGCTGACGTACTGCGCGGCGGACTCGGCGCCCTCGCGGATGCCGCGGGCGAGGACTTGGATGGGCACCGCGCCGTCCTGCGCGTCGCGCAGCGCCACCAGCGACCCGGCGATGCCCAGCGTGTTGGCCACGAAGCGCGCGGCGTCCACCTCGCGCGGGGAGGGGCGGGTGGGGTCCACCGCGTCCGGCCGCGGGGGCAGGCCCCACAGCGGTGTCTCCAGGGCCGTCTGGAGGAAGCGCTCGAAGCACGCGCTGTTGCTGCCCCCGGCCGTCTGCTTCAGGCACTCGAGCTGTTCGAGGATGGGCTGGGGCGCGCTGCCCAGCGCGGACATCCAGCGCGCGGCCTCGGCGGGGTCCGCATAGGCATCCACCAGATGGGTGCGGGTGAGGCGCGCGGCGCGCTCCTGGATGGGCACGGGCAGCGGCGCGGCCTTCGGGTCCCCGGGGGTGTTCAGCGCGTCGAGGATGTAGCCGGTGCGCAGGAAGCAGCCGCTCGTGAGGGCCGCCAGCGCGCTCAGGCACAGCAGGTACGTGGTGCTCCGGTTCATGTGCATCCCCCCGAGAAGCACGCGGGGCTCGGTGCCCGCGCGGGAGGGCGCCGGGTGCTCGGCCCGCCGCCTCGTGGGGAATGTTAGCGCAGGCCCGCAGGCGGGCGGGGCGCGGAGTGTGCGGAAGGTGACGCCCGTGCGCCCCCGGCGCGGTGCTCGCGGCGACGAGCCCACCACCGGAGCCCGTCGCCGGAGCCCACCCTACGGGTACACCTCGCGGCGGGGGCCGGTGGGCTCGGTGGGGCGCGTGGGGGGCGTGACGATGGCGCCCTCGGCGGCGATGCGCTGGCGGCGGCTCACGCCCACCGTGGCGCCGAGCACCGCGGAGATGAGCCCGAGCAGCAGCGCCCCGAAGATGCCCCAGAAGACCCGGCTGGTGGGCTCGGCCGCCCGCAGCGCGCCCTGCTGGACCTGCTCGCCCACCTGTCCGACCTTGCCCCGGAACGCGGTGAACTGCATGTTCACCCGGTCCGCGATTTCCGTCGCGTCCTGGCGGGACAGGCGCGTGTTGTCCGCGATGGAGGTGATGAGCACCTCCCGGTCCAGGTTGCCCGTGCGCAGGGCGGTGCTGAGGACGTCGGACGTGGCGGCCTGGAGCTGGGCGGCGGTGACGGTCGGCTTTCCTTCCGCCTGGAGCCGCTGGTTGATGGGGCCCAGCGCGTCATTGGCGTCCAGCCCGAAGGTCTGCGCGGCCTGCGCGCCGCCGGAGGCCACGGCCGAGCCGGTGGCGCCCACCACCGCGCCGCCCGCGCGCAGAATGGTGCCCACCACCGTTGAGAGCAGCATGCCCATCAGGGCGAAGCTCACCAGCGTCGTCAGGCCCCACATCACCGCGCCGTGCAGCGCGCCGCCGCCCTTGTCCAGCCGCCCCGCCGTGCGCGCGGCCACGAAGCCGCCGCAGAACAGGGCGATGAGGGGCGCGATGATGCTCCAGATGCCCGTGCCGATGCCCGCCGCGCGCACGCTGGACGGGTTGTTGGGGTCCACCGAGGACAGCCCGAGCGCCAGGCCAAGCGAGTAGAGGAGAATCCACAGGCCCATGGCGACGAAGGCGCCTCCGAAGATGGCACCCCAGCTCAGCTTGTAGGGATTGCCCGCGGCGGCGGAGATGACGCCGGGCGCTTGGTTCTCGACGATGGCTGCCATGGTGCTGCCCCTCCTGATGCCAGGGAGCGCCCTGGAGCGGACCAGGCGCTCTCGTTCGCGGCAAACATGGACATGCGCCCCGGGGCGCACGATTCCACCTCGCCCGGACGGCTCCACGCGGAGCAGGGCGGGGCAGCAGCTCACCCCAGGCCGAGCGCTTCCTGGAGCGCGGCCTCGCCAGCGACGACGGGGGCGCGCGGCAGGGCGTCAGGGCGGAAGCCGCGCACCAGCTCGGGCAGCGTCAGCGGCCCTCCGTCACCCCAGCCGCTCCACGCGGCGAGCAGGCCCAGCACGCGCTCGGGGGGCACGCCGCGCTCGCGCAGCTCCGCGAGCGCGAAGGCGCCCTCGCGCTTGGCGAGCCGCTTGCCGTCCTCCCCCAGGACCAGCGGGACGTGGAAGAAGTCGGGCGCCCGCAGGCCCAGCGCCGCGTAGAGCTGGAGCTGCCTGGGCGTGGAGGACAGCAGGTCATCGCCGCGGAGGACGTGGGTGATGCCGCTGGCCGCGTCGTCCACCACCACCGCGAGCTGGTAGCTGGCCACGCCGTCATTGCGCCGGATGACGAAGTCCCCCACCACGGCGTCCACGTCCTGGGTGGCGTCGCCCTGCAGCCCGTCCACGAAGCGGACCTCACCGGGGCGCGCGCGGAAGCGGTACGCGGGCGCGCGGGTGCGGGCGCGCTCGGAAATCTGCTCGCGGGTGAGGTGCGCGCAGGTCCCCGGGTAGCGGGGACCTTCGTCGGAGAGCCCGTGCGGCGCGCTGGCGGCCCGCGCAATCTCCGCGCGCGTGCAGAAGCACGGGTACACGAGCCCCTCGCGCTCCAGCTTCGCCTGCGCGTCGCGGTAGAAGCCGTCGCGCTGGCTCTGGAAGAGGGGCGTCTCGTCCCAGTCCAGGCCCAGCCACGCCAGGTCTCGCAGCAGGTCATCCACGTACTGGGGCTTGCAGCGTGCGCGGTCCAGGTCCTCGATGCGCAGCAGGAAGCGGCCCTGCGCCGCCCGCGCCTGGAGCCAGCCGAGCAGCGCGCTGCGGATGTTGCCCAGGTGCATGCGCCCCGTGGGGCTGGGCGCGAAGCGTCCGCGGACGAGGCTCACGGCCGCACCCGGAGGACACGGGGAGAGGAGACAGGCGTGCGCGCGGTGCGGGTCATCGTCGCGGGGGACGATAACCGACGCGGCGGACCGCCGCAGTGCCCTGGGATTGCTTCGGTGGTACGTTCGACGCGAATGGCGGACTTCGTCGATGCGCATCGCCCACTGCTCTGACGTCCACATCACCGAGGACTACTTCGCGCTGCCGCTGCACCGGCTGGGCTGGCGGCGCTGGGTGGCCCTGGCGGAGCTCACCGTGGGAGGCCGCGCACGCCGCTACGCCCGCGCGCCCCAGGTGCTGGCCGCCATCGCGCGCGACGCGCAGGCGCGGCAGGTGGACCACTTCGTCCTCTCGGGAGACCTGACGGCCTATGCGCTGGAGGGCGAGTTCCGCGGCGCCCGTCAGGCCCTGGGCGAGTTGGCGGATGACCCGCGGCGCTGCACCGTCATCCCCGGCAACCACGACGTCTTCACCCCGGGGAGCCACCGCACCGGCCGCTTCGCGCGTCACTTCGGGCACCTGCTGGAGAGCGACCTGCCCGAGTACCGGCGCGAGGGCGCCTTCCCCTTCGTGCGGCTGGTGGGCACCGAGGCCGCGGTGGTGGGCCTGCTGTCCGCCCGGGTTCCCCCCTCGCCGGGGCTGTCCTACGGCGTCATCGGCCCGGCCCAGCTCGAAGGGCTGGCCGCGCTGCTGAAGGATGCGCGGCTGGACGGGCGTGCGGTGCTGGTGACGGTGCACCACGCGCCCATGGACGCGCGAGGCCGCCCGGACCACTGGCACCACGGCCTGCGGGACGCGGACGCGCTGCTGCGGCTGCTGCCGGGGCCGCGCTACGCGGTGCTGCACGGCCACATCCACCACCGCTTCCACCACCCCGCCACCGCCGACCGGCCCCATGTCTTCGGCGCGGGCTCCTCCACCGAGGCGGGCCACGAGGGGTACTGGGTCATCGACGTGGCGGACGGGCAGGTCGCGGGTGGGCAGCAGCACACGCCCGCCCTGTGACAGCGCCGTCCGCGCGGCGATAGAGAGAAGGGCAGTCCATGACGAAAGCGCCGTCCCCGTCACCCGCCGACATCACCTTGGAGGAGTACGAGTCGCTTCGCGCGCTCCATCGCGCCGTGGACGACCTCCTGGAGGAGAGCCTCCGAGCGCGGGAGACGCTGACCTTCCGGCGCTGCTTCCCGCCCATCCTCGCGCTCACCGGCGCCAGGGCCGTGGCCCTCACTGGCCGAGCAGCTCGACACCGTGCTGTGCCTGGTGCAGACGGCGTCGGAGAAGCACCAGCTCATCCTCCAGTGCAACCGCCACCTCGCCAACCCCGTCTTCGAGGCGGGCATGGACCTGGCCGTGCTGACGCTGGCCCTGCGCGTGCGGCTGCCGGGCTTCCTCCTGCTGTACCGGGACGCGGTGCAACCCCAGGCGCTGCACTACCGCACCTACCGCAACGGGCACCTGGAGTTCGAGAGCGGCGAGCAGCCCCACGCGGCGCTGGAGGCGGCCATTCGGATGAACCAGACGGCCCGCCTCCAGTCCCTGGCGGGCTTCCGGGAGACGCTGGTGATGGACAGCGTGTATGCGGCGCTCGCGGGCTCGGAGGAGCCCTTCTTCCGGGGGCTGCGCTTCGGGCCCCTGACGGAGACGCCGGTGAAGAACGTGGCGCAGCCGCTGCGCCACTACCGGCTGGAGCCGCTCACGCCTTGAGCGGCGGCCCCGCGTAGCGCCGCGAGAAGTGGATCCACCGGCGCTCGTCCACCTCCACCTGCCATTCGGAGTTGGGCGTCAGCGGCAGCCGATGTTTGAGGAAGCTCTCCAGATGGTCCGCCGCCTTCACGGGCGTGAGGCCCGGCGCGCGGAAGGCGATGTGGAGGAACACGTCCAGCGTGGCCGCCACGTCCACGGAGGCGCAGATGCGCAGCGGCCCCACGCGGCGCTGATAGAGCGTGTTCTGCCCGGGCCACGCGGCCGGGTCCGACCCTGTGCGTGTCAGCGACAGCCAGTTGTACGGCTCGAGGACGAAGTCGAGCAGCTCGCTGCTCGCCTCATCCACCGTTGCGTGCTCCTGGATGGAAAGCATCGCCCACCTCCCCGGGGAAGCCGAATGGAAAGAATGTGCCCATGGCCATGTCGCGTGCAAGGGGCACCTCCCGTAATCGACAAGGTCGTCATCTACCGACACGACGCACATCTCGGGGTGTAGCGCTGGACCCTGACAGCGGGCGTTGGCGCGTCGTGCCACGCGCGGTGCGCCAACGCCCCGGAGCGTACGGCGGGAGCGCGGTGGAGCGGCCTTGCGAGCGGGTGCTGGCCCCTCGCGGCGCTCCGGTTACGCCGACGCTCGCGACAGTGGGCTCATACCTCCGGCCCGTCCAGGCGGCCTGTGCCCTCGTGTGGGTGGATGCTCCACGCGCACGTTAACGGACGCGCGCGGGAGGCGGACCGCGAAATCAAGCGCTGGTGGGAAGTGAACGGCGCGAGCGCCGCTCCACCGCGGCCTTGAGCTGGCCACAGCCCGCGTCGATGTCGATGCCGCGGCGCTGCCGCACCGTGCTGGGCACCGCGTACGTGGCGAGCACGTCCTGGAACGCGCGCACGGACTCGGGCCGGCTGGGGCCGCCGTCATAGCCCACCGTGGGGTTGAGCGGGATGACGTTGATGTGCGCGTCCATGCCGCGCAGCAGCTGGCCCAGCGTGTGCGCGTGCTCGGCCGTGTCGTTGCGGCCGGAGATGAGCGTCCACTCGAAGAAGATGCGGCGCCGGCGCTTCTCGCTGTAGTAGCGGCACGCGTCCATCAGCTCGGCCAGCGGCCAGCGGCGCCCGGCGGGCACCAGGGCCGCGCGCTCGGCGTCGGTGGCGCCGTGGAGGCTGACGGCCAGCTGCACGGGGCGCTCCTCATCCGCGAGCCGCCGGATGCCGGGCACCACGCCCACGGTGCTGAGCGTGATGAAGCGCGGGCCCAGGGCGAGCCCCATCGCATCCACCAGCACGTCCACCGCGGCCATGGTGTGCTCGTAGTTGTGCAGCGGCTCGCCCATGCCCATGAGCACCACGTTGCGCAGCGTCTCGCCGGAGGCGCGGAGGATGCGGTTGACGTGCAGCACCTGTCCCACGATTTCGCCGGGCGTCAGGTGGCGCGACAGGCCCATCTGCCCGGTGGCGCAGAAGACGCAGCCCATGGCGCAGCCGGCCTGCGTGCTGATGCACACCGTGGCGCGGCCCTTGAAGCGCATCAGCACGGTCTCGATGGTCTGCCCATCTTCCAGGCGCAGCAGCAGCTTGTGCGTGAGGCCGTCGCTGCTGAAGGACTCGTGGTGCAGGGCCAGGTGGCTCAGCCGTGTGTGCTCGCGCAGCGCGCGCAGCAGCTCCGGCTTCAGCCCGTCCAGCGCGTCGAGGGAGTCCGCGTACCGGCGGTACAGGGCGGTCCAGAGCTGGTCGCGGTGATAGGGGCCGAAGCCCCAGCCGGAGAGCAGGGCGCCCAGCTCGGGCCGCGTCAGGTCGTACAGGTTGGCGAGCGTGTCGGACGGCATGACCAGGACGCGAGATAACACACCCGGCCGGAGCGCACCCGGGCCCCGCGCCTTTCGTGGACGACAGCGCCCCTGTCCTCCAGGGCTCCCGCCGTGGCGCCCGGTCTCCGGGCAGGCGGGCCTCCAGGCGCCGGAGCGGAGGCTGGCGGCCGTGCCTACGTTGAGTCGTCATGGGGATGGCCATCCAGCAGGAGGCGTTCCATCCGGAGGACTACGCGCGCTTCTCCCGCCGGCTGGGGGAGGCACTGGAGGCGCTGCGCGCGTTGCTCTTGCGCCCGGGCTTCGGCGCCGGCAGCCCCACGGTGGGCGCCGAGCTGGAGCTCTGCCTCGTGGACGCCCGGGGCTTCCCGCTGCCGGTGAACCGTCAGGTGCGGGCGCGAACCGGGGACCCCCGGGTGACGCTGGAGCTGGACGCCTTCAACCTGGAGGTGAACCTGCGGCCGGGGCCCCTGGCCGGGAGGCCCTTCACCGCGGTGCGGGAGGACATCGAGAGCGCGCTGGACGGGGTGCGCCGGGCCGCCGCCACACAGGGCGCGCGCGTGGCCGTCATTGGCATCCTCCCCACGCTGCGCGAGGCGGACCTGGGCAGCGGCGCGCTCACGCCCGAGCCGCGCTATCGCGCGATGTCCGCCGCCATCCGCCAGCGGAGGGCGGCGCCCTTCCACGTGTCGATTCGCGGCGAGGAGGCGCTGACGCTCACCTGGAACGACGTGACGCTGGAGGGGGCGAACACGTCGCTCCAGTACCACCTGCGCGTGGCGCCCGGAGCCTTCGCGCGCACGTACAACGCGGCGCAGCTCGCCACGGCGCCGGTGCTGGCGGTGGCGGGGAACTCGCCCCTCTTCCTGGGGCGCAAGCTGTGGGACGAGACGCGGGTGGCGCTGTTCCGGCAGGCGGTGGATGACCGGGCCGAGCCCGGAGAGGGCGGCTTCCAGCCCCATGCGCGCGTGTCGTTCGGCCACGGCTGGGTGCGCGAGGGGGCCCACGAGCTGTTCGCGGAGGCGGTGGCGCTGCACCCGCCGATGTTGCCGGTGTCGGGGGACGAGCCCATGCGGGAGCGCGTGGCGGCCGGCGAGGTGCCGAGGTTGGACGAGCTGCGCCTGCACCAGAGCACGGTGTGGAGCTGGAATCGCGCCATCTACGACCCGAGCGACGGCGGTCATCTCCGCATCGAGTTCCGCGCGCTCCCCGCGGGACCGACGGTGGTGGACATGGCGGCCAACGGCGCGTTCCTGCTGGGCCTCACGCTGGGGCTCGCCGAGCGCATGGACGCGCTGCTCCCCGCGCTGCCCTTCGTCCATGCCCAGGGCAACTTCATCCGCGCGGCGCGGCAGGGCCTGGACGCGGAGCTGCTGTGGCCGGCCGAGGCCGCGCCGAGCCCCCAGCCCATCCCGGTGACGACGCTGGTGCCGCGGCTGCTCCCGGAGGCCCGGCGGGGCCTGGTGCGCGCGGGGGTGGAGGCGGCGGAGGTGGATGCCCTGCTGGACATCATCGCGCGTCGCGTCGCGCTGCGGCGGACGGGCGCGAGCTGGCAGCGGCAGGTGCTGGACCGGCTGGAGGCCCAGATGCCCCGGCAGGACGCCCTGGCGGCGATGCTGGAGCGCTACCTCCTCCTCTCCGAGTCGGGCGGGCCTGTCCATACGTGGCCGCTCGACCCGGCCGCCGCCGTGGACTTATGCGGGGAAGGCGCGTGATGCCGTGTGAATATCCGGCCGCCGCAGACGTCACCGGACGCACGCGTTCTGCCTCTTCCTCCCCATGGCCCGGTCCCTCCTGCTCGTTCCCTTGTTGGTCCTGTGCGCCTGTTCCACCCTGCGTGGCCGGGCCGACTCCCTGGCCCAGAAGGGCCTCTATGTGGAGGCCGCCGCCATCTACGACGACCTCATCCGCCAGAGCCCGTACGACACGGAGCTCCTCCAGGCGCGTGACGGGCTGCGCTCGCGAGCGCTGTCGCAGCTCCTGAGCGACGCGCGCCGGGCGCGCCTGGAGGGTCGGGACGAGGAGGCGGAGGCGTGGCTGCTGCGCTTCCTCGACCACCGGGCCCGGTGGGGCTCCAAGCTGAGCGGCGGTCTGGAGAACTCGTTGCGCGAGGAGGTGGAGGGCACGCGCCGCCATCTCCAGCGGGTCGTCGGCGCTCCCGCCGGGCGGGGGCACGCGCTCACGGCGGAGAAGGCGTTGCTGCGCAAGCAGCGGTTGCTGGGGCACCGCGAGCTGTCCCTGCTCGCGCGCGACATGGAGTGGCTGGTGCTCCAGAGCGGAAAGACGACCTGCCAGCGGCTGAAGGACACGAGCACCGACGACAGCCCCCACTGGCGCGAGCTGGTCTTCCGCTACTGCGGCCACTGGCGGGAGTACGCGCCGCGGCCCGCCTCGGCGCCCGAGCTGTTCGGCGCGCCGTCATGGGCGGGCGCCGTGGAGGGACTGGACGAAGCGAGGCAGGCGCGGCTCGAGGCCCGGCTCACCCAGGCCTTCGAGTCCTCGCCCTGGTTCGTGCCGGGCGGCCCGGTGAGGCCCGTGTTCACCCTGGAGGGGCGCTTCACCACGGAGCGCGACAGCCGCCCCGTCGAGCTGACCGCGCCGTGGATGGAGCGCGTGCCATACACGGACCACGAGGACCGCACGGAGACCATCGAGGAGCCCTACGAGGCCGAGGAGGAGTACACCGACAAGGACGGCAAGAAGCGCACGCGCAAGGTGACGAAGTACACCCGGCACACGCATACCTACTCCGTCCCCGTCACCCGCTACCGCCAGGTCCCCAGGGCGTTCGAGTACCACGCGCTGCGGCTGTCGCAGTCGCACCGCGTCGCGGTGGCCTCGTCCGCGGTGCTGGACGCGCGGCGGGGGCCCTTCACGGTGGTGCTACAGGACCAGCTCTCCGAGTCTGGCCACGAGCATGACGTCACGTTCGAGGAGGGCCACGTGCGGCCGGAGCGCCCGCGCTTCACCTCCGCCGAGGCGTGGCTGGAGGCGAAGGTGGAGTCCCTGGCGGCGGCCTTCTCCCAGCGGCTCGTCGCCCACTGGCGTGAGTCCTACTGTTCCACGCCTTCCCTCACCCTGGACGAGGCCGCACGGTGCGCGCGCGCCGGCGTCGCGATGCCCATTCAAGGGGTGCGGGTCCTCTCGGACATCCTTGGCGCGGATGCGACCCAGGTGCCCGCGCTCTTCGCCTCACCGTGACGCAGCGTGTGGCGACGCCGCGTCCATCCAGTGGGTAGCATTTATGACGGACCTGATTGTTATGGTGTTCTGACCTGGAATACCCGTGAGCGCGGACTGTAAAACCAGTCAACCCCGCGCTGGTAGGTGGCTTCCACCCAGAGGACTGTATGTATTCGACCGACGTCCGCTGCCGTAGTCCCCGTAGGAACCTTGCGATGTGGATGGCTTCGTCGCTCCTGCTCGTTGCGTGCGGCGGGCCAGAGGCGGAGTCGCTCGCGGACGCCGAGCCCCAGGCCGCGGTGTCCCAGGCGGTAGGGGTCCCGTCGTCCACCGAGGACGCCGACCGCCGCATCATCGTCTACCAGACCCCGTCGCTTCAGCTCATGCGCGTGGACCACCAGGGGGCCACGCACCTGGTGGCGCAGCGCACGGGCGCGCCCGCGGTGTCCCTGGACGACCAGCGCGTGGCGTACGCGCTGCTGCCCGACTCGTATCGTCCAGGAGACGCGGTGCGCGGCTCGGACCTCTACGTGCTCAACGTGAACTCGGGCAAGTCGAGCCGGGTGACGCAGGGCTTCGACGACCGCGAGCCCGTGTGGACGCCGGATGGGCGCGTCGTGCTGTTCCAGTCCACGCGGCGCTCGGGCGTGCCCTCGCTGTGGCGCGTGAAGGAGAACGGCAAGGACCTGACGCAGCTGACGAACGTGGGGACATCGGAGCTGAGCGCCGCCCACATCCCCAACCCGGCGTCGGGTGACACCATCGAGTGGGACGCCGACCGGCGCATCATCGTCTACACGACGACCAGCCTGCGCCCGGGCGTGGACGGCGAGGTGCGCATCATCACCTTCGACCGGAACTACGACGTGTCGTCGGCCTACAGCCTGGGCAGGGGCTTCGCGGCCGGGTGGACCGGGCGCGGCACCGTCCGGTACTCGCGGCACGAGGGAGACCAGGTCGTCACCGTCGAAGTGCCGGTGGGCTGACGCCGCCGGGGGCGCCGGGGCTCAGCCCTCGTCCTCGGCGCCGCGGCGCAGGCCCAGCATGCGCCGCAGCTCCCGCGCGGACTGGCGGCTCACCTCCACCGCGTGTCCGCGCAGGGTGCGCGCCAGGTAGCCGCCGGTGTCCAGCGGCTCCAGGCGCGCGACGTGCGTGAGGTTGAGCAGCGCGCGTCGGTGGACGCGGTGGAAGTGCTCGCGCGGCAGCTTCTCCACCAGCTCGTTGAGGGTGAAGTCGGTGAGGAAGTCGCCCTGCGTGGTGAACACCGTCACCAGCGCGTCCTCCAGCGACGCGTGGGAGATGGTCTCCGGGGCCACCAGGACGATGCCCTGTCGCGTGGGGATGGGCAGGCGCTCCAGGCCGCGGGGCGCCGGGGGCGTGGCCGGACCGCGTGAGCGCGCGCGCTCCAGCGCCTTCTGGAGCCGTGCGGGCTCCACCGGCTTGAGGACGTAGTCCACGGCGCCATGCTCGAAGGCCTGCAAGGCGTGCTCGGCGTGGGCGGTGCAGAGGATGACGCGCGGGCCACCCACCGGAAGCAGGGCCAGGGCATCCAGGCCGCTGAGCCCCGGCATGTGGATGTCCAGCAGCACCACGTCCACGCCTCCGGCGCGCACGGCGGTGAGGACGGCGTCGGCGTCCGCGGCCTCGCCGCACACCACCGTGTCCGGGAGCGCGGCCAGCAGGCGGGACAGGCGCTTGCGCGCGAGCAGTTCGTCGTCGGCGATGAGGACGCGGAGCGGGGCGCTCACGTGAGGACTCCGGGCTGGGGGCCCGCGCGGGGCAGGGTGACGGTGACGCGGGTGCGCGCGTCGTCGCTGACGAGCGCGAGGCGGGCGGCGCCGCCATACGCCAGGGCGAGCCGGCGCTCCACGGTGGGCAGGCCGGCGCTCCCCTCGCGGGGGCCGCGGGAGGGGCCGGGGTTCTCGATGGCGACCTCCACCTCGTGGCCCCTGGGGGTGACCTTCAGGGAAAGCCGGCCGCGGTGGCCCGCGGCGGGGCCATGCTTCACGGCGTTCTCCGCCAGCGGCAGCAGCACCAGCGGCGGGATGGGAATCTCGGGGGTGTCTACGGGGAGGTCCAGCGCGAGCTGGAAGAGGCCGGGGTCTCGCAGCAGGTGCAGGTCGAAGAGCGTGCGGATGAGCTCCAGCTCCTGGGACAGGGGCCAGGTGGCGCTGCGCACGCCCGCGAGCACCGAGCGGAGCATGGTGGACAGGCGCAGCACGGCGGCCTCGGCCACGGCGCCGTCCTCACGGCACCACTCCGCGATGGCGTTGAGCGTGTTGAAGAGGAAGTGCGGGTCCAGGTGGCTGCGCAGCGCCAGCAGCTGGGCCTGCTCGGCCTCCAGCGCGAAGCGCGCGGCGCGGGCGCGCTCGCGGGTGAGGCTCTCCTCCAGGCCGATGTCGCGGCCCAGCCCCCAGCCGCCCACGAGGAAGAGCGCGCCGCACACGGCGATGTTGGTGGGCTGGGTGAGGAAGGTGGGGCCCATGCGCAGCAGCTTGGGCACCACGAAGCCGGAGGTGAGCACCACGCCGCTCCCCACGGTGGCGTAGAGGAGCAGGCGGATGCCGCCGTGGCTGAGGTCCAGTCCCTCCGGGAAGAGGACGCGGTAGGAGACGGGCGCCACCGCGATGAAGAGCAGGCACATCAGGAGCCCCAGAGTGAAGGCGTGGGGCTGGTGGCTGAAGCGCACCTGCGCCGTCATCAGCGCGGCGGACACGACGAGGATGGGCAGCAGCCGCCGGGGCTCCACGAGGGCCCGCAGGGTGGCGCGGACGATGGAGCCTTCCGATGTTTCCAGCATGCGCCCCTGGGAGCCTACACCGCTGGGCGCGTCATGGCGCGGGGTGCTCCTCCAGCTCCGCCTCGAAGGCGTCGAGCAGCATGCTGCCGGCGAGGACGACGGGGAAGAGGACGATGGCGGCGACGACGAGGACGGGAGAGGGGAGGGCCATGGCGCGGGGCTCCTGACTCCGGGAAGCATGCACCACCCGTCTGACGTGGTTTCCAGGTTCTCGCGGTAGCCCCTGTTCCGAGCAGTCGCCGTTGCTATTTCTGAACGCTGGCCTCGTCCCGCAGGGCATCGGCGAGCTGCGCCGCGTTGCGGATGCAGTCGTTGAGGCCAATGCCCTTGTACGCGTTTCCCGTCAGGTGCAGCCCGGGCCAGCGCTGGAGCGCGGCGTCGATCCCCGCCACGCACGCGAGGTGTCCCACGTTGTACTGGGGGATGCCGCGCTGCCAACGGAAGACCTCCGTGAAGGTGGGGGTGGCCGTCACGCCCGCCAGCGCGCGCAGCTCTTCCAGCGCCAGCGCCGCGAGCTCCGCCTCGTCGTGCTCCACCAGGTCGGGCCGCCGCGCGCCGCCCACCATGCAGGTGTAGAGCACGCGCCCGCCCTCGACGCG
Organism: Pseudomonadota bacterium; assembly: GCA_023426545.1. Taxonomy (GTDB): domain Bacteria; phylum Myxococcota; class Myxococcia; order Myxococcales; family Myxococcaceae; genus Myxococcus. The sequence goes on from JAFAAN010000140.1 coordinate 14,307, forward strand.
GAAGGGGAAGGTGGTGGACGCATGGATGGCGCCCAGCAGCCGCCGCTGCTCCTGGGAGGGGACCAGGAACCCGAAGCCATCCGGCGCGGGCTGCGCCCCCGCGTCGAAGCCCAGGTGCACCACCGCGATGGGCGCATAGTCGATGCGGGCCACCTGCGCCGCGAGCGTGTCGTCCAGCGGCCGGAGCAGCTCCGCCGCGACCTGCGCGGGCACCGCCAGCACGACATGGGACGCGCTCAGCTCCGCGCGGCGTCCATGCTCCTCGACGAGCAGCCGCCAGCCGCCGTCCACGCGCGTCAGCCCCGCCACCCGCGCGCCGGTGTGCGCCGCGTCGCCCAGGGACGCGGCCAGCGCGTCGATGAGGACCTGGAGGCCGCCGTCGAAGGTGCTCAGCGCGCCGCTCAGCGCCGGTGCATCGCCGGGGGGCAGCGCCTTGCGCTGGGCCTTCTGCGCATGGATGGCGCCCAGGATGAGGCTGCGGTGCTCGCGCTCCAGCTTCACCAGCAGCGGGAAGGTGGCGGCGGCGCTGAGCTGCTCGACGTCCCCCGCGTAGATGCCCGTCTGCACCGCGTCCAGCAGCACCTGCGTGGCGGCGCGGCCGAGGTGGCGACGGCCGAAGGCGGCCAGCGACTCGTCCACGCCCTCCGGCGCGCGGCGGGAGAACAGCTCACCCGCGACGCGCAGCCGCGCGCCGAGCGGAAGAATGTCCGATGCGAGAAACGCGGGAGGCGAGGCTGGCACCAACCGGAGTCGGCCTCGCGTGTAGAGATAGCGACGCTTCGCCGAGGCGTCCGCGGCGCGGATGCGTCCCTCCAGCTTCAGCGCCGCCGCGAGCGCGCGTGTTGCGGGCTCGCGGTCCAGGAAGCTGTTGGGTCCCTGCTCCACGAGGTAGCCGGGGCGCGCATGCGTGCCCACCGCGCCGCCAAGACGGGCGGAGGTCTCCAGGAGCACGGCATCGATACCGCGCGACCGCAAACCATGCGCGACGGCCAACCCCGAAATCCCACCTCCCACGACGGCGACATTCATCCGTTTGTCCTCTGCATGTGGTGCATCCGGTTACCAGCGTGCACTCCCCACTCGTCAACAGGCGTGTTTTGCCAGCGCGAGCCATTCAGCGCGTTAATGCCAGGCATGCGCTACGTCATCACCGGAGCGAGCAGGGGGATTGGTTTCGAGTTCGTCCAGCAGCTCGTGCTGAGGGGCGACATCGTCGAAGCCGGGGTCCGGTCGCCAGAGGGCGCGCGGCGGCTGGAGCCTTTGAAACAAGTCGCGGGCAACCGCCTGCGTGTTCATGCATTGGACGTGGGAGACGAGGCCAGCGTGCGCGCGTTCGCCGCCAACGTGTGCACCACCCCCGTGGACGTGCTCATCAACAACGCAGGCGTATCCGGCCTGTGGTGCGCGCTGAGCGACGTGGACTACGTCGACATGGCGCGCACCTTCTCCATCAACGCCCTGGGGCCGCTGCGTGTCACCAGCGCCGTCCTCCCGGGCTTGCGGAGGGGCTCCTCGCGACGGGTGGCGCACGTCACGTCGCGGATGGGCTCGCTGGCCGCGAACACCGACGGCGGCGCCTACGCGTACCGCATGTCGAAGGCCGCGCTGAACATGGCCGTGCGCTCCATGTCCACGGAGCTGCGCGCCGAGGGCTTCGTCACCGTGCTGCTGCACCCTGGCTGGGTTCAGACGGAGATGGGCGGCCCGGGCGCCACGCTGCCGGCGCCGGACTCGGTGCGCGGCATGCTGCGCATCATCGACGGGCTGAGCCTGGAGCACAGTGGCCGCTTCTTCGACTACCAGGGCGTCGAGGTGCCCTGGTAGCCGCCGCGTCCCCTCAGGGGTAGAGCATCTGCGTGCGCCAGCCACCGTCCTCGCGCAGATAGACGTGCCGGTCGTGGAGGCGGCTGGCCCGCGCGTGCCAGAACTCGATGCGGTCCGGCACCACGCGGAAGCCGGACCAGTGCGGTGGGCGTGGCACCGGCTGGCCCGCGTATCGCTGCTCCACCTCCGCGATGCGAGCTTCAAGCTCCTCGCGCGAAGGCAGCGGCTGGCTCTGCAGGCTGGCCCATGCGCCCACCTGGCTGCCGCGGGCGCGGCTCTGGAAGTACGCGTCCGCCTCGGCGTCCGACACGCGCTCCACGCGGCCCTCCACGCGGACCTGTGTGTCCAGCGGTTGCCAGTAGAAGCAGAGCGCCGCGTGCGGGTGGGCCCGGGCCTCGCGGCCCTTGCGGCTCTCGTGATTGGTGTAGAACACGAAGCCGCGCGCGTCGAAGTCCTTGAGCAGGACGACGCGCGCGCTGGGACGCCCGTCATCCCCGACGGTAGCGACCACCACGGCGTTGGGGTCCACGGGAATGGCCTGCTTCGCCCGCTCGAAGAGCTCCGCGAAGCGCTGGATGGGGTCAGGAGGAATCATCACGCGGTGCAACATATGGGGGCGGCGGCGGGCGCGCACCTTCGCCGTTGACTCGCCCGGCGCACGCGTCAATGTGCGCACATGAGAGTCCTCTTCATCTCCTCGGAGGTGGCCCCGTTCTCCAAGACGGGGGGCCTGGGGGACGTGGCCGGCGCGCTGCCCGCCGCGCTCGCCTCGCTGGGCCACGACGTCAAGGTCGTCACGCCGCGCTACCGCGACGTCCGGGGCGCGGAGCGGCTCGTGCCCACCGGCCAGTCCCTGCTGCTGCGCTTCCCCTTTGGCGAGCTGTCGGGGCCCATCCTCTCCACCCGCGTGGCCGAGCGGCTGGAGGTGCTCTTCCTGGAGAACGACTTCCTCTTCGGCAGCCGCCATGGCCTGTATGGTGATGCCTGGGGGGCCTTCTCCGACAACCACCGGCGCTTCGCCTACCTCTGCGTGGGCGCGCTCCAGGCGGCGCAGCGGCTGGGCTTCATCCCGGACATCGTCCACGCCAACGACTGGCAGACGGGGCTGGTGCCCGTGGCGCTGCGGCGCGGCTTCCAGGCGGGGCCGCTGGCGGACGCGCGCAGCGTGTTCACCATCCACAACCTCGCCTACACGGGGCAGTTCTCGAAGGACGTGATGGGGGACCTGGGGCTGCCCTGGGACTTGTTCACCGCCCACGGCGGGCTCGAGTTCCACGACACGGTGAGCTTCCTCAAGGCGGGGCTCGTCTTCTCCGACGCGCTCACCACCGTGTCCCCCACCTACGCGCGGGAAATCCAGACGCCGGAGCAGGGCCACGGGCTCGACGGGCTGCTGCGCCACCGCGCGCACCGGCTCCACGGCATCCTCAACGGCATCGACGCGCGGGAGTGGAATCCGGAGGAGGACGCCTACCTGCCGGCCCACTACGGCGTGAAGGACATGGCCGGCAAGGCCGTGTGCAAGCGCGAGCTGTTGGCCCGCTTCGGGCTGGAGGACACCACGGCGCCGGTGTTCGGCTTCGTCAGCCGGCTGGCGTGGCAGAAGGGCGTGGACCTGCTGCTGGAAGTCCTCCCGGCCGCCCTCCACGCGGACATCCGCGTCGTCGGCGTGGGCAGCGGCGAGGCGCCCCTGGAGGAAGGGCTGCGGGCGTTGCAGTCCCGTTACCCGAAGCAGGTGGCCGTCCACCTGGGCTTCGACGCCGGGCTGTCCCACCTGGTGGAGGCGGGCGCGGACTTCTTCCTCATGCCCAGCCGCTACGAGCCGTGCGGCCTGAACCAGATGTACTCGCTGCGCTACGGCACGGTGCCCATCGTCCGCGCCACCGGCGGGCTGGTGGACACCGTGGAGGGCGGGCTGGATGGCAATGGCATCCTCTTCGAGGCCTTCCACAAGGCCGCCCTGCTGGCGGCCATCCGCCGGGCCCTGGCCCTCTACGCGGAGCCGCCGCGCCTGGCCGAGTTCCGGCGCCGGGGGATGGAGAAGGACTTCTCCTGGGACGCCTCCGGCCGCCGGTACCAGGCCCTCTTCCGTGACGTCGCGGCGGAATAGTGGGTGCGGACGGAAATTCGCAGTAATGTTGTGCCGTGGCGGATGCTCCGGACCTGGGTGGTTACGAGGTGGTCGGCCGGTTGGCGGTGGGCGGCATGGCGGAGGTGTACCAGGCGAGAGCCCGGGTCACCACGCAGCGCTCACCGGGTGAACCGGACGAGATAGTCATCAAGCGTCTGCACCCGTCGTTCCGGAGCGACACCGCGTACGTCAAGGCCTTCGTCGACGAGGCGAAGCTGACGGTCCGCCTGCGCCATCCGAACATCGTCCGCACCTTCCGGCTGTTCAAGGCGGGGCCGGACTATCTGATGGTGCAGGAGCTCGTGAGTGGCCGGACGCTGGGCTACATGCAGGAGCTGCTGGTGAAGGCCGGCGCGGCGATGCCGCCCGAGTCCGCTTGCTACATCGCCTGGTGTCTGCTCAAGGCGCTGGACTACATCCACCGGGCCAAGGTGGGGGAGAACGGCGCCACCATCGTCCACCGCGACGTCAACCCGGCCAACCTGCTGCTGGGCGTCAACGGCGACGTGAAGCTCACCGACTTCGGTGTGGCGGAGGTGGAGGGGCTGATGCGGGGCGACTCCGGGGCGCTGCGCGGCACGTTGCCGTACATGAGCCCGGAGCAGGTGCTCGGCATGCCGGTGGACGCGCGCACGGATTTGTACGCGGTGGGCATCATCCTCTGGGAGCTGTGGTCGGGCCGCCGCCTCTTCGCGGGCGAGCACGAGGCGGAGCTGATGCACAAGGTGCGCGACGCGCGGGTGCCGCTCCTGTCGTCGGTGTCGCCGGACCTGCCGGACTACGCGGTGCAGGTGGCGCGCAAGGCGCTCTTCGCGGACCGTGCGCGGCGCTTCCAGACGGCGGCGGAGTTCCTCAAGGCGCTGGAGTCGCTGGCGCGGCGCGCGGGCTGGCCGCTGACAGTGGACGCGCTCCAGCCGCTGCTGGGTGGCTGAGATGCGCTCGCGCCGCGCCGTCATCTGGGGGCTGCTGGCCAGCGGGCTGGTGTCCGGGTGCCTGGGCTCGGTGCCCTTCCGGCCGCGCGCTTATGACGAAGCGGTGCGCGTGCTGGGCTTCCAGGTGGACTTCCAGCAGGACGGCACCGGCGTGCTGGACCTGGACCTGGAGGTGCGCAACCCCGCCTCGGACGCGGCCACGCTGGCCGCCGTGGACTTCACGCTGTGGGTGGACGGGCGCCGCGTGGCGGTGGGGACGCAGCAGGTGGCGGAGCCCCTGGCCGCGGACGGCAGCGCTCCGCTGCGCGTGCTCTTCCCGCTGGCCAGCGCGCGCGCCACGGGGGGGCCGGAGCCGGTGCACCGGCGCGTGCAGGTGCAGGGCGGCGTGGTGCTGCGCTTCGGTGGCACCGAGCGGCGGGCGCCCTTCCAGGCTGAGCGTGTGCTGCCACTGGCCTGGGTGCCACCGCTGGAAGGGGACTGAGGCCGCCGGCCCGCGCCCATGGGGCGGCCTTTACCCAGGCGGCGTCACGGGGGCATGTCCGTTGCTGCTGGCGGGTGAGACGTGTCAGCCTGCCCGCTATGTCGCTTTTCCGACAATGGATGATTCCCGTCTCCCTGTCCCTGCTGGCGCCCGCCAGCGTGCCGGCCGCGGAGAAGCCGGCCCCCGAGCCGCAGGCCAGCGCGCGCAAGGTGGACCCGACGAAGGCGCAGACGGAGGACTGGCTGCGCGAGCACATCGAGGCGTGGAACGACTCGGAGGTGCACGTCACGGTGAAGGACTGCCGCATCATGGTGCTGGACAAGGCCCGTGAGCGGACGGAGATCGTCGACCTGCGCGGGTTGCTGCTGCCCATCGAGGTCATCCGCCTCAACAACGGGAATGACGCGACCGTGCGGCTCCGCGTGAAGCAGAAGCACACGGGGACGTACTCCATGTTCCGCAAGTGCAGCGCGGAGAACCGCTACTGCGCGGAGCCGACGGGCAAGTTCCAGAGCCTGCCCTACGTGGACCTCTCCGTGACGTCGGTGCGGGACTTCGTCCCCGGGCGGCAGACGGACGTCGACAAGAGCCAGCGCCTGGAGCGGGCGCTCGAACACTACTCGCGGCTGTGTGGAGCGATGGAAGATGCGCGCAACCGGCTCTTCTAGGCTCGGCGCGGCGGGGCTCGCGGCGTTGCTCCTCTCCCAGGCGGGGTGCAGCACCACCTCCGAGTATGTCCGCGGAGAGCGCCTGCGCGAGGCCAACCTGGGGGAGTCGTTCGTCGACACCCTGGAGGCCGTCGTGGACGCGTCCTACGTGGGCCGTGTCGCGGTGAAGCGCACCACCTGCTCCGAGATTTCCACCGAGTTCAGCAAGAAGCGCATCGACACGACGACCAGCCCGCCCATGGGCTCCCTGGTCCTGGGGCTCGCGATGCTGGGCGGCGGCCTCCTCCTGGTGTCGCAGGCCGGGGGCTCCTCCGATGACGACGGCCTGGACCTCACCATGGCGCTCGGGCTGTCGCTATCGCTGGCCTCCATCTACCCGCTGGTGACGGCCCTCACCGACGAGGACGTCAGCAGCGAGGAGTTCGCCACCGGCGAGGTCGAGGAGGAGCGCTCCCGGCGCTGCGATGAGCGGACCTTCGCGCTCAAGGGACCGCTCCATTGGAGCGTCGCCCTGGGGGCCGCGCGGCGCACCGGCCGCACCGGAGAGGACGGCTCGGCGCCGCTGCGGCAGCCGCTGAGCGAGCTGGTGGAGGAGGCCATCACCGACGAGGCCAGCGTCCGTCAGCTCGTCGCGGGACGGGGTGTGGGTTTCCGGCTGGAGTTCGAGCGTGCCCCGGCGGCGGACCTCCGGCTCGACTCCAAGGCCCTGCCGGACGCGTACTTCCGGCGATTCGCGGACCGGTACGGGCGGCAGCTCGGAGGCAGCGAGCGCGCCCGCTTCGAGAACTGCGAGCTGATTGGGAAGTCCGCGCGCGAGACCCTGGAGTGCTACTGGTCCCAGTAGCGCGCGGGGCCGGGCGCCGCGGTGGCTTGCGGCCTCAGCCCTTGAGCGAGGCCTGCTCCTCCCGGCCGGGCTCGCGCGACAGGCCCTCGCGCCCCTCCACGGGCTTGCCGTCCTTGGTGGTGATGCCCGACTTCACGCGCGAAATCCGCACGCGGTCGATGCGGGGGCCTTCCTTGGAGGCCACGACGAACTGCCAGCCGCTGTAGGCGAAGCGCTCGCCCACGTCCGGCAGGTGGCCCGCCATGGAGGAGAGGAAGCCGCCCAGCGTGTCGAAGTCGCCCTCCGGCAGGGGGAAGCCGAAGGTCTGCGTGAAGGTGTCCACCTCCAACGCGGCGTCCACCAGGAAGCTGCCGTCGGCGAGCTTCTCCACCTGCTTCTCCTCCACCTCGAACTCGTCGCCGATGTCGCCGACGATTTCGCGGAGGATGTCCTCCAGCGTCACCACGCCCATGAAGCCGCCGTATTCGTCGACGACGATGGCCATGTGGATCTTCTGCTTCTGCATGTCCCGCAGCAGGTCGCCGATGGGCTTCATCCACGGCACGAAGTGCGCGGGGCGGATGATGTCGTGCAGGACGATGAGCTCGGGGTGCTGGAGCAGGGGGATGATGTCACGCGCGTGCAGCACACCGATGATGTGGTCCACGTCGTCCCGGTACACGGGGATGCGCGAGTGGTTCTCCTCGGCCAGCAGGCGCAGCAGCTCCTCCGGGGTGACGGTGATGTCCACCGTCACGACCTCCGTGCGCGGCACCATGACGTCGCGGCAGCGCTTGTCGGACAGCTCGAAGATGGAGCGAATGAGCTGCGGGGCGCTCTTGTCGACCTCGTTCTTCGCGGCCTGGGCGGCCAGCAGCTTCTCCAGCTCCTCCAGCGGCGGGGGCGGGGGCTCGAAGCGCAGCGTGCGGCCGACGGTGCGCGCCATTACGTTGAGGACGACCATGGTCACGCGCATGGGGGGATACAGCACGGCCACCAGCAGCGACACCAGGCCGGACAGCCGCAGCGCCCAGCGCTCGGGGCTGCCGTTGGCCAGCCCGCGCAGGGTGACGTCCAGCAGCGTGGCGAGCACGCCCACCAGCAGCGCGCCCGCGGTGACGGTGGCCAGCTGCAGCCAGGCTGTCTCGCCGTAGCGGCTGAAGTCCAGCATGCGCGGCGGGACGAAGGCGCCAATGGCCGCGGCGAGGAAGCCGCTGAGGACCATCCCCAGGCGGAGCGCCGTGGCCACGGGCTCACGGTCTGTCTTGTGGCGAAGCACCCGGCGGGTGGCGCGGCCGGGCTGCGCGTTCGCCAGTTCCTGTGCGCGCAGGTCGGACACACCGTAGAGCGCGGACTCCGCGGCGGCGACGAGCGCCCTGACGAAACACAGTGCCAGGCAGGCGACCCAGAGGGTCCAGGTAGGCATAGAGCTCTGTTCTTATCCCGTGCTAAGGGTCCACACCACTGCGCTGGAGCCCTGATGTCCGCTCGCATGTACGCCCTTGGAGCACTCCTGGCCTTCCTCGTCCCGGCGCTCGCAGGCGCATGGCCGGTGGACCTGGTCGTCCCCCTGGAGCCCGGGAAGGAGCGCTTCCACAAGCTCGACACCGTGGACTGGGTCCAGGTGGCGGATGCCTCCGTGGCGGAGGCGGAGCTGCTGCCCGGGAGCAATGAGCTGTTGCTCACGGGGCAGAAGGAGGGGCGGACGCTGCTCCTGCTGTACGCCGGCGGGCGCTTCGCCGTGTGGCGCCTCGTCGTGGGCGCCCCGCCGCCGGAGGACCCCGCACCGCGGCTGGCGGCGGCGAGCAAGGCATGTCCGGACCTGAAGGTGGCGAGCGGCGCCGACCGCTCCCTCAGCGCTTCGGTGAAGGACTCCGCGTGCAGGCTGGCGCTGCTGGAGCTGCTGAAGACGGACGCCTATGTGGCCCGGGAGCTGGAGTTGACCTTCGACGTGAGCATCCTCCAGGAGCAGCTCGGCTCGCTGGGGGAGGGGCTCCAGCCGCTGGGCCTGGAGGTCCGCTACAGCGGCGCGGGCGTGGTGGTGTCGGGCTCGGCCACGACAGAGGGGCACCGCAAGGCGCTGTGGGAGCTGTTCCACCGCTCCGTGGGCCGGGTGCCGCTGGACGACCAGATTCAGGCGTCGAAGCCGCCCGAGCCCCCCGCCGCCGCGGGCGCGCCGGACGCGGCCACGCCAGCGGTGGCGCCGGAGCGCGAGATTCCGGTGGAGGTGTTGCCTCCGCCGAAAAAGCCGCGCAAGCGCTGAGCCCGCGGCCTTGGCGCGGGGCGGGCATGCGGTATGACGGGAGGCTTCCTGACTTCGCCGCGGCGCGCGTGCCGGCCGCGGTCGCTTCCCGTGGAGGAGCCTGATGCGTTTGGCAGTCCGGTTGACCGCGAAGGCGTGGGGATGGACCCTGGCGCTGTTGATGCCCCTGGCGGCGTCCGCGCAGTTCGATGAGCTGGATTCCTTCCCGTCCGCCGAGCCCGAGCGCGGCTGCCCGAAGCGCCCGGACGTGGTGCCCTTCACGGCGCGCAACCTGGTGGGGCTCGCGGGCTCTGGCTGGCTGGCGCATCAGACCGTCATCCCAGAGGCGAAGGACCGCTTCTTCCCGGAGGGCGAGCGCGACCGCTCCGGCGTGAAGCTGGTGCCCGAAGAAGACGTCCGCAAGCTGGGCGCGCCGGACCCGTCGGTGCCGTTGTGGGTGTTCGGCAAGGCGGACGCGGCGCCCTGCCGGGCGGTGCCGGTGACGTGGTGGGCGGTGCGCATGGGCACGGACGCGGACCGCAAGACGTACCTCATGGCCGAGCTGCAAGTGGACTGCGAGGTGCTGCCGCCAGGCCGGCTGTCGGGCACGCCGGTGGCCCTGCGCCAGAAGGACGCGCCCACGGGCTGCAAGCTGCGCCGCTCCGACGACAGCTCCACCAGCGAAGACGGCCGGGGCCTGCCGCTGGACCTGTCGGACGTGCTGCCCGTGCGCGCGTGCGAGGCGCCGGAGTGCTCGCGCAAGTGGGAGCTCTTCAGCAGCCGGTGGGATGACGGCAGCGCCGTGTTCGACCTGGTGGTGTCGTGGATGCGGCGCGATGGGAAGAAGGACCCCTGCGAGTGGGCCACGGAGGACCATGCCGCGCTGCTGCTGCGCCCGGTGGGCGCGCTGGCCCCAGTACCCCTGCGCTCCGGCGGCGCGTACTTCGGCGCCCTGTACGACAGCACGGGGCTGCGCACGGTGCTCAGCCGCAACCTGGGCGTGCTCAACGTCCACGACGCCGCGAAGCCGAAGGTAGCGCCGAAGGCGGTGCGCTACGGCAGCCCGACCGAGGAGGAGCTGCTGCACGCGAAGCGCACGCTGTCGCCATGTAGACAATAGGGAGGTGTCGGGGGTGAGTCTCCGGTGAGAACCGGAAGATGATCCCCTCCGTTGTGGCCAGAGGAGGGGGAGCCATGGCCAATACGGTGGGCGTCAACAAGATGTCCGTGGTGACCCGGGACTCCAACGGTGTGTCCGTGGCGTTTCCGGATGTCTGCAAGACGCCCAGCCCGTCGGGCCCCGTTCCCCTGCCGTACCCGAACGTTGCGCGCTCCGCCGATGCGGCCCAGGGCAGCAAGACGGTGAAGGTCGAGGGGAATCCCTTGTGTGTGAAGGACTCCAACTTCAGCACCAGCACGGGGGATGAGCCCGGAACGGCGGGGGGCGGCGTCGTCTCTGGCAAGACGAAGGGCAAGGCCGAGTTCGTCAACTTCTCCTTCGACGTGCAGGTCGAGGGGAAGAACGTGGCGAGGGCGTTGGACTTGATGCTGCACAACGACAAGAACACGCCGCCGTTTCCACTGATGCAGCCGCCAGTCGTTGCGGTCAGCCAGGGCTCCGGCAGGTGCAACTGTCTGGTTTGCGAGAAAGAGATGTAACGACAGCGGCGGGGGGGGCCATGGCTTCACACGAACACGATGCCGGGCGCTCGCCTCCTCGGGTGGAGGAGCCCATCCACGGAACCCTCATCGGCCAGGTCGTCGGATGGGGACGAAGAGGCACGGTGCAGGTGGACTTCGAGGGCAACCGGCATGGGCCGCTGGAGGCCCGGCTCGCGCTCGCGGTGGATGAGGCCACGTTGCTTCGGGCCATCGAGGCACGGCAGGAGGCGGTGCTCTGCTTCGAGCGGGGCGCGCCGACGCGCCCCATCATCCTCGGCTTGCTGGCGCAGCGCAGTGAGACGCCCCTCCTGGATTCCATGCTCGAAGCGCCAGAGGACGCGCGCGAGGAGGGGGGAGGTCGCCATCGTCGCCAATGGGCAGCAGGTCCCCATCGAGGGGCTTCTGGACGGTGCCACCGAAGAACTGGAGCTTCGCTGTGGCAGGTCCAGTCTGGTCCTCCGGCGCAATGGACAGATTCTGCTTCGAGGCGAGCACGTGCTCGTCGACGCGGGGCAGGTGCTGCGCCTTCGGGGTGGCAAGACGCAGATCAACTAGGCGGGGGCATGACCTGATGAACCCGTTGCCTCGACACCTCGCGCTCCCCGTCTCCTGGGAGATGCTGGCCTCGCACCTCGACGAGGCGGGATTCCTGTGGAGGCAGTGGCGGCGTGCCCTCGTGGCACCGGACCATGTCCTCGACGAGGTGGCTGGGGTGGAGGCGCGGCTCCTCGCCCATGTGGATGCGCTGGTGCTCGCGGGGAACAGGGCTGCGACGAGGCTGCTCGTGCCTGCCTTGGTCGACGCGGACGAGCCGGGGAGGGTGGAGTGCGCCGCGCTCGGGTTGCTGCTCCAGGAAGAATCCCCGGAGACCGCCGTGCGAGGTGTCCTCGATGTACTTCGTGAGGGAGAGGAGGGCCCCTGCGCGGGCATCCAGGCTGCCCTTCTCTATGCCGGCGGACGAGGGCTGGAGTCATGGCTGCGGCCCATGCTCGAAGCTTCGCCTCCGCCTCGGGTTCTCTCGGTGCTCCTGGAGGTATTGGGGGCGTGGCGCGTGGAGCCTGGGCCGGCGCTGGAGGCGTCGCTCACGCACGAGGCCGCCCAGGTGCGGGCCGCTGCGTTTCGTTGCCTGCGCTCCTGGCCCGTACGGTTGTCCGAAGCCGCATTGGAGTTGGGACTGCGTTCGTCCTCCGCCGAGGTCTCTGGCGCCGCACTGGAGGCAGGGCTGTTGGCGGGAAGTCGGCTGGCGTGGTGGGAATGCCGCCGTCAGGTCCTGGAGGGCGGGCCGCACCGACAGATGGCCATGCGAGCACTGGCCATGGCGGGTGGGCCAGACGCCCAGAAGCTGCTGTTGGAGGGGTTGGGCGACGCTGCCCGAGGGGCGGAGGCCTTGAGGGTGCTCGGTCTGTTGGGGACGGTCGAGGCCGCCCGGGCCTGTCTGGAGGCGATGCGCGAGCCGCCAAGGGCGCCCCTGGCGGCGGAGTCGTTCTCGCTGGTGACCGGCATGGAGATCCCCAAGGCGGAAGCGGGCGTGGTGCCGGGCGAAGAGGACGAGTCCGTGGAGTACGAGCCGGAAGCGGACCTCCCATGGCCGGAGGTGTCCCGCGTGGAGGCGTGGTGGGCCGGGCACGCCTCCCGGTTCAAGCCGACGGTGCGCTACGTGCGGGGTGAGCCCCTGGGGCCGGTGTCGTTGCTCGATGCGCTGCGAGACGGGTCGATGTATCGCCGCCGGTCGCTCTGGTGGGGCGTGGCCCTGCGGACCCGGGGCGCACTGGGGCTGGGCGTGGGCGCGTGGACACGGGCCCAGCGCGCGGAAGAGGACGCCGCGAGACGCCTGCCGCCAGCGCGCTTCGCCCAGTCGCTGGAGGGAGGCTTGGGCGCGTGGGGTGGGGCATGAAGGTGCTCGTCGAGGCGCTGGGAATGGCTTCATGCCTGGGGCCGGTGATTCCCGCGTGCGCTGCGTTCCGAGCCAATCTGCTGCGCCCCTCGCCGTCTCCGGACGTGGATGTCGCCCATCCCGGGGATGAGGCTCCTCGGCCCGTGACAATCTGCGCCCTCCCGGTGGCGACGTTCGGTTTCTCGGGCGTCGGTCGACTGGTGGCGCTGGCGTGCGAGGTGCTCAAGGACGTGGGCGCTCGCGTGGACCTGCGGACCCTCGGCCCGGAGAGCGGCGTCTATCTGGCGTTGCCCGACCCGAGGGAGCGCGGCCTTGACCTGGGCGAACCAGATGCCACGGAGGTGCTGCGGGTGGAGGCGCTGGGGCGCCGCGTGCTGGAGGCGAGCCTGCGGAGCATGGGCCTGGATTGGTCTGGGCCCAGGCGCTTCTTCGGCGGTGGGCACGTGGCCTTCGCGAAGGCGCTGCATGCGGCCCAGGTTGCGCTGCAGAACGGCGGGCTCCGCTCGTGTCTGGTGATGGGAGTGGATTGCCTGGTCGAAGAGCCGACGCTCCATGCGCTGGCGGAGGGACGACGGTTGAAGACGCCGGAGCATCCCGTGGGCTTGACGCCAGGAGAAGCGGGCGCGGCCTTGTTGCTGACCACCGGGGGGCCCGCGCAGTCTTCCAGAGATGAGCCTCAGGTGGTGTTGCACGCGGTGCGACTCGGAGAAGAGCCGCACCCGCGGGGCTCTGACAGGCCATCGGATGGACGTGCACTGGCGGCCTGTGCCGAGGCGGTGCTCGCGGCCGCGGGGGCCCTTCGCGCCCGGCCGCTCCTGGTGAGCGACCACAACGGAGAGGAAGGAAAGGCGCGAGAGTGGGGGATGGTGCTGCTGCACCTGCGGGGACTGGACGCCTCGCTGGGGGGACTCCAAGCCTGGTATCCCTCTATCGGCTTCGGAGATGTGGGGGCCGCGATGGGGGCGGTCAGCGCTTGTGTCGCGGTCAGAGGACTGCAACGCGGCTATGCGCCTTCCTCCGTGAGCCTTGTCTTCGCCAGCGCGGATGATTCCGGCCGAGGCGCCGTCTTGATTGGAACCACCGCTGCTCATCCGTCCAAAGGAGCGCTGCCATGACGACTGCTGACACCCGGCACAGCCTCAATACGGAGCTGGCCCGCAGGCTCAATGGCATCTTCAAGCGCAACCTGGCTCGGAAGGACGCTGTCCGGGCCGCGGCGAGGGAAGAGGCGAAGAAGGGCAAGCGCAAGAAGAAGGCAGCGCCCGCTCCTGACGGGCACCTGGACCCCAATGCGCCGCTGAATGGGGTGCTAACCAAGGGCGACAATTATGCCCGCCGAGGCTACACCTACCTCAAGGCCCAGGATGGCCGGGGGGTATACCGCAACTTCAACCATGCGCACCTGAGCGAAATCCGGCACATGGTGAAGGAGCGGGCGGAGTTTCCAGGCGGGCCGAAAGAGAACTTCAACCCGACGTACACCCAGCAGTATCCGTACGCTTGGGAAGCCCACCACATGCTGCCCGGCTCGGCCTTCTATTACGTGATGAAAGACGGCAAGCCGGCCTTCACGTACAAGCAGATTCGGTTGTTGCTGATGTCCGAGTACAACATCAATCACGGGCACAACATCATCAATCTTCCCGCGGAAGACTGGGCCGTCCCGGTCCATTCACTCATCTGCCATCCGAGCGACCACGAGGCCTACACGATGCGGGTCATGGATGAAATGCGGAAGGTGTCCAAGCGTCTCCAGGAAACCATTGAGTCAGGAGAGCCCCATGGTGATTTGCCTGAGACGGCATTCGAGGAGTTGAAGGACCTTGAGGAAGACTTCTGGGAGTTTCTTATTGGATTGAGCCGGGCCATTGTCATGGCAAAGGTTGCTGGCGTCCGGTTCTCAGGGAGTGGCTCAGAGCACGTGAGATACGCGAGCAAGGACAGAGCAGTCCACTTTGAGTGGGGCAGCCTTTGGTAGGGTAATGCTTATGAACTATTGGGTTTTGAAGGCTGAGTCCTCGGATGGTGCGGTCATTGATGCATTGCCCAAGGGTAGTCCCGAAAATTGGAAGATGCATAAGGGAGAGCGGCTGGAGCGACAGTTTCCGTTGGGGGGAAAGGTCGCCTTTTCAGATCATTTCCCCGATCGACGGAAATTGTATGATTTCGTCCGAAACACGCTGGGCGTGCTGCTGGTCTCCTCGCGAGTGTATGATGTCCTGAAGGGAACGAGCGTGGATAACGTCGAGTTCCTGCAGGTTTCCATGTGTGATCATCAGTGGAATCCGGTGTCGCAGGACTACGGAATTCTTAATGTCCTGGGCTCTCAAGAAGTGATTGATATGGAGAAGTCCAAGTACAGGATGGACCGTATTACGAAGAAGGAGATTGCCCGACTGAGCAACTTGGTGGTGGCTCATGACCGGCTGGAGCCCAATGTCGGGCTGTTTCGCGCCCGTAACATGATGGAGCTCATCCTCATCTCGGACCGGACCAAGAATGCCTTCGAGCAGGCGGGGCTGACGGGCTTCCGGGCTCATCCCGCCGAAGGCTTCGACGACATGTTCGCCTGAACCTGGAGGAGGCAACGTGGCAAAGCTCGCGGCACTGCGGGAGGACTCCGGGCGGGCCATTCGCCAGTTGATGCATCGGGTCGAGCCCACCGCGAGCAGGGATGTCCTGTTGCGGACCATGGACGAACTCTGCCTCCACTTCCATGTCGTGGCCGTGGCCACCCTGCTCGTGGATGGCAACCCGCAGGGCTTCTTCCTGAACCTGTGCCGAGCCGCCGAGAACTGGAGGCGGTTGCTCGCGCATTGCCGCCTCCAGCAGTGGACACTCCCTGCTTCGCGATACATGGAGCCGCTGCTCGGCGCCGTCGCGGCGGGACACTGGACGCTGGCGGGACAGGTCGCGGAGCTCTCCGAGGCGTGCTGGCTCCCGGACGAGGAGTATCGCTCCGAGTACGCGCGCGCCCAGCTCTACCAGGCGCTCGTCTCCCCCGGTACCAAGGACGTCGTCACCCAGAGGGTGGAGGCGCTGGAGGCCCTGGCGCTCGAAGCGGAGTCGGACCGCGCTGCCTGTGCCCGAGCCCTGCTCGAGGGTGACGCCGAAGCCTTCTCCGAGGAGTTCAAGCACGCGGTGCTCGTGCATGGCGAGGACATCGAGAAGCGCGCGAAGCTCTTCACGACCCCCGTGACACGCTTCGCGCCCCGGCGAGCCATCTGGTTGGAGGGGCTGGCCCTACTCAGGCTCTCCGAGCGTGCGGGCATCGCGAGCCACGACGAGCACTTCCGGTACTGCCCGCCGCTGGCCCGCACGCCCATGACGTCTCATTACAGCGGGGACTGGGCCGTTTCTCTTGGCCCTTGAGCGCCGCGGAGCGTCTCCGTCCGCGGCGGCTCTCGGGTGAAGCGGCTACAGCTCCTGCGAGTGCACCGCCTTGCGCTGCTCGGAGCGGACCGCCAGCTCCTTGGACAGATAGGGGGCGAATCTCACGCTCGTGTACTGGAGGGAGAGGTTGCGCAGCCCGGGCTCCTGCCTGCCGCTGAGCAGCAGGTCCGTCTCGGCGTCCTTCCATGTGGACTGCAGCTCGTAGTCGTACTGGGCCGCCAGGACATCGGCCCGCGCATTGGCCTCCCACTGCCGCTTGTAGGAGTCCACCGCCGGGGTGGTGGGCTGGGTGCCCGAGCGCGCGGCGTGGTAGTTCGCCGACGCCTCGGAGAGGTTGTTGACCATCTCCGCCATCGCGAGGCTGTGCGCCGCGTCGAGCGCGGAGTCATGCCGGGAGGCCGGCTTGCCGTACTTCAGGGTCAGCAGCTCCTCCAGGGCCTGGAAGTTGTCGCGGACCACGCCGGCCGTCTGGAACCGGAGAGAGACCGAGGCGAGCTGCCCATCCGCGAAGATGTAGTCGATGACGGCGGAGCGGCCCGTGATGATACCGAGGACGCGCAGGTCGCCCCACATGTTGAAAGCCCTGGCGCCCCGCACCACGGCCAGGACCTCGTTCCGCGTCATGCCCCAGCGCGTGTCCTGGAACCCCGTGTTGCTGCGGTACGCCACCTTCTCTCTGTGCTCACGCTCCTCGTCGGCCAGCCGGATGGCGGCGCGGCGCTCGAGCAGCGCCTGGTGCTTCGCGGACGTTCCGCAGGCGACGGTGGCGAGGCAGAGCGGCAGCAGCAGGGCAGGATTCCAGCGCATGGGAGCTCCTTGGCGGACGGTGGGTCGGTGACGCTCCGCCATTGCCGATATTCAAAGGGGCTCGCGGACTTCCAAAAGCGCCGGGCGCTCAATCAAATGGAGGGGCCCGCGCCTTCGGTCCACTTCCCGCGCCGGGTGGGCTCCTTCAGCGCCTGGGCGAGCGCCGCGAGGAAGCGCTTGCGAGGCCAGTTCACCGCGCCGAAGCGAGCCAGGTGCTCGGTCTCCACCTGGCAGTCGATGAGCTGGAAGCCCCACTTCTGGAAGCGCTCCACCGCCGTGGCGAAGGCCACCTTCGAGGCGTCCGGCGCCAGCGCGAACATGCTCTCGCCGAAGAAGGCCGCGCCCAGGGACACACCGTACAGGCCGCCCTTCAGCTCGCCCTCCGCCCACGCCTCCACCGAGTGCGCGAAGCCCGCTTCGTGCAGCGTGACGTAGGACTCCAGCATCTCCTCCGTAATCCAGGTGCCCGTCTGGCCAGGGCGCGGCACCCGGCTGCACTCGGTGATGACGCGCCGGAAGGCGGTGTCGTAGCGCACCTCGTAGGCGCCGCGAGTCATTGCCTTGCGCAGCGAGCGGCCCACGTGGAGCGTGTCGGGCGTCAGCACGAAGCGCGGGTTCGGCGAGTGCCAGAGGATGGGCTCGCCCTCGCTGTACCAGGGGAAGATGCCGCGGGCATATGCCGCCAGGAGGCGCTCCGGGCGCAGATCGCCTCCGACGGCGAGCACGCCGCTCTTGTCGGCGCGTTCCGGAGGCGGGAAGAGCTCCGGGTGCTCGTCACTCAACAGATAGATGGGCACGGGCCGCCACTCTACCGGGAGACGTTCAGCTTCACCTCTCCCGTCAGGGTGTAGGGGACTCGCAGCAGGGGGCCCGTCACCTCCCCCGTCACCCCGTAGGGCAGCCGCCCCCGGGAGATGAGCGCCTTCACGTCCGGGCCCCAGGAGTCCTTGGCCACCACCAGCTCCAGCGGATAGACGCCGATGGCGGAGGCGGCCACGGTGTCCCCCCGCGCCAGCGTGCCGCTGTCCAGCGTCCTGCCCGCCACGGTCGCCGTCCAGGTCAGGCCCTCCAGCTTCAGCGGGAAGGGGTTGGGGTTGCGCACGCCCAGCCGGAGGTTGAGCTGCACCTCTTCGTCCGAGTAGCGCGCCCCGTCCAGCTCCGTCACGACCACCGTGGGCAGCCGGGGAATCCGTGCCGCGCGGCTGGCCGCGAAGGGAATCGTCTCCTCCTGGCTTCCCGAGCGCACCACCAGCGTGCCGCGCAGGGCCAGCAGCAGCGTACCGCCCTCCGTACTGAGCCGCGCCAGGTCATCCGCGTGCTTCACGTACGGGGCGTGCTCCTCGAAGGAGACGTCCGTGGGGACCCCCGCCTCCAGCGGGACATCGAGCCGGGCCGTGCCCGTCTTCACCACCTGCCCGTCGGCGACGAGCTCGTAGTCCGCCCGCTCCACCACGCCCGCCCCGAGACTGAACACCTGGGCCTGGTAGCGCAGGGCGGCATCCGTGAGCCCCTGGGCGGTGACGACGGTCTGCTGGGCGGTGAGGACGGCGGGGCTGGCGGGGCGGGCGGGGGCCGAGGCGCAGCCGGCCCCGAGGGCCAGCACCACGGCCAGTCGAGAGATGGACGAGGGCAAGCGCATGACGCTGGACAATGTGCTCACCCCCGAAAGCCCCCTCAAGGGCTTTTCCGCTAGACTGTCCACCACCCGTGGCCCGACGCCGCCCCAACTTCAACAAGACACTTCGCTCCCTCATCCAGGACATCGCGGCGAGGATGCCGGAGTTCGGCCATGTGAAGGCAGGCCGCATCCTCATCGTGGCGGGCGAGGCGCGCCGGGCCTCCCGGGGCACGGTGAAGCCCCTGTGTTTCCGGGGTGGGAAGAGCACGGACCGCACCGGGCGCCGCAAGCCCATCATCCGCATCCGCGGCAAGCGGATGCTGTACTGCATCACCCTCCGGCCGCTCTTCTTCCGAGGCTCCACCGCCCAGGCCCGCGTGGAGACGGTGATGCACGAGCTGTTTCACCTGTCGCGCCGCTTCGACGGCACGCTGCACGCCGGCCGGCGCCACGCCGTGCTCGGGAAGAACTTCTCCCGCAAGCTCAAGCCGCTGGTGCGCCGCTACCTCAAGCTGTGCCCCCCCGAGCTGAAGGCCGCCATGGCCCACTCGGGGGAGGTCCGCATCCTCCAGTGGCTGGAGCGCCCCGGCTCCGCCTACCACCCCGGCACCCACCGCCGGGTGCGCAAGGTCTACACCGAGGACCAGCTCTACTCTGGCGTCGCCCGCATGGTGACGCCCAAGGTCCGTATCGCCCGCGACATCTCCGCCCGCCCCAAGGTTCACTGAGCGCCATGCCGCCTGACACCCAGGTTCGCATGTGGACGGAGTTTTTGCCGAACACTTGACTTTGAGAATCACTATCAATATCGTCGCCGCGTTTCGAACCAGGAGTGGTGATGCGCGACGGTTGCCACGGTGAGGGCGGGGCGGAGGAGCTGCGCTGTCTGTGCGGCAGCCTGCTGGCGCGGCTGGTGCCGGAGGGGGTGGAGCTGAAGTGCCGCCGCTGCCGCCGGACGCGGGTGGTGCCCCTGGAGCGGGCGCCGCTGGAGGGTGGTGCGCGGGTGAGCGGCCAGGGCCGCTGACGCACGAGCGGTTCCCGGGCGAGGGCCCGGGTGCAGTGCGGTCTGATTCCTGAGGCCCGAGGCCCTTGAGCCCAGCGCCCGACAGGGCCTTCTGTGGAAGGCCCCCGGCCTTGCGCCGGAGGACGCAGCATGTCGTGGCGTGGGTGTTTGCTCTTCGTGGCCTGTGCCATGCCCGGGGCGGCGTGGGGCAGTGGCAGTGAGGCGCGTGACGTCGAGGAGGCCCCCTCCGAAGCGCGCACGGTGGTGACGGCGTCGCGCTCGCCGGAGCGGCTCGAGGACTCGGCGGTGGCCACGGAGGTCATCACCCGCTCGGACATCCTGGCCAGCGGCGCGCGGGACGCGTCGGAGCTGCTCGCCGCGCATCCGGGGCTCCAGGTGGTGCAGACCTTCGCGGGCTCGACGGTGCAGCTCCAGGGGCTGGCGCCGGAGTACGTGCTGGTGCTGGTGGACGGGGAGCGCGTGGCTGGCCGGGTGGCCGGAAGCGTGGACCTGTCCCGCCTGTACACCGAGGACATCGAGCAGGTCGAGATTGTGAAGGGCCCCTCGTCGGTCCTCTACGGCAGCGACGCGGTGGCCGGCGTGGTGAACCTCATCACCCGGCGGGCCCGCCGTCCGCTGGGCGCCGAGCTGCGCGCCTCCTACGGGTCGATGCAGCGGCTGGAGCTGGATGCCACCGGCGAGGCGAAGGGCGACGACTGGGGCCTGCGGCTGAGCGGCGGCCTGGCGCGGCGGGACGCGTACTCCCTGGACCCGGCGAGCATCGGCACCACGGGCAGCAGCCTGGACGGCATCGACGTGTCCGCGGGCGGGGACGTGCGCCTGGGCGACGGCGCGGCGCTCCAGGCCAACGCCACCTATGCCCGGCGCGTGCAGCGCGGCGTGGACCAGGGCGTGACGGGCGCCATCTTCGACCGCGCGAGCCGGGATGATTCGCTGTCCACGCGCGTGTCCCCGACGTGGACGCTGTCCAGCGGCGCGACGCTGCGCGTGGACGGCGCGTATGCGTGGTTCAAGCGGCGCTACCTGCGTGACCAGCGCCGCTCCAACGCGCTGGACTCCGTGGAGGACACGCACGAGCAGCAGGGCCGCCTGGGCGCACAGCTCGACGCGAGGTTGGGGGAGGCGCACGCCTTCGTGGCGGGCGCGGAGCTGCTGGGGGAGTGGCTCCGGGCGGACCGGCTGGGCGAGGAGGGCGCGGGGCAGCGCGCCCGCGCGTCGCTGTACGTGCAGGACAGCTGGACGCTGGTGCCCCGCTGGAAGCTGACGCTGGTGCCGGGCGCGCGCGTGGACCTGGACACGCAGTTCGGCACGGCGGTGACGCCCCGGCTGGCGGCGCGCGTGGACCCGGCGTCGTGGCTCACGCTGCGCGGCAGCTATGGCTGGGCGTTCCGGGCGCCGGGCTTCCAGGAGATGCTGCTCGACTTCGAGAACCCCACCGTGGGCTACGCGGTGCGCGGAAACCCGGACCTGCGCCCGGAGCGCTCGCGCAGCGTCAACCTGTCCGTGGAGGTGAAGCCCGGGGAGTCCTCGCTCGTGTGGGTGAGCGCCTTCCAGCACGACCTGCGGGACATGATTGGCGTCTCCACGGAGATGTCCGGCCCGCAGCAGCTCTTCACCTATGTGAACATCGCGCGGGCGCGCGTGCGGGGCGGCGAGGTGGGCGTGCGCCAGCAGCTCCCCGGACGCATCTCCGCGGAGCTGGGCTACACGCTGACCGACGGCCGCTCGGAGGACACGGGGCTGGCGCTGGAGGGACAGGCGCGGCACCGGCTCACGGCACAGGCCACGTGGCGCCACCGGCTGACCGGGCTGGAGGCATGGGTGCGCGGCGCGGTGGTCGGCCGGCGTCCCTTCTATCCAGACACGGACGGCGACGGTGTCGCCAACCCGTACGAGGCCCGCCCCTACGTCACCCTGGATGCCCGCCTCGCCTGGCGCATGCGCGAGGAGCTCCAGCTCTTCGTGCTCGGCACCAACCTCGCGAACGCGGGCAACCCCAACGATTTGCCCATTCCTCCTCGTGCCGTCCAGGCCGGCGTCTCCGCTCGGTTCTGACGCTTCCTTTCCTCTCACTCGCTCTCAAGGAGTCCGCATGTTCCGCTGTTCTTCCCGCTCCCTGTTCCTCGGCCGCACCGCCGCCGCGCTGTTGGTGGCCGGCGCGCTGTCCGGTTGTGGCGATGACCTCTCGCTGCCACCCGAGGCGCCCGGTGAAGGCCGGCCGACGGACGGCACCCACGTGAATCACGTGGACAACGGCGATGGCTCCTTCACCACCACCGTGAACGCGGCGAGCAGCACGGAGTGGATTGGCCTGGACCTGGACCAGGGCACGCAGGTGAGCGCCACGCAGGACGCGGACTGGGACCTGGCCTTCATGCGCTTCAACATCATCACCCGGGGCGGCGTGAGCGGCACCGGCAACGTGGCGGTGGCGGTGCTGACCGAGACGGGGTTCGAGCAGGTGACGCAGGCCCCGGCGGATGGCTACGTCGTGGACGCCGAGGACGGCCCGGACCGCGGCGAGGACCCGGACAGCGCCTTCACGATGGGCGATGCCTGGTACGCGTATGACATGGCGACGCATGCCCTGACGGCGCGTCCCAACGTCTACGTCGTCCGCTCGGACGCTGGCGCCTACTTCAAGGTGGCCATGCAGTCCTACTACGACGACGCGGGCACGCCCGGAGTGCTGTCGTTCCGCTGGGCGAAGCTGCCTGGTCCCACCTCGGGCGGAAGCGCCGCGGCGCGGCCGTCCCTGTACTGAGTCCTCTTCCGTTCCCAGGTGTCCATCATGATTCAGTCCACGAACCAGGAAGCCGTCTCCGAGCCCTCCCGCCTGCGTCAGCGCTGGCAGGCGCTTCGCGAGGCGCAGCCCCGCACCCGCATCCGCGACGCCGCCGAGCAGCTGGGCGTGAGCGAGGCGCAGCTGCTCGCCACCGGCCTGGGGGAGACCGTCGTCCGGCTGGACCTCCGGCTCGACGCGCTCCTGCCCCGCATCGAGTCGCTGGGGCGGGTGATGTCGCTCACCCGCAACGCGCACGCCGTGCACGAGAAGCGTGGCACGTGGCGCAACATCGAGCTCCACGGCAAGCAGGGGCTGGTGCTGGACGAGGAGATCGACCTGCGCCTGTTCTTCTCCCGCTGGGCGTTCGGCTTCGCCCTCCGCGAGCCGCACGGTGGCGGCCTCCGCCGCAGCCTCCAGTTCTTCGACGCGTCGGGGACGGCCATCCACAAGGTCTACGTGGAGGAGGCCGGGCGCGAGGAGACGTTCGACGCGCTGGTGAAGGAGTTCACCCACGCGGACCCGTCGCCGGTGCTCGGCATCGCCCCGGCCTCGCCCGCGGCGGCGCCCAGGCCGGACGACGAGATTGACGCGGACGGCCTCCGGGAGGGCTGGCGCGCGCTCCAGGACACGCACGAGTTCTTCTCGCTGCTCAACCGCTTCAGCGTGGCGCGCACCCAGGCGCTCCGGCTGGCGGAGCCGGAGCTGACCACCGCCGTGGCGCCTTCCGCGCTGACGTGGGTGCTGGAGCGGGCGTCCGCCACGTCGCTGCCCATCATGGTGTTCGTGGGCAACCCCGGCTGCATCCAGATTCACACCGGGCCGGTGAAGCACGTGAAGCCCATGGGGCCGTGGATGAACGTGCTGGACGCGGGCTTCAACCTCCACGTCCGCGCGGACCACGTCCACTCGGCGTGGGTCGTGCGCAAGCCCACGCGGGACGGCGTCGTCACGTCCGTGGAGCTGTTCGACGCGGCCGGGGAGAACATCGCGCTCATCTTCGGCAAGCGGAAGCCGGGGCTGCCCGAGTCGGCAGAATGGCGGGCGCTGGCGGAGGAGCTGGCCACGGCGCTCCCCGCGCGCGAGGTGGCGCCATGAGGCGCGCCCGCTGGCTGTCGGTGCTCGTCCTGGCGGTGGCCTCGCTCGCGCACGCGGCGGCGGGCTCGTCCGGCGGCGCGGCGAAGCTGGTGACCATTGGCCCCGCCATCACCGAGACAATCTTCGCCCTGGGTGCCGGGGGGCAGGTGGTGGGCGTGGACGACACCAGCCTCGCGCTGGCGTCCGCCGCGAAGCTGCCGAAGGTGGGCTACCAGCGGGCGCTCTCCGCGGAAGCCATCCTCGCGCTGGGGACGACGCGGCTGCTGGCCTCGGAGGAGGCGGGCCCGCCGGGCGTGCTCGAACAGCTCAAGGCCGCGGGGGTGGACGTGGTGGTGCTTTCGAACAAGCCCACCGTCGAGGCCACGCGCGAGCGCATCCGGCTGCTCGCGCGGCGCCGGGGAAAGGCCGAGCAGGGCGAGGCCCTGGTGAAGCAGCTCGACGCGGACCTGCGCGGGGCCACCGAGCGGACCGCGGCTCGCCGGGAGGCGAAGCCGCCGCGGGTCCTCGCGCTGTATGCGCGCGGCGCCAACGTCCTCATGGTGGCGGGCGCGGGGACGGCGGCGGGGGAGCTCGTCACGCTGGCGGGCGGGGTGAATGCCATTGCCGGCTACTCGGGACACAAGCCGCTGACGGCGGAGGCGGTGGTCGAGGCGGCGCCCGACTTCATCCTCATGCCGGCCAGCTCCCTGGAGCCGGTGGGAGGCGAGGCGGGCCTGTCGCGCACGCCCGGCCTGTCGCAGGTGCGCGGCTGGCGCCTCATCACCGTGGATGACGTCCACTTCATGGGGCTCGGCCCCCACCTGGGCAAGGCCGTGAGCCGCTTGCAGGATGGGTTCGCTTCCCCGGCACGGGGCGGCAGATGAGTGCGTCGGGGATCGCGCCCGTCTCCGCCACCTATCCTCCCAGGGGCAGGGAGCACGTCCAGCCCATGGCTCCGCGGCCGTGGCTGCTGCTGACGGCGCTGCTCCTGGGGCTGGTGCTCCTGTCGCTCGCCGTGGGCGCGGTGCCGGTGCCTCCCCTGGCGTTGGCGGGCAGTCTGATGGAGCAGGTGGGGCTGGACGCCAGGCACAAGCTCGAACCCGTGCAGCAGGCGGTGCTGCTGTCCATCCGCCTGCCGCGCGTGGTGCTCGGCATCCTGGTGGGCGCGGTGCTGGCCTCCTGTGGCGCCGCGCTCCAGGCGCTGTTCCGCAACCCGCTGGTGGAGCCCGGCCTGCTGGGCACCTCCAGCGGCGCGGCGCTGGGGGCCGTGGCCGCCATCGTCATGGACGTGACCCTCAGCGCGCACCTGGGCTCGCTGCGGATGCTGGCCGTTCCCGGCGCCGCCTTCCTGGGCGCGCTGGGGGCCACGCTGCTCGCGCAGCGGCTGGGCGGGGGCGGTGGGCGCACGGAGACGGCGCGCATCCTGCTGGCGGGCGTGGCCGTCAGCGCGGGCGCGGGCGCGGGCATTGGCCTGCTCACGCAGATGGCCACGGACGCGCAGCTCCGCTCCATCACCTTCTGGAGCTGGGGCAGCCTGGGCGGCGCGTCGTGGGACGTGGTGGGCGCGGCCACGGTGCCGTTGCTCGTGGCGCTGGCCATGCTGCTGCGCGAGGCGCGCACCCTGAACCTGCTGCTCCTCGGAGAGCGGGAGGCGTGGCACCTGGGCGTGGACGTGGAGCGGCTCAAGCGCCGCCTCATCCTCGCCGCCGCGCTGGGCGTGGGCGCCGCGGTGTCCGTCACCGGCGTCATCGGCTTCGTCGGCCTGCTGGTGCCCGCGTTGCTGCGGCTGGCGCTGGGGCCGGACCACCGGCGGCTGCTCGGGGCGTCGGCGCTGCTGGGCGCGTCGCTGCTCGTCGGCGCGGACCTGCTGGCGCGCACGGCGGCCATCCCCGCGGAGCTTCCGGTGGGCGCGCTCACGTCCGTGCTGGGCGTCCCCATCTTCATCGCGCTGCTGGCGCGTCGGGGGGCCGCATGAGCCTGGACGTTCGCGGTGTCGAGGTCTGGCGCGGCCGGGGCCGGACGCTGGGGCCCCTGGACCTGACGGTGCAGCCCGGCGAGGTGCTCGCCGTCGTGGGCCCCAACGGCGCTGGCAAGTCCACGCTGCTGTCGGCGATGACGGGGGAGCTGCGATGCGCGAGGGGGGAGGTGCTGCTGGAGGGGCTGCCCCTGGAGCGGTGGCGTCCTCGGGAGCGGGCCCGGCGGCTGGGCGTCCTTCCCCAGGAGTCGTCGCTGGGCTTCGGCTTCACGGCGCTGGAGGTGGCGCTGCTGGGCCGCAGCCCGCACGCGAGCCGGAGGGTGGACGGCGCGGACGTGGCGGCGGCGGTGGCCGCGCTGGATGCCACCGACACGCGGCACCTGGCGTCGCGCTCGTACCTCACGCTGTCCGGTGGAGAGCGGCAGCGCGTCCAGCTCGCGCGCGTCCTGGCCCAGCTCTCCGAGCCGGTGGAGTCAGGGCACCGCTACCTGCTGCTCGATGAGCCGACGGCGAGCCTGGACCTGTCCCACCAGCACCTCGTGCTGGAGGCCGCGGCACGCTTCGCCCAGGGCGGCGGCGCGGTGATGGCCGTGTTGCATGACCTCAACCTCGCGGCGCGCTACGCGCATCGGCTGGCCGTGCTCGCGGAGGGCCGGGTGGTAGAGGTGGGGGCGCCGGCGCAGGTCCTGTCAGCGGAGCTGGTGGCACGCGTCTTCGGGCTCCGGGTGCAGGTCGTCGAGTGGCCGGGCTCGCCCGGCCCCCTGGTCATCCCGGAGGGCCGCGCGCCGCTGCCGACCTGAGCGCTGGCTTCAGCTCCCCGCGGGAAAGGTCCTGGGTGCCCGGTGCCCCTCCACACCGCGTGCGGCCCCCAGGGCGCTTTCCCGCGGGGGGCGCCCCGGGCAGGAGGGCCATGCCGCACCGCCCCGGACCTCGCTCCGCGCGGCGGGTGGCTGCGCGAGCGGCGCGTTTGCGGTAGTCACGAGCCCGGTTTGTCGTCGAGGAGCCTCGTTGGAGACCGCCGCGCTGGTGTTGGTGTTGTCGTCCGCGTTCCTGCATGCCGCGTGGAATGCGCTGCTCAAGCGCCATCCCAACCCGGAGGTGGGGGTGGTGAGCGTCATCTCCGTGGTCGTCGTGGCCAGCGGACTCTGGGCGCTGGGGATGACCGGGCCGGCGTTCTCCAACGCGCGTGGTGTCGCCTGGGCGCTGTGGGCCGGCGTGTGCGAGAGCCTGTACCTGGCGGGGCTCGCGCGGTCGCTGCGTCAGGCGCCCCTGGGGCTCGCCTACACGGTGTCGCGCGGCGGCGCGATGCTGCTCGTGTGGCCGGTGTCCGTGGGGTGGTTGGGGGAGGCCGTGTCCTTCTGGACGGTGCCGGGCGTGGTGTTGCTGGGCGGTGGGCTCGTGGTGATGAACCTGTCCCGTCCTTCGGGGCCCAGGGCCGTGGGCGCGGGTGCGGGGGTGGCCTGGGCCGCCGCGGCCGCGGTCGGCATCGCGGGCTACCACCTGAGCTACAAGATGGCGCTCGGTGAAGGCGCCCAACCCCCTGCGCTGTTCGCCACCGGGCTGCTCGTCGCGCTCCCCGTGCTCATCCTGGAGCGAGGGCGCCAGGAGGGCTGGGCCGCCTTCCGGCGTGAGGCGCTGCGCGCACCGGGGCTGGTGCTGACGGCGGGGCTCGTCTCGGCGGCATCGTTCGGCATGTTGTTGACGGCGCTGTCGAACGGCGGCGCGGGGGCGGTGCTGACGTTGCGCAACACGTCCATCGCCTTCGCGCTGGCGCTCGCCGCGCTCCAGGGAGAGCGCCTGGGGCGGCGGCAGCTCGTGGGCGCGTCGCTCGTCGCCGTGGGGGCGGTGTTGCTGGGCCTGCCCGAGTAGGCGCGCGCCCAGGCCCCGCCCGGGCCTGCTGGGGCTCGGAGACCCTCCGCGCCCTGGCGCCGCGAACGGGCTACGGCGTGGGCGCGGACGCCGTCAGCCGGCTCAGCGCGGCCTTCGCGTCCTCGTGGTCTGGCTGCAGTCGCACGGCCGCCTTGTAGGCGTCCCGCGCGTCGTCGAGCCGCTTCGTCGCCTCCAGGAGCTGCCCCAGCGCGTTGTGCGGCTCGGCGAAGTTCGGGTCCGCCTGGATGGCGCCGCGGAAGGACTTCTCCGCGCCCTTCGTGTTGCCCTGCTGGTACTGGGTGTGGCCCAGGTACAGCAACGCCAGCGCATGCCGCGGGTCCACGGCCAGCACGGACGTCAGCACCTTCCTCGCCTTCGCGCCGTCGCCGCCGCGCAGGTAGATGAAGCCCAGCTCCGCCCGGGCCTCCAACTGCGCCGGGTCCCTCGCCACGACCGCTTCGAGCTCCGACACGGCCAGGTCCGGACGTCCGCGGCGGGAGTGGACGATGCCCAGCCGTGCTAGCGCCGCGGTGTCGGCCTCCTCGCCGTCCTTCGGCTTCAGCAGCGCCTCGGCCGTCACGTAGTCGCCCATGGCCAGCAGCAGGTCCGCGAGCGCCAGCTTCGCGCCGCGATTGCCCGGCTCTTCCTGGAGGAGGGCCTCGTAGAGCGGCCGGGCCTTCGCGCCCACCCGCTTCTGCGCGTACACGTCCGCGAGCGCCAGCCGGTTCTCCGGCGTGGGCGCCAGCTTCACGCCCTCCTCGTACTCGGCGATGGCGCCGTCCAGGTCGCCCTTGGCCCGCAGCGCCTCGCCGTACGCTGCCCGGGCGCTGGCGTCCTTCGGAAACGCCTCCACGGCCGTCTTCAGCGTGGCCACCGCCTCGTCCGCCTTGCCCAGGCCGAGCCAGGCGCGCGCGAGGCCCTGGTATGCCTCGGTGGTCTTCTTCCCGTCCTCGGCGCTCTTCTCGATGGCCTTCTTGAAGGCCTCCACGGCCTGCTTCTTCTTGCCCTGCGCCAGGTACAGGTGACCCAGCTGCGTGTAGGGCCCGCTGGAGCGCTGGGGCGCCAGCACCACCGCCTTCTCGAACGCCTTCAGCGCCCGGACGTTGTCGCCGAGCTCGTAGTACGCCAGCCCCAGGTTGAAGTGGGCCTCGGCGAACTTCGGCTCCGCGGCGATGGCCTTGAGGAAGGCCTCGGTGGCCTTGCGCGGGTCGCCCTTCTCGTGGAGGGCCACGCCCAGGTTGTTGTACGCGCTGGCGTGCTTGGGGTCGGCGGCGAGCGTGCGCTGGTACTCGGCGATGGCGCCGTCCAGGTCGTTCTCCCGCATGAGGAGCACGCCAAGGTTGTAGTGGGCCTCGGTGTCACCCAGCTTCTGCCGGGTGGCCTCGCGCAGCGTCTCCTTGGCCGCGCCGTTGAGCCCCTTCTCGGCCAGGGCCTTGCCCAGGTTGACGCGGGCCACGTTCAGCTTCGCGTCCAGCTTCAGCGCCTCGCGGTACGCCTCGATGGCGTCGTCCGTGCGGTTGGCGCGCTGGAGCGCCTCGCCCAGGTTGAAGCGCAGCTCGGCGTCCTGTGGGGACAGCTCCACGGCCACCGAGTACTGGCTGATGGCCACGTCCCGCTCGTCCAGCACGCGCGCCAGCAGGCCGCGCTCGGCGCGGAGCGTGGACTCCTCGGGGAAGGCGGCGATGGCGGTGTCCAGCACCGCGCGCGCCTGCTCCGGCTCTCCGGACAGGCGCAGCGCGCGGGCCAGGGCCAGCTTGGGAGGGATGAGGTCCGGCTCCTGCGTCACCAGCTTTCTCAGCGGCGCCACGGCCTTCTTCGGCGTGTTGAGCGCGAGGAAGGCGGTCCCCAGCCGGTAGAGGGCGTCCGCGTCGTCCGGCGACTCCGCCAGCCGCGCGCTCTCCACGGCGGCGGTGCGCTCGAGGGCGGCCGTGTCGGGGCTGGCGGCCTGTGAGGTGAGGAGCTGGAGGACCAGGAAGCTGGCAGTCTTCATTTAGAGGTTCTCCACGTAGGGACTCGCGCGCGCGTCGAAGGTCTTCTTCGCGAGCGCCGTCTTCTTGGCCTCCCACGCCTCCCGCGCCGCCTTCTCCGACTTCTCGTCTCCGGCGAGCGCGGCGCGCTCCTCCTTCACCTCCGCCTTGCACTCGGAGACCTGCGCCTCGAACTTCTTCGGGTCCAGCCGCTCGCTGCCCTCGACCTTCGCCTTGCGGGCCACCGTCAGGCGGGCCAGCTCGAACTCCGCGAAGGCGCAGCGCAGCGCCAGCCGCTCCACGTCGCGCAGGCCCACGGTGAGCCGCTGCCTGGCGCGCAGGTACGCCACGCGGGCCTCGGCCTCGGCGATGGCCAGCTTCGCCACCTCGCGGGACACCTCGTCCGTGGCGCGGTCCACCTCGTCCTCGGCGGCCTCCTGGCGGGAGCGGGCGCGGTGGATGTGGTCGCGGGCACGGCCAATCTCGTTGTCGGCCTCGTCCACCTTGTCGATGGCGAGCGCCAGGTTGTTCTCCGCCTCCAGCAGCTCGATGCGAGCCTCGTAGGGGAGCTTCTTCTCCATGGCGTCGGGCACGCGCAGGTTGTAGCTGGGGCCACAGGCGGAGAGGAGGGGAAGGGTGAGCAGGACAAAGCGCTTCATGGGACCGTCGCCTCGAAGCTTCCGAAGATGGTGCGCCCGGAATAGGGGTGGGTGCCGTTGACGAAGGTGACGTGGAGCTCGCCGGAGATGCGCTGCCTCTGCTGACCGGGGAGGGCCTTCACCTTCAGCCCGCCCAGCCGGAGCGCAGGAAAGGTCCGCGCCGGCTCGTCCAGCACGTTGCGGCCCACGGCGCCGCGCTGGGCGCCGGTGGCCAGGACTTCCGCGAGGTCGACGTCTAGCGGGCCGGTGTAGCCCTCCGGGAGCATGTCCGCCACCCGGGCGCTGACCTTCAGCACGATGTTGGTGCCCGTGCCCTGCTGGGTGAGGAAGCTCACGGCCAGCTCGCCCTCGGAGAGCTGCGCCTCCGCGCGGTCGTAGCGGAGGTCGAGCAGCGACGTCACGCTGCCCTCCAGCCGCCCGCCCTCGTCACCGCAGGCGCAGAGGACGGCGGCAAGGACGGCGCCGAGCCATGGTGCACGCGCGGGCCTCACTTGCATTCCTTCCACCCGCCGTCCACGTCGACGCCGCTCAGCGAGGCCACGTCCTTGAGCACCGCCAGCTCGCGGCGCGCGCCGTCCACGTCGCCGAAGCGGCAGCGCAGCGCGGCGAGGTTGAGGCGGGCCTTGTCGAAGGTCGGGTCGGAGTCCATGGCCCGGCCGTACGCCTCGCGGGCGCCCATGGCGTCACCCATGTGGAGCAGCGCCAGGCCCAGCGCGGAGTGCGCCGGGGCCCGCGTGTCCTGAAGCTCGGTGACGCGGGCCAGGGTGAGCTGCGCCATGCCGTACTGGCGCGCCTCCAGGTAGGCCATGCCCAGGGCCTCCAGCGCCTCCGCGTTGAGCGTGCGCTCGGCCTTCTTGCGCAGCTCCTCAAGCGCCGCGGACTGCGTGGGCGTACCCGGCTGCGGCACCGGCAGCGCGGCCGTCTCCGTGCGGGTGCGGCAGCCCACCACCGGTGCGCTGAACACCTCCAGCGACTCGGAGCGGGACAGGCACGCCTTGAAGGCCTCCTCCGAGCGGGCCTTGAGCGGCGTCACCTGCTCCTTCACCGCGGCCCGGAACTGCTGGGCCTCGGCGGCGGACAGGCCCGCGGGAAGGGCCGTGCTCTCCACGACGTCCGCGATGTGGCCGTACGCGAGCGCCAGCCGCCACAGCGAGGCCACGGCCCACTCCGCGTAGCCCAGCGACGCGGCCTGCGTGTAGATGCCCTCCAGGCTCTGGAGCGCGGCGACCTTCTCCTCCACCTGCTCGGCGGGCAGGTCCTTGTAGCCGCGGTAGAGAATCTCTCCCAGGTACCACAGGCCCTTGGCCGCCTCCTCCGTGCCGCCGTTGGGGCCCTGCACCGCGGTGGTGAGGGTGGCGATGAGCGCGTCGGCGGGCGCGGTGGGCGCGGTGGTGGCCTGGACCTCGGCCAGCACGGCCGCGGCGGCGGCGCTGTGGCGGTCCAGCTTCAGCGCGGCCTCGGCCGTCGTCTTCGCGCGGGCGTAGTCCTTCTGCTTCAGCCGTGTCTCCGCGAGCATCACCAGGACCTCGGCCTTGCGCGCACCGGCGATGTCCGCCGCGGCCTCCAGGTCGCGCGCGGCCTCCTTGTGCTCACCCAGCGCCAGGCGCAGCCGCGCGCCCGCCAGCCAGCCGTCCACCGCAGCGAAGTCACCGCCCAGCTTCTGGCCCACCTGCTCGAACCAGCCCGCCGCCTCGCCGAACGCCGCGGCCTCCGCCGCGTGACGCCCCAGCGTGAGCAGCACGTCGGACAGGTACTGGCTCTTCGGGTAGTCCTGCACCAGCTTCGCGCCCAGCTCGCGCTCGGCCTCCATGTCGCGCTTCTCGCGCGCCGCGGTGAACGCGCCGTAGAGCGCCTTCTCGCCGATGTCGGAGTTCCGGTTCTCGTCCGCGACCTTCACGAGGCCCTGGATGACGTCGCCCGTCTCCTGGGCGCTCTGGAGCGCCAGCTCGTCCAGCGCCTCGGCGCGGCTCTGGGTGAGGATCTTCTGCACGTCCGCGCGGAAGCTCGCGGGCAGCGGCGCGCCCAGCAGCTTCCTACCCGTCTCGTCCAGGCCCTTGAAGTCGTTGAGCTGCCGCAGGCTGTCCAGCGCGAGGTTGCCCGCGACGGGGGCGTCCTTGTGCTGGGGGTGGCTCAGCGCGAACGCGGTGAAGAGCTCCGCCGCCTTCGGATACTCGCCATCCTCGTAGTAGGCGCGGGCGATGTTGAACTTCACCACCAGGGCGTTCTCGCTCCGGGGGTAGCGCGACACGAAGTCGGCGCCCTGCAGCTTCATGGCCTGCCGCGCGTCCGCCACCTCGAAGGCGTTGCGCTTCTGCGCCTCCTCCGGCTTCAGCGTGGAGAAGTGCGCCAGCAGCGCGGCGTTGAGGGCCTCCTCCTCGCCCTTGGCGTCCTTGGCCTTCGCCTGATAGCGGGCGAGCTCCTCGAACTGGCGCGCGGCCTCGGGGTACGCATTGGCGGCGAACAGCGCGTCCGCGCGGTTCTTCATCATCGTGCGCACGTGCTGCTCGGGCCGGAAGAGGCCCAGGTAGGCCTGATAGGCCTCCGCCGCGCTCACGTAGAGCGCCTTGTCGTTCTTCTTCTGCGCCTCCACGTGGAGCAGGGTGGAGAGGTCGCGCGCCATCTCCTCCAGCTCCACGAGGTGCTTCTTGCGCTCCGCCTCCTGCAGCTCGGGGTCCGTCTTGCTCTGCACCGCGGCGCGCACGAGGATGCGCAGGTCCTCGGGGTCCGGCAGCACCTTGCCCTTGGAGGCCTTGATGGCGTCGTAGAGCTTCTGGCCGCGCTCCAGGTCCAGCTCCGGGTCGTGCTGGATTTCCATCAGCTTGCGCAGCGCGGGGATGGCCCACTCGTACTGCTGCTTGATGAAGTAGCGGTTGCCCAGCTTGTCCAGCGCGAGCGCGTAGGTGGCGCGGCTGTCGCTGAGCTTCTCGAAGTAGTTGAGCGCGCCCTTGGCGGGCTTGGCCTCGGTGTAGCTGTAGACGAGGTCGAGCAGGGCCTCGCGCTTGACGTTGAGCGCCTTCTTCTCGTCCATGCCGGGCAGCGGCGCGCTGGCGGCCGCGGCCTCGAAGAAGGTGACGGCCTCGGCGTGCTTGGCCTGGTTCACGCGAATCCAGCCCATCTTGTAGCGGGCCAGGTCGTGCACCGGCGAGGGCGGGGCTTCGAGAATCGCCTGATAGTGCCGCTCCGCCTCGGCGAGCTCGGCCTTGTCGAAAAAGTGGTCGCCGAGGATCTGCTCCGCCTCCAGCCGCAGCGGGCTGCCGGGGAACTTGCGCGTCAGGTCGCCGAGCGTCTTGAGCATCTCGTCGAACTGCCCCAGCTCGCGCTGCTCGTGCGCCAGGTAGAACGTCACCTGGTCGCCGTCCTTGAAGTCCGGGTACTCGCGCAGCAGCCGGTAGTACATCTGCACGGCCTTCTGCTTCAGCAGCCGCGTCTCTGGGGAGACGATGGCGCCGCTGGCGCCCTCCGGGCGTGACTCCGCCTGGAGGTAGTACACGTAGCGGCTCTTCTCCACGTAGAGCTCGGCCAGCCGGAACTGGAGGTCCGGCAGGTAGGGCGCGTTGCGGCTCTTGGAGATGAGGCGCTCCGTCTCTCCGATGGCGCGGTCCACCTTGAAGATGTCGCGCTTGAGCTTGGCGATGAGCTCCTCGCGCTCCTTGGCCTTGGAGACAATCGGGTTGACGCCCGGGCCGGCGCGTCCCGGGCCGCCGGGGGCAGCCGCGAGCAGGGCGGCGGCAATCAGGCCCGTCAGATGGGCGGTCATGGCGTCTCCTCGATGCAGCGGCTGTCGATGCGGACCCGGTAGGAGCGCAGCTCGTCGTTCCAGTACTCGCCGTCGAAACGGTAGGCCGTCTGCGTGGGCGACAGCATCTGCTCGTCCTCGGGGGCGACGACCCGCGCGCCCTTCTTCACGCGCTCATACAGCTTCAGGCCCACTTCGTACTCCATCAGGCGCACCTGCTCGGCGGCGCGCAGCAGCGTGTCCGCTTCCTGGCGGACGGCTTCGGCCAGCCGCGCGTCATGGACGCGGACCGCCTCGGCGCGGGACAAGTCGTACAGCTTCGTCAGGTGCGAGAAGAGCCGGTCGCCGAAGCTGCCGGCGTAGCGGCCCAGCCGCTCGCCCTCCAGCTCCAGCACCTCCAGGAAGCGGGCGGCGCGCTGGGTGCCGCCGTGGGCGTTGGCCGCGCGGCGCAGGCGCACGTCCTGGGTGAGGTCCTCGCGGTTGCGCACCGCCTCCAGCGAGTCCGCGAAGCGCCGCGTCAGCTCCTTGGCGGCGCGCTTGGCCGGCAGGTAGTGGCACAGGTCGCGGTAGATGAGGGCGCGCAGCAGGTACTTGTCCGGCAGGAACTCGTCGCGGAAGGACGGCGCGTCCAGCGTGGTGAGGATGCCCAGCGCGGCGCGCAGCTCGCCCAGCTTGTAGCGGGTCCACGCCTCCTCCAGGTAGAGGCTGGCGCGGCCCGGGTCCAGCTCGGGCAGCTTCACGCGGTCATACGCCTCCAGCGCGCCCCGGAAGTCCTTGCGCTCGTAGCGCAGGCGCGCCACGGCCAGCGCCGCCTCGTTACGCGCCTCGCGGGTGAGCTTCTCGTCCTCGGACAGCGCCAGGAAGTCGGCGATGATTTCGTCCGACGGCTCCTGGGCCTGCTTCAAGCGGGTGACGAGCAGCGCGAACTTCGCGCGGCTGGCCTCGGCGCTCGTCTCGGGCAGCTTGGCGAAGTGGGTGTTGGCCCAGCGCTCGTTGCCCACGCGCAGGTCCACCAGACCCTGCTGGTAGTGCGCGTAGGCGCCCGTCTCCTCCGGGAGGAAGCCCAGGTCGAGCGCGCCGAACACCTGCTGGTCGATCATGACCTCGTCGTGCGGGCGGTCCGTCAGCGCCTTGAGCGCGTCCAGCGCGCGGGGCAGCACGTTGGGGTTGGAGCGCTCGCGGGCGATACGGGCCAGGTACGAGGCCCCCGCGTGCGTCAGCCCCAGGTCGATGAGGCTGCGCGCGAGGAAGTACTGGCCCCAGGCGTAGTTCTCGTCCGTCTTCGGCGCTGCTTGCAGCCAGGCGTAGAGCGGCCCGGCGGCGTCGCGGGGCTTGCCGTCGAAGTAGGCCTTGAGGGCCTTGTCGAACACGCCCGGGTCCACCTTCTCGGGGGCGCGGGGCGGGGCTTCCGCCGGGGGAGCCCCGCTGGCCGCGGGCGTGTTGGCGGCGGGCGCGCCTGGGGCGTCCGCGCTGGCCGGGGCCTTGGCGCCCGCG
>JAFAAN010000030.1 GCA_023426545.1 Pseudomonadota bacterium
GAGCGGGACATCGCATCATTCCTGCTGGGCCTCGGTCTGGGTCTCAGGTGCTCAACGCCTCTCGGCATCACGGCGAGCGGGACGCCTCGACCTCGCGGTCCAGGGCCTGCTGGACGTAGCGTGCTCAACGCCTCTCGGCATCACGGCGAGCGGGACATCAACCAGTATTAATACGTGGATCAAGATACTTTGAGTGCTCAACGCCTCTCGGCATCACGGCGAGCGGGACCTTACGAGGACGCATCCTTGTGCAGAGGTAGCAGGTGCTCAACGCCTCTCGGCATCACGGCGAGCGGGACGCGGCTGCTGCCAACCGCGTCTACTTCCAGTTGCTGTGCTCAACGCCTCTCGGCATCACGGCGAGCGGGACTCCTTCAGTCGCCATCGTCGTCCCTCCCCGCCTTAGTGCTCAACGCCTCTCGGCATCACGGCGAGCGGGACCGAGCTGTCGGAGGAGCAGCGCGAGCGCTACCGCAAGGTGCTCAACGCCTCTCGGCATCACGGCGAGCGGGACGCGCGCGAAGGCAGCGTCGTCCTGTGCGACCGCTACGTGTGCTCAACGCCTCTCGGCATCACGGCGAGCGGGACCCCGGGAGGCCATCGCCGGGAGCCTCGCCCCGACGAGCTCAACGCCTCTCGGCATCACGGCGAGCGGGACGGCGCGCTGATGTGGTCCGGTGCGTGGCCTCATGGGTGCTCAACGCCTCTCGGCATCACGGCGAGCGGGACGAAGCTCTTCCAGAGCTGCTAGGAAGGCTCCCTGAGGTGCTCAACGCCTCTCGGCATCACGGCGAGCGGGACTCTGGCGTACTGCAACCCGATGGGGTTCATCGCCTCGCGTGCTCAACGCCTCTCGGCATCACGGCGAGCGGGACCCGGTCTAAGGCGCCATATCCAGCTTGATACAACCGTGCTCAACGCCTCTCGGCATCACGGCGAGCGGGACCTGCCACCTCTGCGGCGGCCGAATCGTCTACATCTTGTGCTCAACGCCTCTCGGCATCACGGCGAGCGGGACGGGAGGCGCTCACCTCCCAACGAAGTGGGGTGCGCGTGCTCAACGCCTCTCGGCATCACGGCGAGCGGGACAGAGGGGTGCGCCGCATGCGGGTCACTGGTTCCTGTGGTGCTCAACGCCTCTCGGCATCACGGCGAGCGGGACAAACGTAATTCATCGCCTTTAGACCGGGCGGCATCGTGCTCAACGCCTCTCGGCATCACGGCGAGCGGGACCTAACCCGCGCTTCACCCCTCTCCCGGAGCCGGGTGCTCAACGCCTCTCGGCATCACGGCGAGCGGGACGGGCAGTGTCATCATCACCCTCAAGCAGCGCTTGGTGCTCAACGCCTCTCGGCATCACGGCGAGCGGGACAGGATGTGTTCGCGCATGTTGCGCAGCGTCTGCCGCCGTGCTCAACGCCTCTCGGCATCACGGCGAGCGGGACACCCATGGGCTTGCTTATTCCTCAAGGACGCTATCCACGTGCTCAACGCCTCTCGGCATCACGGCGAGCGGGACCGACCGCGCGGTCCAGGGCTTCAACGGCAACCTCTAGTGCTCAACGCCTCTCGGCATCACGGCGAGCGGGACCTCCATATGCGGAGAATAACCAAACGGCGTGCCAATGTGCTCAACGCCTCTCGGCATCACGGCGAGCGGGACGCGCCCTGGCACAGGGACATCACAGGGGCCGGGTAGTGCTCAACGCCTCTCGGCATCACGGCGAGCGGGACGAGAACCAATGCCGCCCGCCGTCCGGAGGATCGCGTGCTCAACGCCTCTCGGCATCACGGCGAGCGGGACGGACAGGGCGGTCATGACATAATCAACCACTTGAGTGCTCAACGCCTCTCGGCATCACGGCGAGCGGGACTTCCCTTGCATCAACCTGGCACCGGTCGCGGATAGGTGCTCAACGCCTCTCGGCATCACGGCGAGCGGGACAGCCCGTCTGAATCTCCCAATCATTCCGGCAACTTACAGCCCTCTTTTCAAGCACCTCCGCCACCTTAACGAAGGTTGTGCCTCCCGGACCCTACCCAAGAACGCCAACCCCATGAAATAACACGGCATTTCATCGATCATGCACCTATTCACCTGTCAAAGAGCCTCAACCCCATGAACTTCCTGGGGATTTCGCCACTTCCGCCGTCGCGGGGCTCCGCCACGGCGAGGTGCTTGATTGTCGCCCACGTTACAACACCTTGAACGGTGCGGGCTCCTCCGGCCAGTCCTCCTTCGCGTTGATGGCGCGCACACGCTCCACGCATCCACCGCACAGCCCAATCACCAGCAACGTATCCACGGCATCCATCCGCCGCGACAGCTCCCAGCGCAGCTTCTCCCGGTCCCGGTCCGTCAGCGAGCAACGGAACACCGAGAGCTGCAACCACTCCCCATAGCCCTTCAGCAGGGCGTGGACCTTCCGCCACCGCTTCGGGTCGCGGATGTCATACGTAATCAGATACCAGCGCCTCGGCTCAGCCATGGCTCACCTCAAGCGGAACGTCGCGAACAGCCCCGGCTTGCCGGTCCACTCCTTCTCCAGCAGCCGCACCTCCAGTTCCACCAGCCGGGCGTAGCTGAGCGAGTACCCCAGCACGTTGTGCCTCCACGTCTCCCGCTTGCGCCGCTCATACAGCTCGATGGCCTTCGCGCGCCCCGCCTTGCTGAGCCAGACATGCTCGGGGGTCACCTCGAAGTCCGCGTCCGCATCCCACGTCCGCCGGTTCACCGAGGCCACCAACGGCATGTCCGCCAGCGGCACCCGGAACAGCTCCATCACGTCCAGCCCCAGCGGCCCCGCGGCGCCTCGGGGCTGATGGTAGAAGCCAAAGGCCACGTCCAGCCCCACCGCCCTGATGGCCGCCTCCACCTCCCGGTGGACGAGCCCGTACAGGAAGCCGAGCACCGCGTTGAAACGGTCCCTCGGCGGCCGCCGGTTGCGCCCATCGAAGCGCAGCCGTGCGTCCACGTCCTCTCCCAGAAGGCACGGCAGCGCCCCGAAGTACCGCGCCGCCCCCGCCCCCTCCAGCCCCCGGAGCACGTCCAGCGAGGGGGCCTCCGCGCACCTCGGCAGCAGCGCCCGGAGGTCGCGCACGGCCGAGGCCAGCACCTGACGCGCGTCCGCATCCCCTCGCGAGGAGCGCAACAGGAAGCGGAGCTGCCCCTCCAGCTTCGCCGCCACCAGGCGCTGGGCAAGCCCCAGACACACAGTCTCCTGGCGCAGCGCCTCGAACTGACGCAGCCGCCGGTGGACATTGCCCGGCCCGCCTCCCAGGCCCCCCAGGTAGCGACCACCGGCCGTGAACCAGTGCACGCCAATGTCGTTCTCCACGCAGTACGCCAGCGCCTGCGCGCTCACCTGCACCGCCCCGTGCGCGATGAGCGCCGACACCATGCGCCCCGGCTGACGCGACGGCTCGCCCTCTCCCTCCGGAGGTGTCACCACCAGCTCCTCCGATGCCCGGCCTACCCGCGCCCCGGGCGTCGTCACATGCAGCACCTGCCGCACGTCGTCCTCCGGGAAGAGGCGAGGCCGGTCCTCGCCAGCAACCAGCCGCTCCTCCTCCGGCAGACATACGGGCGCCAGCGAGCACTTCGCGCACTTGCGCTCTTCCTGTGTCACCGGGGGCCGCTCGCGTGACGCGCGCAGCAACCGCGCCCGCGCCACGGCCGCCTCCACGTCGCTCCGCAACGCCGCGTCCAGCGGGAAGCGAACCGTCGTGTCCGTCTGGTGGTAGCGGACCCGGCACTCCACGGGCGCCCCCGGGAAGCGCTCCTCCACCAGCAGCGCGTAGGCCCCCACTTGAAGCCGGTCGCTCGGCCACGCCTCCGGCGCATCCCGGCCGGGCGCATGACGCCCACGCTTGTGCTCGTGGACGACCAGGACGCCCTCCCGCGTCCTCACTGCATCCACCCGGCCGTGCAGGCCCAGGGACTCGCTGGCCAGCTCCAGCTCGACGCGCTCACCCTCTTCCTGAAGCTGAACGTGCAGCCGCCGTCCCGCATAGACGGCGGCATCGGCCACGCGCAGCTCCTCCACTTCCTCCAGGTAGAAAAGCCGCTCGCAGTACGCCAGCGCGTGCAGCGCATGCGTGCGGATGGACGGCTCGGCGCCAGCCAGCTTCGGACTCGTGGACGGTGCGTTCAACGTGAGGCCCCCCTTGGGCTGCGCGACAACGACAGACGGCTAACCCGTCCCCTCCGCGAGCGGGATGCGGGGCAGGCGCTGGACCTCGGGAACATCCGTGACCTCTTCGAGCCGCCCCACCGCATATCGAGAGCCACGGGTCCCCACGTGGTCCACCCAGACCGGCAAGGTGATGGCCCCCATGGGCGCGCTCAGGAAGGCACGACAAGCAGCGGGCGGCCGCCCCTCCGGAAGCAGGCGCGCGTCGTTGATGAGATGCGTGGACTCCCCAAGCGACCACGCGCCGGCCCGCGCCACGGTGCCGGGCTCCCGCATCGCACGGACGACACGGGTCTCCAGCGGC
Source organism: Pseudomonadota bacterium (assembly GCA_023426545.1). Lineage (GTDB taxonomy): Bacteria > Myxococcota > Myxococcia > Myxococcales > Myxococcaceae > Myxococcus. Next base: position 4,498 of record JAFAAN010000030.1, read on the forward strand.
TCGGCCGTGTCCAGCTCTTCCCGGCTGTCACACCAGACCACCAGCCGCGCGTCGATGACGAGCTGCTGCTGGTCCGGCGCGGCGTTCTCGTCGTTCCCCTTCACGGCCCTGAGGTTCTTCGTCCGCCAGAAGGTACGGAGCACGGTGCTGATGACGGGCAGGTTCAACAGCCCCGCCGTCACGCGGCAGCCCCGGTGCCGCTCGCGGTCTTCCTCCCCCACGAGCGACAGCAGCGCGCCGTAGCATGTCGCTGGCGGCGGCAGGACCTCCGTCTCCACCAGCTCGCGTGCCCGGCCCTTGCGCCAGCACGCCACGGGCACGGTCAGCTCGAGCGCAATCACTTCTTCCCCACCTCCAGCCGCTTGCAGGCCGCGCGGCAGGCGGCGACCACGCCCGCGTGGAGCTCCGCCCCCGAGAGCATCTCGCGCTCCTCGGCCCCCAGCCCCTCCACCACCTGTCCGCCCAGCACCAGCTCCTTCGCGGGGACGTCTCCGCTCTTCACCTTGCGCAGCAGCGCGGAAATCTCCACCCCACCGACGCGCGAGGACGGCTCGAAGGCATACAGGATGCGAGGCGCGGCCTCCTGCGTGAGCCGGAAGACCACCGACTCCGGGCTGAAGTCGAAGAGGAAGCGGCCATGGTTGCCCGCGACGGGCCCCAGCGCGCAGAGCTGGTTCAGCGCCGTCACCGCCCGGGCCGGCACCCGCAGCGCATGCGGCGTCAGCGCCACGCCGTACTGGTAGCGCGTCGCGTGCATCTCCGTGCCATAGGGCACGGGGTTGCTGCCCTTCTTCTGCGCGGAGGGCGTGGCCCCCGGGCTCGCGGCGTTGAAGGTGACGTCCCCGGACCACGGCGTGAGACTCACCGCGCGCGACACCTCCAGCACCGCGCGGCGGACCTTGGCCGTGCCCTTCTCCTTCTCTTGCTTCGCGCCCTCCGCGGACATGAAGCCCAGCAGGTCGTCATCGATGTAGGTCTTCTCCTTGGACTTCGCGGCCCAGGCGCTGAAGGCCTCGTCCTTCCACACGTTGACGCGCGCCGCGTCGTCGTAGGTGCGGTTGCACGGCTCCTGCTCGTTCAAGCGCCGCCGCAAGGCGAAGCGGATGGACTCGGCGGAGACGGTGGTGTGGACCTGTCCGTTCCACACCAGCTTCTGGAGACTGGTGATGTTTCCCTCGGTGAGGCCCCGGTTGTTGGCGGCGGTTCCCAGCGGGGTGACGAAGGCGGCGAAGACGTGAAGGCTCATGACATGACTCCGTGAAGAGAGTGTTCAAGACTGCTCGGACGCATCGGGGGCCTCATCCGCTGCCTCCAGCTCCGCGGCGTCGCCGCCCCGGCCCTGGTAGCTGGCCAGCGCCACCAGCGCGAGGTCGCGGGCCTCCCGCCACCGCGCGGGACCGAGCAGCGGCAGGACGTCCCGCCAGTGCTCCTGGAGCTCTCGGTTGGGGCCCGCGCGGCTCCACAGGTCCGCGAGCGCCGCTCGCACCTGCTCGGGCGTCTTCGCCCCCGCGAAGCTCAGCCGCAGGCGCTCCCGCTCGCCCTTGAGCCGGTTGGCGCGCGTGGCCTTGGGGCTCTTCTCCGTGTCGTCGTAGATGCTCTTGAAGCGGCTGCGCAGCGCGAGGTGAACGCTCTGGACGAGCCACTGCTCGGCCTCCCCCAGGTACGGATGCATGGCGATGAGTCCCTTCCTTTCGTCCCACAGCAGCGCGCCCAGGTTCTCCCGGTCGCGGTAGTAGTGAATGAAGCGGCCCTCCGCCGTCGTCGCGGTGGCGAAGCCCGCGTACCAGGGGCGTGAAGCCGCGAGGTTCTCCGTGATGAAGGCGCGCAGCGCGCTGGTCGCGATGAAGTAGCCCGCCTCTCCGTTGCCCTCGGGCTTGCGGACTCGCAGCGTGTGCGGCAATGCGGCGGCCGCGGCCTCGTAGCGGTCCAGCACGGCCTCGCTCACGGAGTCCTGCCGAACCACCGCGCCGCGAATCTTCTGCTGCGCGTTCCAAGGCATCTGCCGCAGCGCCACCGCCTCGGCGGTCCCCAGGACGTCGCGGAGCCTCCCCTTCGCCTCCAGCTTCATCGCGAGCTGGGCGGAGAGCACCGCGTCCGAGGCCCCCGCCACCGCGACGTCCTGCAACTTCGCGGGTGTCAGCGAAGGGCGCAGCTCCGCGAAGCGGGCCAGGTCCGTGGGCGCCAGCGCCACGAAGGCACCGCCCCGGAGCTGCGGCAGCTTGTAGGACACACAGCCCACGAGCGCGAAGCACGCACAGAGCGCCTCCTGTGCCGTGTACTCCACCTTGGTGACGCGCACGCCGATGTGCCGCTCCGCCGCGCCGGGGTAGGCCCAGCTCGCCAGCACCGTGCTTCCCGAATCCAACGCTTCGAGCACGCTCCGCCATGCGTCCTGATGGACGAAGGACGCATACACTTGCGACTCGACGACGACGGGCAGGTCCCCCACCTCGAAGGTAACGCGCTTGCGCGCACCGCCCTGTGTCGACTTGCCGTGCTGGAGGAACGTCACCTTCAGCGCCTCATGGAGCGCGGCGGCCAGCTCGGGCCGAGGCTCGGGGGCGCCGGGCCGCCGCGTGCCCGGAAGGTCGATGAAGCCCTGCCTCACCCGGAATGACGCGTCGAACAGCGGCTTGAGCGTGGCCTCGGGGGCCTCGCCGCCCCAGTCCAGGAGGATGGCCTCCCGCTCCACCGTGGCCGTGCCGGGCCCCAGCCGCACCGGGGAGGGCCAGGGCGCCCACGGTGAGGCGCTCCCGAGGATGGCTCGGAGCGATGCGGCCAGCCCGCCCGCGCCCGCTCGCAGCAGCGGCGTCATTCCCGGCGCGTACAGCCGGATGGAGAGCGGAGCAGGCGGCGCCTTCTTCCTGGGGCTCACGGCTTTCGCCATCGGGCACCTCGCAACTCGTCGTAGTCCAGCGCTCCCGCTGGAGGGATGGGGTACGGCAGTCGGCCCGGGCGGGGCCATGCACGCCACTTGAAGGACTCGGGAGGGAGGTTCATGGGCAGGGTGACCTTGTGGGCGCTCACCACTCCGGCCAGGACCTTCCGGGCGTCCTCCTCCAGGAGGACCGTGAGGCTGGGGCTTCCGTCGCGGCACGGGGCAGGCCAGGTGTCGAAGCGCCCATCCAGCCAGGTGCTGGAAGTCCTCCGCGGCGCCTCCGCGCCCTGGGGTGGCACCCACGCGGCCACCAGGTCGCGTTGGCTCAGCTCGCCCATTCCCAGCCGCTCCAGCCAGGCACGCGCGTCGCGCAGCTCCGGCGCGGCGTAGGGTGCGCCGTCGAAAGGCAGCACCACGAAGGGACGCACCCGCGCGGGCGCTTCGGGCGTACTGCGACGGTTGAGCCGCCCCAGGCGCTGGATGAGCGCGGGAATGGGCGCCAGGTCGGTGATGAGCAGGTCCGCCGACAGGTCCAGGCTCATCTCCGCCACCTGCGTCGTCGCGGCGAGGACGGCGCGCCCCTCCTCCGCGAAGGCGGCGACGACGTCTCCATGACAGCGGACGCGGTCCTCGTAGCGGAAGCGGCTGTGGTACAGCAGCGCGCGGGCGCCCTGCGACGCGGCGGCCTCGGCGGTCTTCATACACCGCTCCACCGTGTTGCTGACCCAGAGCACCTTGCCGCCATCCTGAAGACACCGCGTCACCAGCGGCCACGGCTGCTCGACGTCCGCGCGCTGGTAGCGCTTCAGCGCCTCCAGGTCCTCCGGCCCCTCGACCTCCGCGAGGCTGCGGCCATGGACGCGCTCGCACAGGTCGCGCAGCGCGCCGAGCCGCGCGGCGGGCAGGCTGGCGGTCATCAGCAGCGCGGGGATTCCGGGCAGGGCTTCGAGGAAGCGCAGCAGGCAGCCGAAGAGCCGCTCATCGTAGGCATGGATTTCGTCGAAGACGACGCAGGCCGCGCAGAGTGCGGGCCAGGCATAGAGCCCCTGCCGCTGACTCTGGACGAGCCCGAGCACCGTGTCGGCCGTGCAGCTCATCGCGTCCACCCCCCAGGAGCGGAGCGCGTCGAGCCGGTCCTGGTCACGCGAGCCCGTCCCCGGCGCCACGCCATCCCGGAGCCCGAAGATGTCGAAGTCCACCTCCGCTCGCGAGTGCTGCAAGCGGGCATCCACGTCCGCGCCGTGGAGGTAGTCCCGGAAGCCCTCGGTGGCCGTGCCCATCGTGGGATAGGTGAGCCACAGCGGACGGCCGGGGTGCTGAGTCGCGGCCCACAGGTACGCGGCGGCCGTCTTGCCGCTGCCACAGCCCGCGCGGACCAGGGTCAGGGGCGCCGTGCTCCGAGCCACCGCTTCCTGGAAGGGGCGAGGCGCCCGTCCCGCGAGGCGACGCTCGACCACGGCGCGCAGGGCATCAGCGGGATGGGGCGCCATGAGCTGGCGGTCCACCCAGTCCTGCTTCTCTCCGCTCCGAGGAAGCGCCGAGCCCGCGACGTCCGCTGCGAGCACCAGCGCCTTGCACACGGCCAGCAGCCGCGCGTCCAGGGCGTCAGCGGGCACGGCGCGCTCGAAGTCGTCCTGCCATGCCTGGAGCTGGTCGCGCGGGTGCTCCTTCCGCGTGGCGCGAAGCACGAGGGGCGCCGTGAACACCGGCGGAGCGGACAGCTCCAGCTCCTGGGCGATTCGCGCCAGCGTCCGGGCGAAGTCCTCGTGATGGACCAGCAGCTCCAGCGTGAGCCCCGCGCCAGCACCGTCAGGCGCGAAGGCTTCTGTCTGGAACTTCCGATGATGGGACGCCACGCAGACCAGCGCCAGGCACAGGTCCGGCGCACTCATGCCGCCCAGCAGCCATGCGGAGAGGGGCTGGCCGGGCCAGCAGAGCCACAACGAGAGCGCTTCATGGCGGACAAGCTGCGGGGCGCTGCGCGTTCGGCGCAGCATGGACTGGAAGTGCTCGCTGCACTTGCCCAGGTCGTGGAGCGCGGCGGCGAGCAGGACGATGCGCCGCAGCCGGGGCTCCAGCGCCGGGTCGAGTCCCGCCGCCAGGAGAGATGCACGGCCCCGGTGCTCCAGGAGCCGCCGCGCGGACGCCAGCACCAGGGCGGTGTGCCCCAGCAGCGTGGCCTCGCCCTCGGGCCTGTCGGGCGTGGCGGTGCTCTTCGCCAGCAGCCGCCTCACGCGGCCTCCCCTCGGGACTGGACACGCGCCGCTCGGCCCGGGGGCAGGAAGAGACCGCATCCCATGTGGCGGCGTCCGCCCAGCCCGTGCTCCTGCACGAGAAGCGAGTGCTCGGCCGACAGCCCATGCAGCTCCAGCGCGAAGCCGACGACCTTCTTGCCGGCGATGCGCACGATGCGCCGGCGCCCCACCTTCAACGTGGCCTGGATGCCGAGCACCGCCAACGACTTGGAGGCGGCGGTGATGAAGGAAGCCTCGTCCATCGCGTGCTTGAAGGTGACCAGCCGCGCGGACAGCGAGGCCACGGGCTCCAGCGCATACAGCGAGGGCGCCCCCAGAGACAGCCGCCGCCCCGCGACCTCCAGCGGCGCGCTCACGAGGGGAAGCAGCGCGGCCACGGCCTCGGTGGAGCACCGCAACCGCAGCGTGCCTCGGCCCAGGTAGAGCAGCTCCCGGGTGTTGCTCACGCCCCGGAGCGAGAACACCCCGATGTCCGTGCGCTCGTGCAGTGCGGGGATGTGGCGGGAGAGCGCGGAGAACAGGAGATAGCCGTGGTCGAGCGGCACCGGGCCGCCTTGCACGGGAAAGAGCAGGTCAATGACAGGCATTCGCGAAGCCTTTCCGAGGCGAGGTCATGAAACGCGGCAGGTTCTGCGGAACTGGACTCGAATCGGCGGAACGACACTCACGCCGCCTGCAACGTGAGCGCTGGGGCATAGCCACCGTCACCGGGGCGCTCTTGGGACACAACCGAGCCCACCGAGTTGAGCCGCTGCCCCAGGAGCAGGCAGCACACTGCGGGCGCGTAGAGCACGAGGTGCGTGACGGCCGTACGGCACTCGTTGCGTGCGCGCCGGAGCTGCTCGCGCACCTGGATGGGGAGCTTCCCTTCCGAGGTGGCGCCACCAGCCCGGACAGGGGGCAGGTCCCCCGATGGTCGACGTGCCACTTCACCTGCATGGAGCGGCTGGCCACGCCGGAACCCTGCCGGGTGTGCAGCGTCACGTCGTCCGCCGAGCCCGCATCCGGGTGCTCGATGTAGCCGTGCTCGAAGGGGCTGCCCTTGCCGAGCAGCCGGAGCAGCTCGTACCCGCTCAAAAGGTGCTGATAGCGGTCGCCCTCCAGGCGAGACGCGCTCTGCTCTCCCATGGCGCTCCCTCATAGCGACGCCACGGAAGGCGGTGGATACCTCCCCGGGGGTATTGATGGCGGCGCTCGATAGGAAAGACGCCAACAGCCGGTGCATCCCATCGCGGCCCCGTGCTTTTTCTCCCGTTCCCGCGGATGCGGAATGCCATCCGGCGTTCCGGGTCAATCGTCACTCAGTCAACCTTTGAGGTAGACACAGGGGCTCGGGGAGTGCCACAGCCCCCTCCGCGCCTGCGATGCGCATCGAGGCGGTCCGTGTCACTCCCATCGAGTAGGGTAGAACCCTGGAGGTTGCCCCTGCGTGTTCCCCCCTGGCTCGTTGGCGATGGCGACGGTGGTGCTCCTGCTGGGGACGGCGGCCCTGGCCCAGACGCAGGACACGAAGCGATGGCGCCGCATCGAACGAAACGTGGCGTTGAGCGTAGGGCAAGGTGCTCCAGTGCAGCGCCTCCGGCTGGCGCCCGGTGTGGTGACGACGGTGTTGTTCGACTCGGCCATCGAACTGGAGGCCGCGCTCCCCGAGGAACTGGGCGGCCTGTTCACCCGGCTGGACGTGACTCCGAACCACCTGCTGCTCAAGCCCACGGTTCCCATGCCGGAGACAGGTGTTCCACCCCTCGTGCTCCGCTTCATCGACGCCGCGGCGCCCCAGCGCCTCGTCCTGGAGCTGGTGACGGAGACAGGCACCGTCGACGCAGTGGTGGACTTCCGCCGCCAACCCGCCACGGTGGAGCAACTGGAGGCCGAGCTCGCGGCACTTCGTGAGCGCAATGCGCTGCTGGAGACGCGGCTTGCCTCCGCGCGGCGCCCCATTCCCCAGCAGGGCTTCGCGGGGGCCATCCTCTCGGGGGCTATTGAGCGCGCGGGCGTCGTCACCCGCTGGTTGGGCACCAACGTCAGCGGGACTGCTTGGCAAGTCGTCCGGCTCGATGCGTACTACACCAAGACCTGGACGGCGCTCGCAGTGGAGTTAGAGAGCCCGCAGGACGCAGCAGTCTCACTGCCAAGCTTGGCCCGCCTGATACCTCTCTCTCCTGATGGCCAGCCTTCTGGAGAGGGGATGGAACTGCCCTTGTTGATGTTGGAAGCAAGGCTGCGCCCCGGCCAACACTCGGTTCTTGTGGCCCAGTGGCGCCGGACCTCGAACAAGTCTCCCGGCCTCTACTCGCTGGAGCTGCTGGACTCGACGCGGCGGCGAAGCGTGCGCTGGGCGCGGCTGAAACTCTGACCCAAGGACGGGAGACCGCATCGTGCCCACGACCGCCGAGGAGCTGACGTATCCTGTCGCCGTCCTGTCACCGCAAGCCCTGCCTCCGGGAACCCGGATTGAACGCTGGTGCGTTGAACAGCGGCTGGGGAGCGGCGGCAACGGCACCGTGTATGCGGTACGCGAGCCCACTGGCCGCCATCGCTATGCCTTGAAGCTCGCGCACACGCCCCATGACGAGCGGTTCCCTCGCGAGGCCCAGGCACTCCAACGCGTGAAGCACCCTGGCGTGGTGCGAATGAAAGAGGCCGGGGCGTGGAAGGCGGGCTCCGTCTGCTACCCCTACCTCCTCATGGAGTACGTGCGGGGCGCCTCGCTCTATGATTGGTCCCGAGCACGCAACCCCACGGCGCGGCAGGTCGGCGGACTGTTGTGGCAGGCGGCCAAGGCGCTGGCCGCCGCGCACCGCCAGGGCGTGCTGCACCGCGACTTCAAGGGAGACAACGTCCGCGTGGACGCGCGTGGACGTCTGGTGCTCCTGGACTGGGGCGCTGGCTGGCATCCCCAGGCGCGGATGCTGACCTCCACGGCCCGGCTGCCGCCCGGAACAGGGCCTTATCGCAGTCCACAAGCGCTCCACTGGAGCATGCAGGCCCATCTGGGAGCCCCCACCGAGCGCTACCACTACACAGTCGCGGACGAGCTGTACGCCGTCGGAGTCACCTTCTATCGGCTGCTGGTGGAGCAGTATCCCCGGGCGCGACTGAGCGAAGACCTGCTGCCCTGTGAGGCCGTGCGTGCGCTCAATCCACGAGTCCCCGGTTCGCTCGCGAAATGCATCCACCGGCTGCTCGCGTTCTCCCCTGAGACACGCCCCGGGAGCGCCGCCAGCCTCGCCCGCGAAGTCGAGCGCATGCTGTCGCGAGCAGGAACCGACTGGGACTCGCCGTTGTTCGCGTGGTACGCCGGCCCCAACTCCGACACGCGAACCACCCAGGAAGAACCCAGCCGTCCGGCGGCGGGAGCGGGCTGGCTCCAACCCGAAGCGCGGCGGCAGTCCCGCGTGCAGCAATACCGGGAGCGCCGCTGGCGCCGTCATCGAGTCTTCGCGGAGGTCGTCACCGAGCCGGGCCCCGAAGCGCCCCCATGGCGGCGGCCCCGCCAGTTCGTGGTGGCGACGTGTGGCGCCCTGGTACTGGCCTTTGGGGGAGCCTGGGCACTGATGGGCACCACCAGCCCGAGCATCGTGCCGGGCGACGTCACGACACCTCGATGGCTGGAATCCGCGCACGGGAGCGTCGACACTGCGCTCCCCACCACGGCCAGCTCATTCCGCGCCATCTCACCGCCGGGGTGGGAGGACGCCATGCCCACGACCGAGCCTCTCCTCCACTGTGCTCCCCGCCTCCACCGCTACCTGCTGGCCACCACGGCCGCGGGCCTCATGGCCTGCTCGGGAGCACAGGAGAGGTCTTCTCCCGCGAACTGCCCTCCTGAAGCACTGCTGGCCATGAAGGAGCTCGAACTCCACGTAGGAGCCAATGGACATCTCCTATTCGACATCCATCAGCCGTATGACGCCAGACGGGAGGACATCCACATCGTCGTCCGCGATGGCCCCATCATCAGCCAGCTCGAAGCGCCCATGCAGTGGCTGCCCGCCGGAACGCTGGTCTACGGACAGGTCTGGACGGAAGGCGAGAACATCACGGGCCGGTACACGCGCGTGCGGACACCAGACGGGACCGAGTACCCCGTGTGCTTCCTGCTGGGGAACGAGGATGGCATGCCCAAGGCCATCGGCTCGCGGCCCGGCTACACCCGGGCGCGGCCCTGGACCAACGCGCTGGTGGTGGACCGCTTCCCTTGAGCGGGCCCTGACGGCGCGCGGAGCCCCTGTCCCTGGCACGGCCCGTTCGCTCAGGGCGGAGAAGGCGTGGAGGGTCGCTCCAGCGCCTTGGCCTCGCTGCGCAGCCGCAGCTCGTTGCCCATCGCGGACAGGACCGCCGCCACGGGGACGGAGAGGAAGGCGCCCGCGATACCGAAGAGGACGCCTCCGGCGGTGATGGCCAGGAGGATGACCACGGGGTGCAGCGGCACCGCCCGGCCCATCACCACTGGCTCCAGGACATTGCTCTCCAGTTGCTGCACGCCGAGCACCACGAGGAATGTGAGCAGCGCATCCAGCGGGCCGCTCGTCACCAGCGCCACCAGCACCGCGATACTGCCCGCCACGGTGGCCCCCACCACGGGGAAGAAGCCTCCCAGGAACGTGAGCGCCGCGAGCGGCAGCACGAGCGGCACGCCAATGAGCGCCAGGCCCACGCCGATGCCCACCGCGTCCACCATGGCGATGATGACGATACCTCGCAGGTAGCCGCTGAGCGTCTTCCAGGCGCGCTTGCCCACCGCGGACACCGTGTCCCGCCGAGCGGGAGAGACCCGCGCCAGCACCCAGCCCACGAGCTTCTCCGCGTCCTTCACGAAAAAGAACAGCAACGTCAGCGTCAGCAGCCCGCCCGCCACCGCCCGCGCGGCGAGGTTGGCCCCTGCCAGGACGCCCGTGGTGATGCGGCCCACGTTCGCCTTCAGGTAGGACAGCGCCTCCCGCCACATGTCGTCGAGCTGCTCACGGGAGACAGGTAGCTCGCGGGTGAGCCAGCCGATGGCGGCCTCCACGCCCGCCTGGAGATTGCCACCGGCCGCGCTGACCTCGCGGACGACACGGGGCAGCAGGATGAACCCGCCCGCGCCCAGCACGAGGAGCAGCACCAGCAGGGCCAGCAAGGACGCCAGGGCGCGCGGCACACGGCGAGCGGACAGCCACCGCACGGGCGGATACAGCAGGGTCGCCAGCAGCAGGGCCACGACCGAAGGCAGCACGATGAGGTACAGCTGCGCCAGCAGCAGCACGGAAGCGACCACCGCCGCCGCGATGACGAGCAGCTTGCCGCTGAACAGCGCGCCGCGCGTGAGCCAGGAAGCTGATGGAGTGCCCAGGGTGGCCATGCGTCCGGCGCAAGCTACGCCTCCCCCGTGTCCACGCACCGGGGCACGCTGACCTGTGTGGCTTCATGAACGGAACCCGCGATGGAGGCTTCGGGCCTGGAGTCGAAGCTGATGCGAATCGGACGAACGCGCACATCTCACCGGCCAGCCCCGGCCGTCAGTTGGGATGCGCCTTCTCATCCAGGCTGAGCCTCATCCTCAGCCGATTGCGCCTCCCCCTACGGGTCGCCCGGCGTTCATCACCAATTTCTCCAGGTCGGTATGGTCCTCGATGAGCGCCTGGAAACGCGCGAGGAGGTCGGGGTTCCGCATCGCGACACGGATATCGAAGTGCATCCCCTCGGGAGGGCGATAGAGCCGAACGGCGCCGTCTTCCCGTTCGAACAACATGCTGTGTCGCGGGTAGGGCAGCCGCTTGAAGCCTGTCTTCTCCAGGATGTGGGCGACATCCTCCCCGGTAGAGGCCTGCTGCCCCGGCCCCCGCTGATACAAGGCCTGGGCGGGAAATCGCGGCATGTGGACCTGCTCCATTGCCCAAAGGAACAGCAACTCCCGCAGGCCCACGTAGTCCCGGGACAGCTTCGTCTTCCAGGTGTGCTCGCCCAGAGGCATCCGCACCACCTGGCAGTCATCCCCCTCTGACGGAGCCTCCAGGTCGAGCCAGTACGGCGTAGGTGCCAGAGGGGAGGGATCACCAAACAGATAGAGAAACCTTCGGGGCGGCATCTCCATGGGCATGACCCGATAGAGGGCAGCGACGTCCATCAATGGATCATAGGCCGACACCATGGACAGCACCGCCCCACCCCTGGCCCCCATGACCTGGGCAAAGCCACGGTAGCTGGCTGGGAGCGCTCGCCCGAAGGTCTCCTCCAGCTCATCCAGGAGCAGATCGGGGTACCCGTCGATCTGACCACGGTATCCAGGTGCATACCGTTCGAGCAGTTCGAGCAATTCGTCCATGACTCAGGCGCACTCCTTGTGATTGTCGCACAACATCTCTGGAAGCAATTCCTGGCAGGTCTCGCAAGAAGGGACGGACTCACCGTGACTGACCTCCTTCGTTCGGAACGAGCGTCGAGCCGAACCACCTCATCTTCACGCAAGGCCAGCGCCGGCAGGCGCCCCCGCGAGCCTCACCGCCGCGTCGCCCCTGCTGACGTCATCCCACCTCGCGAGGCCGCCTCCTCCGTCTGCCGCAGGGCGATGCCCCGCGCCACCTCCGCCCGGCCCCTTGGCGCGAGCCCCCGAGCGCGTCCTCCATGACGCCGGTGTCCCAACTACCGCAGCACCGCGCCGCGGACGACTGGCGCGTCGAACGAGAAGCGCAGCATCAGCAGCGGCGCGCGCGGCACATCATGGTATTCCCGCGTCTGCTTGCCCTGCTTCACGCTCGGCCGCTCAGGTGCCGCCACCGCCTCGTCCGGCGCCGCGCACGCCTTACATGCCACATCATGCTGTACGCACGCGCGGCGGGGGCAGGGCCGCGTCTTGGCTCGACGCCTGGAGGCAAACATGGGTAGAAAGCCGGTCCAATGGAGCCCGTTTCGATGAAGAAAGCCTCGCTGGTGACCGAAATCTCGAAGGAGTTCACCTTCGAGGCCGCGCACCGCCTCCCCAATGTCCCCGCCGGCCACAAGTGCTCGCGCGTCCACGGGCACAGCTACCGCATCGAAATCACCGTGCGGGGGCCGGTGGACCCGCACCTCGGCTGGATTGTCGACTTCGCGGAGCTCAACGCCGCGTGGCAGCCGCTGCATGCGCAGCTGGACCACCGGCTGCTCAACGACGTGCCCGGCCTGGAGAACCCCACCAGCGAGCTGCTCGCCGCCTGGATATTCGAGCGGCTGAGCTTCGCCACCGCGCGCGTGGTGAAGCTGCGCGTGTCGGAGACGTGCACCTCGCAGTGCACCGTCTACCCGGCCGAGGGCTGAGCCCTCAGGTCTCCACCTGCCCCAGGTTGGCGTGGAGCACCGCGCCATTCACGGTGGGCGTGGTGGCGCAGAAGTAGATGACGTGGGCGATCTCCTCCGGGGTGATGAGGCGCCCGAAGGTCGACTTCGAGGAGATGATGGCGGCGCGCGCCACGTCGTCCCCCAGGTGCTCGCGCAGCATCTCCGTGTCCGTGAAGCCCGGGCACACGCAGGCGGTGTGGATGCGCGTGCCCGCCAGGTCCTGGCAGGTGGAGCGCATCAGCCCCACGAGCGCGTGCTTCGACGTCACATACGACGCACTGCCGCGCACGGCCCGCTCCGAGAGCGTGGAGCCCACGTAGAGGATGGACGAGCCTTCCCCCAGGTAGGGCCGCGTCAGGCGGTTGAGCACGGCGGGCGCGACGACATTGACCTCCAGCACCCGGCGAAGCTGCCGCGCGGTCAGCGCCATCGCGTCGTCATGGTCATAGATGGCCGCGTTGTGCACCAGGCTGACGCGCCCCTGGACCTGTCCCACGGTGTCGCGCAGCGCGGCCTCCACGCGCGGCTCCCAATCCTCCGAGCCCAGGTCCACGCTCAGGTCTACGACGCCCGGCACCTGGCTGGGCTGGCGAGCCAGGTTCAGCACGCCCCAGCCCTCCTTGCGAAAGCGCGCGGCCAGGGCTTGTCCGATACCCCGGCTGGCGCCTGTGACGACGGCCCAGTCCGTCATGGCGCCTCCCACACCCAGGACGACGACTGTCCCGGACCGGAGGCGCACTTCACGACCAGCCGCGTGACGCGGTCCTCGCGCAGCGCGGTGCCGTCTCCCACCATCTCCTCGCCGAAGATGCGCGCCAGTTCCTCGAGCGTGACGTTCTCCACCGGCAGCACCGTGATGTCGCGCGCGAGGAAGTGCAACTCCTCCCCGTTGAAGCGCGCCAGGACATTGCCCTTCGCGTCCCGCTCCAGCGCCAGGTGGGGCGAGCGCTCCGGAAGAAAGAACGTCTCGTTCCAGGCGCGGCAGCGGGCGATGATGGCCTGCTTCAGAGGCCCGTAGTCCGAGAGCATGCCGTTGTCGGCGACCTCGCCCGTCAGCGCGACATAGATGGTGAAGTTGTGGCCGTGCAGGTTCTCGCGGCGCGTCGCGGAGAAGATGGTGAAGTGCCCGGCCGAGAACTTCATCTCTTCCTTATAGAGCTCGATGGTCGTCGTGCGTGGCATGGGCAGCCGAGGGGTTAGCACCAAGCCCCGCCCACCTTCAACTCCGCGCTTTCCTCGAACGTGAAGTCAAGGGCGCCGGGTGCTCGCCCTCGCCGTCGCGTCGAGGTGTTCCTCATCAGCCTCCCGGCGGGGACGTTCAACCAGGGGGGACGCTCCTCATGTCCTGCCCGGAGGCCGGTCTATCGCCTCCGCGAACGGCAACCACCGAGCACATTGCCTCCGAAGGTCAATGGCTCTCACGCCCCTGCCGCGAGTGGAGCAGGGAGGGTTTTCCCCATGTCAGCCCTTGCGACTATGCTTTCGGGAATCGAGGGGGAAGAAGGCACCATGTTGTTGGTGGACGTGCTGGAGGAGCATCTCGACGAGGCAGCGTTTCGCTGGCAGCAATGGGAGAGGACGCTGGAGGCGCCGGACTTCACCCTCGAAGAGACGGCAACGCGCGAGGAACGGCTGCTGGCGCACCTGGAGGGGCTGGAGGACACGTCCGCGCTCGACGCCGTGCTGCTCCCGGCCTTCGACTCGGAAGAGGCGCCGCGCGTTTCGGCAGCAACCCATGCACTGCTGGCATTGGGCGAGGTGGACGAGGTGCTGGTGCGGCTGCGAGGGGCGGAAGCGCCAGCCCGTGCCGCCATTCTCCGGGCGTTCGAGGTGAGTGAGGCGCCAGGGCTGGCCCCTCGCCTCCTCGAATTGCTGAAACTGGAGGACACGACACTCCAGGCGGGCGTGCTGGAGGCGCTGGCCTTCCGCCAGGAAGCCCCCATGGAGGTGCTGACGCGCTTCTTCACCCATGACGAGCCGCGGGCGCGCGTCGCGGCCCTGCGTGGGGCCCTGCCGCTGCCGGAGGAGGTGGCGCGCAGGCACCTACCCGCGCTGCTCGACTCGGCCCACCCCGGCATTCGTGCGGCGGCCATGGAGGCGGGGCTCGCCTCGGGAGTGCGGCTGGCCTGGGAAGCCTGTCGTCAGGCAGTGCAAGCGCCCGGCGCACATGCCCCGGAAGCCATGGTGTTGCTGGCGCTGGGCGGCGACGAGGCGGAGACCTCCACCCTGGTGGACTTGCTGGAGTCCGCCGAGCTGCGCGCCTACGCCCTCTGGGCCCTGGGCTTCAGTGGCCGGGTGGCGGCCATGGAGGCCTGCGTGAGGTACCTCGCCGTGCCCGAGGTGGCGCGTCTGGCCGGAGAGGCTTTCTCGGCCATGACGGGCCTGCGCCTGGAGGGCGCCTGTGCCCTGCCTCCGGGAGAGAGGCCCGAAGGCGCGCCAGAGCCACCGGACGAGCAGGAGAGTCTCGACGCCGACCTGGTGCCCAGGCCGGAGGACGACTTGCCCTGGCCGGATGTGGCCGCAGTGGAGGGCTGGTGGGGGCAAAACCATGCACGCTTCGAGAAGGGCACGCGCTACCTGCTGGGCCAGCCCATCAGCGGCCCGGCGCTGGTGGAGGCGCTGGCGTCCAGCCCCATGCGCCGACGCCATGTGCTGGCCAGGGAGTTGGCCCTCCGCACCCGGGGGCAGCACCGCATCCCCACCCGCGCGTTCACCCACCGCCAACGCGACGCGCTCGCCCGGGTCCGCGCCACCGCGGCCCGCGTCCGTACCACGCCGCTGACCTCTACCCTGCGCTGACACCCATGCCTGCTCTGGAGAATTTCACGCCCTTCGCGGTCACTGACTTCCTCTCACTGACGAAGGAGGGCGAGGAGTGCCTCGTCCTCGTCGTCTCCGGCAGCTTCGTCCTGCCCCCGGCCGGGCGCGCCACGGACGCGCCGCTGGCGGTGTGCGAGGAGCAAGCGCAGCCCGTCACGACGGACACGTACTGGGGCGAGCCGGAGAAATCGAGCCTGCGCTACGAGTCACAGTCGGCCTACGCACGGCCGGGCACCGACGTGCTGCTGCACGGTCAGGCGTGGGCCCCCCGAGGCCGCAAGGTGACGCGCACCCAGGTGACGGTGCGAGTGGGCACGCTGGAGAAGCAGGCCACCGTCTCGGGCACCCGCGTCTGGTACCGCGGCCCCATGGGGCTGAGCGCCTCGGACGCCCTGCCCTTCGAGTCCCTACCGCTGCGCTATGAGTACGCCTTCGGCGGCACCACGGCCTCGGGCTACGAGGCACGCAACCCCGTGGGCCGGGGCTACTACGCCAGCGCGAAGGAGGCGCTGGAGAAGCCCCTCCCCTCCATCGAGGCGCCCGAGGCCCTCGTGCGTGGCTGGGCGGACAGGCCCCCACCTTGCGGCTTCGGCCCGGTGGCGCGGCACTGGCAACCACGCCTGGGCTGGGCGGGGACCTACGACGCGGACTGGGTGGAGAAGCGCGCTCCCCTCTGGCCTCGGGACTTCGACGCGCGCTTCTTCCACGCCGCCCCCGACGGCCTGCGGGCATCGACCCACTTCCAGGGCGGGGAGCCGGTGGTGTTGGAGGGCATCTCGCCCAACGGGCCTCTGGCCTTCCACCTCCCCACGCACCGGCTCCTGGCCCGCTGCACCTTCGCCATGCGACGAGCGAAACGGCGAATGCTGCTGGACACGGTGCTCCTGGAGCCGGACGAGGGCCGCCTCGTCCTCACCTGGCGCGCGACGTTTCCGGCGCACCGGCAGCTCGCCCTGCATGAGGTGAGCACCGTGCGACTCATGGAACCTTGGGAGGACGCGCCGTGAGTGGAGCGCAGGTGGTGGGCATGGGCCTCTGCACGCCGGTGGGCACCTCGACGCACCTGACGCTGGCCTCGCTGCGCGCGGGCCTCGTGCGCTTCGCGGAGACGGAGGAGCTGGACGAGGTGGCCGAGCCCGTGCGGGCCTCGCGGTTGAGCCTCCTCGACGCCGCCCTCTCTCGCACGGAGCGGATGGTGGCCCTGGCCCGGCAAGCGCTCGCCGGAGTGCGGCCGCTCCTGGACGCGCTTCCTCCCGGGCGTGTGCCGCTCTACCTCGGACTGCCAGAGCCAGGGCTGGGCGCCCGCGTAGAGGAGGAAGCGCTGGTGTCGGCGCTCCTCGCCGAGACGGAGGGGCGGCTGGACGTCGTACAGATACACGCCGCCGGGCGGGCCGCCTTCTTCGAGGCGCTGGCCTCGGCCCAGAAGGACTTGCGCGCTGGCAGGGCCTCCTCGCTGGCCCTGGTGGGGGCGGTGGACTCGCTGACTGACGGCGACTCCCTGAAGGCGCTCGTGGACGTACGACTGAACCTGGGCCGCCGGAATCCGGACGGGAGGATTCCGGGCGAGGCAGCGGGCTTCGTCGCCCTGGCGCGGCCAGCAGCCCACAAGTCCCTGAAGCTGGAGGCCACGGGCACCCTGCTGGGCACGGCGCTCGCGGTGGAGCCCAAGCCCTTCACACAGGGCCGCCCCAGCCTGGCCGAGGGGCTGACGGAAGTCCTCCATGCCCTACGGCGGGACTCTGCAACGGGCGGGCGGCGCGTGGACGCAGTCCTGGCCTGCCAGCCTGGGGATTCGTTCTGGGCGACAGAGTTCTCCCGCGCCTACCTGCGCAACGCTGGCCTCATGCCCGAGCCCCTGCGCGTCCACGTCGCGAGCGAAGGGTTGGGAGACGCGGGCGCCGGCGCGGGCCCCGTCATGCTGGGCGTGGCCCTGCACCGGGCGCGCTGGCGCCAGCCCAGCGCACGCAGGACACTCGTCTATGGCAGTGCCGACAACGGGCGCATCGGCGCCTGCATCGTGGAGATGATTCGCAACGACCAGGGGGAACCGTGAGCAAGGTCTACGCCAATGGCCGCTCCATCCTGCACAAGGGGAGCGGGAACACGCACACCTCCGCGGCACCTGACGTCTGCAAGGTGCCGACGCCGGGCGGGCCGGTGCCCACGCCCTTCGTCAACTCGGCCCAGGACGCCATGCTCACCAAGGGCAGCAAGAGCGTCACCATCGGCGGCCAACCGGTGGCGCTGACGGACTCCGAGCTGAGCGTCAGCTCCGGAGACGAGCCGGGGACGGCGGGTGGCCTCATCTCCTCCAAGTTCAAGGGGAAGATGGCCTGGGGCAGCGGCAGCGTGGACGTGAAGGTGGAGGGAAAGGGCGTCGTGCGATTCCTCGACGTCACCCTCCACAACGGGAATACCTACAACACCAGCTTCATGTCCAACGGACGGACCGCCTTTGCCTACGGGGACGACACCCGGTGCACAGCCTGCGGAAAGTCCGTCGAAAGCCATCGCGTCCACGAGACGGATGAAGCCGTTGCATTGAGTGAGACGGTCTTCATGGAGCTCATGAAGAGGCTTCATGAACAGCGACCGCTTATCGAGAAGTATCTTCGTCTGCGAGAAGAGCGGAAGCAGGTAAACGCCAAGTTGCTAGAAATGACTCAAGAGAGGAACGACTCCGCTGGCGTCCCTCAAATGGAGGCGGAGATGAAGCGACTCCACGAGCAACTGCGTGGAGCGGCACCAAACAAGCTCGAACTACATGCCACATTCACTTCACTCAAGAGCAAAATCACCACAACCAAAGGCGAACTCAAAAAGGAGATGGCGCCAATTCAGGACCGCTTCAAAGCCGACGACAGCAGACTGACCCAGGAGATGGATGAAATCAACATCAGACTCAATGAAATGAAACCCATACTGCGAAAAGACAACAAATTCAACACATCTATCGACGGCTACATGATTGGAATCTGCATTTGCAAGTGTCCGCAGAAACCACGAATGCTGGTCACCTGCTCAGGCGCGCCTACGCCTGGATTTCGCGCAGCAGTGGCCGCGACGCCATTTGAGTCCATTGAAGGATTTCAGATAAGTCAGCGCCAAAGAGAAGGGCTCGAGAAAGAGCAACGCCAAAAGTGGGAATGTGCTGCACCAAAGCTCCTCCAGGCAGGCGGCGCAGGGGGGCACAAAGTTCGCACCATGTCCGAACGTTTCTTCTCGCCGCTGCTAGATACTACAGTGGCGGTGTTCCACGAGCGCACCGAAAACAGCGCACCAAGACGCGAGTCAGTAGAGTTCGGACACGGACAAACAGTCCCATCTTGCGAAACCTGTCAAAAACTCATTCCCGAGATGCTGTGTGAGAATCAAAAGGAGTGCTCCTGAGCCATGAGGGACTTGATTGCACTGCTTGAGCGCTATGCCCCTGGATGTAGCAGCCAGATTCAAGGGGCCTCAACCGCGGAGATCGACTTCTTGGAAGATGCCTTTGGCCAGCCACTCCCGGATGCCTACCGGTTCTTTGCGCTAGAGATGGGAAGGGATGGAGGGCCGCTGCTTGCCCATGTTCAGTCCTACAATCCGTTTGACAACGCGGACAAATACAAAACAACAAGCAACGACATTCCGCCGCGACGCTTCCTCTTTATCTTCGGAGACCCCGACCCACTCACCCGTTTTCATTACTGGCTTGATCTCGAGGCTCCGTCCGAAGACGGAGATTTCAAGGTAGTACAGTTCCCATTGTTTCAGGACGCATGGAAGACCAAGCTACTCCAGTCTTACATTAGTCTCCAAGAAATGCTCTTCGACTGGGCAATGGAGTACGTCTGCGTGCCGAGTTTCCCTTGTCGTGCTCGGTACCGTCAGGGCGACGAGGAAACGACAACCGCCAAGGACATTGCCAACCATCTTGAGAAGATGGGGTTCGTCCGGCTGCCCTACCCTCGACACAGCATGCTGTTTGAACGGGACGATGCCGCCATTGGACTCTACCGCTTCCCCGGCAGTTCGCACTTTCAGATGCACGTAGGCATGCGCAGTCTCGACAAGCTCAAGCATTTCCAGGCGGCCATTGAGGACAATACAGACCTCGTGAAGTCCATCAGGCAACCCTAATCCCCTGACTGGATGGAGATTAACGGGAGGGCCATCGCGTGTTGCCCAGGTATGCATCCGCTTCCGGTTTAGCCGTCGCTACCAATGGACGCCTCGCTCTTGCGTCGTTCGCGCTCGCGCCACCAAGCGCGCGAGGGCCGTGCGCCCGTGCTTCTCCAACTGCACATCCACGTCGATGACGCCGCCGTCGGTATGGAGGACGCCCTGCAAGAGCGCGTCTGTCAGACGCAGGCCGCGCGCCCGGACGCGCTCGCCCTTGCCCACGTGCACCCGCAGCACCTTCGGGTCATACTGAACCTTCAGCCGCACCACGGAGTGGGCCCCGGCCCCAATCGCGTCAATGAAGCGGCCGGTGTCCGTGTACCCCAGGTCCATGAAGGTGAGCGTACCGGGCGCGAGCGCCTCCTCGGGCAGCGCGCGCGTGTCCTGGGTGCGCTGGGGCGTCACCCCGTCGGCCACCGGCAACTCGTCGCGCAGAGGCACCAGCGCGTGCCACTTGAAGGCCGCTGGCCTCGCCTCGCTGGTGGATGGAGCCCCATCCGCCGCCAGCCGCTGCAGCAGTTGGCACGTGGAGTCGGCCGCCTGTACGTCTGCGAATTCCTCCAGCAGCGCCCCCAACTCGTTAAAGGGCTTGTCCTCGCCCATGGCCTCTCGCACGACCTGCACGGCCCGGTTTGCCACCTCCCGCATCAACTGCCCGAAGGCGTGGCTGAAACGCTCGAAGAAGGCACTGGGCGACAGCTTCTGTCCGATGAGCGCGATGTAGTTTGCGAAGGCCGTCGTCTGCGTGCCCGGCATGGGCGTCACCGCGGACACGGTGGACTCCACCAGCGCCACCATGTCCACCTTGCGCTAGCGCTGCAGCGCACCCAGCCGGCGCGCGGCCTCCAGGATGTCCCCGGCCGACACCCGCGCGCGCAGTCCCTCAGCCACCTTCGTCCTCGGAGTGCTCTTCTTCATCCCAAAAGAGTGCTCCCAGCCACCTCGTTTCGGAGAGCATGGCTGCTCGGCTGCCCATATCCCTTTGATTCTGCTCTGATTCTCCTCTTCGCGCTAAACGGACGCGGATGCCCTGAAATGCTATGCAGCAACCACAAGGAGTGCGCCTGAGCCATGATGGACTTGATTGCAATGCTTGAGCGCTACGCTCCAGGATACAGCAACCAACTCGCAGGAATCTCAACAGCGGAACTCGATCACGTGGAAGCAGCCTTCGGCCAGCCGCTTCCCGAAGTCTACCGCGACTTTGCGCTGGAGATGGGAAGGGACGGAGGGGCGCTACTTGCACATGTCAGTGTCAACGACCCACTTGACATTGCAGATCTCTATCGAAACAAAGCGAGGGACATTCCGCCGCGGCGATTCCTTTTTGTTTTTGGAGATCCCGATCCACTGAACCCCTATCATTATTGGCTTGATCTAGAGGCTCCGTCTGAAGACGGGGACTTTCAGGTGGTTCGGATTCCGTTGTTTCCTGATGCATGGAAGACGAAACTAACCAGAGATTACATCAGCTTCCGAGACATGCTCTATGCCTGGGCAATGGAGCATGTCTACCTTCCGAGCTTTCCCCACCGCGCCCTGTACCGTCAGGGCGACAGCGAAATGACACCTGCCAAGGACGTCGCCAACCATCTTGAGAAGATGGGGTTCGTCCGGCTGCCCTACCCGCGGCACAGCATGCTGTTCGAAGGGGACGATGCCGCCATTGGACTCTACCGCTCCCCCGACAGTTCGCACTTCCAGGTGCATGTAGGCATGCGCAGTCTCGACAAACTCAAGCATTTCCAGGCGGTCATTGAGGACAATACAGACCTCATGAAGTCCATCTGGAAACCCTAATCCTCTGACCGCGAGAAGTTTGGCGGGTCGTAGCCGAACCTCACCCGGGCTTTGGGGATGGTGAACCGCCAGCGGATTCGGAGCCGCTGGCGGTTGGCCCACCGCTCCCAAGCGGCCGTTTCCTGGTCGAGCTTGTCCAAGGTGGGGATACTCCGCTTGCCCAGGCACTGACGGGGTAACCGTTCAGGGGTGGTGTTGAGACGGTCGTCGCGGTGTGCAACCCGTGGCGGATGAGCACGAAAATCCCTGCGACGCTGGAAGCGAAGATTGAAAGACTGGTCCGCGAGCACTGGGTGACGCAGCAACTCTTGGTGAAGGCGGCAGTGGAGCGGGCGTTCGCAACGCTGGCTCCCACGTCAGACGTGGTGACGCAACGGCGGAGGACGCGAATCCGGCGAACCTCAAGCGCAGTCGCCGACCTCGCGGAGCGGTTGCTCGAAGCGGTACAGGCGTGCCCAGGCGAGACGATGACGGTGCTGGCCGCTCGCATGGGCGAGAAGTCTCGGACGTTGCACCGGCCGATGATGCGGCTGAAGAAGGAGGGCCGTGTGCGCAGCGCCGGTGAGCGAAATGCGACTCGCTATTTCCCGATGGGAAAGAAGGCCGCGTAGCGCTCAGTGCGCGGCGAAGAGCGAGGGCGGAGGCATCCCCGTCCGGGCGGCGGTACAGCAGTCTGTCAGGAACTCGAGCACATTCTTTTCCTGCTTGCGGGCGGTATGCGCCACCGTCATCACCCTCTCGGCGAAGAGGTTCCCTCGGGTGCTCTGGGTGCCGAAGCTTCGCTTGCGCCACAGGACGAAGGCCCGCAACTCACGCTCCGCGTGGTTGTTGGTGGGCTCGACTCCGTCCCTGTCGACGAAAGTCCACAGCGCCGCTCGGTGCTCGAGGATGTCCTTACAGGAGCCGGAGACGTGCGGTAGCCTCGCTGCCACCGCGCGCTCAAGCAGGGCTTCCACCTGCGTGCGCACCGGGGCCATGCGCTCACGCAGCGTGTCCCGCTGCAACTGGCCGCTGCGCAGGCGTCCCCAATAGTCGAAGAGAATGCCGATGTAGTCGAGTAGCTCGCGCCCAATCGCTCCGGCTGGCCCGTCGCGCTCCGAGAAGGAAACGGCCTTCCTCAAGAGGTGGGCCCAGCACACCTGCCGCGCTTCCATGGCCCAGAAATTCAGCGCGGTGGCGCGGTCGCTGACGAGGACGCCGCGCTTGGGGCCGAAGAGTGGCGCGAGCGTCCGAGACTTGCCGTCCGTCAGAATCTTGAAGACGGTGGCCATTGACGAGGCGATTGTCCACAGCGTGCGCGCCAGGCCGGCCTCAAGCCACTGGGTGCCGTCCGTGTGCTTCACCGGCGCCAACAACACCCGGCCCCAGGCCTCGTCCACCGCGGGCGTCACTGCCTCGCTGACGCGCGCCTCGACGGCACTCACTGCCCCCAGCGAAATGTCGATGCCCAGCACATCCCCCAGAAGCCTCACCGCCGAGCGCCGACTCAGGTGGTAGACGCCCGTCAGAAGGCCAACCACCGCGGACAGCCGCGGGCCGAAGGGCGACGTCGGAATCGGCGCGGTGCTGGCCCACGTCTCATGCTGGCACCTGGGGCACTCCACGCCATGGCGCACCCACTGCGTGACGTGGGCCTTGAGTGGCGGCAATTCCACGGACTGGTAGCGCCGCACCCGCGTGCCGCCTTCAGGTAAGAGGGGCGCCCAGCAATTCTCACATGCGGACAGGAAGAGGTGCTTGAACTCGCTCACCTTCTCCTCGGCAATCAACTCGCGTGTCAGGCCTTTGTGGCCCGGCTGACCACCACGCTTCTTCTCACTCCCGCTCTGCCTGCGCCGCTCGGCCTTCTGCCCCGGCGTATCGCTCGACGGTGGCCGGTTTGAGTTGCCCGAGTTACGCCGCAACTGCTCCCGCAGCTCCTGCACAAGTCGAGTCAGCTCCTCGACCTGACGCTCGAGCTCCGCGATGCGCGCATCCCTGGGGTCAACCTCGGCCACGGCATGACGTGTCCCACGTCCCACGCCGCCTCAGCGAGTGACAAGCCTCCCGCCGGCTGCTGGCCTGCTCCTCCTTCAACCGCGCATCCCCCCTGAACGCTTACGACGAACCACCGCCGTCGCCGGCGAGGACACGGCCGCCGCGTGCTCAACGCCTTCCGGCATCACGGCGAGCGCGACTCGACCACACCCAGAGGCGGCCCCGCGGTGTGGAGATCGAGGCGTGCTCAACGCCTTCCGGCATCACGGCGAGCGCGACCGCGCGGCTGCTCGCGGTGCGCGCCGGCGAGGGCCGGTGCTCAACGCCTTCCGGCATCACGGCGAGCGCGACACCAACGCGTCCGACAGGCTGGGGCCCTGATAGTGAGTGCTCAACGCCTTCCGGCATCACGGCGAGCGCGACTCACTGGTTCTGGGCGGAATGCGTCAGCCGGGCGGAGGTGCTCAACGCCTTCCGGCATCACGGCGAGCGCGACAGCGAACTCCGCCTTGCTGCGCAGGGTGCAGATGAGTGCTCAACGCCTTCCGGCATCACGGCGAGCGCGACCTTCGACGGCAAGTTCGCCGAGGAAGGCTGAGTGTGCTCAACGCCTTCCGGCATCACGGCGAGCGCGACACGGACGCCTGGAGTGCCGGTCTGGAGCCGTGTGGCGGTGCTCAACGCCTTCCGGCATCACGGCGAGCGCGACTGGCCGGTCCAACCTGATGTACCCGGAGAACATCAGTGCTCAACGCCTTCCGGCATCACGGCGAGCGCGACAGCACATGTGGGACAACGGCGGCGTCGACGAGAAGGAGTGCTCAACGCCTTCCGGCATCACGGCGAGCGCGACTGAAAAGCCCGAAGCGCGTCAAGTTCATCGAAATGTGCTCAACGCCTTCCGGCATCACGGCGAGCGCGACGTAGGAGGCACCGGGCATCTGCTGAACCACCAACAGTGCTCAACGCCTTCCGGCATCACGGCGAGCGCGACCAGCGGGAAGGAAATCACCGCGAAGGTGGAGGTGGTGCTC
>JAFAAN010000096.1 GCA_023426545.1 Pseudomonadota bacterium
GCCCTCGCCCGCCCGGGCTTTCAGAAAATAGACGAACTTCCACGACAGGGTGGCAGGCTGTGCGGGTTCATTTCCTAGACTCGGACAGTTCAGAAGCCTGGCACGGAGGGGCGTGTGTCTGACGTAGGTGAGCAGTCCATTCTGGCCATCGATCTCGGCACGTCGGCCGTCAAGGTAGCGGCGGTGACCTTGAGGGGCCGCATCCTCTGCGGGGACGTGGAGCCCCTGGAGCTGTCCCTGCTCCCGGACGGCGGCGCCGAGCAGCAGCCCGAGTCGTGGTGGCGCGCCATCGTCCTCGCCACGCGGCGCCTGCTGGCATCGGGCGCCGTGCGCGCCGAGGACATCATCGGCGTCAACTGCAGCTCGCAGTGGTCCGGCACCGTCGCGGTGGACGAGGCGGGCACGCCCGTGTGCCCGGCGCTCATCTGGATGGACTCGCGCGGCGCCCAGGACGTGAAGCGGGCGGTGGGGGGCTTCCTGCCCATCGAGGGCTACGGCATCCGCCAGCTCTTGACCTGGATTCGCCTGTCGGGCGGCGTGCCGAGCCTGTCCGGCAAGGACCCGGTGGGCCACATCCTCTACCTCCGGCGCGAGCGGCCGGACGTGTACCGCCGGACGTACAAGTTCCTGGAGCCGAAGGACTGGCTCAACCTGAAGCTGAGCGGCCGCTGCGCGGCCTCGTACGACTCCATCACCCTGCACTGGGTGACGGACAACCGGGCGCTGGACCGCGTCGTCTATGACGACGGGCTGCTCAAGCTCGCGGGGCTGGAGCGGGAGAAGCTCCCGGACCTGGTGCCGGCCTCCTCGGTGTTGGGGCCGCTCCAGGCCGAGGCCGCGCGAGAACTGGGCCTGCGCGAGGACGTGCAGGTGGTGACGGGCGCGCCGGACATCCTCGCCGCCACCGTGGGCTCGGGCGCGGTGGGGGACTTCGAGCCGCACCTCTGCGTGGGCACGTCCTCGTGGATGTGCTGTCACGTGCCCTACAAGAAGACGGACGTCTTCCACCAGATGGCATCCCTGCCGTCCGCGCTGCCCGGACGCTACCTGCTGGTGAACGAGCAGGAGTCGGCCGGCATCTGCCTCACCTTCCTCAAGGACAACATCCTCTACGGGCAGGGCGCTCCCGAGGGCGACTCGCCGGACCTGTACCGGGTGATGGAGGCGCAGGCCAGCGGCGTCCCGCCCGGGAGTGACCAGCTCATCTTCATGCCCTGGCTCAACGGCGAGCGCAGCCCGGTGGACGACAAGTCCTTGCGCGGCGGCTTCTTCAACCAGTCGTTGAAGACGACGCGGGCCCACATGGTGCGGGCGGTGATGGAGGGCGTGGCCTACAACTCGCGCTGGCTCTTCACCTACGTGGAGCGGTTCGTGGGGCGGAAGCTGCCGTCGCTGCGCATCATCGGCGGGGGCGCGCGCTCCGCGCTGTGGTGTCAGATTCACGCGGACGTGCTGGGCTGCGCCGTGCAGCAGGTGGACGAGCCGGTGCTGGCCAACGCCCGCGGCGCCGCCTTCCAGGCCGCGGTGGCGCTGGGCCGACTGACGGTGGACGAGATTGCCTCGCTCGTGCCCGTCGCCCGCACGTACCAGCCCGATTCCAAGAACGCGGCGCTCTATGACGAGCTGTTCCGCGAGTTCGTCAATCTCTACAAGCAGAACAAGGCCATCTTCGCGCGGCTCAACCGCGCGCGAAGCGCCTGACCCCGCCCCCGAGGACCCCGCAATGGCACTCCCCGACCTGAAGTCGCTGCGCCTGCTGAACCACGTGCCGCCACGGCTGCTCTCCGCGGCCGAGCGCTACCTCAAGGCCATTCCTGGCGTGAAGGACCTGCTCTCCCGGGAGACAGGCTCGCTCCTGTCCGAGCTGGAGGGCGACCTCAAGCCCTACCGGGGAAAGATGCCGTCCTACGAGCGCCTGCCGCCCACCGGGAGCTCGCGCGAGGACGTGCTGCGTGAGCTGGAGGCACTGGAGTCCCAGGAGGAACGCCGCTGGCGCGAGGGGCGTGTCTCCGGCGGCGTGTACAGCGGCGACGCGGAGCACATCGCGTTCCTCAACCGCGTGTACGCGCTCCATTCGCAGAGCAACCCGCTGCACGCCGACTTGTGGCCCAGCGCCACCAAGTTCGAGGCGGAGGTCGTGGCGATGACCGCGAGCATGCTCGGCGCGGACGCCGCGAACGCGGGCAAGCCCGAGGAGGCTCGCGTCTGCGGCGCCATGTCGTCGGGTGGCACCGAGAGCATCATGCTCGCGATGAAGACGTACCGCGACTGGGCCCGCGAGACGAAGGGCATCACCCGGCCGGAGATGGTGGCGCCCGCGAGCGCGCACCCGGCCTTCGACAAGGCGGCGCACTACTTCGGCATCAAGATGGTGCGCGTGCCGGTGGGGCCGGATTATCGCGCGGATGTGGCCGCCATGCGCAAGGCCCTCAACCGGAACACCATCGTGCTCATCGGCTCCGCGCCAGGCTTTCCCCATGGCGTCATCGACCCCATCGAGGCGCTGTCGGAGCTGGCCCGCAAGAAGCGCATCGGCTTCCACACGGACGCGTGCCTGGGGGGCTTCGTGCTGCCCTTCGCGCAGAAGCTCGGCTACGACGTGCCGCCCTTCGACTTCCGGCTGCCGGGGGTGACGTCCATGTCCGTGGACACGCACAAGTTCGGCTACGCGGCCAAGGGCTCGTCGGTGGTGCTCTACCGGGGCACCGAGCTGCGTTCGTTCCAGTACTTCACGGCGACGGACTGGCCGGGCGGCATCTACTTCTCGCCCACCTTCTCCGGCAGCCGGCCCGGTGCGCTCATCGCGTCGGCGTGGGCGGCGCTCGTGAGCACGGGCGAGCAGGGCTACCTGGACGCCACCCGGAGCATCCTGGAGACGGCGGCGGTCATCAAGCAGGGCATCCGCGCCATCCCCGAGCTGCACGTGCTGGGAGACCCGCTCTTCGTCATCGCCTTCGGCTCCGAGTCCCTGGACATCTACAAGGTGATGGAGCGGATGAGCGAGCACGGGTGGAGCCTCAACGGCCTGCACAAGCCGTCCGCCGTCCACCTGTGCGTCACGCTGCGTCACACGCAACCCGGCGTCGCGGAGCAGTTCCTGACGGACCTGCGGGACGCGGTGGCCCACGTGAAGGCCCACCCCGGAGAGAAGGGGACCATGGCGCCCGTCTACGGCATGGCGGCCAGCGTGCCCTTCCGCGGCATGGTCAGCGACCTGCTCAAGAAGTACATGGACCTGCTCTACAAGGTGTGACGGAAGTTGGAGGAGGCGGCGGGATGGAGGTTGGGCACGAGCGCTGGGGCCAATGCTCCCTGGCGCTGCCGGTGTGATTCCGATGGACGGCATGGTGCGCGCCCTGCGCACCTGCCCAGATCGAGCTACGGCAACTCGTATGGAACGCCTTCGAAGAAGAACCTCCGCATCTCCTCTGGCGTACGCAGGAATGGGTTCGCTTCGTAGTCCAGTCGCTTGAGGAATGCGCCAATGAGCGCCGGCGCCATCTCGGGCTGAAAGTCGAAATCCGGGTCGAGTGCCTCGCGTGGTACTGGCTCGCCCCGGGTGTCCCGTGGATTGAGCGGGAATCGTCGCTCCAGCCGCGCCATGACGCGCTCCTTCCATTCCTGAAATGGCGTTGGATCGGGCATGACATGTGCTGCAAGGTTTGCCAGGGATAGCGCACCGATGTCGGGATGGTCATCGTTTTCAACCCGAGTCGTGGTGTCAGCCAGGAGCATCAGTGTGACCGCAATCGGCTTGCGGTCCGGTCCCTGCCACTCATCTCCTCGAGGCTCCAGGTAGTAGTTGGCGTATCGCGCATCGACGACCGCGGCCCACATGGCTTCAACGTAGTCGTCAAGGAAAGGTGGACTGGAGACGGGTCTGAAACGATGGAATATCCATTCAGCGCAAGAAACTGCGAATGCGAGTATGGCGCGCTGAGAGAGTCGCTCCAGTCGCGCTCGCTCTACCTTGTCGAGCGGGGTGTAGGCCCGCTCGTACTGTTGGTCGTCCCAGGTGAACCGCAGGCTCCGGTCCTGGACCTTGGCTCTTTCGAGATAGGTTGGAACAGGGAGCGTCATGACGTCTCAGGTAAGTTGAGATACGGGTTCCCCGACGAAGAGGCGGTCCGCAGATATTCTTCGAGTAGTTCCCGCGCTTGAGCAGGATTGAAGTCGAAATCTGGGTCGAGGACTTCGCGCGGAACTGGCGCTCCCATTCCATCGCCTGCGAAGTAGGTTTCAAGACGACCGATTGCGAAGTCGAGCCACTTCATGAACGGCTTGGGGTCTGGAAGGACATATCGTGCCAAGAAAACAAGGTGGACCGTCTCCTCAGCCGGATAGTCTCCGGAGCTTGCGAGCGAGAGGTTCTCCTTGAGCGTCCGAATCGCAAGAAACAGTGGGCGCCGCACGGGCCCCTTCCAGTCCTTCAGCTTGGCGCCATGTGGAATCCTCATGAGATTCCAATCGATGACGCCAGCCCAAGCTGCTTCAAGATACTGGTAGGGCATGGGGTCATCCGACAGCCCGCTGAAGCGGTAGACGATCCACTCAGCGCACCCGATGGAGAGAGCCGCAATGCCTCGGGCCGTGGCCGCCCCGATGCGCTTCGCAAGGCGCGCATCGTCAAGGAACACGTCGGTCGTCTCGTCGTCCCATTCGTAGGTGATGGGAGCTGAAGGGGTGACGCATGCTCGGACATAGTTCGGGAACGTTATGCTCATGGGATGGGTTGGTGAGGGTGTTATTCGGAGTATTCGTCACACCAGTCGGGTGTAATCGGCTTGCCCTTGTCGTTGCAGAGCTCGATTTCAAGACCTTTATTCATTGCGGCGCAAATGAGCCGCTTGCAGTGCTTGCATGCCTCTGAGGACATGGTTCCCTTGGATTTGCGATGCCACTGAATGCGCATTCGTAACTTTCCTTTGGGTTTGCCGTCGGTGGCTGCGAAGATATCCTCGATAATCCGTGACTCCGTGTGGCTTGAGTGCGGCATGTTCGTGGTGAACTTGTATGCGAATCCTTTGATGTTCGAGTCGTACGACGTGATGATTCGCTTCCTCGTTGCGATTTCGGAATACTGAAGCGTTCCGACGCCTTGGGCCCAGCCATCTTTGTCGAGTTGACGGCTGAAGCCTCTGATTCCATAGCGTTTCCCATCGCTCGCATTGAGAAATTGGCCAGTGGTGAGTGTGGTGGCTTCTTCCAACTGGTCTTCGGTCGGCCCCCTGCCGGAGTCAGCATCCTTTCGAAGTTCGTCGTTCTCGACCTGAAGCTCATCGCAGGTCTTTTCAGGTGCCTCTCCTCCATCGAGGAACATGCTGCCGGTGTTGAGGGTGATGGCACCGTTGGTTGGATTCTGATGGTTGTGCGTCGTCAGGTCCATGTGACGGACGACGTTCTGCCCCTCGACCTTGACGTCGAACGACCAAGCCGCGAATTTCGTCTTCCCTGTGATGGTGTGACTGACGATGCCCCCGCCGAAGTTGCGCGTAGCCGCTTCGTTCCCTTTGCTCGTCTTGTAGACGGACTGGTTCTTGAGGCCCACTTCCTTCCCATTCACGGTGACGCTCTTGCTGCCATCGCCGGTGTCCGACGACGTTGCCGTGTTGGGGTAGGGGATGGGAATGGGACCGGTGGGCGGCCCTGGTGGAGAGAGGCACACGTCTGGCATGGCGGCAACGGACTTGTTGCCTGAGGCCTTCCCGGAGAGTTCACGGCCGTTTGCGAACACCTTGGTGCTCATCGTAGGCGGCTCCTTTCCTCGTATTTCACCACCAATGCTGCCCTTTCACCCTCGTCACTTCCAAAGTGGCATAGGGCTACGTCGCCGGGTGCGTAGCGTTTCTGTCCGGCATGCAGGGCCCATGCGAGGGCGCAGGGGCCGATGGCTGCTCCGACTTCGCCCACGTACTCGATGGGATGCCACAAGTCGAAGGGAACGTCCTTCGCCTTGCGTTGTAGTCGCGCCGCGACGAAGGCGGCCTCTTTAAACTTGTAGTGCTCGCCATTCAAGTCGGTGATGCGCCAAGCTACCTCGAAGAGGGTGAGGCCGGCTTCCTTGAGGGCGGCCTTGACGGCTGCGGTCAGTCCCTCACCACGAAGCGGTTCCTCAGAGTGGATGGTGGCGCGCTCATGTGCGATTCCAACGCCCATGATGCGCAGCTCTCCACCGGGCTGACGGCCCGAGGGCACCACCAGTACTGCTCCAGCTGCCTCGCCAGGGATGAAGCCGTTGGTATTATCTGGAGCAAGTAGGCGCCTGCGGCGGACGTATTCTTTCACCGTATTGGGTGAGAGCAGACTGTCCACCCCAGCGATGATGCAGCAGACTACTCGCTGCGTAGAATAAATACGTTGGACCTCCTGGAGCGCGAAGGCAATCGAAGTCTGCCCACGCGCAATCACCCGCGAGGCCGGGTGGAAGCGGACATCAAGGCGACTCTCTACCTCCGCCACCAGATGTTGCTCCAATCCTTCTGGCCGGAAGGGGCGCGAGATTTCCGAGACGCAAAGGAGGAGGGGAATGCTATCGGCGGATGCAGGAGCCGCAGCATCCACGCACTCACCAATGGCTGGGGCAACCAGCTCCGCCAGCTTACCGAGTCCCTCCCACCATTGCGGCAATGCCACTTTTGCCACCTTCAGATACTTCCCGGAGGGGGCGTGCCATAGGTGGGATTCCTTGATGCCGCTGAGGCCAGCACGAATGGCGGCCAACGAGGCAGGGGCGTTGAAGCCGACGGCAGTTACCAGCCCAGAGGCCTTGATGGCAAGACTAACCATGGCGGCTGACCCTCCGCGCGCGAATGAGCGCGTCGATGTTGGGGTAATACGCCTTTCCAACGGCGTGGGCGCGCAGCCACCCGCGTGAGCGCCCTCCCACAACGACTTGCTTCATCTCGAATGCGTCCCGTCGTAACGGCCACGCGATTCGCCACGTAAGGAGGAGGTGACCGGCATCGGGCTCTACCTGTACTGTATCCAGCGCTGCATCGAGCTGCTTCGTTGGACCTTGGTGGGGAATGAGTGCCACTGGCACCCTGCGCTCTGGAAGGCGGAAGCGCAGCGTGCCATTTCGGGTGAGGTTGATGAGAGTGACGGCTTCTCCTCCTCGGGGATATGGCACCTGCTGGTCCACCGGGGCAGACTGAAAGTACCTGTCATCGAAGTCCTTGGGGAAGAAGGGGAGCCCCTCACTCAGCCAGCTCTCGTCGTAGGTGCCTGCGAAGGCGGCACGCGGCTGCCAGTTGCGGCCTAATGCACCAAAGGCCATGGGGCGGTACGGGCCACGGGGGGAGATGACGGGTGTTCGAATCTCCTCCGTGTTGGGCATGGGGACCCCATCCACTCCCTCGAGGTGATGCCGGAAGCCCCGGCCCACGGGGTTGAGGGGGAAGGCTCTGTGCTTGGAAGGATCATCGGGGCTGGTGTCAATCCCCCCAAAGGCGTTGTCGTAGCTGATGGGCAGCGAGACGAAGGGCTTGGTCTCCGAGGGGCGCGGGGCCCCCATCAGGCTCTTTTGCCATACGCGCGGACCATGCACGGCGAAGGCCTTTGTCATACCCCCAAGGGAGAAGGAGACGGGCACCACCTGGGCGGGTTTGCCTCCGGGCGCCCATGCACTCCCGTTGAGGAGCACATCGCACCGGAGTTTACGGTGGGCGAAGTCGGCCTCACGCAGCGGCGCGGAGAAGCCCGGCTCCCCAGTGAAGGTGTCCGCCTCCACTAGTGGAAGTTGCTTCGATGCGAGCGGCGCTTCTTCCTCGCTCGCCGGTAGGCTGAAGGTGCCCTTCGCCACCACGATCAGCACTTCCCTCCCATCGGGTTGGAATCCAACCGTCCAGCCAGCGGAGAGAGGTGTCTCGTTCACGAAGTCCATGTGCCCAGCCTCCGGGCCTGGATGGAGCCTGGCGCTCGTACCTCGAAGAGGGATACATGAGGCTTGCGAATTCCCCATTCCAGCGCTGCTGCAGCACGCTGGCGCTGGGTGCCCTGCTGCAAGACGTCGCGAAGGTGAGTGTCCGAGACGGGCTTCCCCGCCAAGTAACGTGTGCCCCGCGAAAAGTCGCTCTGGTGGTTGCGCCACCATGCGGTCACCTTCTCAGCGTCAGGCCAGGGGAGGTCCTCCGATTCCATCGCTATTGCTTCGTCTTCATCGGCCCCTTCTTCCTGAAGTGCATCGCCATCCAATCCCTCCCATGTCAGCTCTACGCCGGTGAGAAGTGAGAATGCCTCACCTGCCTCGCGTGCGACTGCCGGATCGATCATCCATCCCAGCAGAGTTTGCATATGCTCGGGGGCACCCAATACGCCCGCAGCGATGGCAGCGAGCCGGCGGGTCTGAGGTGCTTCACGAAGCCTCGAGTACCATGCTGTTGCCTGGGCTTGAGGCAAGCAGCGTAGAGCCATGGATAGGGCGCGCCGGGAGAAAGGACCTGCTGAGTTGCTGAAGTCCTGAAGCAACGAAAGGGCTGGACCTGTGCGTTGCCCAAGGCGCACCAGTGTCCATGCGGCGGCGAAGCGGCACCTTTCATCCTCGTCCGTCAGTGCATGCTGGACCTTGGGGAGCAGGTCGATTCGCGCCAGCAGCCCAACGCCCTCCAGGGCGCAGGCCCGCAGTGGTGCATCATTGTCGCTGAGGGCAGGCCAAAGATGTGGCCCCATGTCCCAGCGCTGCGCACATGCACCTGCGACTCCAAGACGGCGCATCTCTGGAGTGCTTTCTTCCAGCAACGCCTCCAGCACGGGGATGGCCTCCGAAAACGACAGCCAGCCCAGGGCGGATATCCAGGAGCGTTGCCATTCGGGCGCATCAAGGGCCAGCTTTGCCACTTGCTCCATGCGTTTGCTGTCTTGTCGCTCGCAAGCCAACACGCCCGCCGCAAAAATCTCTCCTGGCCCTGGGGTATTCAGGGCGCTCACGCACTTCTCCCAGCCCTTCTCGCCGGAGGTTCTCAGTCCATCAAGGTGCGCCTCCAACCTCGCGTCCAGGTGGATAAGGTCCTTCAGTCGGTAGTTCGGAGCGACCACAGCCCTCGCACGCCGCGTCCACAGGAAAGCGGCTTCCGAGGCATGAAGTTCCACCATCTCCTCATGGCAGATGGCTGAAATCTCTCGTGGCGCAAAACCTTTCCAGCGCCGTAGGGTGCTGCTCACGTGTGGCCTCGTCCTGTCCTGGCATGCGCGAGTGGCTCTCCGCCGAAGTGCGTCGGCTCATTGGGCTTCGTCACGTTGTGCTCCCCCAGTCATCGACGATTCGGCAAATGGTGTCGTATGGTGAATGGACATGCTCTCGGAGCGAGCCGATGCGAATGGGCCACATGCCTGATGCCGACGATTCCAAGTCAGGACAGCAGGCTCGAAACCAGCCAGTCAACTCCCTGTGCGGAGAAAGTCGCCGCTGGTATGATGCGGACGGGGATGGATTGGAGGGGGTGAATGTGCGCTCAATCTCATCCTACAGTTGTAGTTTGAGCTGTGCGCCGCGTGACCGGTAGTGGCATCGCGTTGCAGCGGTCTGGTGGCGTCGCTAGTGACTCGGTCGGGAGATGTGTGCGACTGGCGACGCATGGTCACGCACATGAGCTTCGTTGCCCGGTCAAGTCCCGAATCCTGTGTAGTTGGTTCGGAGGGGGTTCGGGGGAGGAAGGCTCCTTGGCGGCATCAAGCAGCGGAAGTGACAGGGGTTGATTTCAGCAGGGACATGTCGAGGTAGCGGCGG
>JAFAAN010000103.1 GCA_023426545.1 Pseudomonadota bacterium
GCCGCCTTGTAATGTGGAGGGGTGGGGGGGGGGGGCGGCCCCGCTTCTGAAATCCGGTTGGCGTCCGGTAGATGTTGCTGACGAGCTTGGGGGACGCGCGGGGCCGTGTCCCAATGGAGCAAGGCGCTTCGCGAAGGAGGCCCCCGGGCGTTCCTGCACAGGCCGCATAAAGGGCGGTCCTCATTCCTGAAGCCGGCCCAGTGGAGGCAGTTGGCGCGAGCCTTGAGGCCGGTGCAGTGAAGGCCGGGTTTCCTCCCGAGCGGTGGACCTTGCCAAGGGTGGCCCAGTTCAGTCAGCGCACCTGGGGTAGCGAATACCACCCGGCTTCTCTCAGTCAGCCCCTGCACCACCTGGGATTTTCTGCCCATCTGCCTCGCACCCAGGCTCGAGAACGAGATGATGCCCACATGGAGGCTTGGCTGAAGAGGACGATTGCCTTCCTGGATGAGACAGGCAGTACGTTTCGGGGCCACCTTGGTCGTGATGACGAGACATATAAGAGGGATGGGTTCGACAAAGTCCATGAGCTGTTCTGGCTGAATGTCCTCGGCCCCAAGCCCGTGGAGGGCGTAGGTCGTGAGCGGATGCGCTCGACGCCTACCCTGCGGCCGGACCTCGACTTCGACACGCTGCTGCGCACGCTGAGTGAGCGCAGTGCTGCACGCGTACCCGTCGAGCCGCGCTTCCATCCGGACGTAGCGCCGCTCCTGGCTCGGCTTCCGGATGAGTTCGCCATCAGCGAGCGGCAGCGGAAGATTGCCGAACTCAACGCTTTCCGACCGCCCGAGCCGGAGGAGTGGCTCCCTGTCGCCCATCCCTCGGACGTGGCGGATCCGGGGCGCGACCTCGAATCCTACTGGGGGACGTGCTGGTGCGGCGGTTGGGCGGGACGTGGGGGCTGCGGCAGAAGATGGAGGAGTCCCAGGTGCGCATTGGAAAGCGCGTCTGGCTGCCCTTCCTCCGCGCCCGCCGGTACATGCAGTCCCGCCAGTCACCGCTGGAGTACTCGCTCACGCGGTTCTTCCATGAGGCGGAGCGGTACCGGCCCTGGCGGGGGAGCCGTCGAGCCTGTTGGGGCGGGAGGTGGCGGGGATTGCTGCGTTGTCGATAGTTGATGTGGGGCTCGTAGCAAAAACGAGCGCCGCCAGAAGGTACTGGTAGCGCTCGGAAGGGCGAGCCTCACTCATCGTTGGTCGGATGTATCATCGACGAGCGGAAGATGAGTCGCAACATTCTTGGTGATGGCGGAGTTTAGTACATCTTCAGGTCGTACATAGGGGTGGGATGCCAGTCGCTCCCGGCGGGCACGCCGCGCATGTCTGTCACTTTGATTGCGTAGACGTTGTTTGCCTGGGCGTTGGCCGAGGCTCGGTACTTGTCACACGTCGAGATGGGCTGACTACAAATGCGGCTCTGGGTGCTGCCGAGCAGCGCCCCTAGCGTGCGGGTGGCATAGTTGTACGCGTAGATGTCAATCCGCATTGTGGGGCTGTTGCGTAGATTGTAGGTCTCCACGGTCAGCAACTGAGCGGCCGGCACGAATACGATGACCCAGTCGACGTCGCCTTGGCGGTGGAACGAGTGATTGAGTTGGGGCGAGCCGGGGTATGACGATGCGGTGAGATGCGTGTTGTCGCTCTCGTAGGTGTCCGCCGGAGCCAGCAGGCAATTGGCTGGGGGGCTGAACCCGTTGTCGATGCAGACATTGCCCACGCAGTTGCAGCCGGAGATGCAGTCCGCGCCGGTATTACACGCGCGCACAGGCGCCACGTCGCAGTAGTTCGGGTCGCCGAGAGGGGGACCGAAGGCATCCGGCGTACAGTAGCCAGCCTCGCACGTGCATCCGGACCTGCAGTTCAAGTCGTTCACACAGGAGCGGGTCAACAGTCCGGACTCCTGGGGCATCAACTCGGGAGGGGCCATCACTTCATCCTGTGTCACGTTGCCGCAGCCCACTGCGGCCAGCAGCAGCGCTGCTGCACTCCAATGCATTTTCATTGCTGAGCATCCGCTGGGTGGGCCTCACGGGCGCTTTATTGCGCAATCAGAGAGTTCGCTTCACCCGAAGTGAATCGTGCATCAAGTGGGATGGTCTGGCAATATGCACTTGGTTTGTTGGTCTGTAGGTCCTGATTTATTGGAAGCAGAAGCCTTTCGTGCTGGGAGAGTGGGCGGGGGAGGCCTTCGCGATGAAGGAGCGTGGCTGGGCCTGGTTCTCGAAGCTCCGGGGGCCCCATCTGCTCCCAGGGAGGTTCTTCGAGCCAATGCCCCCAAGGAGCCCGAGGGCCAGGATTGACGCGTCACGGCCGAGTCGATGACGCGTCAGTGAGAGCGGCCTGGCCGACGGCGGTGGCGATTCCTCCTCGCGGTCGTCCGTCCCCTGCCTGTGCTCGAGAGGGTGGCATACGAAGTGCAGTGGGGCCGGCCGTCCAACGACTCCACCAAGGATGGCCATCATGAGCGACACTTCAGGCGGGCTGCGGTCGCAGTTCGGCGTCAAGGAACACTCCAACACCCTGACCTTCCGCGGGATGACGGATGCGGACTTCTCACTGCAATCCTATTCCATCACCTCCGGACAGCCGTTCGATGGGGTCCGCTCACAGGGTGGAGCGACCATCAGCGTCTTGGCGGGGCGAAAGCACAGCAAGCCCGTGGGGGACTGGTACAACGCGCAACCGGCGGGAGCGAAGCTCCACACCCATACGGAGCTGAACGCCCCCGACGAGCTGAACTTCGCCATCCGGGGCACCTTGACGCTGGATGACGGCAACGGCCCCATCGTCTGCCAGGACGTCGTCATCGCCCAGGGCTGCTGGGGGTCGGTCAACTACTGGTGGTTCACCGCGCCGGGCATGGTCTATTCCGACGAGGACGTGCGGAACGCCGGGCAGGCGGGGACCTTGCAGTGCAGTCAGCGCGGGCGGCCCATCCGGCTCCACTTCATCACCGAGAGCGTCGACAATCCCAACTGCGACACAATCATTGTCAAGGTGACCTACTAATGAGCTTCAGCCTGTTGAGTTGAGAGAAAGGCCTGCATGAGCGAAGTAGGTGCGCAGGGTGGAGGGGCGATGCTGGAGTCGCCGAAACTCCCTGCGCGCCTGTCGGCGCAGCTCCTCGATGGTATTGAGGTCGGGGCTGTAGGCGGGCAGGAGGTACGCGCGGAACGCCCGTGGATGCCGCTTCAAGAAGCGTTGCAGGTCCGCTGCTGGGTGGGCTTGCAGCCTATCCCACACCAGCCACGTAGCGTGGATGTTGGTCTCCACCATCACCACGACCTTCTTCTGCTTGCGCGCCTGCTCGGGCGTGAAGCAGCCGCGGTCGCTGACGACGAGCGCCACCAAGGGGAGTCCCTCGCCGCTCCGGCCGAAGTCCACCCGGCGGGCCCGCTTCGTGCGCTGACAGAGCGCATCGACGAAGGCCAGCACGTCGGAGTGAAGGGACGTTTGCGTGTAGTTCGACGCTTCAGCGCGGGTCAGCATCGGGGGCATGCACGCGCATCCGAGCGCTCCCGCCCAGGCACGTTAAGTGCCGGCGCGTTGGGGGAAGAAGTGAGCCCGGGCAGGGTGTCCTCCTGCGTACCCGGAGTCACGAGCCAGCGGGGGAGCGCTCCGCAAAAGCGAGGCCCGGTGAGCCGAACTCCCGGGCCTCGGCCCCTGCACTGTGTACGTTCGTGGGGGGGAGCCCCATGCATGACGTCAGCACAGCGCCGCGCCCGGAAGGTTCCGCGGAAGGAGGCACGAGTCATGACGGAGCAAGAGGCCTACGTGAAGCAGATGGATGCGGAGAAGCGGCGGCTCGACGCTCGCATCGCCGAGACCGAGGCGCAGGATGACGTCCGCCAGGCGGATACCGAGCTCAAGGACCTGTCGCGCGTCCGGCGCGTCTTCGACACGTTCCGGCAGAAGCTGGACGCGTTGAGCAAGCAGCAGACCCAGAACTTCGACCAGGGCAAGGCCGAGCTTCGGAAGTCCTATGACGACCTCAACCAGGCCGTCATCGACATGGATGCGAGAGTGGCGCTCATCCGGGCGGGTTACGAGCGCAAGCGGGAGGCGGAGCTTCGGGCGCTCGGCGCGCAGGTGGACGGATGGGCGGCGTCTGTCGCGCAGTCACGCGCCGAGGACTCGCGGCTCACGCGCCAGGAGGTCGAGTTCATTCGGCGTTCGCTCCATGACACGCAGTCCGCGCTCCAGCGGTTGATGAGCAGTCACGGCGACAACTGGTCCAGGCTGAAGAAGGACTACGAGAATTCCTGGCGCGAGCTCCAGGAGCGCTCCGAGAAGATTCGCGCGGGCCACGTGGGCCAGCCCTCCGCCCATACCTGATGCCTGCCCGAGGCTGTCAGTGGCGCTGCAACGGATGTCTCCGGGACGCTAAGGCGCGCCTGTGGGCGGAGCCTTCTTGCGGACGAGTTCCCAGGCCTCGTTGAGCCTGCGCGTCTCCTCCAGGGCCAGGGCCTGCAGCTTGGGGCCAAGCTGCGCGACCTTGTCCGGGTGGTATTGCGCGACCAGCGTGAGGTAGGCCCGCCGCGCGTCCGCGAGTGGTGTCGTGGGCGTGATTCCCAGCACCTCCCAGGCCGTGGGCTCGGGCGCGCGCGGGGGGGCGGTGGGAGGCTCCGGTTCGGCTTCCGGCTCCGGCTCGGCCTCCTCGGCTTCGGGGGCTGTCTCTGCTTCGTCGTCGTCCTCCTCTACTTCCTCTTCCTCGTCGACGTCGGGCTCGGCGGGGGGAGGCGCCGGCCGGTCGAAACCCACGCCACAGGTGGAGCACAGCAGGCGCTCATGAAGCGTGCCTGACGAGGAGGGAACGGCGCGGGTATCGAAGCAGTCACCACAGATGATGTGACGGCACCCCTCACAGCGCGCGGCGGAGGGCGCGTCTTCCAGGGGCTGGCCACAGCGTGGGCAGTCGTCGGGCAGTGGCGCCTCTTCGCCGCAGCGCACGCAGTATGCCCAGGCCCGCTCCAGCGGGCGTTCGCACTCGGTGCACTCCAGGTTGCCGCCGCTGGTGGCTTCCCAGTGCTTCGCCTCGCCACACCAGGGGCAGAAGGGCATCAGCCAGGCCAGCTTGCCCAGGCAGTCGTCGGAATCACAGTCGAACTCGAGCCGGTAGCCCAGGGCAGTGGGCTCGGGCGCGTTCGCTTCGTCGAAGGATTCACCGCAGGCCCAGCACGCATTGAAGCGCGGGTGGGACGGGGCGTTGCAGGCGGTGCAGACGGGGTTGTCGTATTCGGCCTTCCACTCCACCTCTTCGCCGCAGCCGGGGCAGAAGCCCATGGCCTGGGTGACGGCTGGGTGCTCACAGGTGGCCCTTGCCGCGCGTGCGGCGCGCTCCCGCTGTCCTGGCGGGGCAGGGAAGGGCGGCTGGATGCCTCGCTCCTTCAAGTGCTCCCACCAGCAGGCCCGGCACACGCGCCCGCGAACCTTGCGGTGTGCGTGGCCGGGAGCCAGGGGGCGCTGCCGGAAGTCGCCGGCCTCCAGTACCTGCGTGCCCAGGCACACTTGGCAGACCGTCTCACCGCACACCTCGCAGCTCCCGGCGAGCCGGCGGACGCCGAGCCCCAGGATTCCGGCTGTCAGCACCTCCCTGCAGCACGGGCAGGCTCGCATGGACTCCTCTCGCTGGCTGGCCGGGCCTCACGGGCCGTCGGTGCCGGGTGTGGGCCCCCTCGTGCGGGAGCCGCTGAATCTCCGGCTCCACGCATGCCCGAATCGGCCTGCCAGGTCCAGCGCGCATACCGCGACCTGCGGACTCCTTGGGTGAATCATCGACGCTAGGCGCAACCCGGGGTGGCGGACAAGGTACCGGGTTCGGTTTTCGAGACCGCGTGGCGGCACTTAATCCGGGCTATATCCAGGGCGCGGGAGGTTTCAGACGAAACCCCTGCGCCCTCTACACCAGGAAGAATCTCGTGGCTGGAAGCAGTCTCCTGACTCTGATTGATGACATCGCAGGCTTATTGGATGACATCGCGGCGATGACCAAGGTCGCGACCCGGAAGACCGCGGGCGTGCTCGGGGACGACCTCGCGCTCAACGCCCAGCAGGTCACCGGCGTCAGGGCCGATCGCGAGCTGCCCGTCGTCTGGGCGGTCGCGAAGGGCTCGCTGATCAACAAGGCCATCCTGGTTCCCGCCGCCCTGGCCATCAGCGCGCTGGCGCCCTGGGCCATCACCCCGTTGTTGATGCTAGGGGGCGCATTCCTCTGCTTCGAGGGCTTCGAGAAGCTGGCGCACAAACTCCTGCACAGCACGGAGGAGAAGGAGGCCCACAAGCAGGAGCGCATCAAGGCGATCGCCGACCCCACGGTTGATCTGGTGTCCGTGGAGAAGGGCAAGATTCGCGGTGCCATCCGCACCGACTTCATCCTGTCCGCCGAAATCGTCGTCATCTCGCTCGGCACCATCTCCGAGGCGAGCTTCGGGCTTCAGGTCGCCGTGCTGTGTGGCATCGCCCTCATCATGACGGTGGGCGTCTACGGTCTGGTCGCGGGCATCGTGAAGCTCGATGACGCGGGGGGCTACCTGCTGCAGCAGACTGGCCCCGGCGCCTTCGAGAGCTTCCAGCGCAGCCTGGGCCGGGGAATCCTCGCCGCGGCGCCCTACCTCATGAAGGGGCTGGCCATCGTGGGCACGGCCGCCATGTTCATGGTGGGCGGCGGCATCCTCACGCACGGCATTCCGGCGGTGCACCACTTCATCGAGCAGGCTGGAGCGGCCGTGGCGACAGTGCCGGGCGTGGGCGGCCTGCTGGCCTCGCTGGTGCCGACGCTCCTCAACGCCGTGGCCGGAATCCTCGCGGGTGGTTTCATCCTGCTGCTGGTGAGCGGCGCGACGCGGATCGTCCAGGCGGTGCGCGGCCCCCGGGAGGGCTGATGCCCACCCGCCTGCGTGCCCCGCGCTTCCGGGCACGCAGGCGGTGTTCGCCGCTCAGCCCGCATCCCTCACGTGCATGGGGGTGGGGATGCCCGAGTTGGCGCCCGGTGCCGCCGTCACGCGGTTTCATCCACCTTGACGATGAGCTTGCCGAAGTTCCGGCCTTCGAGGAGCCCGATGAACGCCGTGGGCGCCTGGTCCAGCCCTCCCACGATGTCCTCGCGGTAGCGGACGCGCCCCTCGCGAATCCAGGCGCTCATGTCCCGATGGAAGTCCGGAAGCTGGCTGACGAACTCGCGCTGGATGAAGCCCCGCAGTGTCAGGCTCTTGGACAGCACGTCGCGCATGACGAGCGGCAGCCGGTCTGGCCCCTTGAACGGGCCGGTGCTGTTGTACTGAGCGATGAGGCCGCACACCGGGATGCGCGCGAACTCGTTGAAGAGGGGGAACACGGCGTCCCAGACCGCGCCGCCCACGTTCTCGAAGTACACGTCGACGCCCTTGGGGCAGGCTTCCTTCAGCCGCTCAGGGAAGTCCGGTGCGTGGTGGTCCACGGCGGCGTCGAAGCCGAGCACGTCGCGGACATAGGCGCACTTCTCCGGCCCTCCCGCGATGCCCACGGCGCGAGCCCCCTTGATTCGGGCGAGCTGGCCCACCGTGGCGCCCACGGGGCCGCTCGCCGCGGCGACGACGACGGTTTCACCCGGCTGCGGCCGGCCAATCGTGAAGAGGCCCGAGTACGCGGTGAAGCCGGGCATGCCAAGCACGCCCAGCGCCGTGGTGATGGGCGCGGCCGTGGGGTCGAGCTTTCGCAGTCCTTCACCATCGGACAGCGCGTAGGTCTGCCAGCCTGAGTAGGAGAGGACGATGTCTCCCTCGGCGAAGCCCGCGTGCCGGGAGCGGACGACCCGGGCGACCGTGCCGCCGACCATCACCTCGCCCAGCTCCATGGGGGCGGCATAGGACTTGGCGGCGCTCATGCGCCCGCGCATGTACGGGTCCAGTGACAGATACAGGACCTTCAGCAGGAGCTCGCCCTCGCGGGGCTCCGGAGCGGCGACGTCCTCGATGCGGAAGTCACCGGGCGCAGGCCGGCCCTCGGGCCGGGCCGCGAGCACGATTCGTCGGTTCGTCAGGCCACTCAATGCATCCTCCCCAGAAAGTCCGGCTTGCCTAACGGCCGTGCCGGGGAGCTTCAATCGAAGTGACGCCTGCCGCCGGGGGGCCGGCCGGTTCCGCTTGCATGAAGAGGTCACCGCGGGGGAAGACGGGTGGATGGCATGGAATCCACACGTCCTGAAATCCGACCCGCGAGGGCGCGATCCGTCCGACGTCCTGCGTGAGCTTCAGCGGCAGCTGGGGCCGGGCATGGGGCGGCGCATCCTGTTCGGTATCCTGGGGTTGTTCCTGCTGGTGGGGGTGATGACCAGCTATGCGCAGGTGGAGCCCGACGAGGTCGGCGTCATCCTCCGGCTGGGCCGCTTCATCGGCACCGTCGAGCCCGGGCCGCACTTTCGGATGCCGTTCGGGGTGGACCGCATCGTGAAGGTCCCCGTGCAGCGGCAGCTCAAGGCGGAGTTCGGCTTCCGAACCGAGCGGGCTGGCGGGCGGGGCGCTTCGTCGTACGCGGCCGAGTCCTCCGACATGAAGCGCGAGTCGCTCATGCTCACCGGCGACCTCAATGTCGCGGTGGTGGAGTGGATCGTCCAGTACAAGATCAAGGACCCGTACCAGTACCTCTTCAAGGTGAAGAACGTGGAGAGCATGCTCCGGGACATCGCGGAGGCCTCGATGCGGGCCGTCGTGGGTGACCACTCGGTGAACGAGGTCCTCACCACGGGCCGTCAGGCGGTGGCCAGCCAGGCCAAGCTGATGTTGCAGGACCTGGCGGACCGTTACGAGACGGGCGTGGACATCCAGCAGGTCGTCTTGCAGGACGTGAACCCGCCGGACCCGGTCAAGCCATCCTTCAACGAGGTGAACCAGGCCATCCAGGAGAAGGAGCGCGTCATCAACGAGGCCTATGCCGAGCTGAACCGCGTCATCCCTCGCGCGAAGGGTGAGGCCGAGGAGGCGCTGCGCAGCGCCGAGGGCTATGCCATCGAGCGCGTGAACCGCGCCAAGGGTGAGGCGGACCGCTTCGCGCGCGTCTACGAGGAGTACCGCAAGGCGCCGGAC
This sequence comes from Pseudomonadota bacterium, assembly GCA_023426545.1. Classification (GTDB taxonomy): domain Bacteria; phylum Myxococcota; class Myxococcia; order Myxococcales; family Myxococcaceae; genus Myxococcus. The sequence continues at coordinate 9,056 of JAFAAN010000103.1, forward strand.
GTGACTCGCCGCCGCATGTACCTGGAGACCGTGAGCCAGGTGCTCCAGCGCGCGGGGCAGAAGGTCGTCGTGGATGAGAGCGTCAAGGGGCTCACGCCGCTGTTGAACATGCAGGCGACCGACCCCGCGGTGTCCGCGAGCGCGAGCCAGATGGAGGGCCGCCGATGAACCGCTTCGCCATTCCCCTGGGTGTGGTCGCCTTCTTCGTCGTGATGCTGGGGTTCTCCGGCACCTATACGTTGAGCGAGCACGAGCAGGCCATCATCACCCGGTTCGGTGAGCCGAAGGGCTCCGCCGTCGTGGACCCCGGGCTCCACTTCAAGATGCCGTTCGTCGATACGGTCAACCGCTTCGACAAGCGCTGGTTGGACTGGCGCGGCGACCCGAACCAGATTCCCACCAAGGACAAGAAGTACATCTGGGTGGACACCTTCGGCCGCTGGCGCATCGTGGACCCGCTGCGCTTCTTCCAGCGCCTGCGGGACGAGCGCAACGCGCAGTCGCGGCTCGACGACATCATCGACGGCGAGACGCGCAACACCATCGCCTCGTTCGCGCTGATTGAGGCGGTCCGTTCCACCAACCGCCCCTTCGAGGACGACGAGTACACCGCCGAGACGGAGCGGGGCGAGTCGCTGGAGCAGGTCGCCCAGGGGCGGGACAAGCTGACGCGCCAGATTCGGCTCCGGGCCGCGGAGATCGTCAAGGAGTTCGGCGTGGAGCTGGTGGACGTGCAGATCCGCCGCATCAACTACGTGGACGAGGTCCAGGTGAAGGTGTTCGAGCGGATGATCTCCGAGCGCAAGCGCATCGCCGAGCGCTCCCGTTCGGAGGGCATGGGGCGCGCGGCGGAGGTTCGCGGACAGCGCGAGCGCGACTTGAAGGAGATCCGCTCGGCGGCCTACCGCAAGGCGCAGGAGATCACCGGCGCGGCCGACGCAGAGGCGACGAAGATCTACGCGGATGCGTTTGGCAGGGACCCGGAGTTCTACCAGTTCATGCGGACGCTGGAGGCCTACCCGGACGTCGTGGATGGCTCCACGTCGCTCTTCCTGGGCGGCGAGTCCGAGTTCTACCGGTACTTGCGCAGCTCGAAGAAATAGCGTGAAGCGAGCGGGGCATCCGCGGCTTGAAGGCCGGCGATGCCCCGCTTCAGCGCGACACCCTGCACGCGGCGTGGCCGAGGATGACGTCCCCGTCGACGGTGCTCGTCGGCGTGGGCGTCCAGCCGGCCGCGAGCCGGGCGTCGAGAAGCGCATCTGCGTTGGGTCGGTGGTCCCACACGGAGACCGAGGTCACCCCGCCCAGTCAGGTCGTGTCGAAGACGAGGTAGTTGCCGTCCCGCCACGGCATCACCACGTCGTGGGTGAACTCGTCCTGGACCACGACCTCGGTGATGTCCCGGGGCGGAGTGCTCGCGAACCCCCAGCGCACCACGTCCTGAAGCATGGTGAGTGGGGCGAGCTCCCTCTCCAGCGCGGCGCGCGTCTCTGGCTCCAGGGCTGCTCGACAGGTCAGCGGTGGCATGTGAGGCAGTCTATCCGATGGACCGCCTGGACGCATCCGGGCTGGAATGGACGTAAGCGCCGAGTTTCAACCCCTTCGAGACGTTCCCATGCGCACAGTGACTGTCCTGCTGGCCTGTCTTTCGTTGCTCCTGGCCTTCCGAGCGAACGCCCAGCCACCGCCGTCGCCCGTTGGGCCCGTGTCGCCCACGACGGGCCTGGTGCTCCGGGATGATGTGGTCCGCGCGCTCATCCATGAGAGTTCGGGGGACCGCATCCACGATGGTGTGCAACGCCTCGCGCTGCTCGCCCGCGACACGCACGCTGGCTATTCCGAGGCCGCGACGTGGGTGCGGAGCGCCGCCGAAGCCGCGGGCCTTCAGGACGTCCGGCTGGAGGCCATGAAGAGCGAGCCGCAGTGGCGTGCCACCCAGGGGGAGCTGTGGGTGGCGGGGCCACAGCGCTACCGGGTGACGTCCTACGCGGACATGCCCATGGCGCTGGCCGTGGGCAGCGGCAGCTTCGAGGGCACGGACGTGGAGCTCGTCGACGTGGGGACGGGCACCCGGGACTCGGACTATGCGGGCAAGGACTTGAAGGGCAAGGTGGTGCTCACCCAGGGACACCCCGGCGCGGCGCTGCGCCGGGCGGTGGTGCAGCTCGGCGCGGTGGGCGTGGTCTCCTCCTACTCGACGCCGCCGTGGAACCTGCCCCATCGCATGGATGGCGACTTCCCGGACCAGGTGGGGTGGGCCGCCGTCTCCTCGAAGCTGATGCCCCCGGGGCAGCGGGCGCCCTTCCTGTTCATGGTCTCCGACCGCGTGGGACGCGAGCTGCGCGCCCAGCTCCTGGCGGGGGTGGTGAAGGTGGACGTCAGCGTCGCCTCCGAGCTCGCTCCAGGACAGCTCAGCATCGTCAGCGGTGTCATCCCGGGGCGCAACGCGGGCGAGGAGGTCGTCCTCACCGCGCACCTGGACCACTACAAGCCGGGAGCGGATGACAATGCCTCGGGGGCGGCCACCCTGCTGGAGATGGTTCGCACCTATACCGCGCTCATTCGCCGCAGCGTGCTGCCGCCGCCGGTGCGCACGCTGCGAGTGTTGTGGTTGCCGGAGTTCGAGGGGACGCGCGAGTGGTTCGCCCACCACGCGGATGACCCGGTCCGCCGCGTGGCCCACTTCAACTTCGACATGCTCGGCGCCAGCCTGTCGCGGGTGAACTCGCGCTTCCTGGTCACCTACACGCCGGACTGGAACGGCAGCTTCGTGAACGCCGTCTCCGAGTCCACGGTGGCCTTCATGAACCGCTTCAATGGCGTGACCTATCCGCCGAGGAAGGACTTCCGCATCGGCTCGGTCACCGGCTCGCGAGATGCGCTGGATGCCCACATGGACCGCTACAGCCGGGGCTCGGACCACCAGCTCTTCAACGACCACGGCATCCCTGGTGTGGCCTACTCCACGTGGCCGGATGACGGCTACCACACCAGCGGCGACCGACCGGAGAACGTGGACCCCACCCAGCTCCACCGTGCCGCCTTCGCGGGGCTGGCCTCCGTCACCGTCGCGGCCTGGGCGCAAGGCCCTGGTGCGCTGGAGCTGGCGCGCCTGGTGTCGGTGCATGGCGCGCGGCGCGTGGCGGAGGATGAATTCCGGGCGCGCCGTGACCTGGCCGCGTCGGACGGGGCCGCGCTGCCCGTCAACTACCGGCTTGCCCGCGCGGTGGTGCGGGTGGCCTATCAGCGCGAGCGCGAGGCCCTGCGCTCATGCCTGCCCCTGGGCGCGGCCGCCGTGCCGGTAAATCGCATGATGAAGGCCTTGGACACGGCCGAGTCCCAGGCGCTGAGTCGTCTGGAGGCCGACGTCAAGCTGCGCGGCCCCGTCCCCAAGGAGCCCGCACTCACCGATGGCGAGCGCCAGGCCCGGGCCTTCATCCCGCGCCGCGTGAAGGGGCAGGAGCTCGCGGCGTTTGACGGGGTCGCGGGCAAGGCGGGCCCCGAGGACCAGGCCCGGGTGGCCGCTGTGAAGGCCGCGTTCGACGCCGCCGCCCAGGCCCTCCGCGAGAGCGGTGAGAGCGAGCTGCGCTTCTATCAGCTGGCCGACGCCGTCGCGAGCTACGCCAATGGCCAGCGCTCCGTGGCCGACATCCGCGACGCGGCCTATGCCGAGTATGGCCACGTGTTCCCCGTGGCGTCGCTCATGGACCTCTTCGGCTTGCTGGAGCGGGGCGGCGTCATGGTGCGAGCGCGGTGAGCGCCCGGGCGGGGGCCTGCCTGCCCCAGCGCCCGTGACGCCCATTCATGGGGACGCGAGGCCCCCGGAGCGGCAAGACCGCCGGGGGGCACGGACGCCATGCTCAGGCCACGCCGCCTTCCGCCATGGACGTGTGTTCCGGCGGCGAGCGCGGGGTGCCCCGGTCGAACCACCCATAGACCGTGGGCAGCACCAGCAGCGTGAGGAGCGTGGAGCTGAACAGGCCCCCGATGACGACGGTGGCCAGCGGCTTCTGGACCTCGGCGCCGGCGCCGGTGGAGTACGCCATGGGGAGGAAGCCGAGCGAAGCCACCAGGGCGGTGGTGAGGACCGGGCGCAGCCGGATGTGAGCGGCGTCATGGGCTGCTTGCTGGGGGGAGCGCCCTTCCTGTCTCAGCTTTCGGATGGAGGCGACCAGCACGAGTCCGTTGAGCACCGCCACGCCGAACAGCGCGATGAAGCCCACGGCGGCGGAGATGGACAGGGGCATGCCTCGGATGAGCAGCGCCACCAGTCCGCCGGTGATGGCGAAGGGGATGTTGAGGTAGATGAGCAGGGCCGGCCGGGCCGCGTTGAAGGTGCCGTAGAGCATCACGAAGATGAGCAGGAGCGTGAGCGGCACCACGAAGGCCAGCCTGCGGCTCGCGGACTGGAGGTTCTCGAACTGACCGCCCCAGCTCACCCAGTACCCGGGTGGCAGCTTGACGTCGCGCGCGATGGCGTCCTGCGCCTCCGACACGAAGCCCTGCAGGTCCCGTCCGCGTACGTTGGCCTCGATGGTGAGGCGCCGCTGGATGTTCTCCCGGCTGACCTGGGCGGGGCCTTCCTCCACCACCACCCGCGCGAGCTGGGAGAGGGGAATGAGCTGCCCGGAGGGGCTGGCCACCCGGAGGTCTTCGAGCTGCTCCACGCTGGCGCGGGCGCCGGGCGCGAAGCGGACCTGGAGCGCGAAGCGCCGCTGTCCTTCCACCACCGTGCCCACCTCCTTGCCGCCCAGTGCTTCGATGGTGTCGAGCACCTGCCGGACGTTGATGCCGTGGCGTGCGATGGCCTGCCGGTCGATCTGGACGCGCGCGACGGGAAGTCCCGCGACCTGCTCGGCCTTGACATCCGCCGCGCCGGGAACCTTGGACAGCGTGGCCACGAGCCGCTCTCCCGTCTGCTTCAACACCTCCAGGTCGTCCCCGTGGAGCTTCAGCGCCACGTCCGAGCGCACGCCGGCGATGAGCTCGCTGACACGCAGCTCGATGGGCTGCGAGTAGCTGAAGAGGCTGCCCGGCACCTCCTTCGACAGGGCCTCGTTGAACCGCGTGATGAGGCCCTCCCGGTCCTTCGCGGTCGTCCATTCGTCGCGGGGCTTGAGCATGACGAAGATGTCGCTGACCTCCACGCCCATGGGGTCGGTGGCAATCTCGGCGCGGCCCGTCCGGGACACCACGGTGGTGACCTCGGGGAAGCGCTTGAGGACCCGCTCGATGAGCCCTGTCTGCCGCACGGACTCCTCCAGGGAGACGGAGGGGACGCGCCACGCCTGGAGCGCGATGGCGCCCTCGTCGAGCCGGGGGATGAACTCCGCGCCGAGGAAGGGCACGGTGGCCAGGCTCAGCGCCAGCAGCGCGCCGGCGATGCCGACGACCGTGCCGCGTCTCGCCATGCACCAGGCCAGCGCGGGCTCGTAGATGCGGCGGGCGCCCCGGACGATGAAGCTCTCCTGCTCACGCGCCCACCGCGGCAGCATCACGGAGGCCAGCGCGGGGACGAAGGTGAGCGACAGGACGAACGCCCCGGCCAACGCGCAGATGACGGTGATGGCCATGGGCTTGAACATCTTCCCCTCGATGCCGCTGAGGGCGAGGATGGGCAGGTACACCACGCCGATGATGACCTCGCCGAAGGCTGCTGCCTGCCGGACCTCCACGGCGCTGTGGTAGACGACCTCGTCGCGCTCCTCCCGCGTGAGGGGCCGGTTCAGGGCGTGGCTTCGCTCGGAGATGTGCCGGACGGCGTTCTCCACGATGATGAGCGCGCCGTCGACGATGAGCCCGAAGTCGATGGCGCCCAGCGACATGAGGTTGCCAGAGATGCCCATCGCGCGCATGCCGATGAAGGCGCTGAGCATGGACAGGGGAATGGCCGTCGCGGCGAGCAGCCCCGCGCGCAGGTTGCGGAGCATGAGGAACAGCACCACGATGACGAGCAGCCCACCTTCGATGAGGTTGCTCGCCACCGTCTGGACTGTGTGGCGGATGAGGTCGGTGCGGTCGTAGAAGACGTCGAGCGTGACGCCCGGCGGGAGGGACGGGCGGATGCGCTCGACCTCGGCCTTCACGTTGTTGACGACCTCGCGGGAGTTCTGCCCGATGAGCATCATCACGATGCCCGTGACGGCTTCACCCCGGCCGTCCCGCGTCACCGCGCCCTGCCGGACCTGGGGGGCGAAGGCCACCTCGGCCACGTCGCGGATGAAGACGGGGACGCCCTGGGGAGAGGTGGAGAGGACGACGTTGCGGATGTCCTCCAGCGTCTCTACCAGGCCTTCGCCGCGGATGAGCACCTGCTCCGGTCCCCGGGTGATGTAGGCGCCGCCCGCGTTGGCGTTGTTGTCCTCCAGGGCGGAGAAGACCTGCGTCAGCGACAGGCCGTAGGCCGTGAGCCGGGCCGGGTCCACCTGCACTTCGTACGTCTTCAGCTCGCCGCCGAAGGCGTTGACCTCGACGACACCGGGCACGGCGCGCAGGCGCGGGGAGACCTGCCACTCCAGGATGCTCCGCAGCTCCATGGCGCTCTGGCCCTCGCCCCGCACCTCGAATTGGTAGATTTCGCCCAGGCCCGTGGAGATGGGGCCCATCTCCGGCGTGCCGTAGCCCGGGGGGATGTTCTCCCGGGCGGTGGCGAGGCGCTCCTGGATGAGCTGCCGCGCGAAGTAGATGTCGACGTCTTCCTTGAAGACGACGGTGACGACGGACAGGCCGAACCTGGAGAGGGAGCGGATCTCCTGGGTGTCCGGCAGCCCGCTCATCGCCGTCTCGACGGGCACGGTGATGAAGCGCTCGACCTCGACCGGCCCGAGCGCCGGTGACGCGGTGAGAATCTGTACCTGCACGTTCGTGACGTCTGGCACCGCGTCGATGGGCAGCGAGCGCAGGGCATTCAGTCCGAAGCCGACGAGGACGATCGTCAGGAGGAAGACGAGCAGGCGGTTCTTGATGGAGAAGTGGATGAGTCTGTCGAACATGGTGTCCGCCTAGTGGGCGTGGCCCCCACCCATGCTTTCCTTGGTGAGCTCGGACTTAAGGATGAACGCGCCCCGGGTGACGACGGTGGCGCCCGGCTGGAGGCCGGACAGCACCTCCACCTCGCGGGCCGTGGTGGTCCCGGTGCGCACTTCGATGGCCCGGAAGCGGTGCTCCCCCTCCGCGACGAAGACGACCTGCTCACCGCCCACCTGCTGGACGGCCTCTCTGGGGATGACGATGCGAGCGGGGACCGCCGGGGCGGCGTCCGGCGTGTCCGGTGACGTGGTGACAATCTCCGCCTGCGCGAACATGCCGGGCTTGAGCGCCCGGTCCGCATTCGCCACCGCGACGCGCACCGGAATGGTGCGGCTCTTCTCGTCGACGATGTCGCCGATGTGGCTCACCTTGCCGGTGAACCGCTGGCCGGGATACGCAGGCACGGTGACTTCGACCGACTGCCCCGTGCGGACCCGTGAGAGCTGCGTCTCGGAGATGTCCAGCAGCACCCACAGCTCGGAGAGGTCCGCCACGGTGAACAGGGGCGTCGTGGCTTCGACCGCCTGACCCACGGTGCCGAGGATCTCCACCACGGTGCCCTGCAAGGGGCTCATCGCGGGGAAGCGCGAGCTGTAGTGCTCGTTCGTGCGCAGCGTGGCGATCTCCTTGTCGGACAGGCCCAGCGCGTGGAGCCGGCCGTCCGCCGCGTTGCGTTCGGCCTCGGCGGTGACGAAGGCGCTCTCTGCCTCGCGCATCTCCCGCTCGCTCGTGATGCCCTTCTGGAGCAGGTCCTTCTCCCGCCGGAAGTTCGCGTCGGCCACCCGCGCCTTCGTCGCCGCGGAGAGATAGTCCGCCCGCGCCTGCCCCAGCTCCGGGCTGTCCAGGTAGCCGAGCACCTGTCCCTTCTTCACCGCCTGCCCCAGCGTGACGGCGATGGTGTCGATCCGCCCGGGGACGCGGGAGGCCACCTTGGCCACGCCATCCTGGGTGAAGGTGATGCGCGCGGGGACCGAGAGGCCCGTGGTGAGCGGCTTCACCTGCGCCTGGGTGACCTCCAGTTGCGCCGCCCGCGCCGCCTCCGGTGTGAGCTGGATGACCGCCTCGTGTCCCGAGCCTTCGTCCCCATGGGACGCGCCGTCCGCGTTCGCGTGCGCGTCGTCATCGTGGGCCTGGGCAGGGCCCTTGTCGGGGCATCCGGCGAGGAGCAGCACGGCCATGAAGAGCAGCGACGGATTGGCAATGGCTTTCATTGGAGGGTCCCCACGACCATCTTGAGCTGGGCATCGGCCGCGTTCAGCTCCTCGAGCGCCTCGATGTAGCCACGGCGTGCATCGAGGGCTTCGCGGCGGATGATGAGCAGTTGAAGGAAGTCCACCTTGCCCGCGCGATAGGCCTCGGTGACGAGCTTCAAGTTCTCCTGGAGCGCATCCAGGACGTCTCCACCCAACACGTGCGCGGCGTCTTGGGCGGTGCGGTAGCGATTGAGCGCGAGCTCCACCTCGGCCCGAGCGAATCGCTCGGTGGCGGCGAGCGTCTGTTCCGCCTGCCGCTGGCGCGCGGAGCTCTCTCCGCGCCCTGCCTGGTTCTGGTTGAAGACGGGGAGGTCGATGCCGAGCGTCCCCTGGACGATGTTGGCGTCCTCCTCCCGGCTGTAGCTCACTCCCAGCCGAGGGCGTGGCAGGACTTCCCTCCGGGCGAGCCGGACCTCGGCCTGCGCCGCGGTCAGCTCGGCCTTGGCGGCCTTCAGGTCCGGCCGTTGGGCAGAGGCCTGTTCCAGCAAGGCGGAGAGCGCCGGCTGTGTGGCCACGTCCATGGGCAGCTCGCCCTCCGGAGTGATGTCCTCACTGTCGGGGAGCCCCAGCAGCAAGCGCAGCTCCGCGAGCGCCTGGGCGCGCTGCTGGAGGACGCGGAACTTCTCGCGCTGGGCCCGGCCCAGCTCCACGCGGGCGGTGTTCGCCTCGATGCGGGAGGCGGCTCCGGCCTTCATGCGCTCCTCGGTGGCTGTGCGGCCCTCGTTCGCGAGCGAGAGCGCGTCCTCGGCGAGTCGAAGCTCCTGCTCGACGGCGAGGGCCCTGCCGAAGGCCTGACGCACCTCGGCCGCGAGCGCCACCTTCGTGGCCTCCAGCCGGGATTGGCTCGCGGCCAGCGCCGCCTCGGCGGCGTCACGGCGTGCGCCTCGCTGTCCGAAGAGCTCGAACTGCTGGCTGATGCCGAAGCTGAGCTCCGCCGTGTTTCCCGCCTCGCGCATGCGGGGGCCGACCGCCGCTTGAAGCTCGGGGTTCGTCTGGAGGAGGAGGGATGCACCGTCGAGCCGGGCGTGCGCGGCCGCACGCTCCGCCTGGCTGGAGATGAGACGCGGGCTGCGTTCGAGCGCGAGCGCGACCGACTGCTCCATCGTCAACGGACGCGCCGCCAGGACGGGGGCCGCGATGAGGAGGACGAGACTTGGAAGGTACATGGACGAGACCAGGACGCACACTCCGGGTGAATGCGCCCGCGGTGCCGCGGCCGGGGCCCCCGTGCCCTCGCGGAATCACTCCGCGCGAGCTGCACGTGTCCTCGGTCTCGGCGACCGCCAAGGCAGGAATGGAGGAGAGGGCCCTGCACCGCGCATCCAGCACACGGTCGGCACACGGACCTCAATCGGGCGATGTGGGTTCGGGCTTCGCGTGCGCGGGTACAGCGGCACCTCTCCGCATGCCTCTGCGCGACGCGACGTGTGAAGCCACACGGGCGGCGCGGCCCACGGATGGGCGGGAGGCAGCAGGGAAGGGCGCGAGGAAGCCGGGCGCTAGGCCGCTATCGGTGGGCGCAGGAGCCGGGCACGCACGGCCTCGGCTGCCCGCTGCTCTTGTCCTGCGATTTCCTGGGGGGCCTCTTGGAGGAGCCAGGCAACGGCGGGCGGGGAGACTGGCGTGACGAACTGGCTCGGGCAGCAACCGCAGTGGTGGGCGGTCGGGCCGCAGCCATGTTCCTTGCCGAGGTCGCCCAGGTCGGACTCTCCGACCTCGGCGTGCGCCACATGCCCGGTGGCGGCGTAATGAACGGCCAACTCGATTGCCTCTCCGAAGGAGGGCACGAGGCCGTGCACCAACACCAGCATCAGGGCAAGACGCAGCACAGGGCCTTCGTAATGGTTCCTGACGGAGAGTGCAAGCCGGAGTCCGGTGGTGGCCTCGCGGCACATCGCCGCACAACAAGTCTTCAGCTCCGCGGGTGGCGGCGAGGCCGGGCTCGCCCTCGATTCGAACAACAGTCGCGTCCTGATTGTGTCTGCTTTCGGTGCTGCACCTGACCACGCCCTGTTTGGGAGGGGCGCCTCGCCGGCTCGTGAGCGGGTGATCTATGCTGGCTCACCCGCCCATCCATATGGCCTCCTCCCAGAATTCAATTGGTTTCGTCCGCAGCTACCTGCTGCCTGCCCTCTGGCTCTTTGCCCTGCCGCTCTTCGGGGCCTGGTTCTCCGGTCACGCCACCGACCGCGTCGACGCACAGGTGCTCGAAGTCATCGAGAAGCAGATTGGACGGGACACCGCGTCGAGCGAGGAGGACCGGCAGGCGGCGCTCGCCTACTACCGCGCGATTCCCGCCTCGGCGGCCTGTCTGAGTGACGGCGCGGAGCTGGTGAACTACCGCAATAGCCTGGGCGGTGCGTGCTCGGACATGAAGCAGTTCGGGTGGGCGCGACTGGTGTCGTGGGGACTGCTGGCGCTGGGGCTAGCCTCCACGGTCGTCGCGCTACTGTGCGGACTGGCCGCGTTCGTCTCGCGTCCGTTCCAGTACGGCAGCTTCGTGGTGGGCTGGAACGTGCTCCGCGTCACCAGCGCGTTCCAGGCGCTGGGGCAGGGCGCCCTGGGCGTGTGGCTGTCCTATTGGATGACCGCGTTGTGGTTCGAGCGCTACTTCCCGAAGTTCATCGTCCTCATGGCCATCGCGGCGGGGCTCGCAGTGATCGTGGTGGTGGTCGCCATCTTCCGCCGCCCGCCCATGGACTTCGAGTTGGAGGCGGAGGAGATCACCGAGGAGCGCGCGCCGGAGCTGTGGGCTTGCGTGCGCCGACTCTGCGAGCGGCTCCAGACTTCGCCACCGGACCACATCCTCGCTGGCATCGACGCCAACTTCTTCGTGACCGAGCACGAAGTGGGCGTGGGAGGGCGCACGCTGTCCGGACGCACGCTCTTCGTCAGCGTGTCCCTGCTGCGCCTGCTGGAGCGCTCCGAGGCCGAGGCGGTGCTGGCGCACGAGATGGGGCACCTGTTGGGTGGCGATACGGGGCACGGCAAGCGGCTGGCGCCGATGCTCTCGCACTTCGGCCACTACCTGCAGACGCTGTATGAGGGGGGCCTGACGCGGCCTGTCTTCTATTTCATGAGGGCCTACCGCGGACTGTTCGAGCTGTCGTTGGGCCGCAGCAGGCGCGCCAGCGAGCTCGCTGCGGATCGGTTGGCGGCGGGGGTGACCTCGGGACAGGACATCGCCCGCTCGCTGGTGAAGGTGGGGGCATACGCGAGCTTCCGCGAGCGGGTGGAGGCGAAGCTCTTCGCCCAGGACGAACAGCACCAGTCGGTGGCCATCGCGCAGCGGGTCGCGCATGGATTCTCCGAGTATGCCCAATCCGCAGCGGTGCACGACGACCTGCAGGGCAAGGTGACGCCCCATCCGTTCGACTCGCATCCCCCGCTGGCCGTGCGCATGGAGAACGTGGGCGTCCTCCTCAAGCCCGCGGACATGGCGCAGGCGTTGTTGGAGCCCGTGACGTCCTCCTGGGCGAGCACCATCCTGGACGCGGAGGCCATCGAGGCGCGGCTGTGGGGCGCCTACGAGGAGCGCTTCGCGCAGGCCCATGACCTGGCGCTCGCCTACCGATACGAGCCGTTCACGGACGCGGAGCGGCAGCACGTGGAGAAGCACTTCCCACCGCTCGTCTTCGAGGGCAAGGCGCCCGGCTCCGAGGTGCGGATGGACTTCGCGCAGGTGAGCTACGAGGAGTGGGAGAAGCCCGTCAAGTTCGACCAGATCGCCTCCGCGGCCAGGGCAGAGCGCTTCTTCAAGAAGTACCTGGACCTGCAGGTCACTGGGGAGGGCCGCTTCAAGAGCCGGCGCTCCATCTGCCTGAACAAGCTGCAGGCGCCGGACGCGCTGCTAGAGGCCTTCGAGCGCTACCTGGGGCGGCACAAGTTCATGAAAGCGCACCGTTCCGGCTCGGAGGCGGCCTGAGCGGATTCAGAGCCGCCCGCGTTCGCCGCCGGCGACGCGTCCGAGTACACCGCCATTCAGGGCGGGGGCCATGAGGCCTCCGGGCCTCCTAGCGCAGCCGTGAGGCGCGGCTCGAAAGGCTCCTCACGCCTGGGGTGAACAGGTCGTCTTAGTAGGTGCCCCAGCGCGAGGGCAGGGGGCCGCTCCATTGCGTCCGCGTTCCAGGGGTTGTCAGCGGCGAGTCCCCGGCAATGCGCATGACGCTGGAGCCCGCGCTCATGTTGGACCAGTCCACCGCGATGTTGCGGCAGTAGCGGTCGCGGGCGAACCCTGTCTGCATGTCATGTACGCAGGGGGTCGGATCCCAGACCCGGTCCGCTTGCAGGCGCTGGACCGCGGCGACGAGGCTGGCCGGCATTTCTCCGGAGGCGCGGACGAAGGGAACTCCGTCGACGGGTGTGCCATCCGAAGCGAAGAGCTCGAAGACCTTGCCAGAGTAGCTCAGGACGCCTGGCATGCTGAAGTCCCACGCCCTGGCGCTGAAGGGCGCGGCCTGCCCACAGGAGTCCGGGTTCTCAGGGGAGTCGGTGCAGGCGCCACCGAGGTGGAGGACCAGCACGTCGCCCGTCTCCACCATGTAGCCATTGGGGAAGGTGAAGGAGAAGTCGGAGTTGGTGAGTTCCTTGAGCGAGATGCCCGTCAGCGAGCCTCCTGCGACAGCCACCAATTCGATGAGCTCCGGCTGGACGTATGGGCTGATCTCCGTGATGCGCAAGGAGGCTTCAGGCGGCGGGGAACCTCCGTCCGTGCCCGCGTCGGGGACGCCTGCGTCCTCCTCCTGACCCGCGTCCGCATCGCCGCCGTCCGAGCCCGCGTCCGTCGACCCTGCGTCAGTCTCTCCTGCATCCACGCTCGAGTCCTCCGTGCCCGCGTCCCCGGTACCCGCGTCGGGCGAGGCGGCCTGGACACAGAGCTCGTCGACACAGACGATGTCCGGTCCTCGGGGAGCGCAGTCGCGGTCTTGTGAGCATTCGGGAGAAGAGCAGGAGGAGAGGGCGGGGAGCAGTGCGAGGGCCAGGAGTCGCGGGAGGCGGTGCGGATGGAACATGGGAGGAAGACCTGGAGCCTTGGGGATGCGGGTTGCGTGGTGCGAAGAATCGCACGAATGCTGCGGGTCGACGTGCTGAGTCACCTGAGACATCGCCTGGGCAAGTCCCGAATCTTGTGTAGTGGATTCGCGGGGGGCGGGATGCGTCGCGAGGCCGGTTGACGCGTCGGCTTCCGCGGCTGACGTGTCAGCGCCCATGTTTCGTAAGAGCCTTCATTCTTGATGTGGCCAGGGTGGCATTGGCATAGCTCGTGCACGGTGCGGCTTGGCTGTTTCAATCGCTCAAGGACGGAAGGATTCAGCATGGTGTCGGCGGCTCTGAACCCGAATGAGGTGACGCTTCGACGTCGCTTCTCGCGCTCCAACAGTGTGGTCTCTTTTATGTCTCATGCACTTGAAACTGGATGGAAATACGGGTCGAAAAGCTCTCGCCGAAGTGCTTCGCTGCCACTGCTGCTGGCGTTTTTCGTAGCTGCGGCGCCAACGTCTGGGCATGCAGTACATGTCAAGACCATCGATGGTGCAAGGTATGACATGAACGTTCCCGGAACCTTCTCGTATCTGAAGTCAGGGCGGCTCCAGGTTCAGGCCTCGATGTCCATTTGCGGTGGTTCGAAAGTGTCGTGCATCAATGGTGTGGCCATTGCGTATGGCGGCTCGTTGGTTCGCTTTTCTATTCAGGCGAACAAGCTGGTCGTTGCAAGGGGCTCCTCCGACATGAGTTCACTTGTGGTGTTCAAGTCCACGGCAAAGCAAGATGCGTATCGAGTGTTTATGGTGTCCGACCGAAACTCCTATGTCGATGTTGTCATGGGGACTCAGCAGTACGGCAGCTACATTGATGTGAATGTGGCGGCTACGCCATTCATCAAAAGACAGGGGGTTGATGGCTTCCTGGGGAATGGTAACGGAAATCCAGCGGACGATGTGACAGAACAGGCTGTGCTTGCCAATCGATTCAAGATTTCGTCGACGAGTAACTTGTTTACATGTGTTTCTGACGGCTGCCAGTTTGTGCCGTTGACCGCTGCGGACAAGCTGCCAAGTTCGCCGGTCGCGGTGCTTCAACAGGGATACACGCAGGTAGATGTCGCCAAGCTGCCGGTGTCGACGTTCAAACCGAATTAGGGAAGTGTGCATCACCTGATGGTGGCGCCGGCCGAATCGGCTCCAGCGTGGTGAAGTTGCCGCTGCCGCGCGGCTGGCTGCCCATGCTGTGGAAGGTGGAGTCGGGCTACGAGGGCGCGTACCTGGCGCCTGTCCGGGCAACTTCCTGACGGGAGACGCGGGCAACGCCCGGAAGGGGGGCACTCCAGGCCGGCGGTAACCTGACATACCCCTGTCACTGGGACGGTCTAAGACATGCGGCGTTGTCACACCCGTTCCGGGAGAGTCCGCCATGGCAGAGGTCGAGCAGCGTTCCGAGTCGAAGGGCAGCAAGCTGAAGCGCTACACCGGGGGATGCCTTTGCGGCGCGGTGCGCTTCGAGGCCGAGCTGGACCTGTCGGAGCCCGTGAGCCGCTGCAATTGCAGCTTCTGCACCAAGGTAGGCGGCACTCAGGCCTACCCGAAGCCGAGCGCCTTCCGCATCACCACAGGCTCGGAGCACCTGGGCGAGTTCCGGAAGGGCTCGAGCCCGAACCACCGCTTGTTCTGCAAGCAGTGCGGCATCCACTGCTTCGCCGCCGGGTTCGTGGAGGAGCTCGGTGGCGAGTTCCGGTCCGTCAACATCCAGTGCCTGGATGATGTCGACCCCGGTGCGCTCAACGTCGTGTACTGGGATGGTCGGCATGACAACTGGCAGGCGGGGACTCGCGACAGGCCCTGGCCCATCCAGAGCTGAGGTCCGGTTCGACGCGGCCGGCCGCCTCGCTCATGTGCCGCGCGGCTTGCGCCGGCGAGCGAGGCGCTCCGCCTGCTCCGGGTTGAGCATCTTCACGTAGGCCAGCAGGCCATCGAGGTGCGCGCGCCGCGCCTCGGCGTCACCCGCTTGTCCCTCTTGGTGCAGCATCGCCCGAAGCCGTCGCCGCTCCTGGCGTGACAAGCCCAGGGTCGTGTTCACGGTGACGCCAGTGACGCGCTGGGCGCCGCCCCGGCGTTGCACGCGCGTCTTGTCGCGGTTGACCTCGAAGCCCTCCTCCTTCACGTAGCGGGCGGCCAGCGCGCGAACGCGCTCCAGCGCCGCGACGTCGTCGCCGGAGAATGAGAGGTCATCCGCGTAGCGCGTGTACGTGTAGCCGTACCTCCGCGCCAGGCCCGCCAGACGCCGGTCCATCCGCAAGAGCACCGCGTTGCACAGGGCCGGGCTCGTAGGGGCGCCCTGCACGCAGACGCGCGGCCCCACCGGGACGTGGAAGACGGTGCCCTCCAACTCCACGGGCTGGCGCTCGGCCTCCGTCATCAGCACCGCGAGCGTGGCCGCCACGGGGTAGCCATAGCCCAGGGCGATGAGCAGCCCGCGCACCCGCGCGTGGGTGACGGAGGGGAAGAAGTCCTTGAGGTCCAGCTTCAGCACCACCCGCCGGCCCACGTGCGGCGTGGCGCCCGTCTTGATGGAGCGGCCAGGCACGAATCCATGGGCGTGGGGGCTCACGGGCAGCTTCGACACCAGGAGCGTCAGCAGCTTGCGCTGCAGGGCCTTCAGCCGGCGCTTGGGCGCATGAATCAGCCGGACACCTCCGGAGCGCTTGGGGACCGCGAACGTCACGTAGTGCCGCACCCGCTCCTGGGGCCGGTGAATGCTGTAGTGGCGGAGCACGCCCACCGGGACGCCCAGCGCCGCGGCCACGTCCTCCTCCTTGCGCCAGAGCGGCAGCCCATGGCGCGCCAGCTGGGCCTCGTCGGGCAGCAGGTCCCTCAGGTTCCGGTTCCGCGTGCGCAGCGTGGCGGAGAACAGTCGCCGGGCCTCGGCCGCCTCCATCCGCTTCTTCCGGCCCGGCGTGTAGCGGCGGACGCCCTTGGGGAGCAGCCGCGCATCCCTTCGGACCTGCCGCAGGTGCCCTGGCTTCAGCGGCCCGGACATGGAGACCGTCTCCGTCACCACGTCCAGCGGACGGCCGTGCTCATCCAGCGGAACGTCCAGTCCGGTGGTGCTTCGCGTCACGGGGCGGCTGAACAACCCCTTGAGCCGGGAGAGGGCGGTGTCGAACCAGCTCATGGTGCTCCGGAAGAGGCCAGGGGACGACCTGCGAGGCGTTGGACCCGGGGCTCCCTGCGTTGCGTACGCTGGGACCCTGGCGAAGAGATGGGGACAGAACACCCCCGCGGCGAAACACCGCGGTACTCATGGCTCATCTGCGAGCCCTGGCCTCTCCCGAGAGCACCTGCCGTTATCGTCATTCGTCGGCTTCCGGGTCAAGAGGCTCCTCCTGCTTGCGCCGCGCGCCCCGCTCCGCCGCCGTGGCCGCGAGCGCGTCCGCTGAGGCGGGCTCGGAGCTGCTGCGGTCCCGGCGCTGCGCTCGCGCCAGCCGGCTGAGCGCGAGCAGGTGTGCGCAGGGGCCCTGGTTCAACAGGTGCTCACGGAAGTACTCGCAGCCGCACCGGCCGAAGAGGATCCGGTCCTCGTCGTTCATCACCAGCTCGATGCCCGCCTGGGGACCCGCGCGGCCCTGCACCACCCAGTCCCGGTGGACCACCTCGCGGGTGACGGGGCCCTCCGGCGTGGGCAGCTTGCGCACCTTGCGTGTCTCGCGAGGCGCCGCGGACGTCACCGCCACTTCGCCCGCGGCCTCCAGCCGCTCCGCTTCCTCCCGGCGGGCGTCAGGTGGGTACAGGCGGCTCAGGTCCACGGGCGTGGCGAACAGCTCTCGGTGCCGCCAGCGCCGCGCCTCCACGTCGAACAGGGCGCGCCCGGCCGCGCACTGCGCCGCCAGGGCCCCCGCGGCCCGTGCCGCGTCGACGCCCAGGGCCGTGGCCACGTCCTCGGTGGAGGCATGGAAGCGCTCGCGCAGGACGCCGAGCACGCGCTCCGCCAATGGCGCGTCGCGCGTCGGCTCCAGGAGCAGGTCCATGCCCGCCGTGTTCGTCCAGTGGTTCGCCGTCCACCCGGACAGGCCCAGGAGGAAGCGCACGCCGCCGGGCAGGTGCGCGACGTAGAAGTGCGGCAGCGCGCGGCCCTTCAGGTAGATGTCCACCCGCTCTGCATAGGGCAGCAGCGGCTCCAGCAGCCGCAGCCGCCGACGGCCCCAGGTCCGGATGATGCGAGGCTCTGTGTAGCCGTGGCTCGCGCCCTTCAGGGGCACGGGGTGCTCCCAGGGCTCCAGCACCAGCCGCGCGTCCTCCCCCGGAGGCAGTTCGTAGCGCAGCGCGCGTGGTGACACCTTGGCCTTGGTGGAGTGCAGGAAGCGCACCGCGGCGAGCAGGTCCACGGGCCGCACCGTGAGGCGGGTGCCGGGCAACGCCATGCCGCCCTGGAGCTGGAGCAGGCCTCGCACCCAGGACTCCGGGACGTCCACCTTCTGCTCGAAGCGGCCGCCCGCGCCGGTGGTGCGCACGTCGAAGCCTTCCGGGCCAATGCGCAGGTGCGTCTCCCGGGTGGAGCGCATCTCGGCCAGGGCCGCCCACAGCCAGGCGGTGAAGTCCACGTTGGTGGTGCCGCACGTCACCTCGCCCTCGGGCTCGAAGAGGCCGCGGTCCACGAT
The DNA here is from genome assembly GCA_023426545.1 of Pseudomonadota bacterium. Classification (GTDB taxonomy): domain Bacteria; phylum Myxococcota; class Myxococcia; order Myxococcales; family Myxococcaceae; genus Myxococcus. The sequence continues at coordinate 26,990 of JAFAAN010000103.1, forward strand.
GACGAGCCCGTAGGCGCTCTGGTCCTGGCTGAAGGCCTCGAAGAAGACGCGGTCGGGGTGCACCGTGATGAGCGGGTCCAGCAGTCCGCCGCCCCAGTCCTCGTCCCAGGCATCCGACTGCCAGATGAGCCCGCCGAGCGCCTGGAGCGCGAACCGGAGGGACAGGACATCCCGTGTCACGCGCGCGTGGAAGCGCACGGGGCGGTGGGTGTCCGCGGACAGGCCGAGCAGCGCGCGTTCGCGCGTGGACTCGAACACGGAGGGCGTGGCGTAGAGAAAGTGGGAGGCCGTCACGCGGCGTCTCCCTTCGCGGGCGGGCCGAAGACATGGGGGACTTCCAGGGGGCCTCGCAGCTCGGGCCAGCGCGTCAGCATGCGGGCCAGCAACTCCATCAGTGACTCCTTGGGATAGCGCGAGTCGGGCAGCGCGAAGGCGTCACGCACGCGCGGCATCAGCACGCGGGCGGCATTCACGTCATGGGCGGCGGCGTTGGCCAGCGCGGCGAAGGCGGCGTGGCGCGTGCGCCGGTGCAGCGGCCGCAGCAGCGTGGCCTGGAGCAGGTCCACGTTCTGAGCGGCCACCTCGCGGGCCTTCGCGGAGTCCCGGCCGAGCAGGCGGAAGGCCAGCGCCTGGACGTGAATCTCCGGAGCCTCCAGCAGTTCGCGCACCGCGCGCGGCTCGGCCAGATAGAAGTCATCCGAGCGGAGGAAGAACAGCCGCGCCAGCCGGTTCTTCTCCAACAGCGCGTCGAAGGCAGGCATGGAGAAGGCGGGCAGGGCGCCCAACGCGTTGGCGGCGCGGCGGGCGAAGACGCCCCCCTCCTTCGGCAGGGCTTCGTAGTGCGCGGCCAGCGCGTCGAGCACCTTCCCCCAGTCCTTCACGCTCCATTGCGACGGGACGTGCATGGCGGCGCGGCTGGCGAGGAAGTCCAGCAGGTCCTCGTCGTTCGCCTCCAGCGCGCGCGTCAACAGCTCGGGGTACGCGGCGTGCGAGCCCGAGGCAACATGCATGCGGAAGGGGCCGCGTACGAGCTCCGGGAAGCGCGCGTACAGGGCGATGGCGGTGGCGTCCGTCAGTGGCTGCATCTGGGCGATGCCCATGCCAGGGAGATTCCATTCGCCTCCCACGCCCGCCAGTTGGAGCAGCCTGCGTCGTGTCCGGGCGGGGAGCGCTTCGTCGTCCTTCGCCAGCCGCAGCACCTCCGCGTCATATGTCTCCGCCATGGCGGAGGTGCGCAGGAGCGCGCCCCATACATCATCCCAGTCCCGCGCCCGCGCGAGCGCCAGCAGCTCCGGGAGGCCCTTCGCGTCCTTTCGTCCCCACGAGCCCCAGCGAGGTGCCACCGTCCGCAGGTGGCTGAGGAGGTAGGGCACCACGTCGCGTCCGCGCGCCTCCGCCAGCTCCACGAAGAGCTGCGCCGCGCCGGGCATGGGCGTCTCCGGGTGGTGCTCCTTCAACGTGGCGACCAGCTTCGCGGGGGACTGGAGGGTGCGTGCGAACGTGAGCGCGTCACGGCGCCACGTGGGCTCATCCACCCATCGACGGTAGAGCGCGGAGGCCAGGGACGTGTCGCCCTTCGCCAGGGCGCGCTCGCGCAGCGTGTTCCACATGGGGTGGCGCTCGCGGGGCCGGTTCCACGGAAGGTGCTCCAGGATGAAGGGCTGGGCAGCCTCCGCGTCCAGTTCGTACAGGAGCAGGGCGGTGGGTTCGTCCAGCCGGCCCCCCCAGATGTCCATCTTGGCAAGCTCGGTGTGGCGCGCCGCGCGGGTGGGCGCTTTCTGGATACGGCGTACCAGCTCGGCCCGCCAGACCACTTCCTGCCGTGAGCCGTGCGCGTCCGAGATCTTCCAGTCGAGGAGGCGGCGGAACATCTCCACGTCGTCGCTGCGGTCCGCGTCGGAAAGCCAGACCTCCAGCGCGGAGGCATTCTCCCCCTGCCAGGGGTTCACCCACTTCCCCGCGGCGGTGACGCTGCTGGACGAGAAGCAGGACAGCATGAGGGGGCGGAAGCGGACGCGGTCCCTGGCGTTGAGCGCGGGGCCCCACAGCCAGGTGAAGGACCTGAAGATGGAGCGGCGCGCCAGTTCCTCGAGGGCGGCACGCAGCGCTTCGTCGGACTGTTTCCGCGCCAGGACGCCCCGGAGGGCGGCGTCCATCTCCTTGGCCTCTCGGCGGAATCGCCGCTCCCAGCTTTCGTTCACGCCTCCAGGTTACACCGCCCGCATTGGGAGCCCCAGAGGCAATGCGGCCAGCCTACGCAGGAAGACGGGTCGTTGGCGGGAAAGGATGTCATGGAGTCGTTGGTGACGATGTCGCGGTTGCTGGCCGCGTCGCGTGACTCGTTGGGGCTGATGTGCGTGAGTCTCGGAAGCGCAGGCCGCCGACGCCGCGCTGATCGCCCAGCAGAGCGCTGAAGCGGAGGCGGCCGACGTCTCCTTGCCCAGCGGTCCTCGCGGCCTCCGGGGCCTTGGTGAGGACGTTTCGTTGTATCTTGAGACTATGGAGATTGTCAGACTCGGCTGGTATGTGGCCCCTTGCTTGCCGATGTGCTGGTGGCTGCCCTGGGGGCTACATGAGAGCTTTAGGAGTTGCTGCACTGTTGCTGCTTGCGAGCGGGTGCGCGTCGACTCGTGTCGTGCATCTGCACACTGGAGGCGGAGCGCCAATCGCCTTCACTCCAGTTGAGTCTGCCCCTGTCGAGATAGGCAAAGACGAGTTCAAACATGCTGTCACGCAGCTCGTGCTCGACATGCGGCTCGATGTCGCCTTCAGGGAGGTTGAGGAGGATGGTCGCCGCTCGTTGCTCGCATCGTCAGAGGGTCTTGTTGACGGCGCGCAAGGCAGGGCGGCCCCTTCGGCATACGAGCGCATTTGCCAGCGGCAGGACGAGCCCCGTAGCTGCCTGAGTATGCTTGCCGGTGGGTTCTCGCTGGGCCCCTCTGAACGGCGAATGCTCGCGCTCTACTTCGCACTCGATACGGTGTGGTCCGGCGTCGAGGACGCGATTCGCGACATGGTGAACCCCGCCGCGCTGCGGGCAATGGTCACGACGATAATCGGAACGGCGCTCGTGATGCTGGTCGCGCCCGAGCCCATTACGAAGGTCATCGCGATTGCCCTGACGGCTTCGTTGATTGCTTACCTTGGGACGGGGCCGGTGTGGAATCTCGGGCAGGGGTTCCTGCGCTTGCTCGACGAGTCCCGGGACGCGGCGGGCTTCGCGGACCTGGAGAGGGCAGGGTCAAGTCCCGAATCCTGTGTAGTTGGTTCGGAGGGGGTTCGGGGGAGGAAGGCTCCTTGGCGGCATCAAGCAGCGGAAGTGACAGGGGTTGATTTCAGCAGGGACATGTCGAGGTAGCGGCGG
>JAFAAN010000002.1 GCA_023426545.1 Pseudomonadota bacterium
CGTATAGGGAGCGGCGGGCGCGGCGGGCGCACCGCGGCGCTCGGGGCCGGCGTACGAGGACGGCCCGGGGGCCCGGCGCTCCCGCGGATCCTGCGGCGAGACGATGACGGAGGGGATGCCGCTCGGCGCCGTGGGCGCGGCGCGGCGGTCGACCAGCCCGCGGCGCTCGGTGGGAAAGTCGACATCATCCGACTCGGGCGGCAGCGCGGGACGGGAGCCGGTGGTGGCGCCCGGAGGCCGCGGCGGCAGCGCGCTGGTCATCCCCGTCATCCCCGTGCGCGGGCGAGGAGGCCCGGACAGAACTGGCGTGGGCACCGCGGGCGGCGCCACCGCCGTCTCCACGGGGGTGACGCTGCGGCTGGAGTCGTCGCCCGACGGGCCGGACTCAGGGGATGGCGGTCGCCTGAACAGAGACATGCGGTGCTCGATCGAGGGTGTTCGCGCGCGAGCCTACCGCATCGGTCCGGTTTGGACGAGCGGGGCGGCGATGCCCTGCCCGCCCGTTCCACACCGGCCTGCACTCGCCCGGAGCGCCAGGGCCGGAGCGCGGTGTTAATTTCATCCGCATGAACTTCTTCCAGGAACCGCCGAGACTTGGGAACCAGTACGACGACGACGCGCTGCTACAGAGCTACCTGGCGCGCACCCTCCCCGAGGATCTGCTGCGCTCGCTCACGGACGAGCTCCGCGAGCTGGGCGACCTGGGCGGGGACTATTTCTATCGCTTCCAGCTCCGCGACCGGCTCAACGAGCCGGAGCTGACCCAGTGGGATGCGTGGGGCCAGCGCGTCGACCACATCGAGGTGTCCCCGCTGTGGAAGGAGGCGGAGGCCCTGGCGGCGCGGCGCGGCCTGGTGGCCACCGCCTACGAGCAGAAGAGCGCCGAGCTCAGCCGCGTCCATCAGTTCGTCCTCAACTACCTCGTGCAGCCGTCGCTGGACGTGTACTCGTGCCCGCTGGCGATGACGGACGGCGCGGCGCGCTCGCTGCTCACGCTGGGGAATCAGGCGCTCATCGACCGCGCCCTGCCCCACCTGACGTCTCGCGACCCGGCCACGGCGTGGACCTCCGGCCAGTGGATGACGGAGCGCACGGGCGGCTCGGACGTGGGGCTGACGCAGACGGTGGCCCGGCAGACGCCGGAGGGCTGGCGGCTGTACGGGACGAAGTGGTTCACCTCCGCGACGACGGCGCAGATGGCGCTGACCCTGGCGCGCCCGGAAGGCAACGGCCCCGGCGGCAAGGGCCTGGCGATGTTCTACGTGGAGACCCGGGACGCGGCCGGGAGGCTCAATGGCATCCAGATCAACCGCCTGAAAGACAAGCTGGGCACGCGAAAGGTCCCCACCGCGGAGCTGACGCTGGACGGCACCCTGGCCACTCCCGTGGCGGGCCTGAGCGACGGCATCCGGAACATGGCGTGGATGCTGAACGTGACGCGCACCTGGAACGCGGTGGGCTCGGCCTGGAGCATGCGCCGGGCGCTCGCGCTGGCCCGCGACTACGCCCAGCGGCGCGTGCAGTTCGGCGCGAAGCTGGCGGACAAGCCGCTCCACGTGGATACCCTGGCGGGCCTGGAGGCGGAGTTCCAGGCGGGCTTCCTGCTCGCCTTCCGCGCCGTGGAGCTGCTGGGCCGCCTGGAGGCGAAGGTCGCCACGGAGCAGGAGCAGCGCCTGCAACGGCTGGTGACGCCCCTGGCGAAGCTGACCACCGGCCGGCAGGTGGTGCACGTCACCTCCGAGGTCAGCGAGGCCTTCGGCGGGGCGGGCTACGTGGAGGACACCGGCATCCCCCGCCTCCAGGCGGATGCGCAGGTGCTGTCCATCTGGGAGGGCACCACCAACGTCCTGTCCCTGGACGCCCTGCGGGCCCTGGCGAAGGAAGGCACCCTGGAGGCGCTCTTCCACGAGGTGGAGGGCCACCTGCGCCAGGTCCGGGACGCGGGCCTGCGGCCGTGCGTCGACGCCGCCCACGCCGCCCTGGAGCAGGCCCGCACCTGGGTATCAGGCGCCCTGGGGAACCCCGCGACCCTGGAGGCCGGGGCCCGGCGCTTCTCCCTGACACTCGGCCGGACGCTGGAGCTGGCCCTGTTGAGCGCCCATGCCCAGTGGTGCCTGGACCACGGCCACGGCCCCCGGAGCAAGGCCGCGGCCCGGCGCTTCGCCTCTCACGGCGTGAATCTCATCCAGCCGGAGTCAAGCCTGGAGGATGCCCGGCTGCTGGCTTGAAACAAAGCGACACATCGAGAGGGACGCAATCCCTCACACCCAATTCCCCTCCTCCGGCCTGATCGACTCGCGAGAATCGATAGGGCCGCCCTCCGGGGACCCGATCAGCCAGGCCCCTCCCTGGAGGATAGGCGCCCCCGGAGGCACGCCGCCGTCATCTCCTCCCTGGCCGCTGCCTGGGGGACCACCCTCGCCTCCTCCTCTCCTGCCTGGGAGATGCCGCCGCCCACGCAAAGCGAGGGGGAGCGACAAAACCCGGGGAGACTCAGGGGCACGTGTTCGTATCGACCGACGTTCCGCGCTCCGCGCTGACGGTTCACTGCGCGGACAACGTGAGGTGGTTCCGGTCGTCGGAGAAGGCGCGGCGCGGCTTCTGCTCGATGTGCGGGACCTCCCTCTTCTGGGACCCGCTCGACACGCGCATGCACGACGGCTCTGCCGAGCACATATCGCTTCACCGTCGGCCGGACGCGGCGCGCTCGCGATCGGCTGGGGCGAAC
>JAFAAN010000090.1 GCA_023426545.1 Pseudomonadota bacterium
GCGCCGCGCCGCCGACCCGCCCGAGCCCCTCCAGTCCAGCCTCTGAATGGCTTCCAGGTCGCGGCGCTCGCCAAGCACGCCCCTCGTCCGTCTCCAACCGCTCAACACCACGTCGTTGGCCGGACGGGTACCGCTCAACACCACGTCGTTGGCCGGACGGGTACGGCGCTCCGGGCGGCGGGCATCACCCGCGAGCAGGGGCAAATCGGCTGGCACAACCTGCGGCACACCTACGGGAGCCACCTCGCAATGAAGGGGGTTCCGCTGAAGGTGATTCAGGAGCTGATGGGGCACGCGACCATCGAAATGACGATGCGCTACGCCCACCTGAGCCCGGAGACCCGGAAGCAGGCTGTCGCGGTGCTCGACGCGCCCTTTGCGCCGGCACGCGACATGGACGCAACACGGCTGGAAGGTGCTGCTAACCAGCCGTGATCACGGCCTAAAAATGTGGAGGCGGCGGGAATCGAACCCGCGTCCTAAAGCCATTCAAAGACGGGGCCCAGGACGGGGTCCGTGGCGAGGATGAACGTGCCCTGGAGCATTTCAAACAGCTCCAGTGGACCCGTTACGGGATGTTTCGGTGACGAGGGAGGACCTCGTTGCCCGGTGTGCATCAGCCTTCCGTCTTCCAGGAGAATGGCCCAGCGCACCTCGCCCGCACGCTCGGAGTGGGGATGATGACAGTGTCGTGCCACCGCCGCACGAGCGTCCATGGGCAGCTCGGGCAGCGGCGTCATGCGCGGGGGCGCCGCGAGCCTGCCGTCCGCGCGGAAGCGGATCTCCGCCAGCATGGGCTTCCGAAGATTCTTAAGCGACGCCGCCACCAGCGCGGCGTGGACGAAGCCCGCCTCATCAATCCAGATTCCCGGCTCGGACTCAGGAAGCACGCGCAGGCCGCGGAGGAAGGTGCTCGCCACCCGGCCCAGACGGCCGGCGCCCGTGGCCCGCACGTGCTGGATATCCAGTCCGCCTTCGGCCTCGCTCACGAGCACGATGCTGATGCCATTTCCCACGGCCGCGGGTTGAAGCGTGGCGCGAGCCGCCAGTGGCACCGACGGAAGCCGCACGCGTGCGACTTCCTTCCCAGGGGTGACCTGGGTGGCATCCATGCTCGACTGGAAGCGCAGGAGCCGCAGGTCCCGGCCCCCGGCGCCCACGACGGGGACGAAGAGCGCTCCGGCATGGGTCTCCAGGGGCGGACGCACGAGCATCTCAGGCGGCGCCTCCAGGTCGAAGCGGAAGGGCGCCGTGGTCGTCGCGGGGGGAGCCAGGGCGAGAATCGACGCGCCCTGGCGCCAGAGGACCCAGCTCACGGCCTCTCCGCCCGGGGCATCGTTGGTCCACGGCGCCAGCGCGTCGGATGCTCCGGGCTCCACGGCCCCCAGCACCTTCGAGGCCCGCCGGGTGACGCCTTGGCCGTCCTCGTCCGTCTCGTCGACGAAGACGGCTTGCATCAGCAGTGTCCGCCCCTCCAATTGCTGGAGCCACACGGTACCAACCCCGGAGTATGGCCCCCCACCGAGCATTACCCCTGCCGACACCGAGCCCGGCCGCCCTGTCACGACCTCGAACTCGACCGGCGTGGACAGCGCGTCGATGCCCGTGGCCTGAAGCCGAGCGGTCAGCTGGTAGTGGCCGGGTTGGCGGATGGGCAGCCACTCCTGGAGCGGCACCACGGACTCCAGGGACTGCCCGGAGGAGAGCCGGACGCGCGGCGGATCGAGCTCGCCTCCGGGTTGTGCGAGCTGCCGCTCGATGACGGCGCGGTGGTTGACGCCGTGGCCTTTCGGGTATTCGGGGCCGGTGACGGTGTACGTGAGGGATTGGTCCGCGTGACGGAAGGGGTCCGGGAACTCCAGCGGCGTGGCGCTCTCGTTGGAGAGGCGGACGCGCACGTCCAGGTCCTCCGAGGTGACGAGCTGCGCCTTGGGCAGCTTGAGCTGGATGCGCATGGGGGCACCTCCTGACGCGGGAGTAGGGGCGTTCTGGGACGGTGTGGCGGGGCTCGACGCGGTGAGGGTCATCATGAGCAGCCACGGAGAGGGAAGGAGGGCGCTCATGGCCTCGCATTCCGTGCGCCGTCATTGTCCAGGACGTGGATGTTCCAGCCGCGCAGACGCAGGAGACAGAGCCCGCAGAGGCGCCGCTTCGCCGAGAAGTCGTAGCCCATCAGGCAGTCCCCTGCCGCCTGGTCGTGGTGCTTCGGCTGCGCGCCGCCAATCGTGCGGTCGGCGGGGAAGGGGGCGTGTGGAAGGAAGAGCTGGTGCCCGATTTCATGGGCCAGCGTCTGCTCAAGCGTATTCTCCACACCGTGGTAGTTGCCCGCGGCGGCGCATTGGATGACGGCGCAGCGGTCTCGCTGCCGGGAGGGAAACTCCGAGGCGAAGCCATTGACCATCCTGCCGCCAGCGTTGTGCTCCAGGTTGTAGAGGCCGGCGAACTGGAACAGCGCGATGCCCGGCGCCGCGCCCAGCGCCGAGTCCAGCGCCTGGGTGAGCAGCGTCTTCGCCCAGTCCTTGCACTGGCGGTGGTAGTCGTGCGCCTCCTGCAGGGGCAGCCTGCGTTCCCGCGTGGGGGCGAGCCATCGAGAAAGGTCCGCGTCCTCGCAGCGCTTCACGCGCTTCACTTCGGCCAGGAACTCCGGGTGGGGACGGAAGGTGATGGCGTGGCCTCCCGACGCATACTGGTCCACCGCGGGGTCGATGGCCGCGCGCAGCTCCCAGTGACGGGACGCCGCTACCGCCGCCGCGATGCGGGTGTTGTAGTCGTGGGCGCTCCATTCGGTGGCGCCGCTCGTCCGGTCTTCCAGGCGCAGGAAGGCGGGCTCGAAGTGGCCCTGGACGGAGGCGAGCAAGAACTCCGAGACACCCGCGCCCTTGCGCACGACGCGTGTGAGGTGGACCTCGCGCCAGGACTCGAAGGTGCCGGTGGCGGCACGCACGGCGGCCGGCAGCGGGGCGTCATCGTCCACGTCCAGCACCAGGGCGCCGTCCCTGCGACGTTCGTAGGCGAGCTGCACGCTGACGCGCCAGGCGTCACCCGCGAGGCTCGACGGTTGGAAGACCACGCCCGTCCGGCCCGCGAAGGCCCCCGACGTCCAGGCCTCGCTGTAGGCGGCCCATCCTCGCTTGTTGCAGGCGGTGACGCGGAAGGGGAAGGCCCCGTCGCGAGGCTCGGCCTGGGGGGCGTAGCCGGCCTGTCTGGGAAACACGGCGGACGACGGGGCCCCCCGCTTGCCACCCACGTCCCGGTGCGCGTTGTCGCCCTTGGGCCGCGACGTGGCGCGGTGCCGGTCCAGCGCGTGCGAAAGGAAGGCACGGGCCGTGGGGGAATGGTGTTCGACGGCTTCCGTCTCGTCTTCCCAGTCCCAGAGGAAGCGCACGCGCCCGAGGGCGGCCGGCGCATCCACGAAGTTGCCACGCGAGTCCTTCAGCCACGCGCGGGCGAAGAGGGGAAGCTCCGGTCCGCTCCCCCAGTGCTTCCGGTGAAGCTGGTAGCCGGTCGCGTCGGTCATCTCCGAGGGCTTCGTCTTGAAGAGGTTGGCGGGCAGACGGAGCTCGGCCTTCTCTCCCGGCGCGGGGATGCGCTTCAGGGCCCGGGTGAGCTCGCGGTCCTGCTTCCGGGAGAGCACCCGGGGGTCGCCCAGCTCCAACTCCAGGCCCGCGACGAGGACATGGAAGTACGTCCATGCGACCGGTGCTTGCGCGAGGCCCTGCCCCTGGAGTGTCAGCTTCAGCTTGTACGGCGAGTGCTCCACCGTGACGACTCCGTCCGGAAAGGCCTCGCACTCGGGAATGCGGCCATCCCATTGCCACTGGTGCTCGCCCGGGACGAGCTCCTCCGGACGCAGCGCTCGCGACCACAGGGGGGCCTTGCGGTAGCGTGTGAAGAGCTCCAGCGTGCCCGAGCGCACCAGGGCTCCCGCATCCAGCAGGCGCCACGTCAGCTCGATGGGCTCCACCCCCGGCGCGAAGTGGAAGCCGTCGTCTCCGGCGAGCACGGGAGCGGGCGTGGGGCGGTGACAGCGGGACTGGCGCCCGCCCGGGCTGCGGAGCCGGAAGTCCGCCACGCCGTGGCTCGCCGGGCGCAGGCGGTTGCGGTTGCGGCCTCCAGGCGCAGCCAGGGCGACACTGGCCTTCAGGGGGATGCGTGCCATGGGGGAGGCCTCAGGCGTCGTGCAGGCGGATGAGCTCGCGGGCGATGTCCGCGAGCTGCCCCGTCTCCGGCAAGCCGTGGCGTCGCTGAAAGGCGCGCACCGCCGACTTCGTGGAGGTACCGGGGGCGCCTCGCTCACCTTCGATGCAGAAGCCCAGGTTGTGCAGCCGCTCCTGGGCCGCCATCAGGCCATCGGCCTCGAAGCCGGAGAGGGATTGGAGCTGCAAGGCCCAGTGCAGCGTCACCGGCTCGGACGCGGCGGTGGGCGTGGCGTCCGGAAAGTCCTCGTCGATGACGGTGGGCGGGTAGGGGGGAGGCGCGCCTGCGTGAGGGGAAGCGGTGCGGGCGGCGGCTCGGGGCGGTGGTGGAGGCGGGCGCACCTTCAGGAGCAGCTCTCCGGTGGCGAGGCCTGGGACCTCGTGGCTCAGCGAGCCATCCGCGGCTGTCCTTCCACAGTGCTCGGTGCGGCCCACGGTGAGCACGTACTCCTGGTCCGCGTAAGGCACCTCATGGGGATCCACCAGGACGAGATGCAGCCGCCGCTGCCTCAGGATGAAGGTGCTGGTGTTTCCTGTCCGGACGGGTGCTGTCCTCGGACTGACCATGTCGCGTCCCCCCTGTGCCTGGACTCGCGATGGTGTCGTCACGTCGTTGAAGGCCTGGTCAAAGTACGTGAACCCTGAGCGACCTCAATCACCGGAAGTTCTGGGATAACCCTGTTCTGTGCGTCGGCTTAACGGACCTCAACCTGGTGGGTCACTCAGAGGACGCAAGAGACGGCCAGCCGGGCAGCCCCGACTGCGTACTGGGCGACGGGAGGCTTCGAACCTCATGAGGCATGCCCACCTCTTCCGGCGTGCCTACCTTCCACGGTGGAGTCACCTCTCGGTTTCTTGGAGGAGCCACGCATGGACAGCACGGTGCTCGTCGGGCTGGACGATGTGAAGTGCGTGTGGCCCGCACGGGCGGAGCTCGGCGAGGGCCCCATGTGGATGCCCTCCGAGGGGGCGCTCTACTGGCTCGACATCAAGGGGCGGAAGGTCCACCGGCTGGCGCTGGTGGACGGCGCTCGGGACAGCTGGGACACCCCGCTGCGAGTCACCGTCCTGGTACCTCGGCGGCAGGGGGGCTTCATCGCTGGTACCGAGCGGGGGCTGGCCTTCTACGAGCCCCGCAGCGGTCGCCTGGAGCGGCTGTTGGACCTGGAGCCCGAGCGCCACCACAACCGCTGCAATGATGGGAAGGTCGACCCGGCCGGCCGCTTCTGGGTGGGCACCATGGATGACCACGAGCAGGCGCCCACTGGCGCGCTCTACCGGTTCGACGCGCGAGGGCACCTCGCTCGCATCGATGATGGGTACACGGTGACCAACGGCCCCGCGTTCAGCCCCGACGGCAGGGTCGTGTACGTGAATGACTCGCCCCTGCGCGTCACGTACGCCTTCGACCTGGACCTGGACGGCGTGCCGGGCCCGCGCCGGGTGTTCCTCCGCTACGAGGAGGCTCACGGCTACCCCGACGGCATGACGGTGGACGCGGAGGGGGCGCTGTGGATGGCCTTCAACGGGGGCGGCTGCGTGCGCCGCTTCTCCGCCGAAGGCAGGTGGCTGTCCGAGCACCGGCTCCCCGTCTCGAAGCCGACCAGCGTCGCCTTCGGCGGTGAGCGGTTGGACCGCCTGTTCGTCACCAGCGCCCGGGATGGACTGGACGCGGACGCGCTCACGGCGCAGCCGCTGGCCGGTGCGCTCTTCGAGCTGTCCCCTGGCGTGCGGGGCATCGAGCCGGTGCCCTTCGCCAGCTGACCCGGCTCAGCCTTCTTCTTCGTCTTCTTCGTACCGCGCGGGTAGCTCCTCGACGCGAGGAGCGCGCAGGTGCTGGATGGCGACGAAGCCCACCGCCCCCAGGCCGACGACGAAGGCGAAGGGGCCTGGCAGCAGGCGCATGTTCAACGCCGCGAAGGCCAGGGACAGGCCCACCGCGCCCGCGGGCACGTAGCGGGCCCAGGAGGGGCGCTCCACCTCCGGGCGGAGCGCCAGCAGCGCGAGCACCGCCAGCAGCGCCAGCTCCACCACCACCGAGGCCGGCAGATCCCAGCCGCGCACGGTGGTGACGCCGCCGCCGTAGCTGTAGAGCATGTCGTCGGTGGGGCGGTGCGTGGGGATGACGCGAAGCCCTGGCGGCCCCTGGGGCATCGGCGCGTTGTCCGGCACGCCTTCCAGGCCCAACTTCACCGTTCCCCACGGCGCGAAGAGCGCCAGCAGGCACACCACGACGCCGCCCAGGCCCACCACCTCCGGCATCCACCGCAGCTGTCGCGGCTCGAAGGCGCGGCCCACGCCGTCCGGCCCGCCGATGACCTTGCGGTACTGGTCATGGGCCACCAGACCGGCGCCCGCCAGCCACAGCAGCGGCGTGAAGCCCAGGCTCAGGGAGCGCAGGGCCAGCGCCACCATCAGCACCGTGGCGACGGTGGCGGCCTCGGGCGTCATCAGCACCGCGGGCATCCGTTCCGTGAAGCCGGGGGATTCACCCGCGTCGCGCAGCTCGCGCGCGACCAGCACCGCGCCGCCCACCAGCGCCAGCAGCGTGCCGGGGACGCCCACGCCGGAGAAGAAGGGCAGGGCGGACAGGAGGAGGGCACACCCCGCCAGGATGACGCCCAGCACGGTGGGCGAGTGCGCGGGGACGTGGGCCAGCCACCGGGGGCCGTCATAGGCGGGCTCGGACTGGCCGGGGTCCGTCTGGTCCTCGGGCGGCAGCTCGGGGGCGCCGCTCACGACATAGGGGCGCTGCTGCGCGTGCTCCTCGACCTCATCGAGGATCTCCGATGCGTAGGCGGGCTCGGCGGCGTCGCGCCGGGGCCGGGAGGGGCGCGCCGCGGGCCGGCTGCTCGAGGCCCTGGGCTGCTCCGGCATGGTCGCACCGCAGTTCTCGCAGTACCGCAATCGCGAATTGGAGTCTTCACCACACTCCGGGCACCGCATACCGCCACCTCGTCATGACTGGGGCTACTGACGCGCGGCCTCGGCGGGGGCGGAGGCCGTGGTCAGCTCCTGGATCCGCAAGGCCAGCGTCTGCGGGTCGATGGGGCCCACATGCTTGCCGCGAATGATGCCGTTGGGGTCGATGAAGTACGTCTCCGGCACGCCCGCCACGCCGTAGTCCAGCGCCATGCGCGAGCGCGGGTCCACCAGCTGCGGGAAGCTGGCCCCGTACTGCTGGAGGAAGCCGCGCGCGTTGTCGTCGGTGTCCTGGAACACCACGCCCAGGAACACCGCCTGGGAGCCGTACTGCCGGGAGCCCCACTCCAGCACGGGGTGCTCGACCCGGCACGGGCCGCACCAGGAGGCCCAGAAGTTGATGACCACCGGCCGGCCCTTCAGGTCGCTCAGGCTCACCTTCTCGCCGCTGTCCAGCGCGCGCAGCCCGAAGTCGGGCGCGGGCTGGCCCTTCATCATGAAGGGCACCTCGTGCGGGTTGCGCCCGAAGCCCTTGAAGAGCACGAAGAGCAGCCCGGCGCAGAGGACCACGAAGCCCAGCGTGTATCGCCAGCCCTTCATCAGGCCGCTCCCCGTTCGGCGTCACCCCCGGTCAACGGGGACGGGCCCAGGGCCGGTGCGCCTGCGGTCGCCACGGCCGCCTTGCGGCGCGGCCACAGGGCGATGAGCGTGCCCAGCACCAGCAGGGGGATGCTCCACCAGATCCACCCGACGAGCGGGAAGACCCAGACGTTGAAGCTCGCCGTCCCCGCCTGCTCGGAGAAGGCCATCAGCGACATGTAGAGGTCCTCGGCGGGCGTCTCGCGAACGCCGGGTGTGCCGATGGGGTCCGTGCTGCGCTCGTAGTAGTTGAGGCGCGGCTTCAGCTCCGACACCTGCCCGCCCGGGGACGTCACCTCCACGCGCGCGGCCACGTAGGTGCGGTGGGGCTCCTCGCCGCTGACCAGCCCCAGGTACTTCATCTGGTAGCCGCCCAGCTCGATGACCTGGCCCTTCTTCAGGGTGCCGGACGTGTGTTTCACGTACGCGGACGAAGCGGCCACGGCGACGATGATGAGGACGATGCCCAGGTGCACCACGTAACCGCCGAAGCGGCGCTGGGCCTTGAGGGCGCTCGTCGTGAGCGCGGTGACGAAGCCCTCCTTGCGCTCGGACATGCGCACCCGCACCGGCGCGGCCAGCTCGCGAAGGGTGATGACGGTGACGAAGCCCGCGAGGCCGAACGTCAGCAGCGGATAGACGCCGCGCAGGCCCACCGCGAAGCACGCGGCCGTCACCACCAGCCCCACCACAGCGGGGATGATGAACTGGCGGCGCAGCGTGGCTGGATCCGGCTTGCCCCAGGGGAGCACCGGGCCCACGCCCATCAGGAAGAGCACCGCGATGCCACCCGGCACCGCCATCTTGTTGAAGTACGGCTCCCCCACGCTCACCCGCACGCCACGCACCGCCTCGGAGATGAGCGGGTACAGCGTGCCCAGCAGCACGGTGAAGGTGATGGCGACGAACACCAGGTTGTTCACCAGGATGCTCGACTCGCGCGACAGGGGCGAGGCCAGCTGCCCCTCGGGCACCAGCAGCGGACCGCGCACCGCCAGCAGGCCCACGCACAGCACCAGCAGGAAGCCGAGGAACACCAGGAACGTGGGCCCGATGTCCGACTGGGTGAAGGAGTGCACCGAGTTGAAGATGCCCGAGCGCGTCATGAACGTGCCCAGGATGGTGAGCACGAAGGACGCGAGCGCGAGGCTGAGCGTCCACAGCTTCAGCATCCGCTTGCGCTCCTGCACCATGGTGGAGTGCATGAACGCCGTGGCCGTCAGCCAGGGAAGGAAGGACGCGTTCTCCACCGGGTCCCACGCCCAGTAGCCGCCCCAGCCCAGCACGGCGTACGCCCACCACGCGCCCAGGATGATGCCGATGGACAGGAAGAGCCACGCCACCAGCGTCCAGCGCCGCAGGGGCGCCATCCACGCCTCGCCAATCTCGCCGCGCAGCAGGCCCGCCACCGCGACGCCGAAGGGCACCGTCATGCCCACGTAGCCCAGGTACAGCATGGGCGGGTGGATGATCATCAGGACGTGGTTCTGGAGCAGCGGGTTGGGGCCGGGGCCGTCCATGGGGACCGGGGACACCGCGCCCCAGGGGTTGGCAGGACCGGCGATGAGGAAGGCGAAGAAGACGCCCACCGCCAGCATGGTGCCCAGCGCCAGCTGCATGTAGCGCGCGTGCTCGCGCCGGTGGATGAAGGCGAAGGCGGCGATGTAGCAACCCATGATGAGGCCCCAGAAGAGGATGGACCCCTCCAGGGCGCTCCAGAGCGACACGATGGTGTAGACGAGCGGCGTGGACCGGCTGCCCACCTGCGCCACGTAGCGCACGCTGAAGTCGTGCGTGACGAGCGCGTGCACCATCACCGCGTTGGAGCCCACCATGCACGCGGCGAAGCCCCACACCGCGCGCATCACCCACGGCATGCCCGCGTCGCTGCGGCGCAGGCCGCTCACCAGGCCCACGAGCGCGCCGAAGGTCGCGAACGCGAGCCCTCCGAGCACGAGGCCATACCCGACGGTTCCGTTCACATCGCCCCCACGGCGGTGGTGGCGTCGGAGAGCGTCTCCTGCCACTGCCGAGGCTCCTCGCCCTCCTTCGGGGCGCGGTACTCGTTGGAGTGGTTCACCATCAGCCGGTTGGAGCTGAAGACGCCGGACTTGTCGTAGGTGCCCTCCACCACGACACCAATCTTGTCGCGGAACATCTGCGGCGGCGTCTCCGTGGAGCGGACCAGCACGCTGGGCGCGCCGTCCTTGACGTCATCCGCCACGCGGAATTGCAGGGTGGTGTGCTCGGCGTTCCACTCGATGCTGCCCGGCTGCACCACGCCGCCCAGGCGGATGGTGGCCGAATACGCCTTCTCGCCCTGGCCCAGCATCTCCGACGGGCTCCAGTAGTAGACGAGGTTCTCGCCGATGTTGCCGAAGGCGACGAAGCCCAGGCCGGCCCCCGCGACGAGCAGGGCGCCCAGGGCAATCAGACGGTTGCGAGCGACGGGGGACATGTCGAATCACTCCTTGGCGTCGGAGGGGGCCTTGGGCCGACGGACCCAGAGAGACACGGCGTAGAGAACCAGCATGACGACTGTAATCGCGTAGCACGCCCACACATAGCCCCAGCCGCCCACGATGCGGCCGCTGCCGACCTGCCCGGGCGCGGCCGCGAGGAGCCACAGCATCTGCGTCGAAAGCGTCATCATGTTCAGGCCACCCTCGTGGAGTTGGCGCCACCCGCGGCGGCGAGGTCCGGCGGCAGCGCGTCCGGCAGGGCCACCTCCGCCTGGCGCTCGGCCAGGGCCTGGCGGTAGCGCTGCACCAGGAACCAGAGCGTGAGGAAGAGCATGCCGAAGGCGGACACGCGCAGCGCCAGCGTCATCTCCGGGTCCACCGTCTTCGGCGTGGACTGCACCTGGTGCAGGCTGCGCCACCACCGCACGGAGAACCACACGATGGGCAGGTTGATGGCGCCGATGATGGCCACCACCGCGCTCCACGTCGCGCGCTTGTCCGGGTCCTCCACGAAGCGCCGCAGCACGAGGTAGCCGGTGTACGTCACCAGCATGATGGCCTCGGAGGTGAGGCGCGGATCCCACGACCAGTACACGCCCCAGGTCGGCCGGCCCCAGATGGCGCCGGTGATCATGCCCGCGGTGCCCAGCACCAGGCCAATCTCCGCGGACGCCTCGGCGGCGGCATCCAGCTTCCAGCTCGCCTTCATGAGGTAGGTGACGGCCGCCACGAAGTTGATGGCCATGGCCACCATGGCCATCCACTGGAGCGGGACGTGGACGTACATGATGCGCTGCACGTCGCCCATCTCACGGTCCGGCGGCGCCCACGCCAGCCCCAGCCACCAGCCCGCGGCGAGCACGACCAGCGACAGCGCCGGCAGGCCCCACTTGATGAACTTTCCCATCCTTCAGTCCTCGATGATCCGCGGGAACAGCAAGAAGCCTACGCCCCAATAAATCAGATTGAAGCCGCCCAAAAGCCCCACCCATGAGCCAAACTGATTCATGGGGTCTCCCTGGAGTACGAGCGTCGTCGCCTTGGCCGCGGAGAGCAGCGCGGGGATGACGAGCGGGAACAATAGCAAGGGCAGCAGCACGTCCCGTGCCCGGGCATTGCTCGAAATCGCGGCGTAGACGGTCCCAGGGGCGCTCAGCGCCAGGCTGCCGAGCACCAGGATGAGCCCCAGGTCCACGGCGCCGGTGACGATTTGCACGCCATACAGGGCCACCATGACGGGCACGAGCAGGGCGCCCAGGGCCGTCAGCAGCAGGGTGTTGCCCAGGGCCTTGGACAGGAAGATGGCGCGGGCGTCCGCGGGCGCCAGGCGGATGCCGTCCATGCACGCGTTCTCCGACTCGACGCGGAAGGACTCGCCCAGGGCGAGCACGCTGGCGAAGAGGATGGCGAGCCAGAAGTAGCCGCCAGCGTTCTTCTCCAGCAGCTTCGTGTCCGGGCCCAGCGCGAAGGAGAACATCAGCAGCGTGGCCAGCGCGAAGAAGATGATGGCGTTGAGGCGCGCGCGGGTTCGCCACTCGATGAGCAGGTCCTTGCGCAGCAGGGCCAGGGTGGCCGTCAGCAGGCCGATGGGGCGGGGGCGGGGCGTGCTCATGCGGACACCGCCCGGCCTTCCTGAAGGTGAAGGCGTTCTTCACACAGCGTCAGGCCCTGCTCGATGAGGTGGGTGGCGAGGATGACGGTGACGCCGCTGGCCTTGAGCTCCGCGATGATGCCCTCCATGTCCCGGATGCCCGCCGGGTCCAGCTCTCCGAAGGGCTCGTCGAGCAGGGCGAGGGCAGGCGCCTTGAGGAGCAGGCGGGCGATGGCCAGGCGCTTGCGCATGCCGGCGCTGAAGCTGCGGACCGGGCTGTCCGAGCGGCGGCCGAGCCCCACCCGGGTGAGCCCCGCATTGGCCGCGTCCTCGGGGGAGGGCAGCCCCAGCAGCCGGGCCAGCACCGTGAGGTTCTGGTGCGCGGTGAGGTCCTCGTAGAGGAAGCTGGCGTGGGACAGCAGGGCCACGTCCCGGCGCACCGCGTCCCGCTCCACCACCGCGTCCCGGCCGAGCACCTCCACCCGGCCCGCCGTGGGGCTCAGGGCCGTGGCCAGCAGGCGCAGCAGGGTCGTCTTCCCGGAGCCATTGTGGCCCGTGAGCAGGAGCGAGCGCCCGGCGGGGAGCGCGTACGTCAGGCGCGCCAGGGCCCACCGGCGTCCATAGCGCTTGCTGACGTCGTTCAGGGCGAGCGCCGGAGTGGCGGAGAGGGGGAGCATCGGCGGTGCCGTTCGTACCCGGAAACCCGTGTGTCCACCAGTGAAACCCGGGGAGGTGGGCCGGACGGAGACAGAGCGAGCCTGCCAGCGGGAAAGGATTTCCACCCAGTGTGGTCGCGAGTGCCCGCTGAGGGCCGCTCCGGTTCCACGGTGTGGAACGTCCACTGCTCGCCACGCGACCCGTGCGGACGGACGGCCCTCTCGACTGCCCGGTTCACGGTGGCTGGGTTTCTGGCACCCCCCCTGCAAGGTGCGCGGGCATGCGAAGCGGATGGGGCGATCCGCGCGGAGGGCGTGCATGGCGACGGAAAAGGTATTGCGAAGGGCGGTGAAGGCGGCGGCGGCGGGGATGCTCCACTACAGCGGAATGCGGCGGGCCATGGCTGCCTACCGCCGCTCGCAGTCGGGCGGCAGGCGCGTCCTCATCGTGAGCTACCACCGGGTGGTGAGCGACTTCACCGGGGAGCTGCAACGCTCGATTCCAGGCCTGCTCATCTCCCAGGAGACGTTCCGGCGGCACCTGGAGGAAGCCCACGCGGCGGGCTTCGAGCTGGCGTCCATCGGCGAAGCGGTGGACGTGATGAGCGGCCGCCGGGTGGCGAAGAAGGACCTGTGTGTCGTCACCTTCGATGATGGCTACCGGGACGTCTACCGGTACGCCTATCCCATCCTCAAGCAGATGGGCGTGCCGGCCATCACCTACCTGCCCACGGCGTTCATCAACACCGACAGGCGCTTCAACCACGACCGGCTCTTCCACCTGCTGCGCCGCGTCCAGGAGCGCCGCTTCCGGCCGCTCTACGACACGCTGCCCGCGCCCTCGCTCCAACTGCTGGGGCCCATCCTCTCCGGGCAGAAGACGGTGTCGGCGTCGCTGGACGACTTCATCGGCGAGCACCCCACGCGCGTGCTGACGGAGATCATCGACGCGCTGGAGCAGCAGCTCGGCGGCGGCGCGGACCTGATTCCGGAGCAGGGCGACATCATGAACTGGGACGAGGTGCGCCGCATGGCGCGCGACGGCTTCGAGTTCGGCGCGCATACGCTGGGGCACACGGTGCTGACGCTGGAGCCGCAGGAGGTCGTGGAGCGGGAGATCCTGGAGTCCAAGCGCTCCATCGAGCGCGAGGTGGGCATCACCGTGCGGGACTTCGCCTATTGCAACGGCTGGTACTCGGACGAGATCATCCGGGTGCTGTCGGCCAACGGCTTCCGCTCGGGAGTCACCACGGAGGACCTGCCCAACCGCATCGGGGGGGACCCCTTCACGCTCAAGCGCAAGGTGCTGTGGGAGAACTTCAGCCTCGGCATGCTGGGGGACTACTCGTCCTCGCTCACCGGCTGCCAGCTGGATGACTGTTTCGGGGTGCTGGGCATGAGCAGCCCCGTGCCGGGGAAGCGCCCCCATTTCGGCGGCGCCCCCGCGGGAAACCAGGTCAGCGCGGCGGGGAGGCTCGGCCCCCGGGGCGCGGGCGGTGGCAATGCGCACATGGTGGGCCCGGAGGAGACCTCGACGGTTCGGGAGGCTCCGTGAGGGGAAGCTCCACGCCGGCCGCGTCCGGGGGATCGTTCCTCGGGCGCGCCGGTCCGCTGGTGTTGGCCCGGCTGTTCACCGCCGGGCTGACGTTGTCCATTCCCCTGGTGCTCGCCCGGGTGCTGACCCTGGACGACTACGGCACCTACTACCAGTTGTTCCTCATCGCGACGACGCTCTACTACGTCCTGCCGTTCGGCGTGGTGCAGAGCCTCTACTACTTCCTGCCCCGCGCGGAGGCGAAGCGCCCCTTCCTGGGGCAGACGCTGCTGTTCATGTCCGGCGCGGGGCTGGTGGGCGGCGCGGCCGTGTGGGCGCTGCTCGGGCCGGTGGCGGACGCGTTCTCCAATCCCGCGCTGGCCGGGTACCGCCTGCCGCTGGCCGCGTACACCGCCTTCCTGCTGGGCAGCTTCCCGCTGGAGGTGTCGCTCACATCGCAGGGGCGCACGCGTGCGTCCGCGGGTGTGTACCTGGTGTCGGACGCGGTGCGGGCCTCGGTGATGGTGGTGCCGCCGCTCCTGGGGGCCTCGCTCTACGGGATGATGACGGCGGTGGCCGCCTTCGCGGCGCTCCGCTACGTGGCGACGTGGGGCGTATCGCTGCGAGGGTCCACCGGGCCCCTGGTGGACGGCCAGCGTTTCCGAGAGCAGCTCGCGTACGCGGCGCCCTTCGGCGCGGCGATGCTGCTGGCCATTCCACAGCAGAACGCGCACCTGTACGCGGTGGCGGGCGCGGTGGCGCCGGCGCTGTATGCGCTCTACCGCGTGGGCTGCTTTCAGCTCCCGGTGGTGGACCTGCTCTATACGCCCACCAGCGAGGTGCTGATGGTGCGCCTGGGCGAGCTGGAGCGCGAGGGTCGTTTGGAGGAGGGCGTGGAGTCCTTCCGCGAGGCGGCCGGGAAGCTGGCCTACTTCTTCCTGCCCTTCGCCGCGTTCCTGTTCTCGGCGGCACCGGAGTTCATCGGGGCGATGTTCGGCGAGAAGTTCCTGCCCGCCGTGCCCGTCTTCCGCGTCAGCGTGCTGGGCGTGGTGCTCTCCATCCTGCCCATGGACGGGACGCTGCGCGCCCGCGGGCAGACGCGCGCCATCTTCGCGTCCTATGCGGTGAAGGCGGCGGTGACGGTGCCGCTCGTCTGGGTGGGCGTGAAGCACTTCGGGTTGATGGGGGGCATCGGCTCGTGGGCAGTAGCGGAGGTGGTGGGCAAGGCCATGTTGCTGGCACGGGTGCCCGCGGCGCTGTCCACGCCGAAGCGGAAGCTGGGCATGGTGGACGTGATTCCCTGGCAGGTGCTGGGCAAGGCCGCGCTGGCGGCGTGCGCGGCGTCGGCGGGGGTGTTCCTCCTGAGGGCTGCTGCCCATGGCGCCTGGGCGCACCTGCCCACGGGCTTCCTCTGGCGCGCGCTCCCTCTGGCGTCGGCGGGGGCGCTGTTCTTCATCGGGTACCTGGGGGTGCTTCACGTCGCGGGCGTGCGGCCGCTCAGTGTCATCACGGGGCTGCGGGCACGCAGGGCGGGGCGGGTACTTCCCCCCCTGCGGGGTGGTACCTAGTTTGGTTCGGGGCGGAACTCGGGGTCTGGGAGGCGTGATGGGTGTCGACGCGATGACGTATTACCGGCTCGCGCGCGGGCTGAAGAAGCGGGGCGTGCCCCTGCTGCCAGCCCTGCTGCGCAAGGCCATCTACTATCTACACAGCTCGTACATCCCCGAGGACGCGGAGATTGGCGAGGGGACGCAGCTCGGCTACGGCGGCATTGGCGTGGTCATCCACAAGGCCACGAGGATTGGCCGGCACTGCCTCATCTCCCAGCAGGTGACGATTGGCGGGCGCTCGGGCATCGAGGGGGCCCCCGTCATCGGTGACTACGTGCGCCTGGGCGCGGGCGCGAAGATCCTCGGCAACATTCATATCGGTGACTTCGCCGTTGTCGGGGCCAACGCGGTGGTGGTGAAGGACGTGGCACCGGGCGCGGTGGTGGCCGGCGTGCCGGCGCGGGTGATTCGGCAGGACCCGGACCCGCTCGCCTCGTACCAGCGGGAGATGGGGCAGCTGCCGGCTCGGGTGGCGCTGGTGTCGGTGCCCTCGTCCTCGACGCTTCCGCAGTAGGTCCAGGAGGCACATCGATGCGAGTGCTCCTCGTCGGGGACCATCCGCCGCCCCATGGCGGCGTCGCGGTTCATGTTCAACAGCTTCACGGATTCCTGCGCAGCCGCGGCGTCGCAGTGAAGGTGCTCGACATCGGGAAGGGCGGCCGGCCAGCGCCGGACGTCATCCCGGCCCGGGGCGCCGCGCACTTCGGTCCGCGACTCGCGCGGTACATTGCCGCCGGGTGGACGGTCCACGTCCACACCAGTGGGAACAACCCGAAGTCGTGGGTGCTCGCGGGCATGGTGGGGGGCCTGCCCGGGCCGAGGGCTCCTCGGGTCATCACCCTCCACTCGGGGCTGCTGCCCGACTACCTCGCGGCGTCGCCCGCGCGGCGAGGTCTCGCCCGTCTGGCGCTGGCCGGCTACGCGCGCGTGGTGGCGGTGTCCGCCGCGGTGAAGGAGGCGCTGGTGGGCGTTGGGGTGCCCGCCCGGAAGATTCAAGTCCTCCCGGCCTTCTGTGCCGCGCAGGTGCGGCCCGGCCCGGTGCCCGCGGCGGTGGTGGCCGCGCGCTCGCGCCGGCGCACGCTGCTGTCCATGGCGCACCATCCCTCGCCCGTCTATGGGCGCGCGCTGATGTTCCGTGCCTTGCGCGAGCTGACGCTGACGTCACCGGACATGGGACTGGCGCTCTTCGGGCCGGGGTTGGATTCGGAAGCGTTCATCCGCGACGTCCGCGAGGCCCGCGTGGCGGGCCACCTGGACGTGCTGGGGGAGCTGGAGCACGGCGCGGCGCTGGGCCTCATCGCTCGCAGCGACGTCTTCGTCCGGCCCACGACACATGACGGCGACGCCATCTCCGTTCGCGAAGCCCTGGCGCTGGGGGTGCCGTGCGTGGCCAGCGACGTCTGCGCCCGGCCGGAGGGGACGCGCGTGTTCACCGGGGGGGACGCCAGCGACCTGGCGCGGGTGCTCCGCGAGGCGGTGGCGGCAGGGCCCGTGCATGCACCCCAGGTGGATGCCGGGCCGGAGCTGCTCACGCTGTATGCGGAGCTGAGCTCCCACACCCGACGCGAGACGTCACACGAACAAGGCTTCGACCTGGGGGGGACGAAACATGCGGCGCAGTGATGACATGGACCTCGTGCGCAGAGCACTGCGTGGGCGGGACCTGGTGGTGTTCTCCAACGACTGGGATGGCGACCCGCTGTCGAAGGTCCACATCATGCGGATCCTCGCCCGCGAGAACCGCATCCTCTGGGTGAACAGCATCGGCAACCGCGCGCCCAGGGCCAACGCGCACGACGTGAAGCGCATCTTCGACAAGCTGAGCCGCTTCACCGAGGGCATCCGGGAGGTGGAGCCCAACATCCACGTGCTGTCTCCGCTGGCCATCCCCTTCTATGGCTCGGAGCTGGTGCGCGGCGCCAACCGGCGGCTGCTGCGGCTCCAGGTGCTCCGGGCGATGAGGCAGCTGGGCTTCGAGCGGCCCATCTCGTGGAGCTTCCTGCCTGCCTCCGCGCCGGTGTCCGGCACCCTGGGCGAGGCGTTCGTCATCTACCACTGCGTGGACGAGTTCGCCGCCTTCAGCGACACCAATGGCCGCCACATCGCGGAGCTGGAGGAGCGGCTGCTCAAGCGCGCCGACCTCTGCATCACCTCGGCTGGACGGCTGCGGGAGCGCAAGGCCCGGCTCAACCCGCGCACGGTGCTGGTGCGCCACGGCACCGACTTCACCCACTTCGTGAAGGCGTGCGACCCGGCCACGCCCATTCCGGAGGACATCGCCCGTCTGCCCAGGCCCATCATCGGCTTCTTCGGGCTGGTGGCGGACTGGGTGGACCAGGCGGCGCTCATCGCCACGGCGCGCGCGCACCGGGGAGGCTCGGTGGTCATCATCGGCAAGACGACGCCGGACTGTGACGACTCCGCGCTGCGGGCCGAGCCGAACATCCACATGCTGGGCCGCAGGCCGTATGCGGACCTGCCGGGCTACTGCAAGGCCTTCGACGTGGCGCTGATGCCCTTCAAGCTCAGCGAGCTGACGCTGAACGCGAATCCGCTGAAGGTCCGTGAGTACCTCGCTGCGGGCCTGCCCGTCGTGTCCACCGACCTGCCCGAGGTCCGCAAGGTGGGGCTGTGCTCGATTGCCAGCGACACCGCGGATTTCGTGCGCAAGGTGGACGCGTGTCTGGCGGACAAGCCCGGCCCGGACCGGGCCCGCGCCGAGCGCATCTTCGGTGAGAGCTGGGAGGCCCGCGTCGACGAGATTCGCCACCACGTGGGCGCAGCGCTCATGGCGGACGGAAAGGACCTCTGACGTGGCTCCGGGCTACGCTCGGGCGCCGCGGCCCGCCAGCGCCCGCTCCAGGAGGGCGTAGCGGCGGGCCACGCGGGCGTAGTCCGCCGGAGCGATGGTGACCTGCGCCTGCGTCCGCATGAGGTCGGCCTTCGCCTCCAGGAACTCGGAGGCGGAGAGGCCGCCGTCCTGCTCCAGCAGCCGCGCGGCGTCCTCGTCTGGCAGGGCCAGGGGAATCCCCAGCCGTTCCTGCATCTGCTGGCGCAGGGCGTGCTCCAGCTCCGGAAGCAGCTCCTTCTCCACCTTCGCGCGGCGCATGAGCCAGCCCATGCTGCGCACGTACTCCAGCGCGGACCGGTGCCGCTCCACGCGCAGCGGACGGGGGGCGCCGAAGCGCGTGCCGCGCGACACCGTGTAGAGCAGCCCCACCACCAGCACCTGCGCGACGAAGACCCAGATGCCTCGTGAGAAGGGGGGCGGCGGCGCGAGCTCGTGGTGGTGCTCGTCGAACAACAGGGAGCCGCGCGCGGCCAGCGCCTCCCAGAAGCGCAGGTTGTCGAGCAGTTCGAGCCGCCGGTTCTCGATGAGGTCCGCGCCTGCGAGCACGTACACCTCGCCCGAGCCCAGCGCGCGCCGCCACACCGCCACCGCGCCACCCAGGCCCGCGACTGGCACGGCCTCCTCGTGGTTCATGCGCAGGCCCCGGTCCTGGGAGACGCGCAGGTGGGACAGGCCGTGCAAGGGCCCCACGGGCAGCCACACGTCCACCGTGGTGCCGCCCACGTCGGTCAGCGCCGAGTCCAGGCCCCGGCTGCTCGCGGGCATCATCAAGCCGGGCTCCAGGTCGAGCCACGCCTCCAGGGCCGGCTGGTGTTTTCCCAGCGCTCGCGGCGACAGGTACACCAGCGTTCCGCCCGCGCGTACGAAGCGTTCCAGCGCGGAGACTTCATCCTCCGTGACGGGCCGCCCCTCGGGGGCCGCGAGCACCACGGTGCGCGTCTCCTGGGGCAGTACCTCCAGGGGCGTGAGCCACGTGTCCGCGGCCCTGCCGCCCTCGCGCAGGTACAGGTAGAGCGCTCGCGCGCCCTGCGGGGCGGTGTTCTCCACCGTGGGCACGGGCGAGTCGGGCGCGTCCGTGCGAGTGGACAGGCCCACCGCGAGGGCCAGGACGATGAGCACGCCGAAGACGGCGAGGGTCCGGAGGTTCTTCATTGGGCCCCCACCGTGGGCAGGGTGCCACTCAGCGCCTCCACCTCGGTGACGAAGCGGGCCGCCTCGTCCGGTGCCACCGGCGCGAGCGAATAGAAGGCTCGGTCGTACCAGTCCATGAGCCGCTCCACCTCGCGCACGAGCGGCGCGGGCGCGCCTCGGCCCGGCAGCTCGGCCGCCAGCTCGCGGTTGGTTCGGACGCGGTCTGGACGCGCCAGCCGCCGCTCCTCCAGCGCGGACAGGAGGCTGAGCAGGCCCTCACGGATGGCTTCGCGTGCATCCGTGGAGAGCGCGGCGCGGGCGCGGTGCAGGTGTTCGCCGGGCGAGTCCAGCACGAGGGGCTCGGCGTCCGACGTCGAGCGGTCTGCCGTCCTCACGGCCTTGCCCCCGCGCCGCGCGCGGAGCTTCAGCACGCCCCACAGCAGCAGCGCGAGCGCCAGCCCCAGCATCACGGCCCGCGTGGCCACCGCGAAGCCCTGGGCCTGTCTTGACTCGAAGAGGCGCTCCAGCCAGGCCGTCACCTCGCGCATCAGCCGCTTCAGCGCATCACCGTGGCGCTGGCGGGCGCGGGCGAACTCCGGGCGGTCGAGGATGGCTTGGAGGCGCTCCGGCTCGGCCGGCGGCGCGGCGACAGCGGCGGGGCCGTTCGCCTGGGCCTGGACGTCACAGGCCTGCTTCAGGAAGCGGGCAATCTGCTCCGCGCGCGCCGCCTCGTCGTCACCTTCGCGTCCAGGAGGGAGCGGCATTCCGCCCAGGCGCGCGGACAGCGTGTTCACCGCGTCGGTGAAGCCGGTGGGGTGGTGCTGCGCTGTCTCGCGCAGGCTCTGCGCGGTGGCCTCGCGCTCGGCGCAGGGGAGCGAGGCCAGCAGCAGGAGGAGGGGGAGGTTCGGCACGGGCGGAGTCCGGGGCGCGCCGTCACACCGTGGACGGTGTCACGTCGAGCTGGTGTTCCAGGTCCAGGGCTTCGCGGCGCACGCGCATGTCCAGGTAGAAGAGCGCGCAGAAGACGAAGTTGAAGGGCGCGAAGAGCGACTGCGCCACCGTCTGCACCAGCTCCACCGGCACCAGGATCAACTGCGGCGTGCGGGCCATGGTCCCCGGGTCGAAGGGGTTGCCATAGGGCAACATCGCCAGCCAGGAAGGCAGCCCGGAGACGAGCTGGACGGAGATGAGGATGAGGCTCACGACGGTGAAGAGAATCATCGCGCGCACCATCACCCGGTCGAGGAAGCCCGGCCCCACGCGGCCCGACAGGAGCTGTCCGGAGCGCCGGAAGGTCTCCCATGCGCCCAGCTCCTCCATGGCCAGCACGGGGGGAACCAGCAGGAAGCGCAGCATGTACCAGAGCGCCGCGGCGATGAGCCCCAGGCTCGCGAGGAGGGTGCCACCAATGCCCAGCACCACGGCCAGGGTTTGGGAGCCCGCGGCCACCCCGGCGACGACGCCGACAAGGGCGATGACGATGCCCGGAACCATGAGCACCATTGTCACCAGCGTCGACCAGCCAATCGACAGCAGGTACACCCCCGTCAGCGTGCCCATGCGCGAGAAGCACCACCGCAGCGCGTCCGCCGGGCGCACGGGCTCGCCCAGCTGGGCCGTCAGCACGTAACGCGAGGCGGCCAGGGTGGCCAGCCAGTACATCCAGAGCAGGAACAAGAACAGGCCTGACCAGAGCGCGAGGGTGACGGCCGCCTGCGGGAGTATGACCGCCGGGTCCAGCTGCGCGCGTGACTCCGCGTCGCCCATGTAGAGCAGCGGGGACAGCCGCTGTCCCACCACCAGCGTCGCCTTGGTCGCGATGTAGTTCACCAGCGTGAAGCCGAAGCTCAGCAGGAAGAGGGGCTTCAGGTGGGAGCGCCAGAAGGTAGCGGCACGGTCAATCAGCTCCCCCATGGCGAGGGGACGCAGCTCGGCGACGATGGGATTGGGGCTCACAGGGGGCGCAGCATAGCCCGCCCGGCGCACGCGGCCAGCAGCGTCCGGGCCGCGGCCGTGGGGTCCTCGGCCTCCAGCACACCGGAGATGACCGCGAAGCCCGCCGCGCCGCGAATGACCGCCGCGCGCTCCGGGGTGATACCCCCCAGGGCCAGCGCGGGGCAGGGCAGCGCCCCGGCGAGGGCGCGGAAGCCTTCCGGCCCCAGCGGAGGCCGCGTGTCGAGCGGCTTGGAGCCGGGGGCGAAGACGGGACTCACCAGGGCCAGGTCCGCGCCCTGGACCGCCCGGGCCTCTTCCTCGTCATGGACGGCGACGCTCAGCCACCGCCCCGCTGGGAGGTGGGAGCGGACGTCCGCGGGGAGCGGGCCGTGGGCGGGGAGGTGCACGTGCGCACCCACGAGCAGCGCGACATCCACGCGCCCGTTGACGAAGAGGGGATTTCCGCGTGCGTGACACAGCGCGGCCAGCTCGCGCGCTTCATCGAGGAAGCGGCGGCCGGTGGCCTCCGGGTGGCGGTGCTGGACGGCGACCTCGGGCCCTGCGTCGAGGGCCCGGGTGAGCGCCCACTTCAGGCGCTCGGGCGGCAGGCGCCAGTCGGTGATGACGACGAGCCTGGGGAGGGCAGGGGGCGCCACCACGAGCACCGGGCCGTCAGGGGTCTACGAGCCCTTCGATGGGGCTGGACGCGGAGCCGTAGGCTTTTCGCGGGATGCGGCCGGCCAGGTACGCGTCGCGGCCGGCCTCCACGGCCTTCTTCATGGCCACGGACATGCGCACCGGGTCCCGCGCACCGGCGATGGCGGTGTTCATCAGCACGGCCTCCACGCCCAGCTCCATGGCGATGGCCGCGTCGGACGCAGTGCCCACGCCCGCGTCCACGATGACGGGGACCTTCACCGTCTCCAAGATGAGGCGGATGTTGTGTGGGTTGCGGATGCCCAGGCCGCTGCCAATGGGCGCCGCCAGGGGCATGACGGCCGCGCAGCCCGCGTCTTCCAGCTTGCGGGCGGTGATGGGGTCGTCGCTGGTGTAGGGCAGCACGGTGAAGCCCTCCTTCACCAGGATGCGGGCCGCCTTCACCGTCTCCTCGACGTCCGGGTAGAGCGTCTTCTCGTCGCCGAGCACCTCGAGCTTCACCCACTTGCTCATGCCCAGCTCCTCGGCGAGCCGGCAGGTGCGGACCGCGTCATCCGCCGTGTAGCAGAGCGCCGTGTTGGGCAGCAGGCGCAGGCGGTTGCGGTCGATCCAGTTCATCAGGGACGCTTCGCCCGTGGCCTTCAGGTCGAGGCGGCGCACCGCCACGGTCACCATCTCCGTGCCCGAGGCCTCATGGCACTGCTTCATGATGTCGTGGCTCGGGTACTTCCCCGTGCCGAGGATGAGCCGGGAGTTGAACGTCACTCCGGCGATGGTGAAAGGCTTGTCCTGGATGCTCATGTTCGGACTCCTGGCTAGCCGCCGCCGACGAAGGTGACGATTTCCACGCGGTCCCCCGCCTGGAGGTGGTGCTCGGGGTGGCGGGCGCGGCGCACCACCTCGGCGTTCACCTCGACAGCGATGCCAGGACCGCCAATCTGAAGGGACTCCAACAGTGCCGAAAGCGTGGTGCCGTCCGGCACCTCACGCGTCTCTCCGTTGACCCAGACCTGCACGGCGCCACGGCTCCTTGCGACGGGGACCAGGGCACGCACTACAAGGGTGACTCCGCGCTGTCAACGCGCTCGCCCGCCCGTGCGTCCGCCATCCTCACCGGTATGCCCGTCCTCGCGTCCTGTTCCCAGGGAGGGCGGGCAGGGGGCCGGGCGCCTCTGGGGCCGGTCTGTGCCCCTAGCCCTTCACTCCCTCCGGGACAACCCCTGTGCAAGGGCGGGGGGAGCGCTCACTTTCTGCCCAACGCCGGGGGAAACGCTCCCTCGGCCGCAAGTGCGAGAGGGGGAGACCTTCTCCCGTTCCCATGTGAAAGGAGCAGGAACCGATGCGCAAGCTCATGACGGCGGTCACGGTGGTTGCGGGGATGTCCCTGGTCGTCTCTGGCTGTAGCAAACGCGACGATGTCGAGTCGCAGCGTCAGGACGTCGCGGAGGCGCAGCGGGATGCGCGGCAGAAGACGGCGGAGATCCGCCAGGATGCGCGCGAGGATATCGCGAGCACACAACTGGAGGCCCAGGAGGACATCGCTGGCGTGCAGCAGGACGTCCAGGAGGAGCGCCAGGAGCTGGCCGAGGCCGAGGCGGAGCGCCAGCGGGACTTGAATGAGGACCCGGCGCTGGGGGGCTCGGGCGCGGCGGGTGCCACCGCCGCGGCGACCAGCATCAACGGCCGCGTGCTCTCCACGGGGCTCAATGAATTGACGGTGGTCGACACCAGCAACAACCGGCAGCTGGAGCTGAAGACGAACGGCCAGACGCGCATCCTGCAGGACAACAAGCCGCTGAAGCTGGGTGACATCGAGGAGGGGGCCCAGGTCCGCGCTTCGTATGTGAGGGACGGCGATGACATGGTGGTTCGTGAGCTGACCGTGACGCAGCCGGTGCTGAAGAAGAAGTAGGCGGCCCATCTCCTCGATGGACGCTCGGGAGCAGCCTCGGCCTCGGCGGAGGCTGTTCCCTTGTTTCCCTGAATCCGAGCTGGGAGGTTGGAAGGGAGTGTCGGACGTGGGTGGTAGGAGGGATGCGTGAGGTTCTCTCACGCCTTCCCAACCCAGGGGAGGACTTCCTGCCCAGGAGGCATCACCCCAGATGTCCACTCACCCTCCAGAGCCACCCGCTTCGAAACCCTTCATCCTCTTCACCACGGGCGCCACGTCGTATGAGCTGGTGCGCTACCTCGGGGCGCGCGGTGCCGGGGAGCTGCTGCTGGCCCGCAGGCACTACGCGGGCGTCCCCGGGGACCTCGTCCTCGTCAAGCGCTTGCAGGACGCTGGGGACGCCATGGGCCGGGCCCGCTTGCGTGAAGAGGTCAAGCTGCTGATGCGGCTCAGTCACCCGGCCATCGTCCAGGTGTTCCTGGTGCGGGTGCACGAAGGCCTGCCCCACCTCGTGATGGAATACGTGGATGGCAAGTGCCTGGAGACGCTCATCAGCTACGCGGCGCTGCGGCGCAGGCCCTTCTCCGAAGCGTTCGCCGCGTACGTGGGCGCGGAGGTGGCGGACGCGCTGCACCATGCCCACACGCTGGATGATGCCCGGGGGCGGCCACTGGGCATCGTCCACCGGGACGTGTCTCCGCGCAGCTTGCGCCTGGACTCGCGCGGCCGCGTGAGGCTGTCGGACTTCGCCATGGCGTGGGCGAAGCTTCCGGGGCGCATCGTCACGGAGTCCCACGTCGTCCGGGGGGACCTGGCCTACGCCTCGCCGGAGGCGCTGGCGCGTCAACCGCTGGACGGCCGGTCGGACCTGTTCTCGCTGGGCGTGGTGCTGCTGGAGGTCCTCACGGGGCTTCACCTCCTGGACCTGGAGGACGTGGAGCGCGCCGCGCTCGCGGTGGGGCCGCTGCCCGAAGCAGAGGTGCTGCTGCCGGAGGTGCCGAGCTGGCTGCCGGCTCCGCTGATGGCCGCGCGAATGGCGTGCCTCACTCCCGCGCACGTGGAGCGCGCGACCCAGGGGCTGTCACCCGCCATGCGCGCCATTCTGCGGCGGCTGCTCCGGCGTGAGCCCGCGGAGCGCTTCCAGTCCGGTCAGGAGCTGGCGGATGCGCTGCGCGCCGTGCTGGCCGGGCAGGGGTACGCCTACGGTCCGGCCGAGGCGGCGCGGGAGGCCACCCAGGTCCGCCGTGATGCGCGCTCCCGGCGGCAGACCGCGGACGTGCTGCGCTGGGTGGACTCCGTGCGTCCGGATGTTCCGGCGGGCGGGACGTCCACGCAGGGCGCTTGAGAGGGGCTGGGGCCCGGTGGGCTGCTCATGGCGTGGGACGCGGGTGGTGCTTGTTTCGGCCACGCGGGTGGGCAGACTTGCGCGCATGGGTGACGTGAAAGAGCTCCATCGGCGGTGGTGCATCGCGGACGGTCATGCGGACTCCCTCATGTGGAACCGCGACCTGTGTGCCCGTTCGGACGAGGGCCACGTGGACTTCCCCCGCCTGCGCGAGGCGGGGGTGAAGCTGCAGTGCTTCACCATCGTCACCCGTGGCTTCCCCTTCATCGGCGGCTTCCCGGTGCTGGCCGCGTGGCGTGGCTGGCCCCGAGCGGCCCGCGCGAGCGAGTGGACCCGGGCCCTCTGGCAGATTGAACAGATGGAGTCGTTCTGTCAGCGCTCCGGCGACACGGCTCGCATCACCACCACGGGGGCGATGCTGGAGGAGAACCTGGCCCAGGGGCGGCTGTCCGCGGTGCTGGGCGTGGAGGGGGGCCATGCCATCGAGGGATGGGTGGAGCGCCTGACGGAGCTGCACCAGCGCGGCGTGCGCTTCATGGGGCTCACCCACCTGTCCAACAACGACCTGGGGGGCTCCTCCTTTCCAATGATGGGCAACCGGGGCCTGACACCGCTGGGCCGCGAGGTGATGGAGGAGATGGCCCGGCTGGGGCTGAGCGTGGACGTGGCGCATGCCTCGGAGGCCACGCTGAAGGACCTCTTCACGCATCCCTCCGTGCGGTTCTTCTGCTCGCACACGGGGGTGCGTTCGGCCGGGGGCGGCTGGCGCAACCTCTCCGACGACTCGCTCCGGTTCATCGCGGACCGGGGCGGCGTGGTGGGCATCATCTTCGCGCCCGTCTACCTGGGGGGAGACACGGTGGACGACGTGGTCCGCCACATCGAGCACGCGGTGGACGTCATGGGCGAGGGCGGCGTGGGGTTGGGCTCGGATTATGACGGCATGGTGCCGCTCCCCCGGGGCATGAAGGATGTCACGGGGTTGCCTTTGCTCACTGAAGCGCTGTTGCGCCGCCACCCGGAGTCGTGGGTGGAACGTGTCATGGGGGGAAACTTCCGCCGTTTCTTCCAGGAGACATTGGGTGGTTGACCCGCGGCGGGACGCCCGAAATATTGGCCGCTGTCCATGAACCGCACACTTCTGGCCTGGGTCCCGTTGGTTGGCTCGCTGCTCCTCACTGGTTGTGGCCCGAGCGCGGGAGGCGACTGCGATGGGGGCGGATTCGTCTGTCAGGAGCGCGTGCTGGCCCTGGAGTGCCGAGGCGGCAAGTGGCGCGAGCTGCCCTGCCGGGGCCCACTGGGCTGCCGCGAGACGGGCGACGCCGTGCGCTGTGACACCTCCAACAACGTCGCGGGGGACGCCTGTGCCTCCAGCGCCGAGGGCACGGGCTTGTGCCGCGCGGACGGCCTGGCCGTGCTGGAGTGCCGGCAGGGCATGTTGACGGAGACGGCCACCTGTTCGCAGTGCACCGTGGAGAAGAACCAGGTGACGTGCCGGCCCTGAGCCGGGCGTCCTCCGGCGGCACGGCCAGCACCCTGGAGTCTCTCACTGTCCTGGCGCGTTCGCCCCCTGGAGCGACGACAGGAAGTCGTCCAGCACCGTGTTGAACCGCTCTGGCTGCTCCTGGTTGGGAAGGTGCGCGGCACCGGGGATGACCTCCAGCCGCGCGCCGGAGACCAGCCCGGCGAGCTCCTTCGCCTTGGCCAGCGGGGTGAGGGTGTCGTGCTCGCCCACCACCACCAGCGTGGGCCCCGCGTACCGCGCCAGCATGTCCTTGCTGTCCGGCCGCAGGGCCATGCCGCGCTGCGCGGCGGCGACACCCGCGGGTGAGGCCCCGCGCATCATCTCCGCCACCTCCCGGCCCACCGCCGAGTCCGGCCCCGCCGCCACCATCTTGGGCACCATGGCTTCGACGATGGGCTCCACGCCGGCCTCCAGGGCCTGCTGCGCCGTGGCTTCGCGCCGGGCCTTGCCCTCCGCGTCGTCCGCGGTGGCCTGCGTGTCCACCAACACCAGCCCGCTGACCCGTCCGGCATCCTCGCGGAGCAGCGCCATGGCCGCGTATCCGCCCATGGACACGCCGCCCACCACCACCGAGTCAATCTTCAGCGCGTCCAGCAGCGCGAGGGCGTCGCGGGCGATGCGGGACATCTCCGTGGGCCCCTCTCCCAGCGCGCTTTGGCCGAAGCCGCGGATGTCCGGGATGATGAAGCGGTACCGGCCCGACAGCGCCTTCACCTGTGCGTCGAAGGCGCCGCCATTGAGCGGGAACGCGTGCAGGAGCAGTACGGGCGGGCCCTTGCCCTCGTCGCGGTAGTGCAGGGGGATGCCATCCACGGTGACGGTCAGCATGCTTGTTCTCCTCGCGGAACTGTCAGAGCCACTCTTTGTGCTTGAACCAGAAGACCATCCCCACGGGCAGCGCGAGGATGGAGATCCACATCGCGTACCAGGCCTCCGTCGTGTAGAGGCGGTCGAAGTTCTGCCCGAAGAAGCCGACGATGCACGACAGCGGCAGGAAGATGGTGGCGAAGATGGTGAGCTGCTTGGAGATGTCGTTCGTCTTGTTCGCCACCATGGACAGGTAGCCGTCAATCACGTTGCTGATGATGTCGCGCCCGGCGTCAATCTGCTCGTACAGCCGCACCAGGTGGTCGTAGACGTCACGGAAGTAGAGCGTCGTCTTGTCGTGGACATTCGGGATGCCTCGGCGGGACAGCAGGCCGATGACGTCGCGCTGCGGCGACAGCACGCGGCGGAAGGTCACCAGCATCCGCTTCATGGCGAAGATGCGCTGCAGGTGGGACTTCGCCGGCGTCTCGAAGATGGCGGCCTCGAGGTCCTCCAGCTCGTCGCTGAACGCGTCGAGGATGGGGAACTGCGCGTCCACCAGCGCGTCCGCCAGCATGTACAGGACGAAGTCCGTTCCCCGGATGAGCGTCCCCTCCGGGTCGTCCTTCACGCGCCGCACCACGGTGTCGTGGCCCGCGAAGGGCAGCTCGTGGACGCTGATGAGCCACTCCTTCGCCATGAAGAAGTGGTGCTCGTGCAGCGTCAGGTCACTCACGTCCTTGTTGGTGACGGTGAATCCCTGGAGCACGATGAACTGGTGGTTGGGGTATTCCTCCAGCTTCGGCCGCTGATCGAGGTGAAGGCAGTCCTCCACGGCCAGCTTGTGCAGGCCGAACCGAGCGGCCAGCCTGCCCAGCACCTCCTCGTTCGGGTGCAGGACGTCGATCCACTTGCGGCCTTCTTCCTGGAGGAGCTCTTCACCCCCGGTGAGAAGCTGGCCGTCCTTCACCAGATAGACCTGAATCATCCCGTAGCGCTCCCAAGCCAGCGGCATGGCCCACAGCCGAGTGCTAGAACTCCCCCGCGCGGAAGTCGAGCGCTAGAGTGTGACACCCGTGTCCGAAGCCGCAGAGTCCCCCCAGGCCTCGCTGTCCGCGAGGCTCGATGAAATCCTCCGCTCCCATCCGGAGCCGGCGTTCGCCGGCCGCCTGCGCCAGGTGTACGTCGCCACGGCGCACGCCATCTCCCGTCTGAGCGACCTCGACCTGGTGCGGTACGAGACGCCCGTCGTGGATTCCTCCCCGGACCTGTCACTGTGGGAAGAGATGGCGCCCGTCATCCGCGACACGGTGATGGACGTCAACGGACTGCTCAACGTCATCCGCGAGCAGCTCCCCGCGCAGCCCCCTGGTGAGGCGCACGCAGAGCCCGCAGTGGCCGTCGTTCAGGAGGCGATGAGCCAGATTGCCCAGGGCATCACGCAGCTGGGCGAGGCCATGCGCAACCCGTCCGTGGTGAGCGACCGGTGGACCCTGCTGGCGGAGCTCCAGCGCTTCCGCGCCCGCTTCCGCGAGCAGATGAGCAACCTGGTGTTCGAGTCCGCCAGCACGCTGGGCGAGGTGACGCGGGCGCAGGTGGTGCCCGGCTACGCGGCGGAGGTGAAGGCCGCGGTGACGGTCCGTGCCGTCACCGCCGACCTGGGCCGCATCCTCAACGCGCGGCTGAAGAAGGTCAGCGAGGCCGAAGCCCAGGACGTGCAGTGGAACGCCCAGCAGCTCCAGACGGAGCTGGATGCCTTCGGGCGGACGGCCGCGTACCGGAACCTCCGCGCGCAGGACAAGCGGCACGTGGTGGAGATGCGCGCAGAGGTCGGCCGGCTGGCCATCCTGCCCAACCCGTCCCGGGATGAGCTGGTGGCGGTGGTGGAGGCGCTGCACACCTTCGTGCAGGGCCTGTCCGCGGTGAACCAGCGTCAGCTGCTCATCGTCCACGACCGCGAGGTGTGGGCGTCCTGCGGCGTGCGGCTCGAGCGCGCCCTGTCATTGGTATCCGCGGACTTCGTGGGCGCGGCGCGGGCCCTGGCCGAGGCGGCGGGCAGTGCGCAGGCCCTCTACGGCCGGGAGTCGGAGCTGGACGCCTTCCTGCGCAAGGCGCGCAAGCTCCAGCTGGGCCAGCTGTCACCCGACGAGCTGCGGAGCACCATCTCCACCTTCCAGGGGCTGCTCTCCGGACTGGACGTGATGTGATGGGGGCACGCTCGAAGCCGGTGTTGCCCCGCCCGCTGCGTGAGGCCGACCTGTCGCGCGTGGAGGGCGTCTTCACCGACGTGGATGGCACGCTGACCACCGGCCACAAGCTGCGCGCGGACACGGTGCGCGCGCTCGAACGCCTGTCGGCGGGGGGCCTGCGGGTGGTGCTGGTGAGCGGCCGGCCGGCGGGGTGGGGAGAGGCCTGGGTGCGTCAGCTGCCCGTGGACGGCGTCATCGTGGAGAACGGCGGCCTGTTCTTCCTGAAGGGGGCGAACGGGCGGCTGCGGAAGGTGTACGCAGAGGCGCCGGCCGAGCGCATGGCCAACCGGCGGCGCCTCCAGGCCGAGGTGGTCCGGGTGATGAAGCAGGTCCCCGGCGCCCGGCTGTCCATGGACAGCGCGTACACGGAAGTGGACCTCGCGGTGGACTACAACGAGGAGGCCCGGCTGGGCGACGCGGGCGCGGATCGCATCGAGTCGCTGCTGCGGTCCCGGGGCGTGACGGCCGTGCGCTCGTCGGTCCACATCAACTGCTGGCTGGGGCGCTTCGACAAGCTCAGCGCCACGCGGCGCTTCGCGCGGACGGCCTGGGGCGAGCGGCTGGACCCGCGCGACGGCCGTTATGTATACGCCGGGGATTCTTTCAACGACGCCCCGATGTTCGCCGCTTTTGCACTGGGCGTGGGCGTGGCCAACGTGCGTGCCGTCCTGGACCGCATCGAGGCGCCACCTGCTTTCATCACCCGGGCGCCCGAGGGGCGGGGCTTCGAGGAACTGGCCCGCGCCATCCTTGCCCGGAAGGGCCGCGGCGCGGCCCATGAGGAGTGACACCGTGAATGTCGTGAAGCTGGAGCTGGCGCGCGGGCTGGGGCGCCACCTGCGAGCGGGGCACCCGTGGGTGTTCCGCAAGGCGCTGGAGCACGTGCCGAAGATTCCGGCCGGCAGTGTGGTGGACCTGACGGAGAACGGGAAGTTCGTGGCGCGCGGGTACTACGACCCGCACTCCGCCATCGCCGTGCGCGTGCTGACGCGAGATCCGCGCGACACCGTGGACGCGGCCTTCATCACCCGCCGGGTGCGCCAGGCGCTGGCCGCGCGCACGGCCCTCATCGACCTGACCGACACGGACAGCTACCGCCTGATCCATGGCGAGGGCGATGGCCTGCCGGGCGTCGTGGTGGACCTGTACGCCGGCTGGGCGGTGATGAAGCTGTATTCAGCGGGCCTGACGCCGTACCGGCCGCTGCTCATCGAGGCGCTGAAGGCGGGCGTGCCGGGCCTCAAGGGCATCATCGGCCGTGACGAGGTCGGCCGCGACGACGTGGACGAGGACGAGGGGCGGGGCTCTGGGAAGATGCTCTACGGGCACGAGGCCCCTGAACTCATCCCCATCCGCGAGCGCGGCGCCACCTTCCTCGTGGACGCGTGGCGGGGCCAGAAGACGGGGTTCTTCCTGGACCAGCGGGAGAACCGCCACCTCATCCGGCGGCTGGCGAAGGGCCGCGATGTGCTCAACTGCTTCAGCTTCAGCGGCGGCTTCTCCGTCAACGCGGCGCTGGGCGGGGCCAACAGCGTGTTCTCCGTGGACCAGGACCCGGACGCCATCGCCCTGGCCCGGGAGAACTTCACCCGCAACGGCATCGCGGCGGAGCAGCACGACTTCCTGGCGGCGGACGTCTTCAAGATCATCCAGTCCTTCAAGGACGAGGGCCGCACCTTCGACCTCATCATCCTCGACCCGCCCGCCTTCGCGAAGAGCCAGCGCGCGGTGCAGGCGGCCATCGACGGGTACGCGTCGCTCAACCGGCAGGCGCTGGCCATCCTCCGCCCGGGAGGACTGTTGGCTACGGCGTCGTGCTCCGCGCGCGTGAGCCCGGAGGACTTCATGGGCGCGGTGCGCGAGGCGGGCTTCAAGGCCGGCGTGGACCTGGCACTGGTGGAGGAGCGCTACCAGCCGCCGGACCACCCGGTGCGCCTGCAGTTCCCGGAAGGGAAGTACCTCAAGTTCTACGTGATGCAGTCGGTGTAGCGCGCCGCACGCGCCTGAAACGCGAGAGGCCACGAGGTTCTCCACCTCGTGGCCTCTGCTGTTTCACGAAGGAGGGCGGCGGCTCAGAAGTTGCCGGCGCGGGCCTCGTCGAACGGGACGCGGTGGTTCAGGTACGTCTCGGTCAGCGAGTGGGCGCCGCTGAACATGCCCTTCTCGGAGAAGTGGTGGACCTGCGCGCCCTTGCCTGCGTCGCGGAACAGGTCTCCCGGCGTCCAGCCCTTGCTGCCCTGGCCGAAGATGACGGGCACCGGGTCCTTGTTGTTGACGTAGTGCACGTAATTGGGGCCATCCGGGTACGTGGCCGCCGCCGCGCCGAAGGTCTCCACGTTGACGCGGCTGAGCAGCTGCTCCACCTGCGCCTTGGACATCCCGTCTTCGATGCGCAGCCGGTTGGCGACGTCCTTCAGCGCGCGCGAGGTGATGAGCCCACCGTGGCTGTAGCCCATCACGTGGATGTCACGGCCGGCCTTCAGCTCGGAGTAGACGACGTCCGACAGCGTGTCCACCGCGGGGTTCTTGCCCTTGTTCAGCTTGTCCTTCGCGGCCTGGATGACGTCCGCGACCATGCCGGAGGTGGCGTTGTGCACGCCGATGGTGCGCATGCCCGTGTTGTTGGCGAGCGCCTGGAGCTCGCGCGCCTGGCCGTCCTTGTTGGTGGAGATGCCGTTGACGTAGACCACCGTCTTCTGGGCGTTCGGGTTGTTCGCCGGCACGAAGGCGGGCACCTGGTCCAGCGGCGTGGTCGGCTCGAACGTCTGGCCCCCGGCACCCACCAGCTTGCCGTCGTACACCTTGTCCTTCGCACCCGCCGGCGCGGTGAACACACCGGAGACCGCCTGGGGCTGCACGGAGCGGCTGTCGAAGCCGTCCACCACGGCGGCGCGCTGGGCGGCCGTACCCGCGACGGTGTTCTGCGCGGCGCGCGTGGAGGACGCGCCACTCTCACGGACGCTGTCAGCGGTGCTACGGGAGGTCTGCGCGATGCTGTTCCGTCCGCGCTGGATGGTGGTCATGAGGTGGGGGCTCCTGCGGAATCAGGGGTGTTTCCGCATTGTCCGCGAAAATGACCGAGAGTTTCGTGTCGGTGCAGATTTCGCACGAAGACATGTGTGTGCCTGTGTCGGATGGCGTCCAGGGACGCCCGGCACCGTGGGCGGGGTTAAGGTGGGGCATGGTCCAGAAAGGTCAGTTCCTGGAGCGGGCGACGCTCGTCCCGGTGGGACAGGAGGTCATGGAGGGCACCACCCACCGTGGGACTCGGGCGCCCCCGCTGCTCATCATCCCGCCTCGGCCGGACGAAGGGGGCGGGATGGACCATGTGGTCGCAGCGGAGCTCGTGTGGGCGGCGGCGAGCGCGGGCTTCCCCACGCTGCGCTTCAACCACCGGGGCGTGGGCGCGAGCCAGGGGCGGCGGGGCAAGGACCTGGAGCTCCTCGCGGACGCGGAGGCCGCCATGCAGGTGCTGCTGGAGAACACCGGCGCGCCGGCGCTGGCGGTGGCGTCCCTCCATGGCGG
This sequence comes from Pseudomonadota bacterium, assembly GCA_023426545.1. Lineage (GTDB taxonomy): Bacteria > Myxococcota > Myxococcia > Myxococcales > Myxococcaceae > Myxococcus. The sequence continues at coordinate 33,527 of JAFAAN010000090.1, forward strand.
GGCCCAGGTGGCCCTGGCGCTCCAGGCGAAGCACGCCACGGTGGGGGGGCTCTGTCTGGTGGCGCCGGCGCTGGTGGCCCCGGACGTCTTCGCCCGCGTCACGAGCCCGCTCCTGGTGGTGCAGGGGGAGGTGGACACCCGGCTCCCCAGGGCCGCCGTCTCCGCCGCTGTCGCGCGGGCCGGGGGTGACTTAGAGGTCATCGATGATGCGGACGCCACCTTCCAACGGAACCTTCCCCAGGTCGGCCGCGCCGTCGCGGCCTGGCTGCGGCGGCTCTCCGGCGGATGACCGATGCAACGCAAGCCTTTGGACTTCTTCACGTTTCTCCGCCCGCTCGCCCTTGCATGCCGGGAGTGGGGGCATCCAGACTGCCGGAGCAGACCCAATCGTTACGACGTTCGTTCGTAGGGGTCTTCGAGCGGCGTGTTTCGTCTCACAAGGAGCGGCCTGATGCGGAAGGTGCGATGGACCCTGGGGGGCGCGGCGCTGGTCCTGACGCTGACGGCCGCCTGCGCGTCCTCCTCGCGTGAGCAGGACGCGCCGCCGCCCGTGGATGCGCGGTCGCTCGACTCCCGGGACGTGGTGCGGGGCGCCATCGTCGTGGACTTCAAGGACGGCACGACGAAGGCGGAGTTCGACGCCTGGGAGGTCGACTGGGGTGTCGACCTGGAGCTCAACTCCGTCCAGAGCGCCGAGGAGGCCCTCACGGTGGCCGTGGGCGTGGACGACGTCGACGGCGTGCTCGCGCGCATCCGCCAGCACCCGGCGGTCGAGGCCGCCGAGCCGCTGATGGAGGTCCGCGCCAGCTTCACGCCCAATGACCCGCAGTTCGCGCAGCAGTGGAACCTGCGGATGATCGACATGCCCAGGGCCTGGGAGCGCAACCGGGGCAAGGGCGTGGTGGTGGCGGTGCTCGACACCGGCATCGCGTACGAGGACCACGACGACTTCAGGCAGGTGCCGGACCTCGAGGGCGTGAAGTTCGTGAAGGGCTATGACTTCGTCAATGACGACGAGCACGCCAACGACGACCACGGCCACGGTACGCACGTGGCGGGCACCATCGCGCAGGCCACGAACAACGGGGAGGGCGTGGCGGGCGTGGCCTTCGAGGCGACGCTGATGCCCGTCAAGGTGCTCAACCACTTCGGCGGCGGCAACACGGCGGACATCGCGGACGCCATCCGCTTCGCGGCGGACAACGGGGCGGACGTCATCAACATGTCCCTGGGCGGTGGCGCCTACTCGCAGGTGATGGCCAGCGCGGTGGAGTACGCGCGCAAGAAGGGGGTCACCGTGGTGGCGGCGGCTGGCAATGGCGGCCGGGCCAAGGTGGAGTTCCCGGCGGCCTATCCAGGGGTGGTGGCGGTGTCGGCGGTGGGGCCCGACGGCACGCTGGCGCCGTACTCGTCCTTCGGCAAGGAGCTGGACATCGCGGCGCCGGGTGGCGACAAGCGCCTCGGCGACCAGGGCGGCATCCTGCAGAACACCATCGACCCGCGCGACCCGTCGCGCTCCGTCTACGCGTCCTACCAGGGCACCAGCATGGCCGCGCCGCACGTGGCTGCCGTGGCGGCGATGCTCTATGCGGCGGGGGCCAAGGGGCCGGACGAGGTCGAGAAGGCCCTGTTCGCGGGCGCGAAGAAGACGGCGGACCAGGCCTGGAGCGAGCAGTACGGCCACGGCGTGCTCAACGCGGAGGCCTCGCTCGCGTCGCTGCGTGGCGGTTCGGCGCAGTGGCCGACGCTGTACTGGGCGCTGGCGCTGCTCGCGGTGGTGTTGCTGACGCTGCGGAGCCGCGCCCGGCCCGGCTACCTCAACGTGCTGGTGAAGCCGGCCTTCCTCATCCCGTTGCTGCTGTCCACCGTAGGGGCCTTCTTCCTGCGCGGATGGCTGGGGGGCGCCGAGGGTTCGGCGGGCGACGTGGTGCAGGCGGCGTCGCTGCCCATCCCCGACTGGGAGCGCATCATCTTCGGCCGGGGCAGGACGGTGAATCCGCTGTTCTACAGCGCGCTCATCCCGTTGCTGCTGTCGCTGCCGGCCATCAAGTGGCGGGGGCTGCGGCCGGCCATGGGCGGGCTGGCGCTCGGCTTCGCGGGCTTCCTGGGCTATGCGGTGTGGACCGGGGCGCCAGCGCTCGCGTGGCTGCCCTTCGCGTTCCTCGCGAAGCCCTGGTTGGGGTTCAACACCGTCATCTGCCTCGTCATCGCCCGCGCGATGCTCCAGAAGGAGGACGCATGAGGCTCACCGGCCGCGTCGTCTTTCGCGACATCGAAACGGGCGTCTGGGTGCTGGAGGGGGATGACGGCACCACGTACCAGCTCGCGGGTGGAGACCGGAAGCTGAAGAAGGACGGGCAGCGCATCGAGGCCGAGGGCCGCGTGGATGGCGAGACGCTCACCAGCGCGATGGTGGGCCCCGTCTTCCACGTCAGCAGCTACCGCTTCGTCTGAGCAGGGCGCGGAGCCCTCACGGCTTCAGGCCGGGCGCCGTCTGCAATGCGTGCGCACGGATCTGCCGCTGGCGCTCCTCATAATAGGCCTCCAGGGGAAGCTCGCCGCGGCGCGCGGACCGGCGGATCGCGCTCAGGGCCTTGCGCTCCGCTTGCAGCGCTGGAGGCGCCGGCTCCTCCAGCGGGGGCAGTGGGTACAGCACGTCATAGAAGTTGAGCGTCAGTCCCCGCGAGTCTACCGCCACCAGCCCCCCCAGGGAGACCGTCGCCCCCACCACCCAGGGCAGCAGCAGCCTGGGCAGCGAGGGGATGGGGCCGGTTTCCCGGGCCTCCGCGTCACTCGCGTGCGTGCGGGGGCCCAAGAGGGCCGGGTGCCTGCGCGCGAAGGCAAGCAGGGCGCTCAGCCCCGCCCAACCCGCCGCCGCCAGGACGAGCACCAGGCGTGGATCCGTCTCCGAGGCGTCGCCCGCCGCGTCGGTGCCCATGGCCTTGGCCACCAGGAACAGCACCGATGACACCAGGTTGTTGGCCGCGTGAGCGGCGATGCCGGGCCACAGCGAGCCCGTCCGCAGGTAGAGCCACCCGAAGAGCAGCCCCAGCTCGGTGCGCGCCACGAAGCCCACCGGGTCCAGATGGAACGCGCTGAACACCACCGCCCCTATCACCAGCGGCGCCATGGAGCGCGAGGGGGTGGCCGCGGCGATGCCTCGCTGGAAGATTCCCCGGAAGAAGAACTCCTCGCAGATGGGGGCCGCCACCGTCACGCCGGCGAGGATGAGCGCCAGCTCCAGCGGCGTCTGGTCCGCGAACAGCCGTGAGCTGTCGAACATCCGCGTCAGCCAGTCGGGAGCAATCGACTGGGCCAGGAACTGGAGGGGGACCACGAGCGCGAAGAAGTTCGCCACGCCCAGGAGGAAGCCGAGGACGGTGGCGCCGCCCGGGGCGGGGAGCAGCCCGGTGTAGACGACGGGGCGCCAGCCCGCGTGACGCAGCATCACCCAGCCCAGCCCCAGGAACACGACCACTTCGGTGAACCAGATGCCGAAGGCCGGGTTGGCGAGCTGGACGGTGCTGCCCACGAGGATGAACAGCCCGAGCGCCAGGACCGCGCTCGCCATGGCCAACCATTGCGGGCTCAGGCCCGGCGTGCGTCCGGAGGGTGGCCCCGGCGGCGGGGGCGGTACGTCGCTGGGGGGGGCGGCTTCCAACGGTCTTTCTCCTGTCATGTCCGAACCTTGGCGCCCTGCTCGGGGAGCGTGGCTCCGCGAGCGCTGCGCCTGGGCATCGGGCTGTTCGGTGGAGAGACGGCCGTGCCCCCCCCGCGCTGCTTGCACTTCCCGTGTTCGAGCGGGAGGAGGCTCCCGGAAGCCAGCCCCTGCCCCTGGCCCACGGGGCAGGAGACGCCTCAGGCCCGCTTCAGGTAGCTCCGGATATCATCGACGAGCTGCGCCCGGGTCTCAGGCTCCGCGGCGGCGGGCCCCAGTGACAGCTTCTTGTCGGCCTCGGTGAGCAGCTTCTGATCGAGGAGGAACGCCACCGCGTTCTCCAGCGACACCTTGGCCAGCGACTCGGACGCGGTGATGCGGCCGGCGTGGTACTCGGCGCGGCCCGTCTCCAGGGCCAGCTTGACGAAAGCCCTCCGGTCCTCGGCCACGCCATTGGCCACGTCCTGCAGCGTCAGGGCCGCCAGCAGGTACGCCTCCAGGTAGTCGCGCAGCATGTCCGCCAGGAACTCCAGGTCCGGGCGGGCATGGGCCTCGGGGGCCACGCGGAGCGTCTCGTTCTCCTCGAGCACCAGCCCCATGCGCTCCAGCCGCTCCACCGTCTCCGCGAAGATGGAGTCGAAGGTGGTGCCCACCCGGTAGATGAACTCCACCTTGAAGAGGCGCGACAGGAACAGGGCGCGCTCCTTCACCGCGTCGTACGGCGCCGGGCTGCCGCTGGCGAGGATGGCGTTGGCCACGAGGCTCCGCGAGGCCACCAGGTTCATCAGCGTGTTCTTGTAGAAGGACATCTCCGGGCGGCGGGCGTCCTCCACCTGGTAGATGACCTCTCCGCGCGCTTCCTGGGTGCGCACCATCTCATCGGCGATGAAGGTGCGCATCGCGTCCTGGATGGGACCGAGCGTCTCCGGGTTGCTGGGCGCGTTGCGCATCTCCACCGACTGGGGAGAGCCCTCCTCCACGGCGATGCGGCGGAGGATGTTGATGCGGTCCGCCATCTCCCGCTGCGTGAGGCCGCGGCGGCGGTGGGAGAGCAGGGCGGTGCTCACCAGCGCGTGCGGCGTCACCGTGGAGACCTTGCTGATGCCGTACATCACCCGGTTGCCCAGCGCGCGCACCAGCCCCTTCTTCTGGTCGTCCGATACGGGCTCGTCGGGGTTGATGCCACGCGCCTTCATGAAGTCGCGCAGGGAGATGGGCTCGTCGAAGCCCAGGTGGATGCGGCCGTAGCGGGCCGCCAGGACCTTGGGCGTGCTGAGCAGCGCCTTCAGGTCCTCGGGCTTCTTCTCACCGCCCGCCAGCTCCTTCGAGTAGCTGCTGGACTCGACGACCTTCTCGTAGTCGATGGCCACCGGCACGAAGATGAGGTCGTCGCGCGCCCCTTCGAGCACGGACTCCACCTGCCAGGTGAACATGCCCAGCTTGGGCAGCAGCAGCTTGCCGGTGCGCGAGCGGCCACCCTCGGGGAAGAACTCCTGGTGGATGCCGTCATGCACCAGCTTGCGCACGTAGGCCTTGAAGGACGCGGCGTAGACCTTGTCGCCCTTGAACGAGCGCCGCAGGAAGAAGGCGCCGCAGCGGCGGAAGAAGGTGCCCAGGGGCCAGAAGGAGAGGTTGGCGCCCGCGGCCACCAGGGGCACCGCGTAGCCCCGGTTCCACAGCACCCAGCTCATCACCAGGTAGTCGACGTGGCTCTTGTGGCTGGGGCACAGGACGATGGGCGCGCGGCCCGCGGCCTTGAGCGCGCGGTGCAGGCCGGCCTCGTCCACGTGCATGCCGTCATAGATGCGGTTGAACACCCACTCCAGCACCGGAGAGGTGAAGGCCAGGGCCGTGGGGCTGGGCCTAGCGGCGATGGCCTCCAGGTTCCGCCGGGCCTCGCGCAGCACGCTCTCGGGCTTGCGGCCCGACGCGGCGGCGTGCTCCTCCACCACCTTGCGCAGGGCCCGGTCCCGCAGCGTCTCGTCGATGATGCGGGAGGCGGGCTTCACGGGAGGGCCGAACACGGCCCGCGTCTCGCGCGCCAGGTGGACGTGGAGGCTGCTGCGCACCTTGCGGGCCAGCACCTCGTCCGAGTCACGCGGGTTGTCCGCCACGAAGCGCTGCAGGTCGATGGGCTCACCCACGCGGAACTGCGCGCGCTTGTAGTTGCGGAAGAACGCTAGCATCGAGTGCAGGAAGCCCGGCGCCTCCGGGCTCCCGAACACCACGTCCACCCAGGTGGGCTTGAGCCGCGCGGGCCGCTTCTCCCAGACGAACAGCTCGGGCACCAGGTACACGGGCCGGTCGGACTGGCGCGCCATGGCCACCAGGGCGGGGAAGGGGTCCTCGCGCGTCTCCTTGCCCGACGGGCTGAGCAGGGCGGTGCGGCGCAGGAACACCAGGCCGCTGCCGCCCGTCTGCCGGGCGTGCTCGAAGCGCTGCACGAAGTCACCGCGCTGTTTCGTCTGCCGCCAGGGTTTGGTGAACCAGGGCCGCAGGTTCACCACGGCGCGCACGGGCGGTAGCGCCCGGCGCACCATGGCCCACGTCAGGTAGAGGAAGTTCACCCAGGCGGTGGTGCGCATGACGTGCACCACGAAGCCCCGGGCGTGCAGGCTCCGGAGCTCGGCCTCGGACTCCGGTGGGAAGTGCACGCTCTCCAGGTAGCGCGTTCCCAGCGCCCGGCCCATGGGGCCGAATTCGTCCTTCAACAAGGACGCTCCCTGATTCGCAGACTGTGACAGCGCGGTCTCCAAGAATGCTCCCGGCTACATGTTGTCGGGCGTGGGAATGCCCAGCAGCGTCAGCCCAGCGGCCAGCGTAACCCGAGCAGCGTCGATGAGGGCGAGTCGCGCAGAACGCAGCGCGTCATTGCCCTCGAGCAGGATGCGCTTGTCGCGCTCCTGGTTGCCCAGGGTGTAGTAGCGGCTGAGGGCGGAGGCCACGTCGAGGAGCAGCCGCGCCACGAGGCTGGGCTCGTACTGCTCCGCCGCGTCGCGCACCACCTCGGGCAGGCGCATGAGCTCGCGCACCAGGGCCTGCTCCTCCGGGAGCGTCAGCAGCCCGGCGTCGTAGCTGGCCGGAGCGCCGCCGCCCTTGCGCAGCACGTTGACGGCGCGCGCGTGGGCGTACTGGAGGTAGGGGCCGGTGTGGCCCTCGAAGCTGAGCACCTCGTCCCAGTCGAAGGTGTAGTCGCTGGCGCGCTTGTGCTTGAGGTCGCCGAAGGCGATGGCGCCCAGGGCGATCTGCTCGGAGAGGGCCTCCGCGTCATCCGTCTGGATGCGGCCGGCCTCCACGTTCTCCCGCACCTTGACGGAGACGCGCTCGCGCGCCTCGTCGAGCACGTCGTTGAGCTGCACCACCTGGCCCTTGCGCGTGCTCATGCCGTGGATGCGGCCGAACGCGACATGGACGGCGCGGTCCGCCCACGGCAGGCCCATCTCCTTCAGGGTGCGGAACACCTGCCGGAAGTGCAGCGCCTGGTCCTGGGCGACGACGTAGAGCGACTTGTCGAAGTGGAAGCGCTCGTAGCGGTCCTGCGCGGCGGCCAGGTCCCGCGTGGCGTACAGCGTGCTGCCGTCGTTCTTCTTCAGCAGGATGGGCGGCTCGTTCTCCGCGTAGGGCAGGTCGACGATGAGCGCGCCCTGCGACTCCTTCACGCCGGGCTTCTGCGCAATCTGGTCGATGACCGCATCCATCTTCCCCTGGTAGCGGCTCTCGCCCTCGATGTGCTCGAACTCGATGCCCATCCGCGCGTAGATCTTCTTGAAGCCCTTGATGCTCGTCTCGCGGAACTGGTTCCAGAGCCGGAGGGCCTCCGCGTCGCCGGCCTCCATGCGGCGGAAGAAGGCGCGGGCCTTCTCGTCGAACTCGGGCTCGGCCTCGGCGCGCTTGTTGGCCTTGACGTACACCTCCACCAGGTGGGCCATGTCGTCGATGCGGGCCGGGTCGCCGTACTCCTGGAAGCCCACGGCCACCAGGCCGAACTGCTTGCCCCAGTCGCCCAGGTAGTTGATGCCCTCCACCCGCCAGCCCAGCGCCCGGTAGATGTTGGCGATGCAGTGGCCGAGGAACGTCGTGCGGATGTGGTGGAAGCCAATGGGCTTGGCGATGTTCGGTGACGAATAGTCGATGGCCACCGTCTTGCCGCGGCCGGCGTCCGCGTCACCGCCGTAGCGGAGGCCGGCGGCGCGCGCCGCGTCGATGACCTCCGCCGTGAAGGGCAGGGGCGCGAAGCGCGCGTTGACGTACGGCCCCACGGCCTGGATGTCCAGGCCGGGGACGCTGAGCGCCTGCGCCAGCCCGGCGGCGATGGCGGGCGGGGCCTTCTTCTGGGCCTTGGCGAGAGGGAAGGTGGCGAAGCTGAGGTCGCCGTGCGCCGGATCGGCGGGCTTGACCTGGGCTTCGATGTCGGCGGCCGGCACGCCCAGGGCACTGGCAAGGGCCTGGGCGAACGCGGCGCGGTAATGGGAATAGACGGATGTGCTCATGGGACTGCGCGGATACTAGACAAACCGAGGTGGCTTCCGGCCACCTCTTGTGCGCGCCCAGGGCGAATCCGCCACTCAGGGAACGGCGGGCGCCCGCCGGCTGGGCCGGACCACCGCGGAGACGGTGTCCAGCAGCTTGGGCAGGTTGAGAGGCTTTTCGAAGAAGCCGTCAATGCGCTCCAACCCCTGGCCCGAGGTGAGGGACGCCACCTCGCTGGCTCCTGAGATGATGTACACGACGATGTCCGCCAGCGACTCGTTGCCACGGATGAAGCGAAGCACCGACTGCCCGTCCTCTTCGCTCAGCCGCAGGTCGAGCAGGACCATGGCCGGCCGGATGTGGGAGAGGATGGAGCGGGCCTCCGAGGCGCCCGAGGTGGCCATCACCCGGTAGCCCTCCTGCTCCAGCACCTGCTGGAGCACCTCGCGGCAGTCGGCGTCGTCCTCCACCAGCAGGATGCCGCCGGACTTCGGCGCCGCCTGCGCCAGCTCCGGCGCGCTGACGGCTCCGGCGAACATCGGGAGCACCATCTGGAAGGTGCTGCCCTCGCCGAGCACGCTGGCGCTCTCCATGCGCCCGCCGTGGAGGGCGACGATCTTCCCCACCAGGGGGAGCCCGAGCCCCGCGCCCGGGGGGCGGGGCATGCCCGGCGTGGCGCGGTAGAAGGCGTCGAAGGCGTGCTCCAGGGCCTCGCTGGACATGCCCGGCCCGCTGTCCTTCACGGTCAGCATGGCCAGCGCGTCCTCGGAGGCCACGCGCACCTCGACGGTATCGTCCGCTTCGCTGTGGTGGATGCCGTTCTCCACCAGGTTGTGGATGGCCTCGGCGATGCGCTCGCGGTCGCCGCGGACGAAGACCTCGGGACAGGGGGGAATCATCACCCGCACCTTGCAGTGCTCCGCGAGGGCCCCCAGCGAGCGCACCACCTCTTCGGCCACCGCCTTGAGGCCGAAGGGCCGCTGGTTGAGCTGCATCTTCCCGGACTGGAGCCGGGACATGAGCAGCAGGTCGTTCACCATGCGCAGCATGCGGTCCGAGTTCCGATCGCAGATCTGCACCGCGCGCCGCTGGGCGTCCGAGAGGGGCCCCAGCTTCTCGCGGCCCATCATCGCCAGGTACGACTTGATGGTGGTGAGCGGGTTCTTCAGGTCGTGCGAGACGTTGCCTAGCAGCTCCTCGCGGTTCTGCTCCAGGCTCTTGAGGCCGGCGATGGCTGTCTGGAGGTCCTTGTTGCGGCGCGCGCTGTCGTCGCGCAAGCGCGCCACCTCGTAGGCCGCCGTGAGCTGCGCGGCCAGGGACTGCAGCAGCATGTCGGAGGGTTCGCGCCGGGCGCCCAACACCACCAGGACACCGCCCACGCCGGTCGTGCCTTCGAGCGGCACGGCGAGGGTGTCCCCGTCGCGCAGCAGGGACTTCTGCGAGAAGGCCCGGCCCACCACGCCCTCGCCCGGGACGGCGGCGGTGACGCGGTCATCGTAGCGGCCGCGCACGTGCTCGACGTGGAGCTGCTCCCGGGAAGGGAAGTAGCGGGCCACGTAGCAGACCTTCGGCTTCAGGAGCGAGTGGATCGTCTGGAGATGGGAGCGGAGCGCCTCGGTGGGCCCCGCGTTGTCCGTCAGGTGCCGCGCCATCTCCAGGAGGGCGCGGTGGGCGGCGTCGGCATCCACTGGAAGAGGCGGCTTCGCCGCACGCTTGGACGTCTTCTTGGCTGACTTCGCGACCGGACGCAGCGGTACGACTTCCGCCAGCGTCCCCTTCTTCTTTGAGCGCACGGATGAATCCTTGCTCAACTCCCGCGCGCGTGTGAACGCCCCCTGGCCTCCGGGGCCTTCCGGAGGACAGTGGCCGTGTCACCTGGAGGACAGCCTGGGCTCAGGCGCGGCGCTGGATGCGCTGGTCGTTGCCCAGGGCGTAGGGCTCCACGAGGAGCGGCTGCACCTTCTCCCGGTAGCCCTCCACGGAGAACCCGCCCTCGGCGAGGGCGCCCAGCACGGAGGTCTGCACGCGGCGGGCTGTCTCGTCGGCGGTGAGCAGCTTCAGCATGGGCTCGCGCGCCGGCTCGTACTTGAAGGTGCCCAGCGCCTTGAGCGCGGCGATCTTCACGTCGTCGGACATGTCCTCCAGGAAGGGGACCACCACGGGCGGGATGCGGGCATCCTGGCTCCCGGCCACGTGGTGCAGCAGCACCACCTTCTTCTCCGGGTTGCGCGTGTAGTGCGCGGACAGGTGCTGGAGCGCGTTGACGCAGGCGCTGATGACCTCTTCCTCCGACGTCAGATCGCCGAGCAGCCGCAAGGCCCACGACGCGGCCTGCTCGCTGGTGCGGAGGAACTCGAGGATGGGCGGCACGGCGATGTCCTTGCCGAAGCTCTTCACCAGCTCGAAGGTGTGTTCCTTCTCGTCCGCGTCCGTGGTGAGTGGGTCCACGGTGATGGCGAAGCGGCTGAGCAGGACCGAGACGGCCTCGGGAATCTTCATCTCGCCCAGCTGCTGGATGGCCTTCTGCCGCGTCGAGGGGTCGCCGTACTTCTGGACGACCTTGGACTTGAGCTTGAGGGCTTTCTCGGGGCCCGAGCCGCCCGTGAAGAAGTCGAAGAGGCCCATGTTCGCTTGTGCTCCGTAGGGTTCCGCAGCGTGGAGAGGTGGGGCGCCGTCCGTCTATGACGGTGCGGCGCACAGGACAAGAGGCAAGAGGCTAGAGCGTCAGTTCGCGGCGGACGTCGCCCTGGTACGCCCGGGCGAGGGCCTCGGCGGCGGCCCGGGCTTCGGCGGTGGTCTCCTCGGGGACCTTCACCTGGAGGTGGAGGTAGAGGTCGCCCTGCGTCCCGCCCTTCAGCGAGGGGACGCCGCGCCCCTTCAGCCGCATGCGGCGTCCCGATTGGGAGTGGGGGAGCACCTTGACCGTGACCTCCCCCTGAAAGGTGGGGACGCGCACGTCCGCGCCCAGCAGCGCCTCGGACACCGTCACGGGCAGGTCGAGGTGCAGGTCGTCGCCCTCCCGGCGCACCAGCGGGTGCTCGGCCACCTCGGTCTCGATGTAGAGGTCGCCCGGTGACCCACCGCGCGTGCCTGCCGCGCCCTGGCCCGCGAGCCGGACCTTGGAGCCCGTCTGGACGCCAGCGGGAATCTTCACCGTCAGGCGGGTCTGCTCCTCGCGGACGCCGGTGCCCCCGCACGGGGGGCAGGGCGGTGCGGCCTTGCCCGTGCCGTGGCAGTTGGGGCACGCGCCCGCACTGCCGAAGAGGCTCCCGGACCGGCGCGCCCGGCCCGTTCCATTGCAGACGGTGCAGGTGGACACCGGCCCCGAGGTGCCACGTCCGCTACAGGTGGGGCAGCGGCCCGGCCGGGTGATGGAGAGCTGACGCTCGGTGCCGGAGACCGCCTCGGCCAGGCTGAGGTGGACGCGGGCCGTGAGGTCCTCGCCGCGCTCTGGCCCGGCCTGCCGGGTGCGCCGCCCGAACATCTCGCCGAAGTCGACGCCCCCGGGCGCGCGCGCGCCGCCCCGGCCGCCGAACAGGTCGCCGAAGAGGTCACCCAGGTCGAAGCCCTCTCCGCCATAGGGGATGCCTCCGGCGCCAGTGCTCCCGGCCGAGGCTTTGTAGGCCCGGTAGGCCTCTGCCTTCTTCTCGTCGAACCCGATCTTCTCCGCGTCCGGGCCGAACTCGTCATAGAGCTTGCGCTTCTTGGGGTCCGACAGCACCTCGAACGCGGAGCTGGCCTGCTTGAACTTCTCCTCGGCGGCCTTGTTGCCCGGGTTGACGTCCGGGTGGTACTTGCGCGCCAGCTTGCGGTACGCCTTCTTGACGTCCTCCGCAGAGGCCGACCGGTCGACGCCGAGGATCTGGTAGTAGTCGTCCGCCATTTGTTCCCGCCGTGGTGTACCTGATTCAACGTAACCAGCCGGTAGACACGCGCCAGCACGGACTGTCCAGCGCGTGCGGGATGTATAAAGTCGCCGGAGGATGAGGGAGCCCATGTCACCGCCTCGCTGGCCCGGAGCGGAAACCCTGTGGCTTGCGGGCTGGCTCTCGTTGCTGCCCGCCGCCGGCACCGCGGCCACACCTCCGCCCGAGCCCGGAGGGGAGGGGAGGGTGGCGGACCGGGTGGTCGCCATCATCGAGGGGCAGGTCCTCACCCTGAGCGAGCTGCGCTTCGAGGCCCGGGTCGCGCTCATCCAGCGGGCGGGCGCGCAGGCCCTGGACCTCCTGCTGGACGAGGACACGCTCCGAGGCGCGCTGGAGCTCGCCATCAACCAGCGGATCCAGGTCCTCAATGCGGACCGGCTGCAGGCCTTCCCGGCGGAGCCCGCCGAGGTCCAGGCGCGCCTGGAGGCCTTCCAGGCCGCCCTGGGCGGGGCGGCGGCGCTGAAACAGTTCCTGGCACGCCACGACGTGGATGCTCAGGGCCTGGAGCAGGTGTTGGCCCGGGGGCTCCGTGCCGAGCGCATCCTCGACAGCCGCATCCGGTTGCGGGCGCAGGTGGGCGAGACGGAGGTGCGCCGGCACTTCGAGCAGCACGCGGACGCGTACCCGGAGGGCTACGAGGCGGCGCGGGCCTCCATCCGGGAGAAGCTGGTCCGGGAGCGGTATGGGACGCTGGCCGCGGAGGAACTGGCGCAGGTTCGGGCTTCGGCGCAGGTGCGCCGCGTGGCGCCCTTCGCCCGGGAGGCACGTCGATGAGGCGGATGCGTGAAGAGCCGGCGACGACTGCCGGGTGCGGCTACACCATCCGGCAGATGTCGCTGGAGGACCTGCCCGCCGTCATGGCGCTGGAGCAGGCCGCGTTCAAGAACCCGTGGTCCCAGGACCTGCTGAAGCGGGAGCTGGAGCACGAGTGGTCCACCATCCTCCTGGTGGAGGAGGCGCGCGACGTGGGGGGGCCGGAGCTGCTGGGGCTGGCCATCTTCTGGATCGTCCATGACGAGGTGCACGTGCTGAACGTGGCCACCGCCCCCAGGCACCGGCGCCGCGGGGTGGCGCGCGCCGTCATGGAGGAGCTCCTGGCGCGAGGCCGTGATCGGCGTTGCACCCTGGCCACCCTGGAGGTCCGCAAGAGCAACGAGGCGGCGATCCAGCTCTATCGCGCCTTCGGCTTCCGGCCCGTCGGCATCCGGCCCAACTACTACGTGGATGAGGGCGAGGACGCCGTGGTGATGGTCCTCGACTTCTAGCCGCACGCGGAGTAGAGGACCGCCCCGCTGTACACCGGCCGTGCGCAGGAGCGCCGAGGCTGGGAATGGGACCTGGGGCCCTGGCCGGTTGTAGGCGAGGGTTGGCCGTGCTTGACACGGATAGGCCCCTTCCTATACTCGCGCGCCTTTCCGTAGTCTTGTAGGTAGATATGCGCCGCCTCGTGTCGCTGGCGGCGACGAACCCGAAGAAGAGGTATCAGTGCCGACCATTAGCCAGCTGATCCGCAAGGGTCGCGAGAAGCTCGTCGTCAAGGGCAAGAGCCCCGCGCTCAAGGAGTCCCCCCAGAAGCGGGGTGTCTGCACGCGCGTGTACACCACGACCCCGAAGAAGCCGAACTCGGCCCTCCGCAAGGTGGCCCGTGTTCGTCTGACGAACGGCATCGAGGTCACGTCCTACATCCCCGGCGTGGGTCACAACCTCCAGGAGCACTCGGTGGTGATGATTCGCGGCGGCCGTGTGAAGGACCTCCCGGGCGTCCGCTACCACATCGTCCGTGGAACGCTGGACTCCGTCGGTGTGGCGGGCCGCAAGCAGAGCCGCTCCAAGTACGGCGCGAAGCGTCCGAGCTGATTCGGTCGTCTCGCGGAACACCTTCTGAATCGCAGTGTCCGGACGCGTCGCCCCGCACCCTGGGGAGCGTCCTCGGGAAGTTCCTCCTGCAGCACATGAAGCCCCGTAAGTGCTCTCCCAAGGGGAGGGTGGGGCGTAAGGGAAGAGAGAAGAGATGCCTCGCCGTCGCGTAGTCGCCAAGCGCAAGATTCTTCCGGATCCGAAGTTCCAGGACCGGCTCGTCACCAAGTTCGTCAACGACCTGATGCGGATGGGCAAGAAGTCCATCGCGGAAGGCGTTTGCTACGGTGCCTTCGCCCTCATCGAGGAGCGCGCGAAGGAAGACCCCCTCAAGACCTTCAAGAAGGCGCTCGACAACGTCAAGCCGGTCCTGGAGGTGAAGAGCCGCCGCGTCGGTGGCGCCACCTACCAGGTGCCCGTCGAGGTCCGTCAGGACCGCCGCGTGGCGCTCGGCATGCGCTGGATCATCACCTACTCCAAGGCGCGTGGTGAGAAGACCATGAAGGAGAAGCTGGCGGGCGAGATCATGGACGCCGCCAACAACCGCGGCAACGCGGTGAAGAAGCGTGAAGACACGCACAAGATGGCGGAGGCCAACAAGGCCTTCGCTCACTACCGCTGGTAGGCCCCCGGGGCTTCGCGGTCACCGCCCGGATGCAGAAACTGCATCCGGGCGGTTTTGTTAGATGAGCAGATTCCCTGGAATCGTCCGGCCGGCGGGTGTCGAGGCCTCGGGCCCGCCCTTCCTCCCGGAAGAGGTAATGAGTCATGGCCCGTGAGTACCCCCTCGAGCGCTACCGCAACATCGGCATCATGGCGCACATCGATGCCGGCAAGACGACCACCACGGAGCGCATCCTCTTCTACACCGGCGCCATCCATCGGATGGGCGAGGTGCACGAGGGCACCACCACCACCGACTGGATGGTGCAGGAGCGCGAGCGCGGCATCACCATCACGTCCGCCGCCATCTCCGCCTACTGGAACCGGGGCGACCAGCGCTACCGCGTGAACATCATCGACACGCCGGGACACGTGGACTTCACCATCGAGGTGGAGCGCAGCCTGCGTGTGCTGGACGGCGCCATCACCGTCTTCGACGCGGTGAACGGCGTGGAGCCGCAGTCGGAGACCGTCTGGCGCCAGGCGGACAAGTACAAGGTCCCCCGCATCTGCTTCATCAACAAGATGGACCGGGTGGGCGCCGACTTCGAGATGTCCGTGGGCACCATCCGCGAGAAGCTGGGCGCGCGCGCGGTCCGGATGCAGCTGCCGCTGGGCACGGAGGACAAGCACCGCGGCGTCATCGACCTGGTGAAGATGAAGGCCCTGGTGTTCCAAGACTCGGAGCAGGGCAGCCACTACGCCGAGGCGGACATCCCCGAGGAGCTCCAGGAGGCGGCGGAGTCTGCCCGCGCCGAGCTGCTCGAGGCCGCGGCCGAGCAGGACGACGCGCTCACGGAGAAGTTCCTCGAGGGCGTGGAGCTGAGCGAGGACGAGATCCGGGGCGCCATCCGCAAGGGCTGTCTGGGCCTGAAGCTCTTCCCCGTGTTCTGCGGCTCGGCCTTCCGCCACAAGGGGGTGCAGCCGCTGCTGGACGCGGTGGTGGACTACCTGCCCAGCCCGCTGGAGGTGCCCCCCATCCACGGCAAGACGCCCAACGGCGAGGACGCCGTGCGCGAGACGCGGGACGATGCGCCCTTCAGCGCGCTGGCGTTCAAGATCATGAACGACCCGGCGTTCCAGTCCCAGACGCTGACCTTCCTCCGCGTGTACTCCGGCAAGCTGGAGGCGGGCACGGCGGTGTGGAACTCGGTGAAGGGCAAGCGCGAGCGCGTGAGCCGGCTCGTGCAGATGCGCGCCGACAAGAAGGATGAAATCACCGAGTGCTACGCCGGTGACATCTGCGCGGTGGTGGGCCTGAAGCTGGCCGGCACGGGCGACACGCTCTGTGACGACAAGCACCCCATCGTCCTGGAGCGCATGGACTTCCCCGAGCCCGTCATCGACATCGCCATCGAGCCGAAGTCGACGGCGGACCAGGACAAGATCCACCTGTCGCTACAGCGCCTGGCGATGGAGGACCCGTCCTTCCGCGTGAGGACGAACGAGGAGACGGGGCAGACGCTCATCGCTGGCATGGGCGAGCTCCACCTGGAGATCATCGTCGACCGCCTCCTGCGGGAGTTCAAGATCGACGCCAACATCGGCAAGCCGCAGGTGGCCTACCGCGAGACGGTGACCTCGCAGGTGGAGATGGAGGGGAAGTACATCCGCCAGACAGGTGGCCGCGGTCAGTATGGCCACATCTGGCTGCGCGTCGCCCCCAACGAGCCGGGCAAGGGCTTCGCCTTCGAGAACAAGGTGACGGGCGGCGTGGTGTCCAAGGAGTTCGTCGAGGCGGTGAAGGAGGGCTGCGCCGAGGCCATGCAGAACGGGCCGGTGGCGGGCTACCCCATGGTCGACGTGAAGGTGGAGGCCTTCGACGGCTCCATGCACGACGTGGACTCCAGCGAGATGGCCTTCAAGATCGCCGGCTCGCTGGCGTTCAAGGACGCCGTGCGCGCGGCCACGCCCGTGCTGCTCGAGCCCATCATGAACTGCGAGATCGTCACGCCCGAGGAGTTCATGGGGGATGTCATCGGCGACCTGAACGGCCGGCGCGGGAAGGTGCAGGGCATGATTCCCCGGCCCGGCCGCGTGCAGGCCATCCAGGCGCAGGTCCCCCTGGCGGCCATGTTCGGTTACTCGACCGACCTGCGCAGCCGCAGCCAGGGAAGGGCGACGTACACCATGCAGTTCAGCCACTACGCGCCCGCGCCGAAGACGGCGCTCAACCGCTGAGCGCGCGCCGCCCGGCGGATCGCCTGCCGGGCGATTTCAGTTGACGTTATGGCAGCTTTGGAGCAGGACGCAGCACCTTCGCAGTTGTTTTCCACGAGTCGAGACGTGCCGGGCTTCGGACCGGCAACCCCGTGAGGAGAGGCCATGGCCAAGGAGAAGTTCGAGCGTAACAAGCCCCACGTGAACATCGGCACGATCGGACACGTGGACCACGGCAAGACGTCGCTGACGGCCGCCATCACCAAGGTGCTGGCGAAGGCGGGCGGCGCT
>JAFAAN010000014.1 GCA_023426545.1 Pseudomonadota bacterium
GTGGGGGGCCTGGGCGGCGCGCCCGCGAAGTACTCGCTCGTCGACAGGTTCATCTTCGGCGGCGGCGGTGGCGCGGGGGAGGGCAACGACGACATGGGCTCGGGTGGCGGCGCGGGCGGTGGGGCCGTGCTCATCCGGGCGCGGACGTTCACGGGGGATGGGCGCTTCTCCGTGGATGGGCTCGCCGCCAACCCGGCGCCGGGCGACGACGGGGCGGGCGGCGGTGGCGCGGGCGGCGCCCTCATCCTCCGCGCGCAGGAGTCGCTGGGCTGCGGCGGCGCGAGGGCCGCGGGCGGTCCGGGTGGGAACGTGACGGCCCTGCGCTGGGTGATGGGCCCGGGCGGTGGTGGTGGTGGCGGCAGCGTGCTGTTGCAGGGGACGACGACGCCCTGTCCCACCGTGGTGACGGGCGGCGCCGCCGGGACGCTGGCGGCGGGGAATGGCGGCACCCACGGCGCGAGCCAGGGGAGCTCGGGCTTCGTCGAGCAGTGGCTCGTGGCCTATCGCACGCCCGCCACGCCGTCGGTCACCGCGCCGGCTTCCGGGGCCGTGGACCTGCCGGACCGCCCGCGCTTCGTGGGCATGGCGGACCCTGGTGTCCGCGTCGTGGTGTTCGTCGATGGTGTGGAGCAGAGCCAGGTGGGGGTCGGCGCGGATGGTTGGTTCACCGCGGGGATTTCTCCGCTGCTGCCGCCTCTGGCGGCCGGCACACACACGGTGCATGCCGTGGCGGAGGCCCTGGGGGCCTACAGCGCGCCCTCCGAGCCGGTGTCGTTCTCCGTCGCGGCCATGCTGGCGGATGGCGGCGTGGTGGTGGAGCCCATCCTGGTGATTCCGCAGGAGGGCGAGACGGTGGGCACCACGCCGCTGTTCGCGGGGGTCGCGCCGAACGGACTGACGGTGGGCATCGAGGTGGACAATGGCGCGGAGGTCATCGTCCCCGTCGATGGCGCGGGCCGCTTCCGCTACCAGTGGCCATTCGAGTCACCCCTGGCGCCCGGGCGGCACTTCGTCACCGTCCACTCGCACAACGAGGTGGGAGGGAGTGGACCGTCCTCGCAGCCCATCCGGTTCGAAGCCCAGGCCGGGGGCGGCGTGGCGGATGGGGGGACGTCCGAGCGGGACGCGGGCACCGACGGAGGCGTCCAACCCCCCGAGGACGGCTGGCCGGTGCTGGTGGTGCCCGAGGAGGGCGAGGTGGTGGATGCCACGCCGCTCTTCGCGGGCGCGGCCACGGCGGGCGCCACCGTGGTCATCGAGGTGGATGGCAGCGAAATCGCGACGGTGACGGCGGATGACACGGGCGCGTTCCGCTACCAGGTGCCCTTCGAGCAAGCGCTGAGCGTGGGCGCGCACAACGTCGTGGCGGCGGAGCGGCTCATCACCTCGAGCCGTGTGCCGGCGCGCTCGCGAAGCACCGGCTTCGAGGTGCGAGGCCCCGCGGCACTCGACGTGGGCTGCGGCTGCGGGGCATCGCCCGTGGGCGTCACGGGCGCCTGGGCGCTGCTGGTGGGGTTGGCGGGCCTGTCGCGGGGCTATCGCGACAGAACCAGGGCCAGTGTGGCCACGAGCCGCGCGTCGTCATGGCCGATGGCCGGCGGAATCGACAACGACACGGGGTTCTCCAGCCCAGCGAGGCACGAGCGCCAGCCCTGGTAACGGCCCTCCGCGGAGGCGTTGAGCTGGTAGCTGCACCGGCCCACGTCGCCCTTGAAGGTCTGCGGCGTCACCTCGAAGTCCGTGAGCTGACCACCGAATGTCCCCTTGGCGCGCAGGCCGCCTTCCTCCTGCGTCATCCTCAGGTCCACGGGGCCGCTGCCGTAGATGCCGCGAACCCGCGCGGCGTCCAGCGTGAGGTTGACGGGGTTGCCGAAGGCGCGGCCTCGCAGGGTGTCATTGCCGAAGCCGAGCTGCAGGTCGGGGCTGGTGAGGTCGCGGTCGGTGACTCGCGCGTTGAGGGCGATCCGAGGCGTCCGCAGGTTCAGGTACTGGGCGGGCTGGGCCAGGGCCGTGCTGGCCGAGAGCAGCGCGGCCGTGAAGAGGTGTGAGGTTCTCATGTGCTCAACGTAGGCCGCCCGCAAACGCGCGGCCGTCGCCGTGGGAGAGGTGCGGAGGTGAGGGGATGCCCAGCCCGGAGAGCGTTCGGGTTGCCAGACGGCCGGAGCTGGCGTTGCACGGGGCGCCGCGCGGCGTGCCCCAGGGTCATTGCACACCAATGTGCAGGGGTCGTGCGTCGACCTAGTATCCGGGCTTTTCTTGCTGAAGAGGTTCTCCCCTGGATCTGGCAACGCTCAACAAGCTGCTCGCGGTTGGTGTGCAGAACGGCGCATCGGACATCCACTTTCGGCCGGGGGACCCGCCCATCTACCGGGTCAATGGCGCGCTCCGGCCCTTGAAGATGGAGAAGCTTCACGCGGACCACACACGGCAGGTGGCATTCCACGTCGTGTCGGACCCCGCGATGAAGAAGCAAATCGATACGCTTCAGGAGTGCGACGCGTCCTACAGCCTGCCGGGCGTGGCGCGCTTCCGTGTGAACATCTACCGGCAGCGGGGCTCGCTGGCGTGCATCCTTCGCATCATCCCGGATGAAATCCCAACCATCGATGGGCTGGGGTTGCCGCAGGTGTTGAAGAAGATTGCCGGCAACGAGCGCGGGTTGGTGCTGGTGACGGGCGCGACGGGCTCGGGGAAGAGCTCCACGCTGGCGGCGATGATCGACCACATCAACCGCACGGAGAACCTGCACGTCCTCACCATCGAGGACCCCATCGAGTTCATCTACAAGAACATCAAGTCCTCCATCTCCCAGCGGGAGATTGGCACGGACACGCCGAGCTTCGCGGTGGCGCTGCGGGCGGCGCTGCGCCAGGACCCGGATGTCATCCTGGTGGGCGAGATGCGAGACACGGAGACCATCGACATCGCGCTCAAGGCCTCGGAGACGGGCCACCTGGTGCTCTCCACGGTGCACACGACGGACGCGTCGCGCACCATCAACCGCCTGGTGTCGGTGTTCCCCGCCGAGGAGCAGACGATGGTGCGCATGCGCCTGGCGGACTGCCTCAAGGCCACGGTGTCGCAGCGTCTGCTGCCCCGGGCCAGTGGGAAGGGCCGCACCGTGGCGCTGGAGATCATGGTGCAGACGAAGACGGTGGAGCAGTACATCCGCGACGACCGCGCCAGCGAGCTGAAGGACGTCATCGAGAAGGGCCGCGACATGTTCGGCATGCAGTCCTTCGACCAGCACCTGACGCAGCTCTACCGCGAGGGGCTCATCACCCTGGAGACGGCGCAGAGCGCGGCCTCCAACCCCGCTGACTTCCAGCGGGCGCTGGAGTTCGAGTGAGCGGACGCTCGCGGCCATGCCCGGCGCGCGGGGCCCGTCTGGGGGGATGCCAGGGCGGCGAGACGCCCCCCGGCTTGCCCAGCCAGCGGTGAGAGACATGGGTTGCTAAAGACCCATGAATGCGTGAATAGGTGTTACTTAAGACCCACTGAACAGGCGTGTTGACGCGCGCCCCGCTATGGGGTTAGAGGTCAGGTAATTCAGGAATTTTTTCTGAAATTGAAGCAAAGTTTGATATTTCCGCTATTGCTGGTTATTGTCGCGTCGTGTCCAGCGCCCCCTCCCCTCTGATCCGCCGTGCGCAGTGCCTCCTCGACGCCCGCCATCTGGTGGGGGCTGACGCGCTGCGCCTTCCCCTGGAGCCCGCTCCCGCGAGGCGCTGGCGGAGCACGCCCAAGGGGCCCCGGGTGATGCTCGTCTCGGAGGAGCCGCTGTTCCGGCTGGCCATGAGCCGCGAGCTGGCGTCGGACTTCGAGCTGGTCCCGACGCTGGGCATCGCGTCGGCGGAGCGCCGGATGGGCCTGGGGGTGGTGCCGGAGGCGGTGGTTCTCGACCTGGACTCCGTGCAGCGGGGGGCCGTGCCCGCCTTCCTCGCGCGCCTGGTGGAGCGAGACCTGGCGGGGCCGCGCATCCTCGTGTCAGCCCACTTCCGGCCCGAGGTGGCCGCGGCCTACAGCGCCTCCAGCCTCACCCACTTCGCGCTGGCGCGGCCCTGGCGCCCCGGCTCGTTGCGTGGGTTGGTGGAGTCGGTGATGGGGCTCTCGGGCCTGCGCGCCATGGCGGCGGGGAGCTGAGGAGCGAGGAATGACTCGGGGGGCAACGTTCTCGGAGCGGCTGGCGGATGCGGGCCGGGGCCTGCTCACCGGCTTCACGAGCGCGTCGGTGGGCGTGGCCCGCAGCGTGGGTGTGGCGCTGAAGTCGCTGGGGGGCGGCGTGTCGCAGTGCGTGCGTGGCCAGCCTCGCGAGGGGCTCCCCCGGCTGCGCCAGGGCCTGACACGCATCGCCCAGCTGCCCGCGGATGCGGTGCTGATGGTGGGCGGGCGCGTGCTCAGCTCGGTGCAGGTGCTCGCGGGCCTGGAGCCCCCGGGCCGCCGCCTCACCGAGGACGAGGTGGCCCGGCTGCGCCCCGTGTTCGGCAACAGCCTGGACTACGCGGCGGTGCGGGTGAAGGCCGGCGAGCTGGGCCTGCTGGGGCTCCCCGGGCGGGCCTTCGCGCACGGCAACACCGTCTTCGTCCCGCCCCGTGGCGGGGACGTGGACTTCGGGTTGCTGGTCCATGAGCTGACGCACGTGTGGCAGCACCAGCACGGCGGCACCGCCTACCTGAGCGCGGCCCTCGCCGCGCAGTGGAGCGGTGACGGGTACGACTGGCGCAAGGGCGTGAGCCGCGAGAAGCGCTGGGCCCAGCTCAACCCCGAGCAGCAGGCCCAGCTCATCGAGGACGCGGCCGTCGCGGGCCTCATCCCCTATACCCCGCCCGTGTCCGCCCGCATGAAGCTGCGGGGCTGGTCGGACGGGGCGCTGGCGCTGCTCGACGAAGCGCTGGACTGCCTGCACGCGGGCCGCGGCGCGCCCTGACGGCTCACAGCTTGGGCGGCGCCAGCGGGTCGTGCTCGGAGAGGAGCCGTGACACGCGCGCCTCGTCGATGCGCGTGCCGAGCTGCTCCATCTCGTGCTGGTCGCGCACCGCCTTCGACAGGCTGAAGGTCGAGCCCACGGTGAAGAGCAGGCCCATGCCCAGGAAGGACTTCACCCAGGTGTCCACCGGTAGGTTCCAGATGCCGACCGCCGTGACGCCGACGGAGAGAACGAACGAGAGCCATGTCTGGGCGACCCAGGCGGTGCTGTGGGCAACGACGACCTTCGGCGTGGCGCGGGACATGTGTGCTTCCTCCTCATGGGCGAGCGTCGCTCGCTGATGGGAGGAACCATGCACCTTCGCTTCGTAAAGCGCATGGAACTAGTTCAGGGTGGGTTGATAACCTGGAGTGAATGATTCAGCTCCAGCGGCTCGAAGGCTTCTACCGGGTGGCCCGCGCGGAAGGCTACGCGCGAGCGGTGCCGACATTCCCGTATCCCATCACCCAGCCGGGGATTCACCAGCAGGTGAAGCGGCTGGAGGCGGACGTGGGCGTCCCGCTCTTCGAGCGCGTGGGGAAGGACCGGGTGGTGCTCACGCCGGAGGGCCGCGCGCTCTACGCGCACGTGGCGCCCTTCCTCGAGGGGCTGGACGTCGTGGTGCAGTCGCTGCGCAAGGGCGAGGTGGGCGGTACGTTGCGCGTCCATGCTTCTGGCCACGTGCTGCGCCACCTGCTGCCCGCGTGGCTGCGGCGGCTCCAGTCGAAGCGCCCGGACATCGAGGTGGCCCTCTTCGAGTCCAAGACGCCCGCGCTGGACGTACTGCGCGCGGGGGACACGGACCTGGTGGTGGACCACCTGCCGGAGATTCCGGAGGACGTGGACGCCCGCGAGGTGGGGCGCACCCAGCCCTTCCTCGTCCTCCCCGCGCATCATCCCCTGGCGAAGCGCCCGCAGCTGCGGCTGGCGCAGCTCCGCGATGACGCCTTCATCGCGTACAGCACCGACCGGCACCTGCGCGAGCTGCAACTGGCGGCGCTCGCCCGGGCCGGTGTCACGCCCAAGCGCCTGCACGCGGCGGACTCGTCGGAGACCATCCTCGGCTTCGTGGCCGCGGGGCTGGGCTACTCCCTGTTGGCCTCGCTGCTGCCGGGAGGACCGCGAGAGGCGGGCGTGGTGTCCCGGCCGCTCCCCGGCGCGGGCACGGGCGCCGTCCATGCCGCATGGCGGAAGACGGCCGCGCGCAGCCCGCTCATCCAGGCCGCGCTGGCGCTCGCGCCCCGGCCTTGAGGCAGGGCACGGGCTGGCGCCAGAACGGCGACGGGGCCCCGTGTCCGCCTGGAAGGACGGACCCGGAGCCCCGTGGAGGCTCGTGCGGAGCGGCGCGGGCGCTCAGCCCTGGTACTGGTGCACCGACATGATGGGGTAGTTCATGCTGGAGATGGTGATGCGCTGCGAGCCATCCGAGTTGACGTTGTTGGAGCCGATGAACGTCGGCTTGCCGTCCTTCCAGCCCGCGAACATCACCACGTGCTGGCCGCCGTTCGTCTTCATGGACACCACGTCACCCGGCTTCGCATCCTTCAGGGAGATGCGCTTGAAGTTGGGATCGTTGTCCAGCTTGCGCTGCAGGCCCATCACGCTGTTGTCGTGCTGCGAGTCGGAAATCTGGCCCGCCTGCTCCAGCACGGCGGACACGAAGTTGGCGCAGTTGACGTTGTTGGGGACCCAGTCCTCCATGTCCGCGCCCACGCCGTTCTTCTCCAGCTTCAGCGAGCCCGCGTTCTTGCCCAGGTGCGACTGCGCAATCTCGAAGGGGCTGCCCTTGGGACCGCGGGTGCCGGGGCCGGAGCTGTTCGGGCCCTGCACGTCCTGCGCGCCGCTGCCGCCGGTGGCGCCGCCCGAACGCGAGGGGCCGGAGCCGGCCTCGAAGGAGTCCCGAGCGCCCGGGATGTTCAGCGACCTGCCGGCATAGATGAGGTCCGCGTTCTTGATCTCCGGATTGGCCTTCATCAGCGCGCTGACGCTGGTGTTGTAGCGCTGCGCCAGGTGGGAGAGGGTGTCGCCCGACTTGATCCGGTAGTCCTTGCTCATGGGGGGGCTCCGTAGGGGTGTGCAGGGGCGCGAGGCGCCGCAGGTGCGTCTTGCACGTATTCTCGAACGCTGAGAGCCGGAGTTGCTTTCGCCCTGATTTTCGATCTGCTGCACGGGAACCCCTGGAGATTCCAGGGAGTTTTTGGACCCCTCCGGAATATTGCGCGGTGAGTCGCGACCCCGAGTGGATCCGCCGATACTTCAGGTGGATCCACTCGGGGGGAAGCTGCACGCGGCATGGCGCCGTGACGGACCTTCACGGGCGGAGCTGTGGGCCGCCAGCCGTTGTGACTCGCGGTCTGGCCGTGACTGTCTCCACCGGACATCCGCGTCGCTCGCCGCGCCGAGGCGCTTGAAGTGGGACATGGGTCCGCGCATGTTGCCGGCGTGAGCTCCATCCCTCATCCCGACTTCACGGCCGCGCGCTTCTCCCAGAGTCCGGACGCGCGCTTCCATCCGGCTCCCGCGGACGGTGTGCTGCCGGAGGGCTTCTTCACCACCACCAACCTGCCCACCTACGTGCGCATGGGCGGCGCATGGCGCATGCCGCGCGAGCCCCGGATGGATGGGGCACTGGTGCTGGACGCCCAGGGGGAGCTGTGGATTCGCGAGGGCCGGCGCGTGCGCGCGGGCGAGCGTGTGGTGGTGGGGCACGCCGAGGACGGCAGTGAAGGCGTGTTCGTGAACTCCGCCTACCTCTCCGGAGAGGGCGAGGGGGAGTTCAAGTTTATGACGAGCGAGGTGTCCCGCGAGAAGCCCATCGACTACGCGCACATGGCCCGCGTGCTGGTGGACGAGCGCGAGCGCGGGGGCTACCCCATCTGGGTGACGGGGCCCGCGCTGGTGCACTCGCGCGCGCGCACGGACATGACGTGGTTCGTCGCCAACGGCTTCGTGGGCGCGCTGCTGGCGGGCAACGCCGTGGCGGTGCATGACATCGAGGCGTCCATCTTCGGCACCACGCTGGGGATGAGCGGCTCGGGCGAGGCCACCTCGGGCGGCCACGGGCTGCACATGCGCGCCATCAACCAGGTGCGGGCGGCGGGGTCCATCGCGAAGGCGGTGGAGGCGGGGGTGATTACCAACGGCATCATGCACGCCTGCGTGGTGCACCAGGTGCCCTTCCTGCTGACGGGCTCCATCCGCGACGACGGCCCGCTGCCGGACGTGGTGACGGACAACCTGGAGGCGCAGGTAGCCATGCGCCAGCACGCGGTGAAGGCCACCATGGCGGTGATGGTCGCCACGGCGCTGCATGCCATCGCCACCGGCAACATGCTGCCGGCGTTCGTCACGGAGAAGGACGGCTCACTGCGCGAGCTGCCCACCATCTGCGTGGACTCGTCCGAGTTCGTGGTGAGCAAGCTGAAGGACCGGGGCACGCACCAGGCCTTCGGCGTGGTGACCAACGCGCAGGACTTCATGCACATCCTGCGGCTGTACGTGGAGCGTGAGCTGGCGGCGCGAGGGCTCGCGGTGCCGGGAGACGCCCCGAAGAAGTAGCGGGCGCCTCGGCCGTGGAGGCGGGCCTGGCACTGGGGGCCAGTCCCGCCTCGGGGCTGCCGCGTCAGAACGACTCTTCCGGCACTTCCATCAGGTCCAGGTTGCCGTGCTCCACCATGCGGGCGGCGTGGGCGATGCCGGGCAGCACCTCGTGGCAGTACCAGCGGGCGCTGGCGAGCTTGCCCACGTAGAAGGCGCGGTCCGCGGGGTTGCTCTTCATGCGCTCCAGCGCGACCTCCGCGTGGCGCACCAGCAGCCAGCCGATGACGACCTCCGCCACCGCGAACAGCACGCGGTTGCCCTGGAGGCCCACGTGGTAGACGGACTCGCCCAGCTTGCCCAGCAGCGTGCCGAGCATCGTCTCCAGATCTCCCAGCGCCCGGCCCAGCGCGGCGCGCTCGGCCTCCAGCTCCTTGCTCTCGCCCGTGCGCTCGGCCGTCTCGCGAATCTGCGTGAGCAGCCCCTGGAGCGTCGCGCCGCCGTCGCGCGCCACCTTGCGCATGAGCAGGTCCAGGGCCTGGATGTGCGTGGTGCCCTCGTAGAGCGTGTCGATTTTCTGGTCCCGGATGTACTGCTCCACCGGGTAGTCCTGCAGGTAGCCGGAGCCGCCGTGGACCTGGAGCGACAGCGCCAGCAGCTCGTAGGCCTTCTCCGAGCAGTAGCCCTTCACCAGCGGCAGCAGCATGTCATTGAGCGTGTCCAGCTCGCCCGCCTCGGTGGCGCGGTGGCCGCCCTTGCGCTCCACGCCGTCCTGGATGAAGGCCGTGTAGAGGCATAGCGCGCGCATGCCCTCGGCGTGGGCCTTCTGCGCCATCAGCATGCGGCGCACGTCCGGGTGACGGAAGATGGGTACGCGTGGCGCCGTCTTGTCGCGGGCCTGCATCAGGTCCGCGCCCTGCAGCCGGTCCTTGGCGAAGGCCAGCGCGCGGCCATAGCCGGCGGACAGCGTGGCCATGGACTTCACGCCCACCGCCATGCGCGCCTGCTCGATGATGTAGAACATCTGCCGGATGCCGTCGTGCACCTCGCCCAGCAGCAGGCCACGGCAGGGCTTCCCGTCGCCGAACGTCAGCTCACAGGTGACGGAGCCCTTCAGCCCCATCTTCTTCTCCAGCTTGGTGCACACCACGCCGTTGGCTTCACCCAGGCTGCCGTCCTCGTTCACCCAGTACTTGGGCACCACGAACAGCGACAGGCCCTTGGTGCCAGGCGCCGCGCCCTCCGGACGCGCCAGCACCATGTGGATGATGTTCTCGGACATGTCCGATTCACCATTGGTGATGAAGCGCTTCACCCCTTCGATTTCCCACACCTCGTCGGAGACGCGGCGGGCCTTGGTGCGGGCGGCGCCCACGTCGCTGCCGGCGTCGGGCTCGGTGAGCACCATGGAGCCGCCCCAGCGGCGCTCCAGCATGTGCGGCAGGAAGCGCTTCTTCTGCGCGTCCGTGCCCAGCCGGTCGATGATGCGCGCCAGCAGGTTGCCCAGCGTGTAGAAGGCCAGCGAGGCGTTGGCGCCCACCATCAGCTCGAACGCGGCCCAGCCCAGGGAGGGCGGCGCGCCCATGCCGCCCAGGTGCGGCGGCTGCTCCAGCAGGTGCATGCCCGCGTCGAAGAAGGCATTCATCGCCTTCTTCAGGCCCGGGGGCAGCGTCACCTCGCCGTTCTCCAGCTTCGGCGGGTTGTGCTCCGGCTCCTCGAAGCTGGGCGCCAGCTCGTTGGCGCTGAGCTGGGCGAACATCTGGAGCATCTGGCGCGCGGCCGTCTCGTCCAGGTCGCCAAAGGGTGCGTGGCCCAGCGAGGCGCGGCCGATGTCGAGGAACTCGAACAGGTTGAACTCGATATCGCGCAGGTTGGGGATGTAGTGGTTCGAAGACGACATCTCGGGCTCCTCACGAGGGTGTACCGCGAGGCTAACCCGAGATTGATTCGTGAGTCAGGGACTCTTGAGCCGGACGCGAGGTGTGTCTGGCCCACTCCGGTGGTCATGGAGTGCCTGACAGCGCGCTGCGCGTCGCCGCGAGGTGTTCAAGCGAGGCGCATGCGTGCTGGAGTGCTTGGGTCGGCGTGCTGCAACGGGACTGTGGAGTCGGAACGCGAAAGCCGGACGTTTCCATCACTTCCACAAGGAGTGGTCCGTTGCGTCAACCGAGCTTGGTGCCCCTGGGCGTTGCCCTGGTCCTGGTTCATCTTGCGTGTGCCTCCAGCGAGAGGGCGACGTTGCCGTCCGGGGATGGCGTTGCCTACGTCGAGGTCTCCAGTGCGGATGACGTCGACGTGGCTGGTGCCTCTCTGTCCTCGGAATGGGCCGCGCAAGCTGAGACGTCGGAGTCCCTGGCGCTTCGTCCTGTTCGGCGGGGAGGCGGTGGTGGTGGGGCCATGCGCCGACCGCCCTTGCTCAATCCCCGGCCAACGCCTGTGCAGGCTCAGGCTGTGGCTCGCCGGAGCGTGGACCACGCGGTAGTGGTTCAGGCGCAGCACCTCTATCTGCAGCGGCTCAAGGCTGCACAGGCTGCCTACCCGAACAGCACCGGGTATGAGAACCATCACTTCGTTCCGCTATACCTGGGAGGGGCCAGCAACGGGCAGACGTACCGATTGCCGACCGCGTACCACAAGGCGGTGACTCAGCAGTTTCGCCGGGCCTGGCCGTATGGCCAGGGGCGCCGCCCCACACCGCAGGAGCTTCAAAAGATTCTCCTGGAGGTCTACTCCGAGTATCCAATCCCCCAGTTGATCGGCATCACGCCCTGACCATGCGAGAGACCTTCGAATTCAGAATCGCCGAGCGGGATGCTCGCATTCACCTCGAACCCGGGCTCGGGGTCTCGCTGGGAGGCTCCATTCGCAAGGTCGTGCTGCCTGCCGGCGATGCCAGGGTGCAGCGGATCGCGCAGCTCAACCACGAGTACGGCAAGCGTGGCGACGCGTTCTTCATGTCCTGGAACCTTCGCCGGAGCTACACGGAGAAGGAGCTTCGCGCCGCGGAGTTGCTCAACCTCATTGTTCGCGCGCGCTTCGAGCCAACTGGAGCCATGTGTGGAACGGCGTATGACGAGTCGTTCACGTGCGAGCACTGCGGTATGGGGGCGCGGCAGTCATCCGACCTCATCCTCGACCCCCGGCGCATTCCGAAGGGCAAGGACATCGCTCAAACCCTCGCGGGAGAGGTCGTGGTGTCCTCCCGCTTCGCGGCGACCTTTCTCGCGAACGGCTTGAGCGGTGCGGAGTTCCGTCCCGTGCTGCATCGAGGGCGCGGAAGTCCCGTGGCCTCGGAGTGGTTGCAACTCGTCGTGACGTCGATGCCGCTCACGTTGAGCGCACGCACGGTAGCGGGGAACAACCCGTTCGACCTCGACGAGGACGGCGCGTTTCGTTGTCCGCTCGGCCACATCGCCGGCCTCAATCAAATCTCCGAGCTCTATGTCGAACGGGCCCGCCTCGACGGCGCTGACCTGTGGGTGACGGACAAGCTGTTCGGCGATCGGCGTGGAGAGTTGAGGCCGGAGCCTCGCCTGCTCATCTCTCCTCGCTGCCGCGATGTCTTGCTGGCGATGAATGCCAGGGGGCTGGAGCTGGAGACCGCCCACTTCGTGTGATGGGACGGCCGTAGGCCACCTGCCTACTTCACCGCGTCCGCCTCCTGGGGCACGAATGGGATGGGGACCTTCGCTGACTGGGGCGCGGGCGTGGCCAGGAACGCCTCGGCGGGTTCATCTTCGGAGGGAGGCGCGCTGTCGGCCTGCTTCGGCTTGCACTCGGTGCCTTTCTTGCCTGACGCGCCCGTCTTCGCCACCGTGGCCGGGGTCAGCTCGCACATGGGGGCGGCGCCGAGGATGGGCTTGGCGACTGGCGGGGAAGCGGCCGGTGGTGTCGGCTGCGACGACGAGCTCCTCCGCGACGACGACACATCCCCCCGGAGCGTCGCGTCGCTCCGCTGCGTGGAGTCGGTCTGCGTGTTCGCCAGCCCCTCGCTGCTGGACGTGGAGGTGGCCGTCGCCACCGCCGAGGGCGCGGGCTTCTTCGCTGCTTCGCCCAGAGCTTCCGCGAGGAGGTTGTTGCTCTCGTGCATCTGGTCGCGCGCCCGCTCCATGCTGGCGTCGTGGCGGCTGAGTTGCTCCGACAGGGTCGCCTGATGCTGGCTGCGCTCCTTCTCGATGCTCGCCTTGAGTGTGTCCCGCTCCCGAGACACCTCGCTCAGCCGCTGCTCCAGCGCGCCCTTCTCCGTGCCCAGGATGGCCTCCGCGCGGGCCATGCAGGCCGCGAGCACCTTCTCCTCGGACTCCCGCTCCGGGAGCGGCTCGCTCCGGTTCCACGCCACCAGCGCGCTGCTCTGCCAGCGGTAGTCCGTGTGCATCACGCACTCCTGGACCAGCCGCGTGAGCCGGTCCTCGGACCAGACAGGCTCCGGCCGCGCGCAGGGGCCCACTTCCTCCTTGAGCGTGGAGGGAAAGGCCCGGGTCTGCTTCACCCAGCAACCGTCCCGCTGCTCCATCCGCACCGAGGTACACGCGCTCGCCAGCATCGCGAGCGACATCACAGCCACAAGCCTCATGTCTCCCTCCGTCCCCATCGCCCATCGGCCCGTGCTTCTTCGCGGACGGTAGGAATGGCGAGGACATGCGCCCATGTCCGTGAACCCTGGAGCCTTGTGGGAATGTCCAGGGACGGACCTTCACCGGCAGGCGAGCAGGCGCGGAGCGGCTCAGCTCGCGTGCGCTGGCCAACGCTCCTGGCCGAACGGACGACGCGCTGTCGCATCGCTCATGCCTGCCCGGCTGCTTCCGCGTGTCGAGCCCGGCGCCGCGCGGCCCGTCAGCGGAGCAGCGCCTCGGTGTGGCCCAGGAGCTCCGGTCCTCCGGGCTGACCGTGCCCGGGGATGACCACGCGTGTCTCGGGGAACCGCTGCCGCGTGCGCCCCAGGCTCGCAGGCCAGGCGCCGACGTCCGCGTCCTCCACGTTGCCCAGGTCCGTCGCGGTGCCGTCCTTCACGAAGCAGCCGCCGAACAGCACGCCGCTGTCCCGATGCCACACGACCAGGTTGTCCTTCGCGTGGCCCGCACCGGGGAAGAACAGCTCCAGCGGTCCCACGGACTGGGACTCCGTGAAGGTCTCCGAGGGCCCCGGCAGCCCCAGGGTGGTGGCAATCCTCGCCGTCTCTTCCAGGCCATGGACTGGAATGCCGTGGGGCACGAGCGCCGGCACGCCGCCGAGCCGGTCCGCGTGGAAGTGCGTCACCACCGCCGCGCGAACCGGGCGTCGCAGCGTGTCCCGGGCCCACTCCAGCAGCAGCGCCCCCTGGCGTGCATCCCAGCCCGTGTCGACGAGCAGCGACGTCTCGCCGTCCTCGACGATGAGCCCGTTGGTGGAGACGCGGCCGAACTTCTCCACTGTGACCACGGTGACGTGCATCCATACGCCGGGCGCGAGCCGCCGGATGCTCACGTCATCCGCCAGCACATATTCGGCGGTGTCCTCGGTTCGCGTCCCTACGGGGACATTTCGCGCTGCTTCGACAGCGGGCGCCGTTCGGGTGCATGCGGCGCTCAGCGCGAGGAAGGCGCAGGCCGCGAGCCAGGGAGAGGGGCGGGGTGTCATCGTCGGAGACCTCAACAGGGGGGTGTTTCACGTCGGAGTCCATGGATTCGCGTGGAGCCGAACCCAGGGCGGCGGGGTTGCATTGCGTCAGCTCGACTCGGATGGCTGAGAGGACGCGAGCCCGTCTTTGCCGTCGAACAGGTAGAACCAGGTGGCGTTGCCCTCACCCCAATCGACCCGTCCCTGCTTCGCGTGTCCGGGGACGCCAGGGGGACCGTTGCCGGGCGCATACCGCTGAAGGCAGCTCGCCTCGCGCGCATCCAACGCTCATTGCCAGCAGAGAGACTCAGCCCTATGTCCAACGCAGCCGCATCACGCGTCGATGCCTCCCGCTGCCGGACAGTGCAAGCCTCGTGCGCAGGGTGGGGCCTCCTGGATGTGGCCTCCCGGCAGCGGATGCGCGGCCCCGGAGCCGCGAAGGGCGCGGCTTCAGCGCCGCTCGACATCCCACCAGCCGAACCACATGGTCCGTTGCTCCGTGAGCTGGACCCAGCCGGGCGCATGCGCGTAAGCGCGAGGGAGCAGGCCCGCCGCCGTGACGGCGTGCGCCGTCTCCTCGAATGAATACAGGTGGAGGGACACCGCGGGGCCCGCCGTCTGCACCTGCTGGACGCGCGCCTCATGCCCTTCGAGTCCGGGCCGCCGCTCCAGCACGGTGAAGAGCATGCGTCCGCCGGGCTCCAGCGCGTCCGCCAGGTGCTTCAGCACGCGCGGCAGGTCGTCGCAGAAGTCCAGGCAGCCGATGGCGAGCGCCACCGAGAAGCGGCCCCATTCCGAAGGCATGGGCTGATGGTAGCTGTGCACGCACCACGTGCTCTCGGGCCTCGCGGCCCGGGCCCGCGCGAGCATCTCCTCGGAGAGGTCGGTGCCGACCACCGTGACGGAGGCGTCCAGGCCGCGCGTGTGCAGCCCCGGTCCACAGCCCACGTCGAGCACGCGGGCGCCCCGGGCCACCACCTCGGCGAGGAACTGTTCCACCCGCCCCTCGTACCGGTGCAGGGCCGGGAAGAGCACCTCGTAGGCCGAGGCAATCTCTCCGTACACCTGCTTCACGCCTTCTTCCTGCGCATCCCGGGACACGGTTCCTCCGGCTCGTGCTCGCGCCGAGGCCCCATGCCCGCTTCACGCGAGCACACGCCTGGGCGCCGGCATGTGGCCCCACCGCCGAAGGCCTCGGCGTGGCACCCTAACACGCGGCGCTCGGGGCTCCGTGAGCGTCACGCGGCGGCAGCGTGGTCCAGTGAGCGCCAGGTCCCCAGCGCCCAGTCCTGCTCTTCGGGGTCGTCGAAGCTCACCACGCACAAGGCACGGCGCTTGCCCGACGTACACAGGGCCGTCAGCCGGCACTCGCCCGGCTCCACGCGGAGCGAGGCCCTGCCGCTGACCCGCTCGCCGCGGTGCTCCAGGTCCAGCGCGCGGCGCTCCGCGAAGCTGTCGGCGCCGCCGTCCATCAGCGGGACGAAGCGCACGCTGCGCCGGTGGTCCCGAGCCACCCACGTCCCATCCTGGAGGTGTGTCTCCGCGAGCGAACCGGGGATGCGAATCTCCCAGCCCTCGGGCAGCGACACCTGGACCTCGCCACGCCGGTAGCCGATGGGTGGTCCTCCTGGCGCCGCCGATGCGCGCCGGTGGACCTCTTCGGCCAGCGTGCCGCCCACGCCCAGGAAGCCGAGCACCTCCTGCCACTCCCGCCAGGGGTAGGGCAGCTCCGGGTCCTCTCGCCAGCCCTGCTCCAACAGGCGGGCCACGTCGCGCAGCAGCCGGCGCTCGTCCTCCAGCAAGGGTGGGCGCCAGATGACGTCCGTCCACAGGCGGCACCGCGCGCGGTTGAGCCGCGTGCGCGCGTGGAGGCCCGGTGTCCACCAGGGGAACACGTCGATGCCGCGGCGCGGGTCCTCGTACACATCCCGCAGCCATCGCGCGTCGCGGGGCCCCAGCGGCGTCAGCAGCGCGCCGGGATAGTCGAAGGTGTGGCCCAGGCGCATGGACAGCGCGAAGCCGGACTCACCCAGGCGGCGCATGCGCAGCACCTGCCCCACGGACTCCTGGAGTGATGCCAGCATGTGGACGTCCACCGGGTCGGCGTCACCCGTATGGAAGTACCCGGTGGGGTCACCGGGCTTCGCGGAGGTGTCGCTGTCCGCCCAGTCGATGCCGAGCGCGATGCCCAGAGACTTGAGGGCGTCACAGAGGAAGAGGTGGTAGCCGGGGCCCACGGCGGATGTCTCGGCGGAGACGGACACGTGGGCGCCCGAGGTAGCCACGAACGAGACCTCGCTCGCGGCCGGGTGGAGCCGCAGGCGGAGCATGGGAGTGCCCAGCGGACCTGCGTCCAGTCCGGTGCTTTCGAGCAGCTCGCCGTGCTGGGCCTCGAACCAGTGCGCGACACGCCGCAGCCAGGGGAGCGGGCCCTCGGGTGGGGCGCGAAGAAACCCGCTTCCCCGACGCGTACCGGCCAGTGACAACTTCACGCTCATCACATCCCACCTGGTTTCTGAACCTGGATTCAGGTTCCGTTCACTATTTCAGCGTGGCTCTCCTGGAAGGTGCCACCGACGCGCAGTGGCTGACGGCTCGCCCTCCACGTCGTCACGCACCATGGGCATGGGTGCGTCCGCACGGAGGGCCGGGCGGTGGCGGTGGACCGGGGGGCACTCGTCCGGGCAGGCGGCTCGCCGCCGGGTGCCCATCCACCGCGGGGCACCCAGCTTGAGGTGGAGAGGAGGCCGCCATGAGCAAGAAGAAGGATGTGTTGCACATTCCCCCCGAGGCCGTGCCCCCCGCGCCGGACCCGCAGGCGGGCAACGACGACGACACGCGCACGCCGCGCCACGGACCGCCCGTGTTGCAGCCGGATGGAGGGCCCGCGGGAACGCCTGGCACCGGCGGCAGTCCGCGCATCATCGAGCCGGTGAAGTCGCCCGAGCCGTATCCCGGCTTCAGCGTGAGTTGAAGCAGGTGCTTCAAGAAGAGATGCCCACGTCATCGGGGCGCGGGCATCTGTCCTGGTGCCCGTGTGGATGCGCTTGGCGGTTTTAGCGCGAGGTGTCGGGCTCCGGCAGTGGCGTGGGCGGCGTCATCCGGGTGTCCGGGTCCAACATGCCGCTGCCGCCCGTTCCCGGCTCCAGCGTGGAGCCGTCATCGGCACCCATCTCATCCGTCTCCTGGGGGGCGAGCGGCTCCACGTCTCCCGCGCCACCCGTGCCCGGCTCGGCGCTCATGTTGGGGTCCACGCTGTTCGGGGCCACGGCTTCATCCGTTCCGGGCGTCAGGGCCGGCTCATCCATGCCCGCGCCGCCCATCCCGGGTGGCGTCGTGGTGTCCACGCTGGAGTCGGTGCTCGTCCCGGTGTTCGGGTTGCTCATCGTGCCCATGTCGTTGGAGTCCGTGGTGGGCGTCTCTCGTGTCGCGCTCGAGTGCGATTTACAGGCGGTCCCGAACGCGAGCGCACTCGCGGCGAGAGAGGCGAGGAGGGCCTTCGTCTTGAGGAACTGGCGCATGTACGTTCTCCGGTAGGTCTGCGTCTGCCTGCTGCTGGCCGGGAACGTGAGCAGCCGGTGAGCGGACGGCAGAGGCCCCTCCCACGGACGCCTGCCCTCCGAGCGGCGGCGGGAATGGAACGCGCGTACGCCTTGCTCCGCTGGAGATGTCCTTCAGTCGTCGCCGTTGGGGCCCACCAGGCGCGGGCGGTCGTTGCCCCGGCCACCCTGCGAGCGCCGCTGGAGTGAATCGCGCCAGCGCGGTGTCAGCAGCGGACACGCCGCGAGCGCGGCGGCGGCCTCGGGGGCCTGTCCGTGCATGGCCCGGTTGGCGAACGCGACGGTGAAGGCGGGGAAGGGGCGCTCCCTCGGCGCGATGGCACCGGCCGTGCCCAACTCCCGGGGCAGGCCCACCCGCAGCGACGCGATAGGATGCGCGACACGGTGGTGTCCATGGCGGCGGGACAAGGCAGGCGTGCGGGGCCATGTCCAGCGGGGCACGCCCCGTTGATGGCGCTGAAGAGGAGTCACAGCGAGGGGCGCCACACGGAGGGAGGGCCGCCTCGTGTCCAGCGCGGTATGTCCTGCCAGCGGCACCGCGAGGACCGCGGTGCCGGGGGACGTTTCATGTAGAGGAGGCGCGGGTTAGTAGCCCGTGCCCCCGTCGTTCACGACGCCCGAGGGGGCCGGGACGGTGTTGGATGTTCCGGTCCCTGGCGAGGTGTCGATGCCAGGGGTGGTTCCCGCTCCCGGCGTCGTGCCCACGCTCGGCGTCGTGCCGACACCCGGCGTCGTACCCACGCCCGGCGTGGTGCCGACACCCGGCGTGGCGCCCATTCCGGAGCCGCCGGTGCCCGCGTCCGTCCCGTAGGGCGCGGTGCCCGGGACGGTGGACGTGGAGCCCTCCGCGTTGGTGTCGTACGGCGTCGTGCTCGGGGCACCCGAGCCGCCCGTGCCGGGCGTCGTCGTGCCGGGCGTCGTCGTGCCCGGAGGCGTCGTGCCGGGCGTGGTCGTCGTCGTGCCCGGAGGCGTCGTGCCGGGCGTGGTGGGAGTGGTCTGCGTTGGAGAGGTGCTTCCAGGCGCGGTGCCCGGTGTCACCGTCTGTCCGGTGTTCGGGTCCACCTGTGACACCCGCTCGGGCGCGTCCGCCGCACCGTGGGCGGTTCCCACCGCGAGGGTCCCCGCCAGCGTCCCTGCCCACAGCCAACCCCACTTCATCTGCTCCGCCATGTTGCTCTCCCCCCCATTGTGAATGCGTGTGCTTCAGCTCGCGTGCGTGGGCTCACCGCGCTTCGAGCGCCGCGGTGGCCCTGATTCCTGTGAGTCCTTTGGCGTGGGATGGCGCCGCAGCCTGCGCTCGGACAGCACCAGCAGCAGGGCCGGGAAGGCCACCAGCATGACGAGAAGGTTGGTGGCAAAACCCAGAATCGCAAGCGCGCCAATGGAGTTGAGGCCCGGGTGGTCGGCGAGGAGGAGCGCGCCAAAGCCCATCGCGCTCGTCAGCAGGCCGCCGCAGATGGCCTTCCCCGTCTCCGAGTACACCGACACGAAGTCATTGCCGGGTGACGCCAGGCGCGTCAGCAGGTGGACGCCGGCGTCCACCGTCGTGCCGATGAGAATCGGGATGACGAGGACGTTGAGGTAGTTGAACGCCATCCCCAGCAGCGGCATCAGCCCCAGCAGCGCGAGCAGCGACACCACGGTGGGTGCCATGCACAGCAGGGCGATGCGCAGGCCGCCCAGCGTCAGCCACATGGCCAGCAGGACCGCCAGCGTGGTGCCTCCGAGGATGAGCGGCGCCTCGTGCGTCACCATGTCGAGGATGTCCGCCATCACCATGGACTCGCCGGCCGCGGCGACGCGCGTGCCCGCTGGTGTGCCCGCGCCGCGAATCTCCCGCGCGAGCGCGCGGACCGCCTTGCCGTCCGACTGGTCCACCGCCGGATACACCATGACGAAGCCGCCCGGCGCGCCCTGTCTGCCCACGAACTGCTGCCGCACGCTGGGGGGCAGGTCCGCGCGTGTGAAGGGCGGCGCGGCGGCCTGCTTGCGCAGCGCCTCCACCTGCTCCCGTTGCCTGGCGTCCAGCCGGTCCCCCGGGACACGCTCCAGCAGCCGGGAGATGTCCTGGAGGACGCGCTGCTTCCGGGGCTGCTCCGGCGGCACCAGCGAGGACAGCGAGGCCACGAAGTCGATGGTGGAGTCCTTGCCGCGCTCGCGCTGCTGTGCGTGCAGCCGCTCCACCATCGCCTGTTCCTCCTCGGGCGTGCGGGTGAGCACCACCACCGGTGTCTGGGAGTAGCCGACGAGCCGGTTGACCTCGCGGTCCAGCACGAAGGAGGGCAGGTCCTGGTCCTCCAGCGAGCCGAAGTCGAAGTCGAAGCGCACGCGCCCCGTCTGGCTCAGCAGTGTCAGCAGCAGCACCGCGGACAGGAGGGTGATGCCGAGTCGGCGGCGTTGCAGCAGGTGCCCCATGGGCGAGCGCGCCGTGGTGATGGCCGCGCGATGGGGCTTCCAGCCCAGCCGTGAGACGAGCCCCAGCAGCCCGGGCAGCACCAGCACGTAGGCGGCGATGAGCACCACCATGCCCGCGCCCGCGATGGCGCCGAACTCACGGAACGCGAGGAAGCGCGAGGTGCCCAGCACGAAGAAGGTGAGCGCCGCCACCGCCGCGGAGATGAGCGCCGCGCCGCCGGTGTGCGTGAAGGACGTGCGCGTCGCCTCCTCGGACGTGTGGCCCTCGCCGCGCAGGTGCAGGTAGCGCCCCAGCAGGTGGATGCCGTGCTCCATGCCCAGGCCGCCGAGGATGGCGCCGAGGAAGCCCGTCAGGAGGTTCACCTCGCCGAAGACGAGCGCCACCAGCCCATACGTCCACGCCAGACCCGCGCCCACGGGCGTCAGCACCAGGCCCACCGCCAGCGCGCCGCGGAAGTGGAAGAGGAGGTAGAGGAGCATCAGCGCGGTGGCCACCGCTGACGACACCGCGATGTCGCGCGCAATCTGCTTCTGCTGGTCCAGCTTCTTCTGGAAGGTGCCGGTGACGTCCACCTTGAAGCCGGGGCCGTACTTTGACAGGTCCTGCGCCGAGAGCAGCCCGCGCACCTCGTCCGTCACCTTGCGCGAGAAGCCCAGGTTCGCGGAGGTGGTGTCCGGCTTGGCCAGCAGCACCACGCGGCGCTGGTCCGCGTCCAGGTAGTAGTCACCCTGGCTGGAGGAGAGCCGCTGCCCGGCGCCGCCCGCGTACTTCGCCTCCAGGTCGGAGAAGTCCAGCGATGGCGGCGCTTCGTCCACCAGCGGCACGAAGAGCGGGTTGGCCTGCTGCTGCTCCCACTGGATGCGCGCGTCCAGCCGGCGGCGTACGTCCTCCAGGTCCGGCTCCGACAGGAAGTAGAGCGCCCGGTCGCGGAAGAAGGCGCCGGGGCGCTTCACCTCGACGAAGCGGATGCCGGGCAGGGCCTCCAGCTTCGGGGCGAGGTCGTCCGCGAAGCGTCTCAGGGATTCGGCGTCCCCGCCTTCCCCCACCACCGCCACCCAGCCAAGCGCGCCGAAGCGCTGCTCCAGCTCACGCAGGTCCTGGACGCTCTCGAAGGAGGGCGGCAGCAGGTCCACCAGGTTGGCGTTGAGGTGGAGCCCGCGCGAGAGGAGACCGCCCACCGCGGCCAGCACCAGGGCCAGCAGCAACGCCACCACCGGCCGCCGGTGGTTGTGCGCGGCCATCGCGCCCAGCGCTCGCTCCACGCGCCCCATCCACCTCGGCTCGCCCGGGGGTGATGTGTCGTTCAGGTGCGGTTCCATCGTGGGCCTGACGTCACCCGCCGCGGCCCCGGCGCTGCCGGTCGCGCGGAGGGCGGCGCGGCTTCCCCTCCCTCGTGTGCTCGCATGCGCGAGCCCGTGTCGCCGGGGAACGTGCCCACTGCCTGGGAGCGGTGCAGGCGCTCACGTTCGCCTGACCGCCCACCAGGTAGGGATATCCGACAGCGCCCGGGCGCCGGCTCAACCCATCACGTCCCCTGGGGGCAGGGGGGCCGCGCTGGCCGTACGCAGGCGAGCATTCCCTCGGGACCCCGGTTACAGGGGGGAAGGTGATTCGTGACCTTACTTTCCGGCTCCCGGCATAAACGCGTTGACTCTCCCGTTGGTGCGTGCCCAAGGTGCCCGGCGATTCGGCCAGTCAACACATGCAGGTGTCGCAACATGAGTGAGAAGCGTTGGTCGGAGCGGTTCGAAGGCGCCATGGGCCGCTGGGCCGTTCGGAACCACCGGAGGCCCTACCAGGCGCTGCTCCTGGCCCTGGTGCTCACCGTGTTGGGCGGCTACTTCTCCCAGACGCTGACGCTCAGCGCGGACTTCGTGGGGCTGCTGCCCAAGGCCTTCCCCAGCGTCCAGGACATCGAGAAGCTCCGCAAGCGCTTCGGTGGCCAGGGCAACGTGGTGGTGGTGGGCATGGGCGCGGATCCAGAGGTGCTCAAGCGCTTCGCGGATGACATGGCGCCCCAACTCGAGCAGCTGTCGGAGGTCCGCTACGTCAACTACCAGCGGCCCCGCGCCTTCTTCGACGAGCACTCGCTCTACTACGTGGACGTCGAGGACCTGGAGACCATCCAGGAGCGCATCGACGCGCGCATCACCTGGGAGAAGCAGCAGGCCAACCCGCTCTTCGTCCCGCTGATGGAGGAGGTCCCGCCGTCGGTGGACTTCTCCGACATCGAGCAGAAGTACACCGGCCGCGCCAACCAGCGGCTCTCCGGGCAGGGCGACCTCTATTACATCGACCCCATCGAGCGCATGGTGGTGCTGATGGCGAAGCCCCGGGGCAGCGCCGCGGACCTGGACTACTCGACGAAGGTCGTGGGGCAGGTGGAGGACTTGTTGGCCAAGCAGGACCTGTCGAAGTACGGGCCGGGCTTCAAGACGGCGGTGACGGGGACCTTCAAGAAGAAGATCGACCAGCAGCGCGTCATCGTCGCGGACCTGGCGAGCGCGTCCACGCTGGCCATGGTGCTGCTGCTGGCCTACCTGGTCTTCCACTTCCGCAGCGCGCTGTCGGTGGGCCTCACCATGGCGCCGGTGATGGCGAGCCTGGGCTGGACCTACGGCTTCGTGGGGCTGGCCTACGGACAGGTGAACCTGCTGACGGGCTTCCTGGCGGCGGTGCTGGGCGGCCTGGGCGTGGAGCACGGCATCCACCTGCTGGGGCGCTACACCACGCTGCGTACGGAGGGGCAGAGCTCCGAGGAGGCGGTGGAGGAGGCCTTCCGGCACACCGGCTTCTCCTCGCTCATCGCGGCGCTGGTGGCGGCGCTCACCTTCCTCAGCCTGGCCCTGTCCGAGTTCAGGGCGTTCCGCGAGTTCGGCATCATCGCCGCGGTGGGCATGCTGGTGAGCATCTTCTCCTACGTGGTGATGCTGCCCGCGCTGCTGGGGCTGGCCTCGCGCTTCGGCTGGTCGCCGCGGGTGCACGAGGGCTCGGCCGGGCCGCTGAGCCTGCTGGCCCGCTGGCTGCCCCGCTCCTACCGGGGCGTGGGCATCGTGGTGGGCGTGGGCGTGCTGGCGCTGGTGTCGCAGGCCTACCGCATCACCTTCAACTACGACTCGCGCACGCTGGAGGACTACAAGCAGGCGTCGGCGGTGCTGGACCAGAAGGTGAACGACATCCTGGGCTACTCGCAGACGCCGGTGGTGGTGCTCACCGACTCGCCGGAGATGGAGCGCGAGGTGGTGCGCCAGCTCGAGGCGCGCAAGGCGGAGCGGGGCAAGGAGTCCACCATCGACTTCGTGGGCGCGCTGGCGGACCTGGTGCCCAAGCGGCAGGACGAGAAGCAGGCCATCCTCCAGTCCATCTCCGCGAAGCTGGAGAAGCTGGACCCGGAGCGGCTGCCCGAGGACACGCGCAACACGCTGGTGCGCGCGCTGAGCATGGCGAAGGCGAAGCCCTTCACGCTGGACTCGCTGCCCACCAGCGTGCGGCACCAGTTCGAGAGCCTGGATGGCAGCACGGGCGGCGTGGTGCTGGTGTACGCCGGTGGCATCAGCCTGTCGGACGGCGAGGGCACGCGGAAGTTCGCGAAGGAGGTGCGCGGCCTGCACATGCCGGACGGCAGCCAGGTGTCGGCGGCGGGCGAGGCGCTCATCCTGGCGGACATCCTGGACATGGTGTCCCGCGAGGGGCCGCGCATCCTGGCGGCGGCGGTGCTGAGCGTGCTGCTGGCCATGTGGCTGACGCTGGGCAGGCTGCGCACCGCGCTCATCTGCATGCTGCCCACGCTGCTGTCGGTCGTCGGGCTGGTGGGGCTGATGGCGCTGCTGGACCTCCAGTTCAACTACCTCAACATCATGGTGCTGCCGGTGCTGGTGGGCACCACGGTGGACGCGGGCGTGCACCTGGTGCAGCGCCTGGGCGAGCGCGGCGCGGACTTCGTGTCCGTGTACGCGGAGACGGGCCGGGCGATTACGGGCGGCCTGCTGACGAGCGCCATCGGCTTCGTCGCGCTCATCCTCGCCAAGCACCCCGGCCTCAACTCCATCGGTGACCTGGCCAACATGGGCTTCGGCATCAACCTGGTCATCGTGCTGCTGGGCTTCCCGTCGCTGCTGCTGCTGGTGGAGCGCTGGCGGAGCAAGCACAGCTCCGCGCCGGAGGAGCAGCCCGCGCCCGAGGCGTGAGCGCGCTGGCCGGAGACCGCGCCGCCCGGTAAGACAGCCCCGTGGAGGACACCGCGTCCGCGCGGCGTCTCTCCGTGGACTCCCATCGAGGTGAGCGATGACGGTGAGCCGGATGCGAAGGGGTGGGCAGCGGTGGCTGATGCTGGCCTTCGTCGGGGCGACGGTCCTGGCGGCCGGCTGCCGTCACGGCGCCGCGCGCGACGAGAAGCAGGGGGAGACCCGCTGTGCCGAGTCGCGCAGCCTGACGTGCATCACCGGGGTGAACTGCACCATGGACCGTGAGCGCGGCTGCGAGGTGTGCCGCTGCTCCACGGCCAACGGGCTCGAGCCCACCGACAACCGCCGTCCCGCGGCCATGGAGCCGGAGCGCCGCTGGTAGGCCGCCCCGGCGCGCCGGGCCGCCGCCCCTGGTGACGCGGGCGCGCGAATCCGCCGATTGCGCGCGAAGCCACGCCCTCCCGGGGGCCGGGGCCGCTGGTTAGCACTTCGCCATGAGGACGGACGACATGGCAGGCAATGACGTGAAGGACGTGGTGGTGGTGGGCGGTGGCCCGGGCGGCTTGAGCGCGGCGCTGGCGCTGGGGCGCGGCCGCAAGAAGGTCCTGGTGTGCGACGCGGGCACGCCGAGGAACGCGGCGGCCGAGGAGGTGCATACCTTCATCACGCGGGACGGCATCCCGCCCCGCGAGTTCCGCCGCGTCGCCTGGGAGCAGATGCGCCCCTACGACGTCGAGCTGCGTGAGGCGCGGGTGCTGAACGTGGAGCGCGCGGGGGCGGTGTTCCGCGTGGAGCTGGAGGGCGGAGACGCGGTGGAGGCCCGCCGGATGTTGCTCGCCACGGGCATGGTGGACGTGATGCGCGACCTGCCCGGCTATGGGGACTTGTGGGGCAAGGCCATCTTCCAGTGCCCCTACTGCCATGGCTGGGAGCTCCAGGACCGCCCCTGGGGTGTGCTGGCCACGAGCGAGCCGCTCCTCGACTTCGGTGTGATGTTGTCGGGCTGGACGCGGGACCTGGTGGTGTTCACCCAGGGCGCCTTCGAGGTGCCCGCCGACAAGCGGGCCTTGCTGACAGGGGCGGGGATTCGACTCGAGGAGCGGCGCATCCGGAGCCTCATCGCGGCCGGGCCGGCGCTCGAGGCGGTGGAGCTGGAGGATGGCACCCGGGTGCCCCGGGAGATTCTCTTCGACCGCCCGCCCCAGCGTCAGGTGCCGCTCGTGCAGCGGCTGGGGCTGGCGCTGGACGAGGAGGGCTTCGTGAAGGTGACGGGGCCGGGTGCGACGTCGGTGCCGGGCATCTACGCGGCGGGCGACCTCTGCACCCGGGCGCAGGCCGCCATCTCGTCCGCGAGCGCGGGCATGCTGGCGGCGGGCATGTTGAACCA
Source organism: Pseudomonadota bacterium (assembly GCA_023426545.1). Classification (GTDB taxonomy): domain Bacteria; phylum Myxococcota; class Myxococcia; order Myxococcales; family Myxococcaceae; genus Myxococcus. The sequence continues at coordinate 25,646 of JAFAAN010000014.1, forward strand.
TGGGCTGAACCTGGAGCGGGCGGGCGCCGCGCGGGGTTGAGCCCGGCGTGCTCGCTCGTTACGGAGGCGTGATGCCGTCCAAGCCACATCCCCCCGTCTGTGGGGAGGCCACGTCGATGCGCGTGGACTTCGAGCAGGGCCGGCTGCCCATCTGGGCCGGCCGGCTCCAGGCCCGCGACATGGGGACGGGCATGACGGCGGTGCACACCTACGCCGTGGTGGCGCTGATTACTCGCGGCGAGTCGCGGATGCGCCACGCGGGCGAGCTCGTGCTGCGGGCGGGCGACGTCCACCTGATTCCTCCGGGGGACGCCCACCGGGCGGGCGTCTCGGACGCGGAGGGTTGGGGCGTCGCGTTCCACCAGGAGGTGCTGGGCGGTGAGGATGGGGCCTCGCGCCTGGGGCCGCTGCTGCGGGTGCGCGGCGGCTGTCACCCCGTGCTGCGGCCCTCGGTGGCGCAGCGGCGGAGGCTCGCGCGCTGGATGCGGCTGCTGGCGCACGAGGTGTCCCGCGGCGAGCCGGGCCGCGACGAGGCCTCGCTCGCGCTGCTGCGGCTGGTGCTCATCGAGCTGGAGCGCATCACCGCCCAGCCCGTCGCCACCGAGCCTCCCTCGCTGGGCCTGAGCCGCAAGGCGCTCACGTACATCGAGACGCATTGCCTGGAGCCGCTGTCGCTCGCGCAGGTCGCGAAGGCGCTGGGGCGCTCCGCCGCGCACGTCGCGGGCGTGGTGCGGCAGGAGACGGGCCGCACGGTGGGCGAGTGGATTCTGGAGTGCCGTATGGCGGAGGCGCGCCGCCGGCTGCGGGGCACGGACGAGCGCGTGGACATCATCGCCGAGCGCGTGGGCTACGCGGACGTGACGCACTTCATCCGGCAGTTTCGCCGCGTGCACGGCGTGACGCCCGCGGCGTGGCGCCGCAAGAGCACGGTGGGTAGCGCCTGAACCCCCTGGGGCGGGTGGCGGGTGCCCCTCCGCCGCGCGCGTGGAGGCGCGGAGGGGGATGCCGAGACACGCGGGGGTGAAGTAAGGGTTCTCCCGAGGGCACGGGCCTGGAGCGGGCCGTGCCCGCCGACCGTCCGGAGCAGAAGGAGAGCCATGAAGAAGGGGATGCTCATCGCCGTTGGCGCGGCCATCGCGCTGCTCGCGCTCGTGCTCGTGTTCATGCCGGGTGCGCAGCAGGTGGACCCTGGCGGCGGTCGCCAGCGGGCCTTGCCGGGCTTCGACCCCGCTCGCGTCACCGGACTGGAGGTCACGGGCGTCCGCCGCGTCACCTTGCAAAGGGAAGGCGATGGGTGGGCGGTGTTCGACCCCGACATCCCGGAGGCGCGGTACGTGGCGGAAGCGGCCACGGTGAAGGCCGCGCTGGAGGCGCTGGCCCGCGTGGACGGCGCGACGTTCGTCACGGGCGAGGTGGACCGGCTGTCCGAGCTCTGGCTGGACAGGGCGAAGGGGCTGAGCGTCCGCATCCTCACGCAGGGCGGTGCCCCGCTGGAGATGGTGCTCGGGAAGGACGGCGCGTCGAACGATGGGACCTACGTGCTCGACGCGGCCACTTCCCAGGCCTTCGAGCACCCCGTCCTGCTCGGCTGGCTGTGGCGCAGGCGCGTCATGGACTGGCGCGACCCCCGGCTGGTGCGGCTGGCGGCGGAGGACATCTCGCAGCTGGTTCTGCGCGTCGCGGACGAGGCCCCGGTGACGTTGACGTCGGATGGAACGCCGGGCGGGTGGCGGCTGGCGGAGGGGACGCAGGTGCCCGAGGGCTTCCGGTTCAACCCCGGCTCGGTCGAGCAGCTCGCGAGGGATTTGGTGGAGGTCGAAGCGCAGGACATGCTCGTGGGCGAGGCCGCCGCGCAGGCGGCCCAGGCGCTCTCCCGTGGGCGCGACACCGTGGAGGCGCGGCTCAAGAATGGAAGGACGGTGGCGCTGCACCTGGGCCGTCCGGCGGAGCCGGGCTTGCTGGCCCCGGTCCCCGTCCAGTTGGAAGGAGATGCCCGGCTCTTCAACGTCTCCGGCCCGGACGCGGCGCGGCTGCGCAAGCGCCTGACGGACCTGCGCGACCTGCGCTTGCTGCGGTTCGAGCTGGCGGAGGTGAAGCGGCTGCACCTGGAGGCCGGCGGAAGGGTGCTCGTCATGGCGAAGGAGCCGCGCGGGTGGGTGCTCGTCGAGCCGAAGCAGGCGCCGGAGAACTTCCGGTTCGACGAGTCCCAGGTGGAAAGCCTGCTCGTCTGGCTCCAGCAACTGGAGGCCACGCGGCTGCTCGACGCGCAGGTGCCGGACGCGCGGTCGGGGCTGGCGCAGCCTTCGGTGGTGGTGGAGGTGAGTGGCGGCGCGCAGGTGCAGACGCTGACGCTGGGCGCCGAGGTGGTGGACGGCACGACGCCGCTCCCGGAGGTGTACGCCCGGGGCTCGCGCGATGGCTTCACCTACGCCGTGGACGAGGCCGCGCGCGCGTGGCTGGCCCGGGGCACCGCGCTGGTGAGTGGCCCGTAGGCGAAGGGGGGCCTACGCCGCCCGCTCCGCCGCGCGGGCCTGCCATGCGGCGACGAAGTCCGCGAGCCCGTTGAGCTGCCGGTCATTCAGCGTGGACTGCCAGCGGGCGCGCCGCAGCTCGCGGTACGCGGCGGGCGCCTCCCAGCCGCGCGCCACCATCACCGCCAGCCCCACCAGCGGGCCCCGGCCCACGCCGTGCTCGCAGTGGGTGTACAGCCGCCCGCCCTGCTCCAGCCGGGGCAGCGCCCACGCCACGCCGCGCATCAGCTGCTCCACCGACGGCGGATAGCGGTCCGTCACCGGCAGGTTGAGCAGCTCGATGCCGAGCGCCGCCAGCGCCTCCGCGTCGTCACAGCGCTCGCCGCGCACGTCAATCACCGCGGTGATGCCACGCGCCTTCAGCTCGGCGTACCGCGAGCGCGGCACCGAGCCGCCGACATACAGCCAGTCATTCACCTGCGACACGTTGAGGCCGCGGCCCGGCAGCTTCGTGGTCCACTCCACGCAGCGCGCCACCGAGCGCAGCACCTGCTTGCGCACCCAGCCGCGCACGCCCGGCACGTGGTGTACCTCTCGTAGCAGCGCGAAGCTCACAGGTCTCCCTCGAGCGTGACTTCCATCAACCCCGGCACCGGCGCCTTCCCCGCGCGCTCCAGCACCGCACGGTGCAGGTACGTCACCGGCGAGCCCAGCACCGGGCGCACGATGCCGGACAGCATCCCCAGGTCCTCCACCGGCGCGCTGCGCTGGAGCAGCGACGTGGAGCGCAGCACCATGGCGGACGCGCCGTCCGCGAACAGCTCCACCGTCCAGGCGCTCCGCTCCTTCGAGCCCTCCCGCGCCAGCGTGAAGTGCTCCAGGAGGCGGGCCTGGGAGGCGCCTTCCTCCCAGGTGTACATCGGGCCGTATTCCCCGTCCTGTCCCTCGCGCGCCAGCAGCACCAGCTTCTCGTCGCCGCGCAGGGCGCGGAAGCGCACCCACCGCTTCGCCAGCTTCGCCGGCGCGATGGTGGAGCGCGTGTGGTCCGCGTAGCCGCCGCCGGTATAGGAGACCTCTTCCGTCTTGGGCCGCTTCACGGTGGCCTTGAGCGCGCTGAAGGCCACCGTCACCTCGTGGTGGTAGCGCTCCCGGCCCACCTCCACTTCGGAGCGCTCCAGGGGCGCGGGGGCCATGGCCGCCGCGTACTCCAGCACCACGCGCCCGCCGTCCAGCGGCACCTCCACGCGCGTGGCCCCGTCCGCCGAGCGGGCCGAGCACGGCCCCATGTGCAGCGTCGCGGTGTCCGCGTCGTAGCGCCAGTCGCGGGGCTTCACCTTCGCCTGCGCCGTCCAGGGCTTCTGGCCCGGCGTCAGCACCGTCGTCCGGCAGATGCCGTTGCGCGAGCCGGGCCCGATGTTCGTCACGGTCAGCTGCGCGAAGATGAACGTCCCTCCCTCCAGGTCCCCGATGAAGGTGAAGCTCTCCCCGTAGTTGTCGCTGCGGGAGAGCTTCGGCTCCAGCACCGCGTTCGCCGCCGCCACCGGGGGCAGCGCGAGCGTGGCGGCCACGGCCAGGCCCTTCAGGGCTTGGAGGCGGCGCTCACGCCGCATGGGGGCGCTGCTCCATGAGCGCGTCTTCGGAGGCCGCGTCGTTGAAGACGTAGTCGCGCTGCAGCGGCAGGTTCCACGCGAAGTACACCACGCCGCGCACCAGCCACCACCCCAGCGCGTAGGCCAGCTGCGGGTGCAGCGTCAGCAGCGCCACGCCGCCCGCGTTGAGCAGCGCGCTGGTGCCGCTGACCACCGAGTAGCGCGCCAGCTGCCGCGCCACCGCGCCGGTGCTCTTGAAGGTGAGCACCCGGTTGATGGAGTAGTTCACCACCGCGCCCAGGCCGCAGCCCAGCACCGTGGCCCAGGCCGGCAGCATGCCCACCCACTCCACCAGGGCCAGCACCAGCGCGAAGTCCACCGCCGTGGCCACCGCGCCCGCCAGGGCATTGAGCCCGATGATGGCCTTGCCGGAGCGCGCCTCCTGGCGCTTGGGCGCCAGCGCCTGCACCAGGTTGCGGAAGCGGGAGAGCGCGGTGACGTTGCTCATGACGGCGACGAAGACGAGCCCCACCACCGCCAGCCAGTGCATGGGGTGCTTCACCTCGGGCCAGAAGACGGCCTCCAGAATCGGTGACAGCGCCGTGCCCGCGCCCAGGAAGAGCACCCGCTCCAGCCGCTGCATGGCGCCGTCCCGGACGTTGACGCCCAGGCCCTCGCCCTTGGCGCGCACATAGGGCACCAGCGACGAGCCCAGGAGCGCCATCAGCGCGGGCAGCAGCACCCAGGTGCCCCGGTAGTACCAGGCCAGGCCCATCAGCATCGCCGAGTCCACGTACCGGTCCAGCACCGAGTCCAGCGCCGCGCCCGCGGGGTTGGCCTCCTTGCGGGTGCGGGCGATGCGGCCGTCCATGACGTCCAGGATGCCCGCGCCCAGGAAGAGCCACCCGCCCAGCGCGAAGCGGCCGGCCGCCACCGCCACGCCGGACGACACGCCCAGCAGGCCGGACAGCATGGACAGCGCGTTGGCCGGCAGGCCCGAGCGCAGAATCACCGTCCACAGCGGCTGGATGACCCAGAAGAAGTAGTGCCGCAGGAAGAAGCCCACCAGCACCGTGCTGCCGCGCTTGAGCGTCTCCTCGTCGCGGGGGATGCCCTTGATGGCGCAGCGGACGCAGAAGAGGAGCAGTCCGCCGATGAAGTACGCACAGGCGATGATGGCCGGTGCCAGCGCCGTCCAGATGCGGGCGGACGGAGACAGGTTTCCGGTCAACCACGCCACCAGGTTCTCAAGCACGGGTGTCTCCTCTTGTAGTCAGCGGCACTGGCAGTGGGGGGGCGGCCGTCCGGCGGGCGTGGACGCTCTCCACCACGAGGAAGGCGACCACGGCCGCGCCCATGCCCGCGATGACGTCCAGGACGTAGTGGTGCGTCAGGTAGACGGCGGAGAAGGCGACGAGCAACGCGAAGAGCCCGCTGGGGATGCGCCACGCCCAGCCGCGCGACCACACGAACAGCATCATCAAGAAGGGGTAGGCGGCGTGGAGCGAGGGCATGGCCCCGAACACGTTGGTGCTGCGGGAGTAGAAGCCCGCGAAGTAGCGGATGCCCAGCAGCGCGTCGAAGCGGGCGGTCCCCGCGGGGCTGGGCGGCGCGGCGAGGTCGGCCGGGCCGGGGCCGTACTGGAGCACGTACCAGGGCGGCGCGGCGGGGTAGAGCACGTAGACGATGACGCCGATGGCGTTCACCACCAGGAAGCCCCAGCACACCCGCTCGAAGAGGGAGTCCTTCTTCACGAAGAAGAAGAGGGCCAGGAGGAAGACTTCGTACAAATAGGCCGCGTAGGCGAAGCCGCACAGCAGGTCCAGGGCTGGCGTGAAGCGCGTGGACCACCACTCGGGCCAGTGGACGCCGCCGGGCGCCGGGAACAACTGGCGCTCCAGCGCCCACAGGTCGCCCGTGTGGATGGGGCCCCGCAGGAACAGCCAGAGGCCCTGGCTGTCCAGCAACATTCCGGTCAGCCACAGCGCGAACCCACCGCGGAGGAAGCGCTGCAGGCGGGGGCCCGACCAGGCCACCCCCAGGAGCAGCGCGTCCACCGCGACATGGTCCCACCGCAGCCGGCCGGTGGCGTACACCAGCACCAGGTGGCTCACCCCCAGGACGGTGGCGAGCCACGTGAGCCCGGTGACCCTATTTGTTGAGCGGGAGGTCATCTCCGTAATAGTCGAGCCCGAGGTGGGTGATGGGGTCCTCGCCCGCGATGACGCGCAGCGTGTTCTTCAGCTTGGTGAGCTGGATGAAGAGGTCGTGCTCCACCGTCAGGCCCGGATGCGCCATGGGGCTCTTGAAGTAGAAGGACATCCACTCCTGGATGCCGCGCCACTCCAGGCGCTTGGCCAGGTCCAGGAACAGCGCGATATCCAGCACCAGCGGGGCGGCCAGGATGGAGTCGCGGCAGAGGAAGTTGACCTTGATCTGCATCGGGTAGCCGAGCCACCCGGTGATGTCGATGTTGTCCCACCCCTCCTTCGCGTCGCCGCGGGGCGGGTAGTAGTGGATGGCCACCTTGTGCGCGTACTTCTTGTACAGCTCCGGGTACAGGTCGGGCTGGAGGATGGTGTCCAGCACGCTCGACTTGGTGACCTCCTTGGCCTTGAAGGCCGCGGGGTCGTCCAGCACCTCGCCGTCGCGGTTGCCGAGGATGTTGGTGGAGAACCAGCCGTCCAGGCCCAGCATGCGCGCCTTGAGCGCGGGCGCGATGACCGTCTTCATCATCGTCTGGCCGCTCTTGAGGTCACGGCCGGCGACCGCCACCGACTCCTGCCTGGCCAGCTCCTGGAGCGCCGGCGTGTCCACGCTGGCGTTGGGCGTGGCGTTGGCGAAGGGCACGCCCTCCTTGATGGCCGCGTAGGTGTAGAGCGCGGTGGGGTTGATGTCCGGGCTGTTGTCGTCCAGCGCCTTCTCGAAGGCGGCCAGGCTGGTGAAGGCCTCGGGCAGCGGACGGAACGTCTCCACGCTGCTGCACACCACCATCACCGCGCGCTTCGCGTTCAGCTCCTTCTTGAAGTCGCGGATGTCCTGGCGCAGCGCCTCGATGCTCTCGCGGTGCGTCTTGGTGGACTTGATGTGGTTGGCCTCGATGCGGCGCACGAACTCCGGGTCGTGCACGCCCGGCTTCGGCTTGATGCCCTGGAGGAACGGCTTCACCTCCTCCAGGTGCTTGTCGCTCAGCACGCCCGAGCGAACGGCCACCTCGTACGCGTCCTCGCGGATGATGTCCCAGGCGCCGAAGACGACGTCCTGGAGCTCCGCCAGCGGAACCAGCTCGTTGAGCTTCACGGTGCGCCCGTCGGTGCGCTTGCCAAGGCGGGCCGTACCCATCTGCGTGAGCGAGCCAATGGGGTGCCCCTTACCCTGGCGCGCCAGCTCCACGCCCGCCATCAGCGTGGTGGACACAGCGCCCAGCCCCGGAATCAGCACCGCGAGCTTGCCGTCCGGCTTCGACACCGACCTCTTGTTTTCCATCGTGATGTTCCTTCGTTAGACATGTTCGAGTCGGCCGTATGCGGGTCGGCACGATACCGGTCGTGCATGCGGAAAATCTCGAAAGCGGATGGTTGATACTCTAAAGCGTTCGTCACTTCAACGTCGCGGACGTGGCGGCTCTTACCATCCGAGAGAGCCGCACTCATGGAGCCGCACAGCCCCAGGTACAAGGCGAGGCGAACGGCGCTGTCAGAGAAACGCCAGGTCGTCCGGAGGGCGACATCCACGGCACACTCCCTGAGTGGATTTGGCATGGGTCGTTCATGACTCATGTCGCGCGAAGGGGTGGGACGGGTGCCCGTGGGATGCCGCCCCACCTCCCTGGTTGGGTGCACGGAGGTGTCCGGGTGGGTTCGCTCGGGCCACGGGACGTGGCGCTCGCGCGTGGAGCGCCAGCGCGCTCCGCCGGAGTCCCGCTCACGGTTCCATTGGGGGGTGGCCGCGCGGGTTGCCGCCCGCCCGCCTGGTGGCCTGGGGCGCGGCCTCGATGCCCTGGGGGCGGTTGCCGGGTTGCTGGGCGACGTCCCGGGGGTCCTTCTGCTTCCTGGCCATGGCTGCCTCCCTCGGGTGCACAAGGTAGGCAGCGCGGAGGCCGCCGGGCATAGGCCGGCGGGCTGTCCGCCGCCGGGGCAGCCGGGCGTGTGGTAGGTGGCCGAGCAGGAAAGCGAGGTGTCGGATGCTGAAGACGGCGTGGAACGAGTGGAGCCTCAAGGCGCTGCAGCTGGAGACGGCGGTGCTGGCGCTGGAGGAGATCGACCTGCCCGAGGAGATGCACGCGCTGCAGGAGGCGGCGGAGGAGAAGCTGCTGGCGCTGGCGCGCGCCTGGAAGGCCCGTCAGCCGCAGCGCGAGCCTCGCAAGTGGGAGAAGCAGACGCTTCCCGAGGGCATGCCCCGCGACGCCGAACTCCAGGACCTGGTGGAGGGCTTCAAGGAGGACGGGAAGGCGTGGACGCTGCTGCGCGCCACCAGCGACCACCAGGAGGTGGTGGAGACGGTGGTGTCGGAGGGCCGCGCCTGCATGGCGGCGGGCGGCGAGTACTACCTGGGCCAGTGGGACGCGAAGGCGTCCGTGCTGGAGGTGGGCCGCGACGACGACGCGGACGAGCCGGGCACGGGCCTGGTGCTGGAGCCCACGGGTGAGCTCCAGTACACGCCGGACCCCGAGCTGTAGCGCGCTTCAGCGCGCCAGCTCCTTCGAGATGCGGGCGCGGAGCTTCTCGCCGGGCAGCCGGCTGAAGCCCGCGCGCACGTTGTCGGCGCGGCGGCGGACGCTCGCGGGCGCCGGACGTGCTGACGTGGACAGGTGACAGTTTCCTGCGGCGGCGGTGTTCCCTTGTCACGAGCGGGGCGGTGACGCCCCCCGGCGACTCTCATGGCTCCGGTGTCCGCGCTGCGCGGGCCGGGCCGCTCTCGAAACAGTCCAGGAAGGTCCAGGCGATGAATCGCAAGGTCTCGGTGTGCGCGGGGATGATGGTGGCGGCGGTGGCGTTCTCGGCGGCGGCCGAGGAGGCGAAGGGCGGTGCGGAGGGCTTGCAAGCCGCTGACGCGAAGCCGGCGGCCGTGGCCGCGGTGGAGGCGGCCCCGGGCGAAGAGGTCCGCGCGGCCCAGCAGGACGCGCCTCCCGCGGAGACGAAGCCGGAGGCGGGCGCGGAGGAGCGGGAGGTGCACATCCCCTTCAGCCTCAGCCTGGTGCCGGGCCTGAGCACGGCGGGCTTCCACACGGGCAACGTGGTCAACAACGTGTCCATCGGCCTGGTGGCGACCCACGCGAAGCGCGTGGACGGCGTGGCGATGGCGCTGGCCGGGAACTGGGTGGAGACGGGCGGGCTGAGCGGCGCGCAGCTCGCGGTGGGCGCCAACCTGTCCCGGGGGCCGGTGTCGGGCGCGCAGCTCGCGGTGGGCGCCAACGTGGCGCGAGGCGACGCGGAGGGCGCGCAGCTCGCGGTGGGCGGCAACGTCACGTCGGGCGCCGTGAATGGCACGCAGATGGGCGTGGGCGTCAACGTGGCGGGGAAGAGCCTCCTGGGCGCGCAGCTGGGCGTGGGCGCCAACGTGTCGGGCGGCTTCGTGCGCGGGCTCCAGGCGGCGGTGGGCGTCAACGTCGCGGGCGGACCCGTGCACGGGCTGCAGGCCGCGGCGGGGCTCAACGTCGCGGGCGAGCTGACGGGCCTGCAGATGTCCTCGGGCGTCAGCTACGCGCGTCAGCTCTCCGGCGCGCAGCTCTCCATCATCAACGTGGGCGGTGACGTGGACGGGGCCCAGGTGGGCATCGTCAACGTCGCCGGCAAGGTGTCCGGCGCGCAGGTGGGCATCCTCAACGTGGCCCGTGAGTCGGAGGGCGAGGCGGTGGGCATCCTGAGCCTCGTCGGCGGTGGTCAGGCGCACGTGGCGGCGTGGGCCAGCGACCTGGCGCTCACCAACGTGGGGGTGAAGCTGGGCGGCCGTCACATCTACTCGCTGGTGACGGTGGGCTACACGCCTCCCATCGGCGGGGACCGCCGCCGCTACGTGGTGGGCGCGGGCCTGGGAGGCCACATCCCCGCGGGCCGCTTCTTCTTCGACGTCGACGTGGTGGGCAACACCCTCTACTCGAAGAGGCTCTTCGACGACGACGTGCACCATGTCCTGGGGCAGCTCCGGCTGACGGCGGGCTGGCAGGTGGCGCGTCACTTCGCGGTATTCGGTGGCGTCAGCGCCAACACGCTCGTCTCCTGGGACGGCAAGGACCGGTGGGAGGAGCTGGGCATCGGCCCCGAGTGGAAGCACGTCTCGGACGAGGGCCGCACCACCGTGCGCATGTGGCCGGGCCTGCTGGCGGGTGTGCAGATTTGACGGGGCCCTCCATGTTCACCCGGGTGCCTCGCGTGGGCGCGGCCCCTGGAGGTGACGCGTGGAAGGGAGCATGCGCGCGATGGTGCTGCGGGCCGCGGGGCAGCCGCTGCGGGAAGCCCGGTTGCCCATCCCCCGTCCCGGGCCGGAGGAGCTGCTGCTCCGCGTGAGGGCCTGCGCGGTGTGCCGCACGGACCTGCACATCATCGATGGAGAGCTGCCGCACCCCAAGCTGCCGCTGGTGCCCGGCCACGAAATCGTGGCGACGGTGGAGGAGGCGGGCGCGCTCGCGACGGCCATCCCCGTGGGCGCGCGAGTGGGCGTGCCCTGGCTCGGCTGGAGCTGTGGCCGCTGCCGCTTCTGCGTGTCCGGCCGGGAGAACCTCTGTGAGCAGGCCCGCTTCACCGGCTACCAGATTGACGGGGGCTTCGCGGAGTACACGGTGGCGCATCACCGCTTCTGCTTCCCGCTCCCGCCCGGCTACTCCGACGTCCACGCCGCGCCGCTGATGTGCGCGGGCCTCATCGGCTTCCGCAGCCTCCGCATGGCGGGCACGGAGAGCCGGCGGCTGGGGCTCTACGGCTTCGGGGCGGCGGCGCACCTCATCATCCAGGTGGCCCGGTACCAGGGCCGGCGCGTCTTCGCCTTCACGCGTCCGGGCGACGTGAAGGGCCAGCAGTTCGCCCGGGAGCTGGGCGCGGTGTGGGCGGGAGGCTCGGACGCGCTGCCCCCCGAGCCCCTGGACGCGGCCCTCCTCTTCGCGCCCGTGGGGGCGCTGGTGCCCGCCGCGCTGCGAGCGGTGGACAAGGCGGGCGTCGTCGTGTGCGGCGGCATCTATATGAGCGACATCCCCTCGTTCCCCTATTCGCTGCTGTGGGAGGAGCGCGTGGTGCGCTCGGTGGCGAACCTCACCCGGGCGGATGCGGTGGACTTCCTGGCGCTCGCGCCTCGCGTGCCGGTGCGCACGCAGGTGCAACGCTTTCCCCTGGCCGCGGCCAACGAGGCGCTCGCCGCGCTCCGGCAGGGGAAGGTCCAGGGGGCCGCGGTGCTGGACCTGTCCGCGCCGTCCTGAGCGCGCGGAGGGGCGGGCCCTTGCCTCCTGGCCGCACGGGGCAGAACGCCACGCAGGGACTGCGCCGTGTCCCAATCCGCCGCAAATATCGCGTGAGGCGGACCGCGCGGTGAAGGAATTCCGCGGGCATGGCGCTGGCCGCGCAAATGCATCTGGCGCCAGGGCAACCCGGTGCCCCTTGCCGGGCACCCCCACCCGAGGCGGACGATGAACCGAGCGCTGCAAATCACCTATCGGGGCATGGAGACGAGCGAGGCCCTCAGCGAGTACATCCGCGACCACGCCGACAAGCTGGAGCAGTTCTACGACGGCATCGTGGGGTGCCACGTGGTGGTGGAGGAGCCTCACCGGCACAAGCAGCGCGGCCGGCATTTCCAGGTGCGGGTGGATGTGAGCGTTCCTGGGCGGAACATCGTCGCCGCCCGGGACCCGGAGGCGTGCAGCGGCCACGAGGACGCCTACCAGGCGGTGACGGACGCGTTCGAGGCCGCGCGCCGCCAGCTCCAACACTACGCGGACGCGCTTCGCTCGCACCACCGGTGACGGCGGGCCGCACGCGCCGCTTCATCCCCATCACAGACATTCAGTCAGGCGGTTGCGGGGCCCGCCTTCCGAACATTTGTCATTCAAACTCATGACAGACCTGGGGCGCTGAGCGCTATCGTGTGGCTTGTCACGCCATGATAGCCCAGCGCCACCAGGTGCTGCGGGTCGACGCCGAGGTCCCCCACCTCGTCACCGCCGCCGTCCACTCGACAGCCTCTCTCCTCCTGCCCTCTCCGGCTCCGCGCCCGGGGTGTGGCCTCGGCGCCAGGGTGTCCCCGGGGGGCGCGCGATGACGGCTCCGCCGCGCAAGCGTGGCTGGTGGGTGCTGATGGGCGTCCTCTGGCTCGGAGGCGTCGCGGGCGGCTCGCTGGCCATGGCCCGCTACGCGCTCACCCCGGGTGAGTCGCTGGAGCCCCCATCGCGCTGGCCGGGCGACTCCGGCCTGCCGCGCGTGGAGGGGCGCCCCACGCTGGTGATGCTGGCCCATCCGCTCTGCCCCTGCACGCGCGCCAGCCTGGGCGAGCTCGCCGGGGTGATGGCGAAGGCGCAGGGGCGGCTGGACGCCTTCGTGCTCTTCCTCAAGCCGGAGGGCACGGGGCAGGACTGGGAGCAGGGCGCGCTGTGGCGCTCGGCCGCCGCGATTCCGGGCGTCACCGCCCTGCGCGACGAGGGCGGTGCCCAGGCCGAGCGCTTCGGCGCCATCACCTCCGGGCAGGTGCTCGTCTACGACGCGGACGGGGCGCTGCGCTTCAGCGGCGGCATCACCCCGGCGCGAGGCCACGCGGGCGACAACGCCGGCCGCGCGGCGGTGGAGGCGCTGCTCGGGGACGAGACGGCGCCCCTGGCGCGGGCGGAGCACGCCGTCTACGGCTGCGAGCTCGCGAACCCGCGCGGGAGCGAGCCATGAGCGCGGTCCAGGACGGGGGCGTGCCGGGTCCGCCCGTGGCGCTCAAGGAGCGGGCCGCGCGCCTCTTCCAGGAGCACCTGTTCGCCGTGCGCGGCCGCACGGACCGGCTCTTCGCGGGGTTGATGCTGGGCCAGTGGGCGGTGGGCATCCTCATCGCCGTCGCGGGGCCCTCTCGCGGTGGGCACGTCCTGGCGGCCCTGGTGGTGGGAACGCTGCTCAGCGCCTGCCCGGTGGCCATGGCCCGCTGGCGCCCGGGCGCCCCGCTCACGCGGCACGTGGTGGCGGTGTGCCAGGCGCTCTGGTCCTCCCTGCTCATCTTCCTGACGGACGGCCGGGTGGAGACGCACTTCCACATCTTCGGCTCGCTGGCCTTCCTCGCGCTGTACCGCGACCCCTGGGTGCTGCTCACCGCGAGCGTCACCACCACCGTGGACCACGTGCTGCGCGGCACGATTGGGGCGCAGTCCTTCTATGGTGGCCCTCCACCGGAGCTGTGGCGCTTCGTCGAGCACGCCTTCTGGGTGGCCTTCATCGACGTGGTGCTGGTGTATTCCTGCCGGGGGATGCTGCGGGAGCTGCGCGAGGTGGCGGTGCGCCGGGCGGAGCTGGAGCTGGCGCGCGAGCGCGAGCAGGCCAAGGCCCGCGAGCTGGACCACGCCCTGCGGGAGCTCAGCGGCTTCCAGGAGCACCTCATCCGCGTGGAGAAGCTGGCCGCGGTGGGGCAGCTGGCCGCCAGCGTGGGGCACGAGCTGCGCAACCCGCTGGCGGCGGTGCGCAACTCCCACGCCTACCTCTCCCGCAAGCTCACGAAGGACCCAGCGGGGGCCGTGGATGACCCACGGGTCCCCCAGTTCCTTGGATTGATGGAGCGCGAGCTGAATGCCTGCGCGAAAATCATCTCCGACCTGCTCGACTTCGCGCGCGAGCGTCCACCCGCGCTCCAGCCCTGTCCGCTGCGCCCGCTGGTGGACGAGGCCATCGGCGTGGTGCCTCCGCGCGACGGCGTGCGCGTCATCAACGGTGTCCCGGAGTCGTTGCCGGTGCCCAACCTGGACAAGGAACAGTTCCGCCAGGTGCTCGTGAACCTGGTGCAGAACGCAGTGGAGGCCATGCCCGTGGGGCGCAATGGAGAGGTCGCAGTGATGGCGGAAGGTGGTGAGTCCATGCCCTGGCGCATCCGGGTCGTGGATGACGGCGCGGGGATTCCAGCGGACGTGCTGCCGAAGATTTTCGAGCCGCTCTTCACCACGAAGACGCGGGGCACCGGCTTGGGACTGGCCATTGTCGCCAACATGGTGCAACGTCATGGCGGCACAATCTCTGTGAGCAGCGAAGCGGAGCGGGGTAGTGAGTTCCTCATCGTGCTCCCCGCGGCAGCGGCGGCTCAGGCCGCATGATGGAGGACGTCGCAGTGGCCCCCGCGCGCATCCTGCTGGTCGACGACGAGGAGTCGCTTCGCATCACCCTGGCCGCGAACCTGGAGCTGGAGGGCCACACGGTCCTCGAGGCTGCCAACGGCGAGGAGGCCTTGCGGCTGCTGGAGCAGCAGCCGGTGGACGTGGTGCTGACCGACATCCGCATGCCCGGGCTCCATGGCGTGGAGCTCCTGCGCCGCATCAAGCAGGAGCGCCCCGACATGCCGGTGGTGTTGATGACCGCCTTCACGGCGGAGGAGCTGGTGGATGACGCGCTCGCCGAGGGCGCCTTCACCGTGCTGCCCAAGCCCTTCGACGTGACGCACGCGCTGGACACGGTGCTGCGCGCGGCGCGGGCGCCGCAGGTGTTGGTGGTGGACGACACCGAGCAGGTGGCGCGCGGCATGGTGCGCGCGCTGAGCACCGTGGGGCTGCGCGCGCGCGCCGTCTATAGCGGCGAGGAGGCGTTGGCCTCGCTGCGCTCGGGTGAGTACGACGTGTGTGTGCTGGACCTGGTGATGCCGGAGATGAGCGGGCCGGAGCTGGTGTCCAAGGTGCGCGCGGCGAATCTGTCCGTCGCCATCATCGCCGTGTCCGGCCACGTGGTGCCGGAGATGCTGCGCCGGGTGGCGGCGCAGGGCGCGGTGGTCTGCATGACCAAGCCGGTACCGTTGCGTGAGCTGGTACAGGCCATTGCACGGGTGCGAGGCCGGCCTCAACAAGGGCTGCAAGGCGCGAGGATTTGACCCATGGCAGGCAGAGACCTCCAAGCGCGAGAGCGGGCGGCGGTGGCGGACGTGGTGGCTTCCACCCTGCGGCACGACCTGCGCAACAAGCTGGCCAGCATCCGCAACGCCTCGTTCTATTTGATGCGGCAGGTGAAGAAGACGGACCTCTGGAGCGCGGACCCGCGCGTGGAGACCTTCTTCCAGCTCATCGAGCGGGAGCTGACGTCCGCCGAGGACGTGCTCTCCCGGCGGGCGCCGCCGTCCACCGGCGGTGCGCGTCCCAGGTGCAGCGCCCGCGAGGGCGTGGAGCACGCGCTCGCCCAGGCCCAGGTGCCTTCAACCGTGACGGTGGTGCGTGAGCTGTCGGAGCGGGGCGGCGTGCCGCTGGAGGTGGAGGACCTGGCCCTGCTGGTGCGCTGCCTCGTGGACAACGCGCTGGAGGCCATGCCCCGCGGCGGCACCCTCACGCTGTGCACCCGGGACACGGACGCGGGCGTGTGCCTGCGCGTGGAGGACACCGGAGAGGGCTTGTCGCCCGAGGCGTACTCCCGGGCCCTGGAGCCCTTCTTCACCACGCGGCCCCACCACGCGGGCCTGGGGCTGAGCATCGTCCACCGCGCGGCCGTCCGCCACGGCTGGCAGCTGGACCTCGGCGCGGGCCCCTCGGGCGGCACGTACGTGGAACTTGTCTTCACGGGCTCGGAGTCAGGGGCTCATGACCGGATTGACGTGACTCGGGGGAGCAAGTGATGGAGACGAACTGGACCTTCGGGCGTTGCCTGCTGCTCGTGGAGGACGACCCTTCCAACCGGATGACGTTGTCCGCGCTTCTGGAGGACGCGGGCTTCGCGGTCGTCACGGCGGGTTCCTATTCGGAGGCCGCGGGATTATTGAACCGGCCTCGTGCGTATGACGCCGTGCTGTTGGACCAGAGCCTGGGAGACGGCTTTGGCACCGGGCTGATTCCGCTGGTGCGTCACCACATGCCGAAGACGAAGGTCGTCTTCGTCACCGGCCATGACGGGAAGATCGACATGCCGGTGGACGCCGTCTTCCGCAAGGGTGGCCACTTCGATGACCTGCTGGCCTTCCTTTTCAAACTGTTGCCCCAGCGCCCACTGGGCGCCTGAACGAGAGGTTCCTGAATGTTGCTCCCTTCCGTTTCCGAGCGCTCCGCACTCACCCGGCGGCGGGAGCAACTGGCCCGGGCCCTGGGGGCCGCGCCCGCGCTGATGGCGTCGAGCCGCCCCCGCCCGCGCAACTACGCCGCCGACCAGTTCCCCTTCCGCGCCTCCAGCCACTTCCTCTACCTCTTCGGGCTCGCGGCGCCGGACGGCATGGGCCTGTATGACGGCCAGGGCTGGACGCTGTACCTGCCCGAGCCGGGCCCCGACGACGCGCTGTGGGACGGCGTGGTGCCCGGCTTCGATGAAATCTCGGAGCGCACGGGCTGCGCGGTGCGCTCGCGCGCCGAGCTGCCCGCGGCGCTGAAGGGCCGCGAGGTGGCGACGCTGCCCACGCCGGACCTGGAGACGTGCCTGGAGCTGGCGGCGCTGCTCGGCCGCGAGGTCCGCCCCGGCCACCTGTCGCCGGTGGACGTGCCGCTGGCGGACGCGATGATTGCGCTGCGCCTGCGGCACGACGACGCGGCGGTGGCGCAGCTGCGGCAGGCGGCGGAGGTCACGGCGTCGGCCCACCTGGCGGGCATGCGCGCGACGCGGCCGGGCGTCTTGGAGGCCGTGGTGCGCGCCGCGATGGAGGCGGAGTTCACCGCGCGCGACGTGCGGCCGGCGTATCAGCCCATCGTCACGGTTCACGGCGAGGTGCTGCACAACCTGCGCTACGACCACACGCTGCGCGAGGGCGAGCTGCTGCTGGCGGACGTGGGAGGCGAGAGCCCGGGAGGCTTCGCCTGTGACGTGACGCGCACGTGGCCGGTGACGGGGCGCTTCAGCTCGCCGCAGCGCGAGCTGTACGAGCTGGTGTTGCGCATGCAGAAGGCCAGCATCGCCGCCGTGCGTCCGGGCACGCGCTACCGTGAGGTGCACATGGCCTCGCACCGGGAGATGGCGCGCGGGCTGGTGGCGCTGGGCATCCTCCGCGGAGACCCGGAGGAGCTGGTGGCGGATGGCGTCACCGCGCTCTTCTTCCCGCATGGCGTGGGCCACCTGCTGGGCCTGGACGTGCACGACATGGAGGACCTCGGGGACCGGGCGGGCTATGCGCCGGGCCGCACGCGCTCGCCGGAGTTCGGCCACCGTTCGCTGCGCCTGGACCGGGATTTGGAGCCGGGCATGGCGGTGACGATTGAGCCGGGCATGTATCAGGTGCCGGCCATCCTGTCGGACGCGCGGCTCACGGCGCGCGCGAAAGACAGGCTCCAGCGCGACGTGCTGGCGCGCTACGCGGACGTGCGCGGCATCCGCATCGAGGACGACGTGCTCGTCACGGCGGAGGGCCACGAGGTGCTCACCGCCGCCATCCCGAAGGAGGCCGCGGACATCGAGGCCTTCATGACCAGCTCTGGCCATCCAGCTCCGGGAAGGTGACCTGGCACTGGCCGGGGTTCACGCCCTCCACGCGCGCGTAGCCATTCTTGTTGAGGGTGCCCTCGCGCGTGCTGCCGTCCGGGAGCGTCACCACATAGCGCAGGTTCGGGAGGGGCTTGCCCGTCTCGTCCTTCAGCTCGATGGCCAGCCACGTCTGCTCCTCGACCGGGGCTTCGGCTTCCTTGGGGCGCGGCGGCTCCGGCCAGGGCGTGGGGAGGAGCCTGGGGCGCTCCAGGGGTAGCGCGACGAGCTCTCCGTGCGTGAAGGCGTCGGTGAGCCGTTGCAGGAGACGCTGCTCGTAGCGGCTGCGCTCCAGGCCGGAGAGTCCTAGTGGCAGCCTGCCTCCGAGCGCGTCGTACATCGCGTACAGCGTGCGCGCGGCGGAGGTGGCCAGCCAGCGCTCCAGGGCGGCGGTGACGAACACGTCCGGCACCGGAGGCCGCTCTGGCTTCAGCCGCTCCAGGTCGACGGAGGGGACGACGAGCCAGTCCTCCCCAAAGGCTGGCAGCTTCCATCGGCGTCCGCCGTGAGCGAGCGGCATCATGTCTCCCCCCCTGTCTCAGAGTGTTTCAGTATGCCCCTCTGCGTACGGGGGCGGTGAGCCGGGGGCGCGCGGCGTCCGGTGCCGTGCATCGGCGTGTGGGGTGCGGAACGTCCTCGTGGGACGGTGGGGCAGGACGACTGCCGCGTCGCTGCGACGACACCGCGTCGGAGACCTCGAAGCCGGGTGTCTGACTCCGCGTGGAGGCATGGCCGTACGCACAGGCGGCCAACGTGCATGAAACATCGACATGTGACGCGTGCGCGCGCGCATGCGGAATGAACATCCGCGGCGCGAAGTTGCGGGGCGGCGTGCGCCATCCGCCGTGAGTTGACCGGTGAAGCAGTGGACAGGCGCGGTGCCTTCGAGTGGCACAGCGTTCGAGGACGGACACTGGGGGTGGCGCGACGAGGACCGGGTCCTACGTTGCACGCTCTGTCGATGTCAGCAGGGCCGATGAGTGCAGCGCGGGCGAGGGAGGGCGTGTGGACGAGCTTCTTTTCGGAGCGGCTGGGCAGTTCCGTACTCAGGGCAATGTCACGCATGGCGCGGCGGAGCCGCGGCGCCCGGTGAGTGTGCGTGAGGTGCTCGCGGGAGACCTCGACGCCTACCTCGACCGGGAGCTCTTCGAGGCACCGGACTCCGAGCACGCCCCATGTGACACCGCGTCCGTGGAGGAGATGTCCGGGCGGGTGCGCGCGCTCCTCGCACTGGCGCAGGAAGAGACGGAGTGGCTGGAGCGGAATCCCCGGCCTTCCGTGCGCGCCGTGGAGTCTCCGCGCGAGCCCGCAGTGGAGATTCCCGAATGGATGCGCACGTCACCCGACGCCAGTGAGGTGACACCACTGGGCGCCTTGTTGTCACCGCGCGGTGAGGGCGCCCTGTCTCGTGCGTCTGGCTCGGCGCGAGCGCAGCGGGACGTCTTGTCATGGCATGGCGTGCCGATGTCCGGCGCGGGGCGTGACGTCGACACGGAGCGGGCTCGCGGCGCGGGGCCTCGGCTCCTCGCGTTGCTGGGGTCGGCCGCGGTGGGCGCGCTGACGGCGGGGCTGTTCCTCGTCGCGGTCCAGTACGTGCGCGAGGGCTCGCAGTGGAATGCCGCACGAGGCGTCGAGGCCGCTCAAGGCTCCGGCGCGGCGGCATCGGGGCGAGCAGGAGCGGTGCCGTCCCTCGCGGGAGGTCCTGCCGCCACGGCGCGGGAGCCCCAGGCGGCCCCCTCCGTTCAGCCGCTGGCGAGCGCCTCGCTCTCCGTGGCCGGCGCGATGCTGCCCTCGACACAGGAGGGGCTGCGCGAGGCCGTGAACGGGCTGCACCCGGTGGCTCTCACGTCCACCTCGCCGGCCCCCGCTGCCAGCGCCGTGACGCTCGACGTGGCGCGGCCTGCACTCAGCCCGCGCGAGGTCCGCGCGAACGCGGATGCAGCGGGGGGCTTGCCGCGTGCGCCAGCGGCGCCCGTCGAGCTCGCCTTCGGCGATGCCGAAGCCGGTGGGGGGCTTTCGCATGGAGCGGTGGAGGCGAAGGCCGCCGCGGAAGAGGGGCCCTATGCGGACCTGGACGAGGAGTTCGCGCGCGAGCTGGGCTTCACCGGCGACGCGGCAGCTTTGAAGGCGCAGGCGCCCCCGCGCACCGTCTACGTTCCGCCCGCGCTCGACGTGAAGGAGGTCCTCACGCCGGAGGACGTGAAGCAGGTGGTGTTGACGAACCAGCCCGCCCTCACCGCGTGCCTCCGTTCGCACGCACAGGGAACGGCGATGGCGGCGGGGGGACGCTTCGAGGTGCAGTGGTCGGTGCTGCCGAGCGGTGAGACTCGCGACGTCTCCCTGGACACGAGCGCCCTGCGCGGCACGCCGCTCTCGCGCTGCATCGAGGACGTGGTTCGCCGCTGGAGGTTCCCGGTGCACCAGGTCCACATGCAGGCGCCCATCCGCTTCCCCTTCGTCTTCTGAGGCGCGCGGCTGCCTGCGGGCCCCTATGCTTCCTCGTGGAATGTCAGCGACCGAGCCGCCCCAGCCCACGGAGTTGCACGTCTGCCACCGCTGTCTGGTGCGCCTGGACGCGAGCGCCGGAGGCGTGGACCTGCCTCGGCGTCTGCGGGAGGCGCTGGCGGGGCGTGGGCTCGCGGAGCGGACGCGGGTGATGGCATCCGGCTGCCTGGGCGAGTGCCCCGTGGGCCTCGTGAGCGTGCGGGTGCTCCCCGAGAGCGGCGCTGGGGAACAGCTCCAGCTCATCGACCCCGCCCGGGACGGCGAGGACCTGGCCGAGCAGCTCCGTCAGCGCTCCGGCGCCTGAGCCCGCGCGCTGGGTCCACCGGGTGCTACCGGCTTCGCGTCACGCCGCGCTTGCGTGCTCCGGCTTCCGCGAGCTGGGCGGCCTTGAGCAGCGCTTCCACCATGGGCACGCAGCTCGCCTCGCCCTTGCCGGCGATGGCATACGCGGTGCCGTGGTCGGGCGACGTGCGCGGCGCGGGCAGGCCCAGCGTCACGTTCACCGTGCGCTCGAAGTCCAGCGCCTTGGCCGGGATGAGGCCCTGGTCGTGGTACATGGCCAGCACCGCGTCGTAGCGCGCGCCCAGCTGGTCGGGCTGCGCGAAGAGCCCGTCTGCGGGGATGGGGCCCTGGGCGTCCACCCGGGCCGCGCGGGCCTTGCGGATGGCGGGGCCAATCACTTCGACTTCCTCGCGCCCCAGCAGCCCACCTTCGCCCGCGTGCGGGTTGAGCCCCAGCACCGCGATGCGCGGCTTGCGGCCCACCACCGGCTCCAGGCTCCGCGACAGCAGCTTGAGCTGCGCCGTAAGGCCCGCCACCGTCAGCAGCCGCGGCAGGTCCGCCAGGGGCACGTGGTTGGTGGCGAGCGCCACGCGCACGCGGGGCCCGTCCATCAGCATCATGACGTCCACGCCGAAGGCGTCCGCCAGCACCTCGGTGTGGCCCATGAAGGGGATGCCCGCGCGGGAAATCTGCTCCTTCGACACTGGCGCGGTGCACAGCGCGTCCACGTGCCCGGCCCGCATCGCGTCGATGGCCGCCATCACGAAGGCGTGCTGTGCGCGGCCACCCTCGCGAGTGGGGCGCCCGGGGGCGCGGTCCTTCTCCTTCAGCCGCGTCACCTCCACCACGGTGGGCGCGTCCACGCGGCCCAGGGCCTGCGGCGCCACCCGGGTGTAGCGGCGGAAGGCGGGGAAGCGCTCCAGCGTGGGGCCATCCCCGAAGATGACGGGGATGAGCGCCTTGCGCACGGACGGGCGGGCCAGGGCCGCGGCCGTCACCTCCGGCCCGATGCCCGACACGTCCCCCAGGGAGATGCCGACGAGCGGGAGGCCCATGCGGCTACAGCTTCACGTCGATGTTGGCCTTCTGCCGCAGCTCCTGCACGTACTGGTCGAGGAACTTCTCCGTCTTCTCCTGGAGCAGCTTGCCCTCCAGCTTGGAGCGCATCTCCTCGTACGAGGCGGCGGCCACCGCGCGGCGCTCCTCCACCTTCAGCACGTGCCAGCCGAAGTTGGTGCGCACCGGCTCGCTGACGCCGCCCTCGGGAAGGGTGAAGGCCGCCTTCTCGAAGGCGGGCACCATGACGCCCCGCTTGAACCAGCCCAGGTCGCCGCCGTCCGCGGCGCTGGGGCCCTCGCTGCGGGCGCGGGCGAGCGACGCGAAGTCCATGCCCGGGCGCCGGGCCTCCGCGGCAATGGCCTCCGCGCGCTTCTTCGCGGCCTCCACCTGCTCCGGCGTGGCCTTGGCGTCCACCTGCACCAGGATGTGGCGCGCGTGGACCTCCGAGTCACCGCTCTCCATGCGCGTGTACTGCGTATAGGCGGCCTTCAGGTCCTCCTCGGTAATCTTCACCTGGGGGCCGACCTTCATGCGCAGGAGCCGGTCGCGCATGATGCGCTTGCGCATCATGTCCCGGTACACGGGCATGGTGAGCCCCTCGCTCAGCAGCAGCTGCTCGAACTGCTCGGGGTCGGTGATGTTGTTCTGCTGGCGCACGTCCGCCACCAGCTCGTCCACCTCGGCCTCGGTGGCGGTGATGCCCATCTGCGCGATTTCGGCCTCCATCAGCTTCTCGCCGATGAGGGTGTCCAGCGCTGTCTTCATCAACTGCAGCCGCAGCTCGCCGCGCCTGCGCGGGTCCGGGTCGTTGACGCGTGCCATCTCCGGGGCCGCGCGCTGCTGCACCTCGGACAGCGCGATGATGTCGCGGTTCACCACCGCGGCCACCTTGTCCACCAGCTCCGCGTGGGCCGCCGTGCCGCCGCCCAGGAGCGCCACCGCCGCGATTGCCGCCACCAGCTTCTTCATTCCAGCCATCCTTCCGCACCACCCCGGGCGCGTCCGACCGACGCCCCGGACTTCGATTCTGTCGTCACTCCACCACCGCCTGCTGGGGCGCAGGGCGCCCGCGGATGGCCTGCAGTGTGGCCTCGTTCACGTGGATCTGCGCCTTCTGCCGCAGCTCCTGCTCGAACGCCTCCTGCGCCTGCGCCCGCTTCTGCTCCAGCACCTTGCTCTCCACCTGCTGACGTACCTCCGCGAACTCCCGCTTGCGCGCCGGCTTGCGCTCCAGCACGCGGAAGAGGTGGAAGCCGTACTCGGTGGACACAACGTCCGAAACCTGCCCCACCCCCAGCTTGAATACCACCTCGTCGAAGGCGGGCGGCATCTGCCCCCGGGGGAAGAAGCCCAGGTCGCCCCCCACCTTGGCGTCCGCGCTGAGCGAATACCTGCGCGCCAGGTCCGCGAACTTCTTGCCGGACTTGAGCTGGGATTGCAGGCGCCGTGCCTCGTCCAGGCCCTTCACCACGATTTGCGCGGCATGCACCCGCTCGGTCTCGTGGAAGTCCGCCTCGTGGGCGGTGTACCAGGCGCGAAGCTCCTCCTCCGTCACCGCCACCCGCGAATACACGTGGCTGGCGAACAGCTTCTCGATGGTCAGCCTGCTCGCCTCGCGGGAGCGCAGCTCCGCCATGGAGAGCTGCCCCTGGGCCAGGACCTCGTTGAAGTTGCCCGCTGGATAGTCGCCCGACAGCCGCAGCACGCCCCGGTCCACCTCCTCCGGCGAGGCGGAGAGGTTGTGCTTGCGCGCCTCCTGGAGCAGCAGCATCCGGTGGATGTATGTGTCGAGCAGCGCGCGCTTGAAGGGCTCCACGTCCTCGGCGGTGCGCTGGGACACGTCCGCCAGCGCCAGCTCCCGCCACAGCTCCTGCTCGAAGTCCGCCCGGCTGAGCACCTCGCCATTGACGGTGGCGACCACCAGCTCCTCCGGCGTCTCCAGCGCGGGCTTGTTGCAGGCGGCCAGGCCCACGGCCAACGCGATGGCGAGTGGGACCAGGGGGGCGCGGGTGGGAGGATGGCGCATGCGCGGGGCCTCGTGGGTGGGAGGGCTCCAGATTGGCAAGCCGTCTGTCATGGCGCGGGGCCCGTTCCGGTAGCACGCCAGGGAGGGCCGGACAACCTCACCCGTCCTGCGGCCGCGTGGCATGTGCGGACAGGAACGCCTCCACCAGGGGGAAGATTTCGTCCGGGGCCCGGCGGCCGAGCACCAGGTCCGCGTGGCCATAGTCCGCCCCGAAGCCATGGGCCTTGCCGGCCACGAGGAACTTCACCGGGCCCCCCAGGTGCTCCTGGGCGCGGGCCACCGACATGGGGGGCGCCAGCAGGTCCTTGCTGCCGGCCAGCAGCAGGAAGGGGAGGGTCACCCGGGAGAGCGACTCGCGGTAGTCGAACTCGCCGTTGTAGGAGGTGAAGCGGTTGGTGGTGATCCAACGGGCGAACTGGCGCCCCACGCCCCCGGAGATGTCGGCGGGCACGTTGGCCAGCGCGCGGCGGACCACCTCCGGCTCCATGTTCTCCGCCAGCATCATGTAGCGGCTCATCGGCCCCGGGGGCGCGCCGAACAGGGCGATGCTCGTGACGCGGCTGGTGGGGATGACCCGCAGCTTCAGCACCGGCTCGACCTTCTGGATGAAGGAGCGCAGGCCCGGCTGCACCGCGAAGGTGAAGGGGCTGCCGAGGACGACGGCCGCCCGCACCGGCGCCTGGGGCGTCTTCGCCAGGTGGGCGTAGAGCATCAGCCCTCCCTTGGAGTGCCCCACCCAGAGCACCTCCCGGGCCCCCGTGGACAAGACGGTGCGCACGGCGGCGCGCACGTCGTGCTCGGCCTGGTCGTCGAAGTTGAAGTCCGGACAGTCGCCCGCCAGCCCCCGCCCGCGCAGCTCCAGCACCCACGTCTCGAAGCCCGCGCGGGCCAGGTAGCGGGCCAGGCTGTACTGCTCGTCGAAGTCCATGTGGAAGCGGTTGGCGCCCAGGCCGTGGCAGAGGATGACGGGCTCGGCGAAGCGCTTCTCACCCCGGGCGTGGTAGCGCCCCAGGGCAATGGAGGCCCCGTCGTCCGTGGGCACCCGGTACAGCTCGTCCGGCCGGAAGCTGAGCGTCAGCAGGCCCTCCTTCCCGCGCGTCATCGTCCGCGAAAAGAGGTCTGCCATCCGGCCCAGCCGCGCCACCTGTCGACGAGTCACCTCCGCAGTCTAAGCCGGACCGCGGGGGGATGCCGTGTTCATTGGTGAGCAGCCTCCTCGCCCGGAGGGCCGTTGCAGGGAGATGTGGGAGAACCCCGGAGGAAGCAAGGCCAGCGGTCCGTGAGGACGGTACAGTGCGGCCCGCCGTGCCGGACGAATCGCCTTCGTGGACTGTCTACATCCTGCGGTGCCGTGACGGCACCCTCTACACTGGCGCCACCAACGACCTGGAGCGCCGGGTGGCCACGCATGGCCGAGGCCGTGGTGCGGCGTACACGCGCGCGCGCCTCCCCGTCACCCTGGTGTGGAGCGAGGCCGCGGAGGACCGTGGCGCGGCCTTGCGGCGGGAGGCCGCCATCAAGCGCCTGTCGCGCGCCGACAAGCTGCGCATGGTGGCGGCGTCAGCGGGGCCGCGCCGGCGTCCCTGACCGGGGCGGCGTTTCACGCCGCTGGGGCAATACCTCGCGCCGGACGGAAGCGTTACTCTGGCGTCACCATTCAAAGGGGCCGGTTCATGTCTCGCTCGTACTCGAAAGTGTTCGGGGCGCTGGCGTTGTTGGGGCTGGGTGTCTCTTGTCGCGCCAACCATCCACCCCAGGTTTCCACGGGGCCGCGTCCCTCGCCGCAGATTGTGCGGGCCGGGGGCCTGGTGTCGTTCGTCTTCGAGGTCGAGGACCCGGACGGAGACGCCATGTCCTTCACCTGGAAGCAGCTCCCCGAGCAGCCCGCGGGACGCTTCAGCGACCCGGGCGCGCGCAACCCGACGTGGGAGGCGCCCGAGGTGTCCGAAACGACGAGCTTCGCCATCATGGTCATCGTCACGGACAGCGAGGGTGACGCCATCGTGGCGCAGGGGCCCGGCGTCATCGTGCAGGCGCCTTCGCCCCAGACCCCCTGAGCCCGGGAGGGCGGCGCGTCAGGCGGTGGCGGTCGGCCCCGCGGGCGGCGTCTGGTTCGCCTCCGACCGGGCCCGCCGGTGCGTGCGGCGGACGAAGAGCACGCCCAGGACGAGGAAGGCGGCGGCCCCCACGCCCCCGCCGGTCGCCTGGTACGAAATCAGGTCCGCGGACGTCTTGCGGATGACCTCGGGCAGGTTGCACATCGTCTGGGTCGCGTAGGGCGTCTCGTTGTACCAGCCCAGGTAGTTGGGCCCCAGCCAGGAGGCGACCACGGCGCCCAGCAGGGCGCCCGCGAGGATGAAGTTGAGCAGCGTCTTGGCGGCGTTCATCGGCAGGCACCTCGGCAGGTTGGCGTCGGGGCGTGCTTAATATGTGCACGCCAGCGCCGCCAAGGGTGGAACGTGTTAAGGGAGTGGACGTGCCGCTGCTTCCGCTCGCCATCCTGTTCGCCGTTCTCGCGCTGGGATGCGCCGCCACCCTGCTCGTTCACGCCTTCCGGCGGAGCGTGGGCACGGGGGTGATGGTGCTGCTCATTCCCTGCTACATGCTCTTCTACGCCTTCAGCCAGTTCGAGCACCGGCGCAAGGGCCTCATCGTCGCCGGCTTCATGGCCAGCACGGTGCTGGCCGCCGTGTTCCTGGGCCTGGGGCTGCACAGCGTCGCGGCGCTGTCCTCCCGTCCCCCTCCGCCCGTGGGCTTCTGACGGCGGGGCGTCCCTTGTGGAGGGCCGCGTGCTGACGCCCACCGGCGCGGTCTGCGCCACCCACCCGGACCTGGCCGCGGTGGCCACCTGCGCGCGCTGCGGCGGCTTCCTGTGCGGCGACTGCGTGGAGCTGGCGGGCGAGACGCCCTACTGCGCCGCCTGTGTGGTGGTGCTGCGCCGGGAGGCGCGGCCCTCGTGGGTGGTCCAGGTGGCGCTGGCGCTCAACGTGGTGGGACTGGCGTGCCTGCCGTGCTCGCTGGCGTTGCCGCTGCCCACGCTGGTGGCGGGGCTGGCCGGCGTGGTGCTGGGCACGCGGGAGCTGCGGCGCATCGCCCGGGGCGAGGGCGCCGAGCGCGGGCGGAGCCAGGCGCGAGTGACGACGGTGCTCGGGTGGGTGAACCTGGGGCTGGCCGCCGGCGGGTTGGCGGTCGTGTTCTGGGGCCACCGGATGTGAGGACCGGGCGCCGCGCTCACACGCCGCGCTCGTTCGGGTCCCACATGTACTTGTGCATCTGGAGCTGGAAGCGGACGGGGAGCCTGTCCTCGATGACCCATTCGGCGAGCTGGCGCGGGTGCAGCTTGTCGAAGACGGTGGAGAAGAGGGTGCCGTAGGGCTTCTGGAGCAGCTGGTGCTCGGCGATGAGCGCCTTGGCCCAGTCGTAGTCCTCGCGCGAGCCGATGACGAACTTCAGCTCGTCGTTGGCGTTCATCGACGTGAAGTTGCGGTAGTCGTTGCGCGTGTGCTCGCCCGAGGAGGGCGTCTTCATGTCGACGATTTTGTGGACCGCCGGGGGCACGAGCCGCACGTCGATGGCGCCGCTGGTCTCCAGCAGCACCTTGAGGCCGGCGCCGAGCAGCGCCTCCATGAGCGGGTAGACGCCGGGCTGGAGCAGGGGCTCGCCGCCGGTGACCTCCACCATGGGCGTCCGCAGGGCCAGCACCTCGGCGACGATGTCCGGGATTTTCCGCCGCGCTCCGCCGTGGAAGGCGAACTCGCTGTCGCAGTAGGTGCAGCGCAGGTGGCAGCCCGTGAGGCGGACGAAGGCGCATAGCAGGCCCGCGTGGGAGGACTCCCCCTGGACGCTGAGGTAGATTTCCTTCACCACCACGGAGTCAGCGGTGGGGACGCGTCGGGGCTCGATGTGCGGGCGTGCTGCGGGCATGGCTTCGTCTTCGCTCGTGGGGTGGGCGCGGCGCATGAACCCCAACCCGCCGCGCCAGGTCAAGCGCGGAACCCCCAGCGGGCCTCTAACGGCGCGGGCGATGCCCGGCATTCCTTCCGCCAGGCAGGGGGGGCCGGGCGGATGTACGCCGCGCCACCCGCCCGCTCACGGGGCGGCGGAGCCCTTCACGCGCTCGATGAAGGCGTCGATGAGCTGCCGGGCGATGCTGAGCCTGGGCGGGATTCGCGGCAGGTTGTCCGGGCTGAACCAGTGGGCCTCGGAGATTTCCTCGCCGTCCACGGTGATGTCGCCGCCCGCGTACTCGGCGGTGAAGCCCACCATGAGCGAGCGCCCGAAGGGCCACGGCTGCGAGCCGAAGTAGCGGATGTTCTTCACGTCGATGCCGACCTCCTCCTTCACCTCGCGCGCCAGGCACTCCTCCAGCGACTCGCCCGGCTCCGCGAAGCCGGCGAGCGTGCTGAACATGGGCTCCGGGAACCGGGCGTTCTGCGCGAGCAGCATCGTGTCGCCGCGGGTGATGAGGACGATGATGGCGGGGGCGATGCGCGGGTAGAAGGGCGTCTTGTCCACCGGGCAGCGGCGGGCGCGCTCGCCGGCGACGAGCTGGGTGGGCTCGCCGCAGCGGCCACAGAAGCGGTGGGTGAGGTCCCACTCCACGATGGAGAGCGCGCGTCCCGCCACGGCGAAGCGGACGTCATCCACGCGCTTGTAGAGCGAGCGGGCGGTGACCACCCTGTAGCCCGTGGGCGGGGCGAAGTCCTGGGGGAACCCCGCGGCGTAGCAGTCCACGCCGCCCAGCTCGCCCAGGTAGTGCGCGGCGGCGGCCAGCTCGGGGAAGGCCGCGCCCAGGGGAATGGAGACGCCCTCCGAGTGCTCCTGGATGAGCAGGTCCATGCCCCGGGCGAGGAAGAGCAGGGCGTTCTCGCGAGGGCGGTCGGGCGGCGTGTGGCTGGGGATGAAGTGGGGGTCGGGGCTCACGGGGCCACACTAACGGGCCCCGGCCGGGAGCGCAGGCGTCGCGTGAGCTCCGGACCGTGGAGGCAGGGGGCCCGGTGGGCTCAGGCGTCCTTCTGAATCAGCTCCACCTTGTAACCGTCCGGGTCCTCGACGAACGCGATGACGGTGGTGCCATGCTTCATGGGGCCCGGCTCGCGGACCACCTTGCCGCCTGCCTGGCGGATGGCCTCGCACGTTGCATGGATGTCACTGACGCCCAGCGCCACGTGGCCGTACGCGGTGCCGAGCTCGTACTTCTCGACCCCCCAGTTGTAGGTGAGCTCCAGGGCGGGGTGCGTGTCCTCGGGGCCGAAGCCCACGAAGGCCAGGGTGAACTTGCCGTCGGGGTAGTCGTGACGGCGCAGCAACTTCATGCCGATGACCCGGGTGTAGAAGTCGAGCGAGCGCTCGAGGTCACCGACGCGGAGCATGGTGTGGAGGATTCGCATGCGTGCTTCATAGCGTCATCGAAGGGGGGCGTCATGCGCCCCGGGGCCCCAGGCCCGTTCGCGTCAGGGCTTTTCCTGGGACTGTGCCTTGGGTGGCACCGTGAATGTGCCCACCTCGACATGCGACGACGCCAGCGGCCGGCCATCCGCGCCCTTGCCGCCGATGCGCGAGCCATCCCCTCCCGCGTGCCACAGCCCCACCTGGACCTTCCACGCCCCGGCGTCCCAGTCCTTCGTGGACATGGAGAAGGTCTCACGCAGGAGCGTGTGCCGCGGCGCCTGGGCGAGGAAGAAGGTGCCGCCGAGCACCGCGTGGTCCGCGTTCTTCCGCTTGCTGCCCGGGGGCCCTGGGAGGTGGACGAAGATGCCCGCCGAGCGGGGGACCGGCCCGGTGATGCGCCAGTACAGCACCAGGTGGACCAGCCCCTCCGTATCCGGCGCCGCGGGGACCTCCGCCGCCACCAGCTCCACGGGCACGTCGAACCGGGCCCCCAGGGGCCTCGCGTCCGGCGGCGGCGCAGACACGAGCATCGGCGAGCCATCCGGGTTCAGGGGCACCGCGCGCGCCACCGGCTCCGTCGACGTCCCCAGCAGCACGGCCCACGCGGCCAGCGGGACACAGGCCACGCCGAGGGCCGCGGGCCCCAGCCGCCCGCGCAGCCTCCAGGCCACGAGGCCCAGCCCCAGCCACGCGAGCGCGGAGACGAGCGCTCCGCCGATGCCAGAGCGGGGCAGGAAGCGCAGCACCACGCGGTGCGTCCCCGCCGCCACCCGCACGCCCAGCAGCCCGTCGTGCGAGACGACCTCCCCCGCCGAGGACTTCCAGCCCGGGTGCCAGTTCTGGTTGACCAGCAGCAGTGTGGGCCGGGTGGCCGTCACGTCCACCGTCACGCGGTTGGGCGTCCACTCCACGCGGCGCGCGGTGCCCGCGGACGCATCTTCCAGGTACTCCTCCTGGGGCAGGTCGCCGCGCAGGCGCTCCGACATGGGCACGGGCCACGCCTCGCCGCAGGCGATGGAGCCCCGGTTGAGCGCCAGGAAGTAGCCCTGGGCCCAGCGGTTGCCGCGGGCCTGCGCGAAGGGGCGCTCCGCCTCTTCGGGCACGGGGCCGGGCGAGGGCACCATCTGCGACCAGCGGCTGAGCCGGTCGAAGGCGCGGACCTGGAAGCCCCACCCCACGGCGATGACGACGCAGGCCACCGCGGCCGCCGTGGGCCACCATGACGCGGCCACGCGGCTGGCCGGCACGCGCCACGTTCGCGCCAGCACCACGGCGAGTCCCAGCGCCATCAGCTCCGCGAGGAAGAACCCGGCGGGGACGAGGAAGCGCTCGGGATAGCGCAGCGTCCCGAAGACGGGCAGCAGCCGCAGCGCGCCGAACAGCGAGGGCGCCGCCGCGTATCCGGCCGCCATCCACACGCACAGCGCCGCCAGCGCCGCCGGGTACAGCGCGCGGCGCCACGCCCACGCGGCGAGGGGAATCAGCGCGAGCGCCGCGGGCGCGAGGAAGAAGTTGCCCGGGTCGCTGTAGCCGGAGCGCGCCGGGAGCTGGAGCAGCATGCGCGCCAGCTCCTCCGCGGAGTTGCCAGGAGTGCCCGCCATGATGCGCGGCGCCGAGCGCATGGTCTCCACCAGCGGCCACAGCCGGAACGCGCAGGCGCCCAGGGTGAACACGGCGGTGGCACCCAGGGCCCACAGCGCCGCCTTGCGCCGGGGCGCCGCCCGCAGGCCGTGCAGCGTGCGCCCGGCTTCCAGCGCGACGAAGAGCGCGCCCATGGGCACCGGGTAGGTGCCGCCGAAGCCCAGCAGCAGCGCGAAGGTGCCCGCCACCACCGCGGCGCCACGGAGGCTCCCCTCCGCCGCGCGGCGCGTGCCCCAGAGCAGCCACGGCAGCAGCAGGAAGCCTGCGAAGTTGAGCCAGCCAATGGACCACGACAGCGCGGTGAAGCCCGCCAGGCCGAACAGCGGCGCCGCGCCCAGCGCGCCCAGCGCGGAGCCCACGCGCCGCCGCGCGTAGTGGAAGAAGCCCTCCATGCCGAGCACGAGGAAGGCCCACAGCAGCAGCGGCTCCGCGGGGCGCGCCCCCAGCAGTGTGGACACCAGCAGCGTGGGCGACGCCACCCGCGTCTGCGGGCTGCCCAGCGCGTACTGCCCGCCGCAGGCCCAGGGGTTCCACAGCGGGAGCTGCCCGTAGTGCGTCACCGTGCGCGTCCCCGCGTCCTCGTACGAGTGCAGCAGGTGCGCGTCGCGGAAGTCATTCATCCCGCCGGCCTGTTCGAGCGGGCGCCAGCTCGCGGCCAGCGCCAGCGCGGCGAAGAGGGCCAGTCGCAGGCTGGTGAGGGTGGCGGCGCGGTGGGCGAAGCGGAGCAGCCTGCGGGGTGGGGGAATCATGGGCGGGGAGCGCCGGGCTCAGTCATAGAAGGGGCGGGGCTTGCAGGGGCTGGCGGTGGCCTTGCGCGGCGGCGGCACGGCGTGGCTGCGCAGCTCCGCGTCGATGGCCTCCATGACGTCCGTCACCGGCACGTGCCGGCGGCGGGCCTCGTCCACCGCCCACCTGCGCTCGGAGGCGCCGAAGTCGTCGTCCTGGGACCAGCGGTCACCGGGGAAGGCGCTGCGGGACTTGCGCCGCCACTCCGCTTCCTGGTCCGCGGCGGCGCGGCCCACCTGCTCGTGCTCGGCCGCGGACAGGCGCTGAGGGGGCGGAGGCATCCGGGCCGTGGCCGAGCGCACCACCGCGGTGGCGCCGCACAGCGCGAACGCCAGCCACCCCACCTGTGCCGCTCGACGCCAGCTCGCACCCATGAGGGCGCTCTACCCCAAGTCAGCCCCGGCCGTCCTCATCGGTGTCGGCCTCCAGGCCGTGGGGATCGGCGAGCACCCGGCGCGCTCGCTCCATCAGCTCCACCACGAGCTGGCCGGCCGGCTGCACGCTCTCGATGCGGGCCATGCTGGCGCCGCTGGCCGGCATGGCCATCTCCTCCAGGTCGCCCTCGGTGTCGGGCGTGGGCGCGAAGGCGCTGAACCGCGGCACGTCCACGGTGGGGCCGCCGCCTGGGAGGTCCGGGGAGAGCCGGGTGGTGCCCACGCGCTCGGAGGGCGGGCGGGCCAGGGGGGCACGCTCCTCGCGGCCCGTCCACTCGCGCACCACGCGGTTGCGCAGCACGCGCATGCGCTGGCCGGGCCACTCCGCCCCGAAGATGGTGGTGAGGTCCGAGTCGCCCGCGTCGCCGTCGACGATGCGCTGCTTGTACGCCGGGTGCGCGTGGGCCTCCACGGAGGCCACCATGCGCGTGCTCACCCAGACGCCGTCCGCGCCATGGAAGAGGGCTCGCGCGGCGCTCGGCCCGTCGGCGATGCCACCCGCGGCGAGCACGGGCACGGTGTCCGTCAGCGCGCGCAGCTCGCGCACCAGGGGCAGCGTGGGCGTGGTGCTGTGGTTGATGCCGGACGCCTGCCGGCCCTGGGCGATGAGGCCGTCCGCGCCCAGCGACAGGGCCTGCCGCGCGGCATCCGCCGAAGGCGCCTGGAGCCACACGCGGATGCCCGCGGCCTTCAGGGCCGCCACCCACTCCGCGGGAGGCAGGGCGCCGTGGAAGGAGACGATGGGGACGCGGCGGGCGACGCACACGTCGAGGTGCTCGCGCGTGGTGGCGTGCCGGTCCCCGTTCCGCGCCACGAGGAGGTTCGCGCCGAAGGGCTTCCGCGTGCCTGCCTGGATGGCCTGGAGGCGGGCGTCCAGGACGTCCGGCGGCTCCGGCGCGACGCCGAGCATGCCCACGCCGCCCGCCTCCGAGACGGCGAGGACCAGCGGGGGCAGGGACACGAAGGGCATGCCATCGCTGACGAATGGATAGTTCACGCCCAGCGCACGCGTCAGCCGCGTGTGCAGCGTGTTGCCCTCCAGGACGTAGATGGGAGGCCGCCGGGGCTCTGCTGGACCGGCGTCACTGCGCTCCTCATCGGGCGGGGAACGTCCGTCATTCGCTCCGTTCATCGGGTCTCCTGGGGCTCTGGCAGGCGCGCCGGCTCCTCCAAGGTTACCAGCACCCCTCGCGTCCCAGAGGCGGGGAGCGGCGGAGGGCCGCTCAGGCTGGTTGCCGGGTGACAGGTGGGGACCCGGCCTGGGCGGCAAGTGTCTTGCGCATGTTGCGGTGGGGGATTCCCACCTCGGTATAGGGCTCGCCGAAGACGGCGTAGCCCAGCCGCTCGTAGAAGGGGATGGCGTGCTCGCGCGCGTGCAGGTGGACCTGACGGAACCCGCGCCGGGCCAGCTCCGCTTCCAACTCACGCACCAGCCGGGCGCCCAGGCCCTGGCCCTGGAGGTGCGGGGCCACGGCCATCTGGAACAGCCGGCCGCCGTGCGCGTCCTCGGGGTTGAAGAGGACACACCCGAGCACGGTGCTTCCCTGGTGCGCCACCAGGTGCAGGCTGTCCGCCTCGAAGGGGAACGCGACGTCGGCGCGGGTGTGGCCCAGCGGCTCGCGCAGCACGCGGAAGCGCAGCTCCAGCTCGCCTTCGTACAGCGCGTGCCCGGGCTGGATGAAGGTGAGGAGCGCGCCGGACGTCATGTCAGAAGGTCCCCGTGAGCTGGAGCGTGAAGGTGCGGCCGTACTGGGGCACCGGCGCGATGGAGTTCTCGTCCGACACGGGCAGCGAGTAGCGGGCGTCCAGCAGGTTGTGCACGCCGGCGAAGTAGCGCAGCGGGCCGTAGTCGCCCGACAGGCCGAAGCCCACGAGCAGCGCCTCGCCGCTCTCCGCGCCGCCGGGGGCGGTGGGGCGCGCGCTCTGGTAGATGGCCTGCGTGGCCAGGCGCATGTCGCCGGCGCCGATGGGCATCATCATCCGGCCGGCGACGAGGTGCGCGGGCGCCGCGGAGGCGACCTCCTCCGAGGCGTTGCGCAGCTTCACGTAGGAGTAGCTCAAGTCCACCAGCAGCCAGCGGCCCGGCTGCCAGTGAATGCCGGCCTCCGCGCCCCAGGCCAGCGTCGTGCCGTCGGTGTTCATGTAGCGCAGGCAGGGCGCGCCGCCGCAGTCGCCCGACGTCGTGGGCTCCGCGCTGAGCTGCACGAGCCGGGAGATGCGGTTGTGGTAGCCGGCGACGGTGAGGCGCAGCTCGTCCGTCAGGTCGTGCGCGTGCTCCAGCTCGAAGGTGGTGATGGTCTCCGACCGCAGGTTCAGCGCCGCGCCCACGGAGACGCCGTCCGCGTAGTAGAGCTCGTAGACGTTGGGGGCGCGGAAGGCGTTACCGGCCACCAGCTTGGTGATGCCCTGCTCGTAGGGCTTCGCGATGACGGCCAGCCGCGGGGTGATGGGCGTGCTGTCCAGGTCCACGTACTTGTCCAGGCGCAGTCCGGCCGAGAGGCTCAGCCGCGGGTGGACCTTCCACTCGTCGAGCAGGTACGCCGACAGCAGCGTGCGCGCCTTCGTCTCCAGGGGCATGGCCCCGGCGTCCTGCCGCACGCGAATCTGGGCCTGTCCCTCCACGCCAATCGTGAGGACGTTGCCCTCGAAGAGGCCGAGGCGCGCGCGGGCCTCGGCGCTGAGCCAGTCCGCCGCGCCGCCCTCGGTCCGGGGGCCGCCGTCCTCCTCCGGGTAGACGTAGGTGCCCTCGTAGCGGCTGAGGTCGAACGCGCCGCGCAGCGACAGGCTGAAGCGCTCGGTGAACTGGCGCTCGTAGCGGGCCTCGGCGAAGGCGCGCAGGTCCTCCACGGTGTTGCCCTCGGTGCCGGGCACGGTGCCGTAGGGCGCGGTGGGCAGCTCCTTCTTGCGCACGTTGAACTGGGCCTGGAAGGACAGGTCTCCCACGCGGGCCCGGAGCGAGCCGCCCGCGGCGCGCTCCGCGTCCAGCCCGGAGATGAGGGGGCCGTTGACGCCCAGCCGGGTGGTGTCCGCGCCCGTGGAGCCCAGGGCGGCGGCGCTCACCAGCACCGAGCGGTTGCCGTCCTCCCACGACGCGGTGGCGTGGCCACGGGTGGTGCCCAGCGCGCCCACCGCGCCCGTCACCTCCAGGTGCTTGTCCGAGCCCAGCGACTCGCGGGGCACCACGTTGATGACGGCGAAGAAGGCGCCCGTACCGTACAGGGCGCTGCCAGGGCCGCGGACCACCTCGATGCGCTCCACCTCCTGGATGTCCACGCTCAGGTCGCGGGCGGCGAAGCCCTGGCCGGCCCAGACGTCGTTCATGGAGTGGCCGTCCCAGAGGATGAGGATGCGCGTGTTGAGGTCACCCGGCGGCGAGAAGCCGCGCACGCCCAGGTACGTATAGGTCCGGTCGTCGGTGACGTAGAAGCCGCGCACGCCGGCCACCGCCTCGGCGACGGTGCGCCAGCCGAAGGCGCGCAGCTCCTCCTGCGTGAGCACGGTGGTGGAGGCGGGGGCCTCGTCGACGGTGACCAGGCTCTTGGACGCGGCGCGCACCGGGGGCGGCGCGTAGCGCAGCTCGGCGTGGACCTTCACCTCTTCCTCCGCCACCACTGTCACCGTCTGGCGGAGCGGGCGCACCTCGCGGCTCTCGACCTCCAGCGTGTGCTCGCCCTCCGGGAGGGTGACGACGGTGGGCGTGAAGCCGGCGGGCTTGCCGTCCACGCGCACCGTGGCGCCGTCGCGGTTGGCCGTCACCACGAGCCGCCCGCTGGGGCGGTCCTGGGGCCGCAGCGCCACGGCGAGAGGGACATTGCCGTCGGCGGGGACGTCCACCACGTACTGGCCGGCCGCGTAGCCGGGCGCGCGTACGTGGAGCACGCGCTGGCCGGGCGGCAGCCGCACGCGCCCGGGCACCCGCGCCAGGACATTGCCGTTGGGGGCGTCGCGAATCTCCGCGCCCTCCGGCGTGCCCGTCACCTCGACGCCGCCGGTGATGAGGGTGAGGTCGAAGGTCTGGTCCATCTCACGGCCGCGCACCAGGGTGAGGGTGGCCTCCGCGGGGCGGTAGCCGTCCTTCTTCACCATGACCTTGTGGCGGCCGGGCGTCAGCGCGAGCGTCTGGGGAGAGCGGCCCCGGCTGCCCAGGTCCATGCGGTCCACGTAGACGTCGGCGCCCTTGGGGGTGGTGGTGACGCGTACGAGCGCGACCTTGGGGCGCAGCCGGTCCACCGAGCGGGAGACCTCGGCGGCGTCCTCCTTGGGCAGGTCCTCGGCGAGCAGGTCGTTGTAGTAGCGGTACGCCTCGTTGAACTTGCCCAGCGCCTCGAAGCAGCGGGCGATGTTGAAGAGGACGTTGCGGTTGGGCACCAGCCGGTAGCTGGTGAAGTAGGAGCGCAGCGCCTCGGCGTACTGGCCCTTCGAGTACGCCTCGTTGCCGAGCTCGAACGCGATGTCCGCCTCATCCGCGTTGTTGTCCGCGAGCACGGGGGCGGACAGGAGGAGCAGCGACAGGAGGAACGCGAAAGAACGGGAGGCACGCATGGGACGGTGGGCATTCTTCCCTCTCTGGCGAGGGAGGTCCATGGGGGCCTCCAGGTTGCCTGCCCGATGTCGGACCCGTGGGGTAATGCTCCCTGGACACGCGGCAGGGCGTGGGGTTTCACTCCAGGGAGGCGGCAGAGGGAGGGGCGCCGTGAGCGCGGCGCCCGGGCCTCAATGCACCACGCCCCGGGAGGGCACGGCCGCTGCCTGGGACGTGGCGGACGGCTCGCGCATCAGCTTCTCGCCCGAGGCTTGAAGGACCTGGGTGGTGGCCCCTTCGGGGTCGCGGAAGAAGTGCGGCGTCCACAGCCGCACCAGCTGCCAGCCCTGGCTCTCCAGGACACCGGTGCGGAAGAGGTCCCACTCCACGCGGTCCGTGGCCTTGGGGTAGCGCGTGCCGTCGCACAGCACGCCGACGGTGACGTCGCCCGGCAGGTTCGGATGGTGGAGCGCGAGGTCCACGCAGAAGCCATCATTGCCCCAGTGGACGTCCGACGACACGTGGTGCCGGGCGGCCAGGTGTCCGGCCAGGGCCTGCGCGAAGGCCGAGCCCGCCTCCGTGGGCCGCACGCGCACGTCGGCTTCCGGCGGTGGCCGGGCCGCCTCATGCGCGTCATCCCCGGCCTCGC
The DNA here is from genome assembly GCA_023426545.1 of Pseudomonadota bacterium. Taxonomy (GTDB): domain Bacteria; phylum Myxococcota; class Myxococcia; order Myxococcales; family Myxococcaceae; genus Myxococcus. The sequence continues at coordinate 62,575 of JAFAAN010000014.1, forward strand.
GCCGGGCCTCCTGGGCGTAGGTCTGCTCCACGGCCTCCGCGAAGCGGAGGTAGGCGAAGAGGAGCCAGCCGCCGTTGGGTTGCCGGCCCGCCTCGATGGGCGGCAGGGACTGGTAGGCCTCGCGCGGAATCGAGGTGACGAGGTGAATCTGCTCCCGGGCGCGCGTCACCAGCACGTTGAGCCGCCGCCCACCGCCCGCGCTGCCCAGGGGGCCGAAGCGCCGGTAGAAGCGGCCCTGCCGGTCCGGGCCGTAGGTGGTGCTGATGATGAGGTGGTCGCGCTCGTCGCCCTGGACGTTCTCCAGGTTCTTGACGAAGAGGCCCTCGAACGAGCCCGAGCCCCGGCGCACGCGCGCCGCCGCCAGCCGGGCGGCGAAGGCGGCGTCGCTCGCGGCCATGTCATCGAGGACGTCGTTGATGGCGTCGCGCTGCGTGAGGTTGAAGCACGCGATGCCGATGGAGGGCGGCTGGGGGCGCGCGAGCAGCTCCTTCACCAGCGAGCCCACGGCGCGCGCCTCGATGAGGTTGGCGCGCTTCTCGTAGGTGCCCCCCACGGGGAGCAGCCGCAGCGGCGCGTGGGGCGCGCGGTGGGACGGGTGCGCGGGGATGGCCTGGAGCCGCTTGTCGTAGAAGTGGTCGTTGCTGAAGGCGATGAGGTCCGCGTTCTGTGAGCGGTAGTGCACGTCGAGGTAGCACTGGTCGATGTCGAGGTTGAGCGCCGCCGACAGCAGGTCCTCCACCTCGGCTTGCTGCTCCTCGAAGAGGCCCTGCTCCGTCTCGGCCTCCTGCTCGGCGTTCTGCACCACGGCGGATTCGAAGAAGCGCGTGGGCGGCAGCTGCTTCGGGTCGCCCGCGATGACCACGCGGTGGGCGCGGGTGAGCACGGGCAGCGCCTCTTCCAGCCGGCACTGCGAGGACTCGTCGAAGATGACGACGTCGAAGATGGGCCGGCGGGGGAAGATTTGCGCCACCGTCTGCGGGCTGGCCATCCACACGGGGCGCACGTCGAAGAGGGGGTCGCCGCCCTCGATGCCCTGGCCCGCGGCGATGACCTGGCGCACGCGCAGGGCGCGCTCGCCCCGGAGCATCAGCCGCCGGCGCAGCTCCGCGCCCTGGCCGTTGAGCCGGCCGCCCGTGCCCGCCAGCAGCCGCTCGCGCTGACGCTGCGTCCAGCGGTGGACCAGCGCATCGCGCACGAGCCCCCGCTTCTTCTCCTCCAGCACGCGGTAGCGCGAATGGGCGGCGCGCACGCGCTCGGCGTCGATGTGCTGGAGCGCCGGGTCCTCCTTCAGCCGCGCGGACGCCTCCGCCGCCAGCGTGGCCCTCAGCACCGCGCGCCAGCCGCTTTCGGCCTCCGCGCCCTGGAGCGCCAGCCGCTCCACGGCGGACGCGAGCGCCGGGGGCAGGCCCGCCAGCACCGCGCGCATGCGCAGCAGCCCTTCCACCGTGGACAGCCGTGACAGCAGCGCCGTGGTGACGGTGGCCAGGCGCTCGCCCGAGCGCAGCCCGCGCGAGCGTGCGTCGAGCCAGGCGGCGGAGAAGAGCCCGGCCTCCTGGAGCCGAGCCTCCAGCCGGGCGATGGCGTCGCCCCGGGCCGCGGACTGGCGCAGCGCGGTCAGCAGCGCCGCGCGCGCGGCCGCGTCTCCCGCCAGCGCGGTCCGCACCGCGTCCCGGCACGAGGCGAGCGAGGGCGTGCGCTCCAGCGTCTCGAGCAGCTCGAAGAGGGACGCGTGGGTGCGGAGCGCCTGGGACAGGGCCTCGTCACCCAGCGACTCCGTGGCGCCGGGGGCGAGCGTCGCGCGGTGGTACTCGTTGAGCAGCGCGCGCGCCTTCGCGCCCGTGAAGAAGCGGGTGACGCGCTCGGCGGCGAGGACGCTCAGCGTCAGGCCGAACTGCTGGAGCACGCGGCGCGCTCCGGCCTTCCGCGCGAAGTAGAAGAACGCGTACCACCTCCGGGCGATGTCCAGGTACGAGCCCAGCGCTGCCAGCGCGGTGCTCAGCGCGCCCAGGGCCTGCGGCTGCTCGCGATGCACCAGGGCGAGCTCCGCGTCCAGCGGTCCCTCCGCGAGCACCTGGCGTTGCGCCGCCAGCCCGTCGAGCTGCGTCTTCGCGGCCCGGACCGCGTCCGGCGTCGCGGAGCCCCAGCGCGCGAGGACGTCCGGGCTCGCGGCCTCCAGCAGCGGCGCCAGCTGCTCCGCGAAGGCGGCCCGCGCCGCGCCTTCCCCGCTCGGGTCCGCGCCGAAGGCGGGCACCTCGGGCGCCGCGAGCGCATCGGCGTCTCGCGCCGCGCCGTCGGCGGCGGCCAGCCGCTCCCGGAACGTGGCCAGCGGCGTCGCGAGGTAGGTAGGGAGGTCGGTGCCCAGCGCCTCGCGCCAGGGGTTCTCCGGGTAGCCTTCCTTGCCGCCGCGCTCGAGCGCCTCGCGCACCTCGCGCTCGCGAGGGGCCACGTCGCTCAGCCGGGCGCCGGTGAGGCTCGTCACCGCGGGCATGAGGCCGGCGGGGGCCTCCACGGAGAACCACTGCCCCACCAGTTCGTGAAAGGAGGGGGCGGTGCCGCCAGCGGGGCGCTCGGAGAGGGCGCGGTCGGCGGCCGTCAGCTCGTCGTGGAGCGACTGAAGCTCTGTGTCGACGCGCGCCAGCTCCCTGGTGACGGCCGCGTCGGTCCGCGTCTCCGGCAGCGTGTCGAGCTGCTCGCGAATCCCCAGGTAGAGGTCGCGCTGGTCCCGCTGCGCGTCGTGGACGACGGCGCACAGGTGGCCGAGGCCGAGGTGGTCCAGGCGATGCTTCACCACGTCCAGCGCGGTGCGCTTGTCGCAGACGAGCAGCACGCGCTCACCGCGCGCCAGGTGGTCGCCCACCGCGTTGGCGATGGTCTGCGACTTGCCGGTGCCCGGGGGGCCGTGGATGACGAGCCCGCGGCTGTCGCGGGCCAGCCGCACCGCCCGGGCCTGGCAGGGGTCCGCCAGGGTGACGAGCCGCTCCTCACCCGCGCGCTTGAGGCCCTCCAGGTTGGGCTCACCGCCGCCGTGACCCGCGGGCTCGCCCAGGGACACGTCCACGCGGAGGAAGCTCTCCAGCGGACCGGAGATGGGCTCGCCGTCCAGGAGCGCGCGCATGTCGTCCACGAGGCTCTGGTTGGACAGGGGGTACAGGCCGAGCACGGCGCTGGGGAGGATGGCGGCCTCGGGCTGGGCGTCGTCGCTCCGGGGGACGGGCGAGAGGGGCGTGTCCGGGGTGAAGGGGGGCGGAGCGGGCAGCTCCAGGGCCTTGCACACGGCGGCCACCAGCTCGTTCAGCTCGCGCCAGGGCTCTTCACCCGTCTCGTCCGAGAAGAGGTCGCCGAGCCGCTGGCCGGTCTGCTGTTCCACCCACGCGAGCAGCGCCGTGTTGGGCGTCACGCGGTCCACGCCCGCCTCGGCGCCTTCCAGCTCCACGGAGGGCACGCGGCCCTTCTTGAGCGTGAGGCGCACGGGGACGAAGGCGACGGGCGCGAGGATTCGCCGCGTGCCGAAGCCGCGCGAGTCCCTGGCGCCCGGCGGCAGGTGCAGCAGGGGGAAGCCGACGTGGAGCACGTGGGCGCCGGTGTCCTGCTCGAAGGTGCGGGCGTCCTCGACGATGGTGGCCAGCTTGCGCAGCAGGGCCTGCTGCTCCTCCTCTTCGCGCGAGGCCGCGCCGGTGGCCTCGGGAGGCGCTGGCGCGTCGGACGCCGTGTCGGGCTCGGGAGCCGGCGGGGCCTCGTCCGCGGGGCGGGCCTGGGCGGACGCCTTGCGCGTGCGGGCTTCCGGCGAGGGCGGCTTCACGCCGAGGCGGGCCTGGGCCTTCTCGCTCAGCAGGGCGGACAGCACCGCGTGGGGGGGCGTTCCATCCAGCCGGCTCAGCGTGGCGAGGTCCACGCGCTGGCGGCTGTTGTGCGGCCGGCTGTTGAGGCTGGGGCCGGACGCGAGCGCGGCATAGAGCCGCTCGAGCATCTTCTCCAGGACGCGGTTGCGGGGCTCGGGCAACAAGGCGGCACCTCTCGACGGGAGGAAGGCCGCAGTCTCTACCACGTGGCGCCGGCTCCGGGCCGGGGCTTCATCCGGACAGCGCGGCGGAGAGCGCCCGGGCGGCGTCCTCCAGCGCCGGGGCGGGGAGGTGGTCGGCGGCGGGGGCGTCGAAGACGGCGCGGCCCCAGAGCCGCTGCGGCGTCTGGGGATAGCGGGGCACGAGGTGCAGGTGGAAGTGGCGCAGCACGTCGCCAATGGCGAAGGCGTAGGCGTGCTCGGCGCCGAGCACCTCGCGCTGGGCGCGCATCACCCGGGCGGCGAAGGGGCCCAGCTCGCTCGCCGCGTCCGGGGGGAGGTCGTACCAGCCGCGCACGTGCCGCTCGCTGGAGAGGACCACCCAGCCCGGGACGGGGCTGGGACCCGCCACACCATGCAACACCAATCCATGCGCGCGGGCGATGACACCTCCCACGGGCCGCGTCGCGCCGCGGACGATGGCGCAGGCGAGACATGGGTCATTGACATCCAATACATCCGGCATGCCCCCACGCTAGCAGCGCTCTTGGGAAGCCAGGGGTGTATCAGACTTGGGTCTACGGAGACCCAGGTTGAGGGATGACAGACGGGGTTGTCCGAGTGATCCATGACACACCCGCTCGAGCCATTTCTGGAGCGGGAGCGCGGGCGCCGAATCAAGGGGGGGCCTCCTTGACGGAACGGGCATGTGTCGGAGAGTGTCCGGCTCGCGTCTCGACACTGTTGAGGCGGCGATACTTGGGGACTTTTCTTTCAAGGCGGGGATGATGAAGAAGCATCTGGTAATGGCCGTGGTTCCGTTCCTGGCGCTGGGTTGTGGCGACGACCTCGTGGACGCGGACGGCGACGGCATCGCGGACGGCGTGCGTGAGCCCGACTCGGTGACGGTGGTGACGCCGGCCACGCCGAAGGGCACGGTGTCGGGCCAGGTGCTGAGCACGGACCTGCGGCCCCTGAACGAGGTCACGGTGGAGATGACCATCGGCAGCTCGGCGGAGGCGGTGACGGCCACGACGGATGCGAAGGGCAACTTCACGTACAAGAACGTCCCGGCTGGCTCCCAGGTGCTGCTGACGTTCTCGAAGGCGGGCTACGCCACGCTGCGCTCGGTGGCGACGGTGCCCTCGTCGGCGGGCAACGTTCCCATCAACAACGGCAACGCGAGCTTCGGGCCCATCACGCTGTCGCGCCTGGACGGCACGCTGAACTTCCTGGTGGTGACGCCGCAGGGCCGTCCCGCCGCGGGCGCGAGGGCGACGCTGGAGGCCACGCCGGCGGGCTCCATCAACAGCGGGGACGTGTCCACGTCGATGGTGAGCTCCGTGGTGGTGGAGGCTGTCGCGAACGAGCAGGGCCTGCTGACGTTCACGGGCATCCCCAGCGCGCCGGAGCTGGCGCGCCTGACCCGCGCCAACAGCTTCACCGTTCCGGAGTACAAGCTGTGGGTGTCCCCCATGGACGCGAACGGCGACGGCATCCCGGAGACGGGCGGCTACGTCAGCACGTATTCGGCCGCCGAGGTGGTCAGCAACAGCACCACCCGCCTCCTCAGCCTGCCGTACTCCCGCCCGCAGAACGTGCCGCTGAGCCTCGAGAGCAGCAACGTGGCCAGCCTGCGGGGCGCCATGGCGGACATGCACCCGCTGCGCAACCTGGTGCGTCCCGGTGAGCCCATCCACCTGTTCTTCAACCAGCCAATCCAGGCGGGGTCGCTCTCCGTCCGGATGACGAGCGAGGACGCGCGGGAGCTGCTGCCCGTGACGACCAGCGTGGCGAACGGTGGCTACAGCGCCACCATCAACCCGGGTGGCTCCATCGCGGATGGCCGGGAGTACAACATCGACGTGCGCGCCGTGTCCGCCGAGGGCGGCAGCATGTACTCGCGGACCGGCTTCTTCTTCACGGGGGACCCGTCGGCGGTGCGCCCGATGTCCATCGTGGAGGCGCGTTACCAGGAGACGTCGTCGGTGGGCGAGCAGTCCGCCACGGAGCTGAACGATGGCGAGAAGGTCTACCTGACCTTCAATCACCCCATCTCTCGTCCCGTTTATGATGGTGCGCCGGTGTACGTGCGCTTCCACCGCAACATCTACGGCCCTGTGACCATCCCGCCCGAGGCCGGGATTGGCGACTCCAAGGGAGAGCACGGTAACGCGGAGGGGTTCTATCTCGACTCGGCGGAGCCGCTGAGTCCCCTGGCGACGCGTGATCCGGCCGAGCCCCCGGCGTTCGCGATTGTTCCGTCGGGTTACACCTCCCGCTGGTCCTTCACTTATTCCGGCAACCCGATTTCGATCCTCGAGTTCAGCACCGTCAAGATCGAGGTGTACTTCGCCGAGCTGCCTTCCCGCTTCATCATGGGGAACTACGAGAACTACATGGGTCAGCCTCTCGTCTCGAACCTGACCGTGACAGGGCTCGTCCAGCAGCCGAAGGCGGTCGCGGTCCCGTGACAGGCGTCGGTCGCTGAACGTTCCGTCGGCTGTTTCAAGAGCCTCCCATGGACATCCATGGGAGGCTTTTGTTCATGCGGGCTGCCGCATGTGTCTATCAATGAACACGTATCGGCACTCCGGTTCGCATTCGTTGAAGAGCGGGGTGGGGTGGGCACGTCGGGAGGGGCGTGTATAGATTGCTCAACGCCCGTTCCAACCCGAGAGGCCTCGGTCTCATGAAGAGCACGGCGATGACCCTTCCGGCAGATGACATGTCGGCTCCCGCGGAGCCCGACACACGCGGGAACAAGAAGCGCGTCCTCGTGGTGGACGACTTCGACGACGCGCGGGAGATGTACGCCGAGTACCTGGAGTTCGTCGGCTTCGAGGTGGACACCGCCCGCAACGGCATGGAGGCGGTGGCGAAGGCCAGCGAGGGCGAGCCCGACATCATCCTGATGGACCTGTCCCTCCCCATCATGGACGGCTGGGAGGCGACGCGGCGCATCAAGCAGGACGCTCGCACCCGGAACATCCCGGTCATGGCGCTCACGGGGCACGTGCTTGCGGGCAACGCCGAGCACGCCCGGGACGCGGGCGCGGACGCGTTCGTCGCCAAGCCCTGCCTGCCGCAGGACCTCGAGGACAAGATTCGCAACATGCTCAAGCCCAGCAAGGGGAAGGTGAAGCGCGGCTGAGCGTGGTGAGTGCCGCCAGTGCCCGGCAACCAACACTTGGGAGGGACCTCTGTCCTGGAGGCGCCTCCCTCGGGGGCCGTTCAGTTGACCCCTGATGGACGGGTGCATAGGCACCGGGTGTGGGCTCTCCGGCCGCCTCGCCGCCTTCCGATGCGTGGACTCCTCCCGAGGAGTTCGACGAGTACCGGCTCGTGCGGCCCATTGGACGGGGACGTACGGGGCGGGTGTTCCTGGCCCACGACACGCTGCTCGAGCGCCCCGTCGCGGTGAAGTTCATCCCCGCACTGGGGGCCCATGCCCTGGCGCGGTTCCTCGTGGAGGCGCGGGCCGCCGCTCGAATCCAGCACCCCAATGTCGTCACGCTCTACCGGGTGGGACAGCTGGAGGAGCAGCCCTACCTCGTCTCCGAGTTCATCCGGGGGCGGAGCCTGGACCGCCTGCCCACGCCCCAGCCCTGGGAGCGTGTCCTCGCCATGGGCCGCGACCTGGCGCGTGGGCTGAGCGCCGCGCACCGGCGCGGGGTGTTGCACCGGGACATCAAGCCCGGCAACGCCGTGCTCACCGAGAGCGGGGAGGTGAAGCTGCTCGACTTCGGCCTCGCGAAGCTCCTGGACCGGGCCGCGGGGGGCACGGAGGCAGACGCGCCCAGGCACTCCGCGCCGTTGGCGTTGCCCGCGGAGCTGGACCCGGAAGCCAGCCCGAACCTGGGCGCGCGCTCCTTGGATGGGGTCTTCCTCCCGTCGCTGCCGCGCGGCTCGCTGGTGGGGACGCCCTACTACATGTCGCCGGAGGCCTGGGCCGGGGAGGCGCTGACGGCGCGCAGCGACGTGTACTCGCTGGGCGTCGTCCTGTACGAGCTGTGTGCGGGCAAGGGGCCCTTCCGCGACGTGCCGTGGCGCGAGCTGCCGGAGAAGGTGCGTGGCCAGGACGCGGGCCCGCTGGCCCGGGCCGCGCCCGGCGTGGACGCGGCGTTGGCCGCCATCATCGACAAGTGCCTCCGCCGGGAGCCGTCGGAGCGGTATGCCACGGCGTCACAGCTCCTCGACGCCCTGGAGTCCCTCACTCGCGAGGACGTCGCCCTGGCCGTGCCCGAGGGCAATCCCTACCGCGGCCTCCAGGCCTTCGAGGCGGAGCACCGCGCCCTCTTCTTCGGCCGCCACCGGGAGCAGCGCGCGGTGTTGGAGCGGATGCGCGCGGAGCCCTTCCTGCTCATCACCGGCGACTCGGGCGTGGGCAAGTCCTCGCTGTGCCTCGCGGGCCTGCTCCCCATGGTGGCGGAGGGCGGGCTGGAGGACGGGCGTCACTGGCGCGCCGTGCGGCTGGTGCCGGGGCGCAGGCCCCTGTCGGCCCTGGCCGCGGCCCTCGCTCCCGCCCTGGAGACCGAAGAGGAGGCCCTGGCCGAGGCCCTGCGCGCCGAGCCCACCTCCCTGGTGCGCCGGCTCCGCATGAAGCTGGGGGCGCGTGACGGGCTGCTCGTCTACGTGGACCAACTGGAGGAGCTGGTGACGCTGGCGCCGCCCGCCGAGGCGGAGCTGGCGGGGCAGGCCCTGGGGGCGCTCGCGGAGGGCGCCAGTGGCGTGCGGCTGCTGGCCACGGGGCGCAGCGACTTCCTCACCCGCCTGTCCTCCGTTCCGGGCCTGGGCGCCGAGGTGCCTCGCGCGCTGTACCTGCTGCGCGCCCTGACGCCCGAGGAGACGCGCGAGGCGGTGACGGGCCCCGCGCGCGTGAAGGGCGTGCGCTTCGAGTCCGATGCCCTGGTGGACGTGCTCGTCGCCTCCTCCCTGTCCGCCGCAGAGGGCGGGCTGCCGGTGCTCCAGTTCGCGCTGGCCGAGATGTGGGAAGCCCGCGACGCGGCGGCGGGTGTCCTGACGCAGGCCGCGCTGGACACGATGGGCGGCGTGGCGGGGGCGCTCGCGCGGCACGCGGACGCAGCGGTGGCGCGGCTGCTGCCGGACCAGCGGGTCGCGGCCCGGGGCGTGCTGCTGCGGCTCGTCACCGGGGACGGCACGCGCGCCAGGAAGACGGACCGCGAGCTGGTGGGCGATGACGCGCGCTACCGCGCCGCGCTGGAGGCGCTGGTCCACGCGCGCCTGCTGGTGGCGCGGGAGGCCGAGGACGGCACCTCGTACGAGCTGGCCCACGAGGCGCTGCTCTCCGGCTGGGGCACGCTGGCGCGCTGGCTGGCCGAGGCCTCCGAGCGTCGGGACGTCCAGGCCCGCCTGGAGTCCGCCGCCGCATACTGGGAGAAGCTCGGCCACCCGCGCGAGTCGCTCTGGGGGCCGCGCCAGCTCGCGGAGGCGAAGGTGCTCGACGCGGGCGTGCTCACCCGCCGGGAGCGGGACTTCCTGAAGGCCTCGCGCCGCACCATGGTGCGCAGCCGGCGGACGCGGCAGGCGTTGGCGGTGGGCTTCGTCGTGTCCCTGGGGCTCGTCTACGGCGGGCTCAAGCTGAGAGAGCGCTGGAGCCTGGACCGGCAGGTGCGTGAGGAGCTCGGACAAGCGGCGCGGGCCATGGATGACGTGCGTCAGGCCTGGGCCGAGCTGGACGCCGAGCGCGCCGAGGCCTTCCGCCTCTATGACGGGGGCCGGCGCGCCGACGCGGACCGGCGCTGGCGCCAGGCGGGCGCGCAGGCCGGACGCTTGCGTGGCCGCTTCGACGAGGTGGCCGGCCGGCTCGAGCGCGCGCTGGCTCTGGCCCCCGGGCGCCCCGATGTCCGCGAGGCGCTGGCGGGCTTCCTTTACGAGCGCGCCCTGTGGGCCGAGCGGAACGAGGAGGTCTCGGCGCTGCCAGCGCTGCTCCAGCGCCTGCGCCTCTACGACGTGGAGGGCACGCGCTGGCGGCGCTGGAATGCCCCCGCGCGCCTCACCCTGGAGACGACCGCCACGGGCGCGGAGGTGGAGCTGCGCCCATTGGCGAGGGATGCCGAGGGCCGCTACCAACTGGGCGAACCCCTGAGCGCGCCCCCGGGGCGATGGGTGGATGCGCCGGTGCCACCAGGCACGTACCGGATATCCGCCCGTGCGCTGGGATACGAGCCGGTGGTGCAGTGGGCGCTGCTGCGGCGCGGAGAGGCGCGCCGGCTGCGCGTGCCCCTGCTCCGCGCGGGGACGGTTCCGGAGGGCTTCGTCTTCGTTCCCCCGGGCGAGGTGAGGTTCGGCAGCGCGGCCGAGGCCAGCGTGCGCGAGTTCTTCAACGCGGTGCCCCTGCACACGGTCCAGGTGCCCGGCTTTCTCATCGCTCGGCATGAGGTGACGTTTGCCGAGTGGCTGTCCTTCGTGGAGTCGCTGCCACCGGCGCGGCGCGCGCAGCACCTGCCGCGCGTGGGCACGGGCGGGTACGCGGGGCAGCTCGCGCTGGGGAAGGTGGAGGGCGTCTGGCGGCTGCGCTTCCAACCCGGGAGCGAGTCCTACGTGGCGCGGGCCGGGGAGCCGCTGCGCTACGCGCGGAGGGCCCTGCGCGCGGTGCAGGACTGGCGCCGCTTCCCCGTGAGCGGCATCACCTTCGCGGAAGCGGAGGCCTATGCCGCGTGGCTGTCGGAGAGCGGCCGTGTCCCGGGGGCGAGGCTCTGCTCGGAGCTGGAGTGGGAGCGCGCCGCGCGCGGCGTCGACGGGCGCGAGTACCCGCACGGCGACACCCTGGCCCCCGACGACGCCAACATCGACACGACGTACGGCAAGCAGCCCGGTGGCTTCGGCCCCGACGAGGTGGGCAGCCACCCCGCCTCGCGCAGCCCGTTCGGCGTGGACGACATGTCCGGCAACGTGTGGGAGTGGACCCGCTCCTGGCTGGAGCCGGGCAAGGCCGTGGCGCGCGGCGGGAGCTTCGCGTTCGCCGCCACCTCCGCGCGCTCCTCCAACCGTGAGCTGCCGGAGCCCTCCCTTCGTGACGTGACGGTGGGCCTGCGCGTGTGCGCGGACGTGGCAGCCACGCCCGCGCCTTGAGCGCCTGCCTGGCTGCCCCACATGCGCTCCGCGCGCTAGCGGACGAAGGAACCCCACGTTCGCCCTGGCGTCTCGGGTGGGTGATGGGCAGTCGACGGAGCAAGTGCTTGCGGGTCGCCGCGCGAGTTGCCGGGCGGCCGACTGCTGCGGACATTGCCGCCGAGTCGGGCCGGAGAGGCGGTGGGGCGATGGGTGCGAGGACGTCGACGTTGGCCGCGGTGGCCGTCGCGGTGAGCATGGCGGGGTGTGCGGGGGGCGTGGCGGAGGAGGCGCCCGCGCTGCGCTCCGCCGTGGCGGAGCTGGCGTCACCCAACGGGCGGAACTTGAACGGCCGCAACCTCAACGGCCGGAACCTGAACACCACCGAGCTTGGGCAGATGCTCGTGTCCGTGGACCTCGCGGGCACGCGCCTCGCGGATGAAGTCGTGGGCGGCCCGCGGCTGGAGGGCAGCGTCTTCCACGGTGTATCCGCGGGCGTCCCGGTGTCCGGCCAGGACTTCCTGGGCGCGCGATTCACCGGCAACCTGGGCAGCGGCGGCACCGTGGCGCTGCGCATCGACGGCATCGAGCCGGGGACGGGCGCGGACGCGGACGTCTGGGTGTACCGCGTCTCCTACCTCGACGCTGGCGAGGGCCTCTGGAAGCCCGCGTGCCCGGCGGACGACGGCACCGCGCTGGGCGCCATCCCCGTCCTGGGGCGGTGGGACTACCGCGAGGGGGTGGAGGGCGGCGGCGCGAAGATAACGGACGCCGCGCGCTTCACCTTCGCTTGTGAGGGGGCGGCCATCGCCAAGTGCGTGCGCTTCGGCTACCGGCCCTGGGCCACCACTTCGGATGGGCAGAGCCTGGCGGACCACCACCAGGCGTGCACGCGCATGGTGCGCGCGGACTTCTGCGGGGACGGCACGTCGCACACCCAGGACGGAAGCTGGGTGAACCTCCATGACGGCGTCGGCGTGCAGGTGGACTCGGAGGCGTGGCTGCACGAGGCCGAGTGGGACACGGAGGGCGCGCGCTGCTTCACGCACACGACGCGCGCGACGCAGGTCGTGGGCTGCCCGGAGCGGCTGCAGCCCACCCCGTGCGGCACGCAGGACCACTTCCAGACGGGCACGCTCCTCATGAGCGAGGTCCCTCCCGGGGGAGGGCAGTGAGCCTCGGCCTGGGACGAGTGAGGGCTCGACAACGAAGCGGCGGGCTCGGGACGCCAGGACGGTTGGCGCATCACGCTGGGGGCCATAGGGTCAGCCCCTTCCGCCATGTCCCGCGCTTTGCTGCCCGAAAATCATCACCGACTCGTCTCCGAAGCCCTGGCCGCGCTCGACGTCCACAACCTGGTGCTCAGCATCCACGACCCGAGCTTCCCCAGCCTTCCAGCAGAGGACACTGGCTGGGGCACGCCCTACTCGGAGGGCGCGGCGCGCTTCCTGGCGTTCGCACGGGCGCTGGGCTTCAACGGCATCCAGCTGGGGCCCCAGGGGCAGCTGACCGAGTTCAACGCCTCGCCCTATGACGGCACGCTCTTCTCGCGCAACGTGCTCAACGTGGCGCTCGCGGCGCTGGAGGCGCCCGAGCCCTGGGGGGCGCTGCTGCCGCCGGGCCGCGTGGCCGGGCTCGCCGCCAACCGCTCCGCGTCGTTCAGCCCCGGGGAGCGCTTCCGTCAGGCCTTCCGGCTGCAGGCCGCGCTGCTGAACGAGGCGTGGCGGTCCTTCCGCCAGCAGCGCGCGGAGCCGGGAGCGTCCGCCGCCATCGATGCGCTGGCCTCGCGCTTCGACACGTTCCGCCAGCAGCACCGGGCCTGGCTGGTGCGGGACGCGCTCTTCGACGTGCTGTGCGAGGAGAAGGGCGAGCCGGACTGGCGGCGCTGGGCGGACTCGCTGGATGGGCGCCTGTGGAGCCCGCGCCCCGAGGAGGAAGCGGCGGCCGCCGCGCGCCTGACGCAGCTCGAGCTGCGGTACGCGGACTCGCTGGAGCGCTACGCCTTCTGCCAGTTCCTGGTCCACGCGCAGCACGAGGCGCTGCGCGAGCGCGCGGGCGCATGGCGGCTGAAGCTGTACGGGGACCTGCAGATTGGCCTGTCGCCTCGCGACGCGTGGGCGTGGCAGGGCCTCTTCCTGCGCACCTACGTCATGGGCGCGCCGCCGAGCCGCACGAACCCGGATGGCCAGCCCTGGAACTATCCGGTGATGGACCCGGGGCAGTACTTCGAGGCCGATGACGCGGGGGCGAGCGCCGGGAGCCGCAGCGGGCCCGTGCTGCGCTTCATGAACGCGCGCATGGACAAGATGCTGGGCGAGTACGACGGCCTGCGCCTGGACCATCCGCACGGTCTGGTGTGCCCGTGGGTGTACCGCGCGGACCTGCCGGACGCGCTGTGGTCCGTGCAGCACGGCGCCCGCCTCTTCTCGTCCCCGGACCTGCCGGACCACCCGGTGCTGGCGCGCTTCGCGCTCGTCCGCCCCGGCCAATTGGACCGCGCCGTGCCGCGCTACGCGGACCGCTGGGTGAAGGACCTCACGCCGGAGCAGGTGCGCCGCTACAGCGTCCTCTTCGACACGGTGGTGGAGGCGGCCCGGCGCAACGGGCGGCAGGTGGGTGATTTGCTCGCCGAGGTGCTCAGCACGCTGCCCTATCCGCTGGAGCGCGTGCTGGCGCAGTACGGCCTGGGCCGCTTCCGCGTGACGCAGAAGGCGGACCTGGGCAACCCGGTGGACGTCTACCGCAGCGAGAACGTGGGGCCCGAGGACTGGGTGATGGTGGGCAACCACGACACGAAGTCCCTGTGGCGGCTGGTGACGGACTGGCAGTGGCAGGGCACCCTGCGTGCCCAGGCGGACTACTTGTCCTGGCGCTTGTGCCCGGAGGACTCCGGACGAGAGGCCCTCGCGCGCGAGCTGGCGGCGAACCCCGGGCGGCTCGCGCAGGCGAAGGTGGCGGACCTGTTCGCCAGCCGCGCGCGCAACGTGATGATGTTCTTCACGGACCTGCTGGGGATGCCGGAGACGTACAACACGCCCGGCACGGTGGACGAGCGCAACTGGTCCCTGCGCGTGCCCCAGGACTGGGCGCGGCAGTACCGGGAGCGGCTGCGCGGAGACGCCGCGGTGAACCTGCCCGCGGCGCTCGCCATGGCGCTGCGGGCCCAGGGGCCGCGTGCGCGTGCGCGGCACCAGCGCCTGTTGGACGAGCTGGACGCGCTGGCGCGCCAGCTCCGGGCCGGGTGACGCGCCCGCGTGCTCAGTGCTTCACGTCCACCACGAGGCGGGTGGGCTCACGCAGCTCCAGGACGCGGTACTCGCCGCGGGCCCGGGTGCCGAGCACCCACGTCACCTCGGCCTCGAAGTCACACGTGCGCACCAGCTCCAGCAGGGTGGGCAGCTTGGGCTTCAGCTCGGTGGCCGCGACGGTGGCGCGGCCCTGGTCGTCATGGCCGCGCGCCGGCGTGAGGGTGACCTGGAGCCAGGCCTGACCGGCCACGGGCGTCTCGTCCCCCGAGCCACACTGGATGATGGGCGTGTCCACGTACTGGAGCTGATAGCCGGGCACCTGCGGCCCGTCGAACTCGAACACCACGCGGTCGAAGTCCGCGTGCGTGCCCGCGCGCACCGAGCGCAGCGTCACCGTCTGGGCCTCTGGGCGCCGCTTCAGCTCCACGGCGCCGGTGGTCCACTCCCGGCTCTTCACGTCCTCGGAGGGCGCGTCCTGCGCCGGGACGTCCGAGGGCGGCACGGCGCCGCCGGAAGGCCCGCCCGCCTGCACCTCGTTGCTGGCCGTGTGGACGGGCGGCCTGGCGGCGGCCTCGCCCTCGCGCGGAATGGTGCCCTCGGGGGGCCGGGTCGAGGGCACGCCCGTCGCCAGGGGCAGGGCCTGCGCCTCGGCGGGCTCCTCCTTCTTCGAGCATCCCGCGGCCATGAGACATCCGGCCAACCACAGCGACGTCATCCTGCGTCCGGGCAGCGTCATCGTTCCTCCCCTGTCAGCGCGCCTGCTTCGGGACTCCAGCCCCTCGTCTCGCATGAGCAGCGGCCTGGAGGCCAGTGCCTCGGCGCCAGGGGTTGGGGAGTCTCGCTGAAAATTTCCAGGGCCTGCCCGTTGCCCCGCGCGTTCACCGCCCCCACGAATGCATGACACAGGATGATGAGGCCGCGACAATCGTCGCACCGCACGAACCGGAGAGCCCCCCGCATGGTCCCCCTCGACTTGACCTCGCTTCCCCTTCCCTCCAGGGACGACACCACCGTGGGCACGATGGCGCGGGGCCTCGTCGGCAGTGAAATCCTCCGCATCGCGGCGGAGATTCGCGAGCGGGCCGCCCAGGGCCAGAAGGTGTGCAACCTCACCGTGGGCGACTTCAGCCCGCGCGAGTTCCCCATCCCCGACGCCCTGCGCGACCACATCACCGCCGCGCTCCAGGCGGGCGAGACGAACTACCCTCCGTCCGATGGTGTGTTGGACCTGCGGCGGGCCGTGCAGCGCCTCTACGAGCGCTCGCTGGGGCTGAAGTATCCGCTGGAGGGCATCGTCATCGCGGGCGGCGCACGGCCCATCATCTACGGCACCTACCGCAGCGTGCTGGACGCGGGGGAGACGGTCGTCTACCCGGTGCCTTCGTGGAACAACAACCACTACGCGCACATGATGGACGCGAAGAGCGCGGTGGTGGTGACGGACGCGGAGCGCGGCTTCATGCCCACCGTGGAGCAGCTCGCGCCGCACCTGGGCGCCGCGCGCCTGCTGTGCCTGTGCAGCCCGCTCAACCC
This sequence comes from Pseudomonadota bacterium, assembly GCA_023426545.1. GTDB lineage: Bacteria > Myxococcota > Myxococcia > Myxococcales > Myxococcaceae > Myxococcus. The sequence continues at coordinate 78,427 of JAFAAN010000014.1, forward strand.
CACCGGCACCATGATTGAGGCGGACGTGCTGGGGGCCATCTGCGAGCGCATCGTCGCGGAGAACCGCGAGCGCGAGAAGCAGGGCCGCAAGCCGCTCATCCTCATGTACGACCACATCTACTGGGTGCTGAGCTTCGGCGCGGCGAAGCACGTCACGCCGGTGGCGCTGGTGCCGGAGGTGGCGCCCTACACGGTGTTCGTGGACGGCATCTCCAAGGCCTTCGCCGCCACGGGCGTGCGCGTGGGCTGGGGCGTGGGGCCGCCGACGCTCATCTCCCGCATGCGCGACGTGCTCGGCCACGTGGGCGCGTGGGCGCCCAAGGCGGAGCAGGTGGCGGTGGCGAGGTACCTCGATGATACCGCGGCGACCGAGCGCTTCCTGGACGTCATGCGCCAGCGCGTGGACGCGCGGCTCACGGCCCTCCACAAGGGCTTCACGCGCATGCGCGAGGCGGGCCTCCCGGTGCGGCACATCGCGCCCCAGGGGGCCATCTACCTGTCGGTGCGCTTCGACCTGGTGGGCAAGGGGGGCCTGCGCTCCAACGACGACATCCGCAAGCTGCTCCTGGAGAAGGCGAACCTGGGCGTGGTGCCCTTCCAGGCCTTCGGGCTGGACGCGGACACGGGCTGGTTCCGCCTGTCGGTGGGGGCCACGTCGGTGGAGGAAATCGAGGAGGCGCTGCCCAGGGTCGAGGCGACCCTCCGCGAGGTCCTCGCCGCCGGAACGAAGTAAGCCGTGCGACAACTGCCCACCGCACACGTTCCTCGGTGTGGGCCTGGGGAATAGGTTCCCCAGCGCCTCGTTGGGCCGCTTACGTGAATTCCATCATGCTCAGGCGATTCGTGGACGTCCGGGATGAAGAGGTCGGCGCCGTCCGCTGGTCGTTCCTGTACTTCTTCACGCTGATGTGCGGCTACGCCATCCTCCGGCCCATCCGCAACGAGATGGGCACGGCGGGCAGCGTGAAGGGCCTGGACTGGCTCTTCACCGCCACCTTCCTGGTGATGCTGGCGGCGGTGCCGGCCTTCTCCGCGCTGGTGTCGCGCTGGCCCCGGCGTGTGGTGATTCCGCGCATCTACCGCTTCTTCCTCGTGAACCTGCTGGGCTTCTTCGTGCTGCTGAAGCTCGGCGTGGCGCGTGAGACGGTGGCGCGCGTCTTCTACGTCTGGCTGAGCGTCTACAACCTGTTCGTCGTCTCCATCTTCTGGAGCTTCATGGCGGATGTCTTCGCCAGCGGGCAGGGCAAGCGGCTGTTCGGCTTCATCGCCGCGGGTGGGACGACGGGCATGTTGGTGGGGCCCTTCCTGGTGGGGCGGCTCGCCGAGCCCGTGGGGCCGGTGAACCTCATCCTCATCTCCGCGGCGCTGCTCGAGGTGAGCGCGTGGTGCGTGCGCCGGCTGAGCGGCTGGGCCCAGGACGTCCAGCAGCAGCCCGCGGCGGCGGAGGGGCCGCTGGGCGGCGGCGTGCTCGCGGGGCTGCGGCTCATCGTGACGTCGCCGTTCCTGCTCGCGATGGGACTCCAGGTGCTGCTCTACGCGGCGACCTCCACGTTCCTCTACTTCCAGGAGGTGCGGCTCGTGGCCGAGCTGGGCAAGGACGCGGCCAGCCGCACCGCCCTCTTCGGTGACATCGACTTCTACGTGCAGCTCGCGACGCTGGGGCTGCAGACGCTCGTCACCGGGCGCGTCCTCTCCCGGCTGGGGCTGGGCGCGGCCCTGGCGGTGGCGCCGGTGCTCACGGGGCTGGGCTTCCTGGGGCTCGCCGCGATGCCCGCGCTGGGCGTGCTCATCCTCGTCAAGGCGATGCGCGGCGCCAGCCACTACGCGCTGGAGCGGCCCTCGCGCGAGGTCCTCTTCACCGCCGTGGACCGCGAGGCGCGCTACAAGTCGAAGAGCTTCATCGACACGGTGGTGTACCGCGGCAGCGACACGGTGAGCGCGTGGCTCCAGGGCGGCCTCACGAAGCTGGGCCTGGGCATGACGGGCCTGTCACTGGCGGCCGTGCCCCTGGCCGGGCTGTGGCTGGCGGTGTCGCTGTACCTCGCGCGTCACCAGCGGCAGGCCGCGGCGGCGCCTGCTCCGCTCGCCGCGCCGGTGCCCGAAGAGGCCGCGGTCCGGTAGCGGCCGTGCACACGCAGTCTGTCCATTCACTCAGGAGGAGTCCCGCATGTCGTTGTCTCGCAGGAGAGTGATTCAGGGAGCGGCCGCGGTCGGTTCGCTCTGGGCCATGGGTTGCGCGACGACGGGGGCCTCCGGCACCGCCGCGCCCGCCTCCGAGGGGAAGGGGGAGCAGTCCTCCGCGCCGGCCGCGCCGCTGCGCCTCCTCATCCTGGGGGGCACGGCGTTCCTGGGCCCGGCGCTGGTGGAGTTCGCGCGCTCGCGCGGGCACACCGTCACGCTCTTCAACCGCGGGAGGACGAACCCGGGCCTCTTCCCGGACGTGGAGAAGCTCGCGGGGGACCGCGACCCGAACAAGGGCGAGGGCCTCAAGGCGCTGCAGGGCCGGACGTGGGACGCGGTGGTGGACACCTCCGGCTACGTGCCGCGCGTCGTCCGGGCCTCCGCGGAGCTGCTGGCCCCGCACGTCCGGCACTACGCCTTCGTGTCCTCCATCTCCGTCTACAAGGAGCTGGACCGGCACGGGCTCGACGAGACGTCGGCGGTCGCCACGGTGGACGACCCGACGACGGAGGACGTGGGGAAGCACTACGGCGCGCTCAAGGCGCTGTGCGAGCAGGCGGCCGAGGCCGCCATGCCGGGCCGCGTGCTCAACGTGCGCCCGGGCCTCATCGTCGGCCCGGATGACCCGTCCGACCGCTTCACCTACTGGCCCGTGCGCGTGGCCCGGGGCGGCGAGGTCCTGGCGCCCGGGGACGGGGAGGACCCCTTGCAGTTCATCGACGCGCGGGACCTGGCCGCGTGGATCATCCTCGCCGTGGAGCGCGGAACGACGGGCATCTTCAACGCCACGGGCCCCAGCAAGGACCTGCTGATGCGGGACTTCCTGGCGGCGACCCGGACGGCGGTGGGCGGCGACGCGCGCTTCACCTGGGTGGACACCGGGTTCCTGGCGAAGCAAAAGGTGGAGCCGTGGTCGGACATGCCCTCCTGGGTGCCGCGCACCGGCGAGGAGCGTGGCATCGGCGGGGTGAGCATCGCCAAGGCGCTGGCGGCGGGCCTGACGTTCCGCCCGGCCGCGGACACCCTGCGCGACACGCTGGCCTGGTTCCAGTCGCTGCCAGCCGAGCGGCAGGCGAAGATGCGCTCCGGGCTTCCGGCCGAACGCGAGAAGGAGGTGCTGGCCGCGTGGCACCAGTCGCGCGGTAGCGCCACCGCGGGCTGAGCCGGCGTCAGGGCTCGGCGGGGTAGAGGGCCGCCCTGGGTGAGGGGGACCCGCGTCGCACCCCCAAGCCCGCAAAGCAACGGGGGATGCCCCGATGGACTCGGAGCATCCCCCGGATTTCGACCCATGAGCGGGTTCGCTCTCCCCCTCTGGCGAGCGTGACCCCGGGTCCCCCTTCCACAGACGTCACCGCCCCCGCGGCGACGTCTTCCTACCCGCCCTGCATAGGTGTCCGGAGGGCCTTGGACCCCTCCAGCGAAGCTGCGTGTGAAGCGTTCCCCCTGCTACCCCTGGCCCCTTCAGGTGGTGGCCGGTGCCCCCAGCACCGTCACATGGGAGCGGTATGGGCGCTCCCTCACCTGTACCGCCACGTCCCAGGGCACCGCGGGCCGTGAGAGTGCCCGCAGCCGTGCCTGTGTCTGGGCGCGCCCGAACAGCTGCGGGCGCATGGAGGCCACCCGGGTGACCTCCGCCAGCCTGGATTGGATGGCGGCCGTCACGGCCGAGCTCGTCAGGACCGCCAGCTGCGCCCGCTTCGCCCCCGCGAAGGTGGCCAGCTCCGGAATGACGATGCCCTCCAACCTCCCCCCCACCATGTCCAGCCACTCCCCCCGGGAAAAGCGCCCTGGCCGTCGTGCCGTGGCCCTGCTTCCCTTGTCATCGTGCGAAACTGCACCGGGCCTCACGTCTCCCCCTGAGGCCCCCCGGCCCGGTCCATGCGCGACGCGCGACATACGTCTTCCCCCCAGTTCGGTACGCCGCAGTGACTGGCGACAAGGGCATACTGGCTCAGACCCGGGACGGAGTTTTCCGCTTCCGCGCCAATTGCTTGCGCGATTGCGCCAGGGCGCGTGACGCCGCGCGAGGGGTGTTCTCGGGGCGAATCTTCCGCGTCTTCTCAGAGACCTGGAAGGTGGCGGGTGGGCCGCCTGGCGAGCAGGCGCCGTGGGTAGGACGAAGCAGGGCTCGGAGATGTCAGCCTGACACGATAGGGGAGGGGCTCACACCGCGCCTCCGGGTCCCCTCCCTGGCGGGTGGTGTGGCGGGCGGGAGGGGACAGGGCACATGAGGTGGGAAGAGATGGGCGTGATGCCCCGGGACGACAGGCGAGGGAGCGCGGGGGGTGGGGCGGGCCGGGCACCGGACCGTGCATCCCTGCTGGCCGTGCTGGCGGAGAAGCCCGCGGTGGCGCGCGACATCGCCCGCGTGCTGGGGGCGACCGAGCGCGGCGACGGCTGGCTGAGGGGCAATGGCTACGTGGTGACGTGGGCCATCGGCCACCTCGTGGGCCTGGCGCAGCCGCATGAGATGCGCCCGGACTGGAAGAAGTGGAGCCGCGCGCTCCTGCCCATGCTCCCGGGGGATTGGCCGCTCGTCGTCTCCCAGGAGACGCGCAGCCAGTTCGAGGTGGTGAAGCGGATACTCAACGCGCCGGAGGTGTCCGCGGTGGTGTGCGCCACGGACGCGGGGCGCGAGGGCGAGCTCATCTTCCGCTACATCTACGACGCGGCGGGGTGCCGCAAGCCGGTGCGGCGGCTGTGGGTGTCGTCGCTGACGGAGCGGGCCATCCGGGATGGCTTCCGTCAGCTCGCGGATGGGAGCCAATACGACGCGCTGGCCGCCGCGGCCAAGGGGCGCAGCCGGGCGGACTGGCTGGTGGGGATGAACCTGTCGCGCCTGTACACGCTGGCGCACGGGGGCCACGGAGAGATGCTGAGCGTGGGGCGGGTGCAGACGCCCACACTGGCCATGGTGGTGGAGCGCGAGCTGGCCATCCGCGACTTCGTGCCGCGCGACTACCTGGAGGTCGTGGCGACCTTCGCGCCCAGGGCGAAGGGCGTGGCTCCGGACGCGCGGTACCAGGGCACCTGGTTCCGCTCCGGGCCGGACGGCAAGCCCGTGGTGCCGCCCGGCTTCGAGGGCGTGCGCGAGGCCCGCCGGCTGGACGCGGACGGCGTGGAGGCGCAGGCCATCATCGACCGCGTGCGCGCCGGCAGGGCCGTCATCGAGTCGCTGGAGTCGGAGGAGAAGAAGATGGCGCCTCCGCTCCTCTATGACCTGACGGAGCTTCAGCGGCACGCCAACCGGCTCTACGGCTTCAGCGCGCAGCGCACGCTGGAGGTGGCGCAGGCGCTCTACGAGAAGCACAAGCTGTTGAGCTACCCGCGCACGGCCAGCCGGCACCTGTCTCGCACGGTGGCGGACACGCTGCCGGAGGTGGTGAACGCCATCCGCGCGCCCTACGAGGAGGACCTGGTCGAGGGCACCGGGGCGCGGCCGCTGGGCAGGCGCTACGTGGACGACGCGAAGGTGACCGACCACCACGCCATCATCCCCACGCCGACCCCGCCCGGTGGGGTGAGGCTGTCTCCGGACGAGCAGCGCGTCTATGACCTGGTGTGCCGGCGCCTGCTCCAGGCGTGGCACCAGGACCACGTATGGCGCGTCACGACGGTCATCACCGCCGTCACGTCGCCCGGGGCGCCGCCGGGGGTGGACCGCTTCCAGAGCACGGGCACCCAGGTGGAGCAGGTGGGCTGGAAGGTGCTGGACATCGGCGGCGGGCAGAAGGCGCCCCGGCCGAAGGCGGAAGCGCGCAAGGGCGAGGACGCGGAGCGGGAGCCGGACGATGAGCCCCAGGCGCTGCCGGCGGGCCTGGCGCGCGCGCAGCCGCAGTCCGTGGAGGACGTGGAGGCGGTGAAGAAGCGCACGCGGCCTCCGCCGCGGCTCACGGACGCGACGCTGCTGACGGCGATGGAGTCCGCGGGGCGTGCGCTCGACGAGAAGGAGCTGGCGGACGCCATGCGTGAGACGGGGCTGGGGACGCCCGCCACCCGCGCGGCCATCATCGAGGTGCTGCTGGACCGCGAGTACCTGCGCCGCCGGGGCAAGGTGCTGGAGGCCACGGAGAAGGGCATCCACCTCATCCAGGTGGTGCACCCGGACGTGAAGACGCCCGCCATGACGGGGCAGTGGGAGGCGTGGCTCCAGCGCATCGAGCGCGGCGAGGGCGAGCTCGGCGAGTTCATTCGTGGCATCGAGGCGTACGTCATCGAGGTGGTGGGCCATGGGGCCACCG
>JAFAAN010000015.1 GCA_023426545.1 Pseudomonadota bacterium
GGCGGTCTGCGGGGCGGGCGGGCACCCCCGGCTCAGGGCGGGGGGGGGGGGCGCGCAGCCGCCCTACTTCGACTACTCGCAGGAGCCGATACCGGAGGACGGCTTCTGGCTGGACTACGTGTCGGACACCGGCGACGGCTGGAACTCCACCTACGCGGTGGCGCGCCTGCTGGCGCTGCCCGAGCTGGCGCTGTCCGTGCGCGGCGAGCCGCACGCGCGGCCCCACGTCACCCGGCGCGGCCGGCTGCTCGTCTTCGGCGGCGACGGCGTGTACCCCGGCGCCAGCCGCGAGACGTATGACGAGCGGCTCGTCCAGCCCTACGAGGCGGCCATGCGCCGCTCGCACGCGCCCAGCCCGGACCTGTTCGTGATTCCGGGCAACCACGACTGGTACGACGGGCTCGGGGCCTTCCTGCGGCTGTTCTGCGCCAACCGGTGGATTGCGGGCCGCCGCACGCGGCAGAGCCGCAGCTACTTCGCCCTGAAGCTGCCGCGGCGCTGGTGGCTCATCGGCACGGACGTGCAGCTCAACAGCGACATCGACGTGCCGCAGGTGGAGTACTTCCGCGAGGTGGCCAGCCACATGGGCCCCGACGACCGCGTCATCCTCTGCAACGCGGAGCCCGCGTGGATTCTGGCGGCCACCACGCGGCGCAAGAGCAGCTACCTGGAGAACAACCTGGAGTACCTCCAGCAGAAGGTGCTGGGCCGGCGCATCAACGTCTTCCTCGCGGGCGACCTGCACCACTACCGCCGCCACGAGGACGCGGGCGGGCGGCAGAAGATTACCGCGGGCGGCGGGGGCGCCTTCCTCCACCCCACGCACGCGCCCTCCGCCCACGTCCTGCGGGACGGCTACACGCTGCAGAAGAGCTTCCCCGACGAGTGGACGTCGCGGCGGCTCGCGCGTCAGAACCTCCTCCTCATCCGCCACAGCCCGCTCTTCGGCTTGATGACGGGCGCGCTGTACCTGCTGCTCGCCCTGGCGGCCTTCGCGGAGGTGGGCACCCTCGGGGTGTCGCAGCTCCCGCAGGTCCTCCTGGCGGTGGCCAACAGCATGGTCGCCCGGCCGTGGACGCTGGCGCTGGGCCTGGGCACCATCGGCGGGCTCATCGGCCTGGCGGACTCCGCGTTCGGCAGGTGGCGCACGCTGGCGGGCACGCTGCACGGGCTCGCGCACATCACCGCCGCCTTCTTCGTGGCCTGGGGCGGCACCTATCTCACGGTGAGCGGGCTGGGCGTGTGCCCGGAGCTGGCGGCGGACGGCGTCCACTGCGCGGCGGGCTGGTGGCACCTCGCGGGCAAGTTCCTGCTGTCCTCCAGCTTCACCTTCCTGGGCGGCTTCCTCGTGGGCCCCTTCGTCATGGGCCTGTATCTCTGGCTGAGCGTGAATCGCTTCGGCGCCCACTCCAACGAGGCCTTCATCTCGCTGGCGATGCAGGACTGGAAGAACTTCCTGCGGCTGCGCATTGGCGAGGACGGCCGGCTCACCGTGTTCCCGGTGGGCCTGGAGCGGGTGCCACGCAAGTGGAAGGAGACGCACGCCGGCCCCTACGCGCCCGCCTTCGACCCGGACGACCCGAAGGCCACCGAGCCCCAGCTCATCGAGCCGCCCATCCGCGTATGACACGGGCGATTGCCCCCGCGGCCCATCCTCCGGGGTGGCGATGCCTCCCGGCTCACGCGAGGCCGCGCGCGAGCGCCCCCAGCGTGGCCATGGCCGCCTCGATGCGCGGCGTCCACGGGGAGCCGCAGTTCAGCCGGAAGCAGTGGCGATAGGTCTCCATCCGCGCGGAGAAGATGGGCCCGGGGGCGATGCTGATGCCCGCCTCCAGCGCCTTCGCGTGCAGCGCCAGGGAGTCCACGCCCTGCGGCAGCTCCACCCACAGGAGCCCGCCCCCCGTGGGCCGCGTCACGCGCGTGCCTTCCGGGAAGAACTCCGCCACGGCCCCGGCCATGCGCTCCACCTGCGCGGCGAGCCGGCGGCGCAGCGCGCGCAGGTGCCGGTCATATCCGCCGCTCTGGAGGAAGCGCGCAATCGCATACTGGGGCAGCGACGCGGTGGCCACCGAGTTGGCGAACTTGAGCAGCTCCACCCGCTCCCGGAAGCGCCCCGGCGCCACGTAGCCCACGCGGAAGCCGGGCGCGAGCGTCTTCGAGAACGAGCCACACAGCATCACGTTGCCGCGCGTGTCGAACGCCTTGCAGGCGCGGGGCCGCTCGGGGCCGAAGTGCAGGTCTCCATAGATGTCGTCCTCGATGAGCGGCACGCCGTGCGCGTCCAGCAGGTTCACCAGCCGCTGGCGGCGCACGTCGGGCATGCAGCTCCCCACCGGGTTGCTGAAGCTGGGCACCACCAGCACCGCCGCGATGCGGCGCCGCGTCAGCGCCGCCTCCAGCGCCTCCATCTGCATGCCATTGCGCGGGCAGCAGGGAATCTCCAGCGCGCGCAGGCCCAGCGCCTCGATGGCCTGGAGCGCGCCGTAGTACGCGGGCGACTCGATGGCGATGGTGTCCCCCGGGCGGGCCACCGCGAGCAGGCACAGGTGGATGGCCTCGGACGTGCCGACGGTGGTGATGAAGTCGTCCGCGGACAGCGCGCAGCCCCAGTCCAGGGAGCGCCGCGCGAGCTGCTGGCGCAGCTCCAGGCACCCGGGCAGCACGTCATATGAGATGCCCCGCTCACACGCGTCCCGGGTGAGCGCGTTGAGCTCGCGGTACAGCCTGCGGGTGGGGAGCAGCTCCGGCGAAGGCGAGGCCGCGCCGAACTGGACGATGCGCGCGTCTCCCATGGATTGGTAGACGCTGGCCACCAGGGAGCTGACGGTGACGACGGTGGCGCTGGACGCGGGGCGGGACACCTGGGGCTCGTCGAGCCGGGGGCGCTCGCGGCGGCGCACGTAGTGGCCGGACTGGGGGCGCGTCTCGATGAGCCCCAGGGACTCCAGGTGCAGGTAGGCCTGGAGGACGGTGGAGATGCTCACCCGCTCACGCAGGCTGAGCTGCCGCACCGAGGGCAGCTTGTCCCCGGGCCGGAGCGTCCCCGCGGAGATGGCCTCCTCCAGCCGCTCGGCCACCTGCTCGTAGAGCTTTGCTTTGTGCGCCACCACGCCCATGACTCCTCCCAGCGTCTTTCCACGTCCGCGGCCGGCATCGGAGACGAGAACGGGAGCGCTGCCCAGATACACCTCCCCGCGACGCCGACCAGCACAGTTCAGAAGAACAGAACTGTGCCGGTCACAACCTCAGAGTTCTGAATCTGTTCCGCAACCGCCGCACGGCGCATGTTGGCGCCATGGAGGACGCGGTGATGTGGGACTGGTTGAGGACGGTGACGGGCTGGCTGCGACTCGAAGCAGTCCCTGCGTGGAGCGCGGACCCGGTCCATCTGCCCCAGGGCGGCCTATGGAGCGTGCGCACGCAAGGCGGCGAGCCCCTGACGCTCACATGCCAGGAGGGCCTGCTGTGGCTCACCTGTGAAGGGGACGCGAAGGACCACGTGCTGCGAACGGGCGACACCCTGCACCTGGCGCGCGACGGACACGTGGTGGTCCAGGCACTGCGCGCCTCTCGCTTCTGCCTGGCACGACGCACCTCCGTTCGCACGCCGTGCACACCGCCAGCCCAGGGACACGAGGCCACCGTCCGGTAGGGAGGGCACACCCCAGCCGTCCCTGATGCCGCGCAGGCGTGGGCCTGCGCCAACATATGAACTGGCCAACGGTTCGCCCCCGGTTCGGACAAACACCCGCCGCAATCGAATACCTTGCCTGAACGGCAGGGCACCATTCCGGGTGAAGCCAGACCCAAGGAGGACTTGCATGAAGCCGCAGGGGGGAATCCCACACATCGCTCTCGCAGTCATGGGGCTTTTCATGGCGGACACAGGCCTGTCCCACGCCCAGGAAGTGCAGCGGCGGGGCAGCACCAGCTACATGCCCGTGGCCCAGACGGAGCCCTTCGCTGACGTCATGGCGCGGATGAAGGCGGAGAAGCCCAAAATCACCGCGCGCCACCAGCAGCTCCTCGAACACCGCTACGACCTGGGCAACCGTCCGGCGCGAGGCGTCACCATGTCCCGGGGGAAAGCCGTCCAGGAGGGCGTGCGGGTGAAGCTCCCGCAGGGCGTGACCTGGGAATCCCTCGCCGCCATGAGCCCGGAGGCGATTCGAGACAGGGGGCTCTTCCCCGCGGGCTTCATGCCATTGCCCCACCCAAATCATCCGGAAGGCGGCATGGTCTTCCCCAAGTTCCACATCGAAGAAATCAAGCGGCAGGAAGGGAGGGACCTCACACGGTTCGACCTCGACTTCGACCTGCCGGACCACATGCTGCCGGAGTTTCCGCCGCCCATCTTCCTCACCACGCGCCCGGACCTGGGGGACGTCTCGCAGGGGAAGCTGGTGACCATCATGAACGTCCAGGAGCTGTTCAACGGCATCCTGAATCCGAAGCAACTGGAGGGCCTCCGGCTGCTCGTCACGCCCTTTCCCCAGCAGCAGTTCAACCAGACCGCCGACCGCCGCTCCGAGCTGCCCGGCCGGGGCGTGAGCTGCTTCGACTGTCACGTCAACGGCCACTCCAATGGTGCCACGCACCTGGTGGGCGACATCCGGCCCCAGGAGTTCCGCCACCGCATCGACACGCCGACGCTCCGCGGGGTGAACATCCAGCGCCTGTTCGGCTCACAGCGGGCCCTGAAGACGGTGGAGGACTTCACGGAGTTCGAGCAGCGCGCGGCCTACTTCGATGGCGACCCGGTCATCGCGACGAAGAAGGGGGTCAACGTCCTCGAGCGGGGCAGCCAGGTACACTTCATGGCGGAGCTCCAGGCCCTCCTCGACTTCCCGCCAGCCCCCAAGCTCCGCTTCGACGGGAAGCTGGACCCGAAGAAGGCCACCCAGCAGGAGCTGCGCGGACAGACGCTCTTCTTCGGCAAGGCGCAGTGCTCCGTGTGCCACCTCCCGCCGTATTACACAGACAACCTGATGCACAACCTGCAGGCGGAGCGCTTCTACAAGCCCCGGCTGGTGAACGGCGCGGTGATGGGCGCCGATGGCCCCATCAAGACGTTCCCCCTGCGAGGCATCAAGGACTCTCCGCCCTATCTTCATGATGGGCGGCTCATGACGCTGGAGGACACGGTGGAGTTCTTCAACCTCGTGCTGGAGACCCGGCTCAACGCGCAGGAGAAGAAGGACCTGGTCGCGTTCATGCGCACGCTCTGACGCACGCGCGGCAGGGGGGGAGGGCGCCGCGAGACTCCGCCGATTCGCCATGAATCCGCGCTCTCCCATCCGCCAGGGGCGCGGCACATCCTCGAAGCCCACCGCACGCTCCCGAGGAGATTTCATGGCTCACGAACACCACGCCCATCTTGTGTCTGGCTTTGGCGCGGACCGCGCCCCCCACTATGACGCCCAGCTGTCCATCAGCTTCGCGGGCAGCGACGCCCTCTACGAGCTGGGCGTCAGCGCGCTCACCGCCCAGCTCGACGGCCAGGACACGGCGTCACTGCTTCACGTGGGCCTGGGGACGGGCGCGGAGCTGGTGCCCTACACCCGCTTCGACGTGCCCGGCTGGCGCTTCACGGGCGTGGAGCCCTCGGGCGCCATGCTCGACGTCGCCCGCAAGCGGCTGGAGGCCGAGGGGCTGCGCTCGCGCACACACCTGCACGAGGGCGAGCTGCACACCCTACCGCCCGGCCCACCGTTCGACGGCGCGCAGCTGATGGGAGTCCTGCACCACGTGGAGGGAGAAGCGGCCCGCCTCGAGCTGCTGCGGGAAGTGACCCGGCGGCTCAAGCCCGGAGCGCCGCTCGTCGTGGGCTGCCGCGTCGGCGTGGACCCCGTGCTGACGAACGTGGAGCTGCGCCGCTGGAGGGCCTGCGGCATGCCCCCGGACGCGCTGGAGCAGCGGCGCAAGCTCTTCTCGGTGATGAAGCCCATCGCGTCGGACGCCGCGATGTTCGAGCTGTTCGCCCAGGCCGGGCTGGTGGAGCCGCGCACCCTCTTCGTCTCGCTCCAGTACAAGGTCTTCCTGGCGCGCTTCGAGCCCGGCGCCGAGGGGTGATGGCCGCCCCTCTCCGGGCCTGCATCCAGGAGCGCGCGGCCGGGCGCCCCCGGCCGAGCGCACTCCCCCGCCTCACGCCACGGTGAGGATTTCCGCGCCCTGCTCGGTGACGAGCAGGGTGTGCTCGAACTGGGCGCTGCGGCTGCCGTCGGCGGTGACGGCGGTCCACTCGTCATCCCAGGTGCGGTGTCCCCAGCCGCCCAGGTTGATCATCGGCTCGACGGTGAAAATCATGCCGGGCTGCATGATGGTGTCGGCCTCGGGCTCGTAGTAGTGCGGAATCTGGAGCGAGGTGTGGAACGTCTCGCCGATGCCGTGGCCGCAGTACGCGCGCACCACGCTCATCCCGTGCTTCGTCGCGTGGTCCTCGATGGCGCGGCCGATGTCGCTGATGGGACGGCCGGGCTTCACCGCGGCGATGCCCAGGTCCAGGCACTCGCGCGTCACGCGCACCAGGCGCTGGCTCTCCTCGTCCACGTTGCCCACGAAGTACGTCGCCGAGCAGTCACCGTGGACGCCATCCAGGAAGATGGTGATGTCCAGGTTGATGATGTCCCCGTCCTCCAGCGGCCGGCTGTCCGGGATGCCGTGGCAGATGACCTCGTTGACGGACGTGCAGAGCGACTTCGGGTAGCGGTGGTAGTTGAGCGTGCTCGGATAGCCGCCCCGCTTGATGTACGCCTCGTGGGTAATCGCATCCAGCTCGTCGGTGGTGATGCCCGGGCGCAAGTGCGAGGCGGTCTCCAGGAGCACCTCCGCGGCGGCCTTGCACGCCTTGCGCATGCGGGCGATGACGTCCGGCGTCTTGATGTCGGAGCCCGGGTCCTTGCGCGAGGGACGGCCCGTCAGCGCGTAGTCCGGCCGGGGGATGTGCGCCGGCACCTCGCGGCGGGGGCTGATGACGCCCGGGCGGATGCCCTTGCGGACGACGTCCGCGCCCTTCTTGCGCGCCTCCGCGGCATCCGCGCCGCGGTGGCACTTCTTGTACTTCGAGCCGCTGCCACACCAGCAGGTGTCATTGGGCCCGGGCAGGACGGCGGGCGGTGTACGGGGAACGGCTGTGGTCATGATGCACCTCCAAGGCGGGGCTGCTCGGTCTTGCGGGCGCGCATCCAGCGCACCACCTGGGGACGAAGCCAAAGCCGGGGCCGTCCGGCGCCCAGGTCCAGGACGGGCCTGGGCATGTCGGGGTAGCGGCGCAGGTAGGTGCTGACGCTGTTGGCATGGCGCAGGCGCAGCAACCCGGCCACCCCCTGAGCGTCAATCAGGTCTTCGGTCTTCACCATGGGACACATGTCGGGCCTGTCTATACCCCTCGACATGCGCCCATGCACGGCTTCTTTCCCGGGCGCGCGGCGCCCTCCCCCGCCCGGCCAGGGGGCGGCCCCCTCAGCGCTCCAGGGCCGCGCACGTCAGGCAGTGCCGGGCCTCGGGAACGGCGCGCAGCCGGTGCCGGCCAATGGCGCCGCCGCACCGCGCGCACCGGCCGAACTCCCCACCGGCGATGCGGGCGAGCGCGTCCTCGATGTCCCGCAGCTCCTGCTGCTCCGCCTCGGTGAAGGACGGCCGGCCGGCCTCCGACGGGGCGCGGGCACGCAGCCGATGGCTGCGCTGCCGCAATGCTTCCTGGGCCTCCCGGGCCAGCAGCTCCATGTTCGCCTCCCACGGCGGCATTCCCCGGCCACGCCTTGCCGCGGGTATCCCTGGAGACCCGTGCTCCAGTGGAAGGTGGCGCTTTTCAGGAAGCGTGCCTCGCGCCCCGGCCGCGCTACAGCCCTGAAAACGCGCAAGCCTTGCGCTATCCGGCCGGGGGCGCCGCATCCCTTGCGGCGCGCCGCGCGTTACCGCGCCTCCGCCCGCGTCCGGGCATGCTGCCGGGCCCGCTTCTCCACGGCGCGGAAGGTGTCCTCCACCGCGTCCTTCTGCCCCAGGCGGGCCAGGAAGCCGGGGATGGAGCCCGCCGGGTCCACGGTGAAGCGGTACACGGCATGGGACCGCCCCTCGCCGCGCGGCTCCACGCGCCAGCTCCCCTCGTTGAGGCGGATGCGCACCGTCCCGCGCCGCTGGGGCAGCGCGTCAGGCTCCGCGTGCCACCGCTGGGCGAACACGCCCGAGCCGTCCTCCGCCAGCCTGGACTCCAGCACCACGTTGCAGATGTAGTCGCGCGCGGACACCACCGGCAGGTCCAGGCGGGTGTACGTGAGCTGCCCCTCGTCCGGCAGGTCCTTCAGGATGCGGGCCTCCTTCACGTACGGCATCCAGTGCCGGTAGCTGTCCACGTCCCGGAGCACGGCCTGGACGTCCTCGGCGCTCGCGGACAGCTCGCCCTCCGCCCACACGTCCTTGGCCTCGGTCCCCGGCCGGGGACGAACCTTCACCACGTAGGGCTTCTCCGCCACCGTCTTCCACGCCCCTTCCGCGCGGGCCTGCCCCGCCGTGAGGCCCAGCACACAGGCGGCGATGGCCGCACCACTCCACAGCGTCTTCATGCACTCTTCCCTGGCGGCTCGCGCCGGATGTGAATCACGTCCGCATCCGACACCCGAGCGCGCCGCCGCATTCGCGAGGCCCCGCCCGCCCGGCGCCGGGACCGCCCCGAGCCAGTGTCGCGGCTCGGGGGCCGGCCCGCCGGGCGCGCGGCGGCTAGGGCACGCGCACGGCGCGACCGCCGAACGAGGGGTTGGCCATGACATCCATCGCCAGCCGGTCGGCGTAGGGGCGGCCGAGCCGTGCGTAGGCCTCGGCCTCCTGCGCGGTGAGGAGCACCCGCACCGTGAACTGGGCGATGCCCCCCACCACCACGTCCAGGAACAACGTCCCATCCCCCGCTCGCACCAGCCGGTACATCAGCGGGCTCTGGATGAGGACCTGTTCCTCGCTCACGGAATCTCCGCCACCAGGGCCTGGGCGACGGGCGCGTCGATGACCATGAGCTCGGGCACGCCGCCGGAGGTATAGCCCCCGAACTTGAAGCAGTCCGTGTCCTCCTCGCTGGTGCACTTCCAGACGCCCGGGTCGCTGTCCACGGGCAGGCGCACGCAGACGCCGGTGGCCTCCAGGTCCAGCGTCATCATCCGCAGCGGCCCCTCGAAGTTCTTCGCCGGCAGGCCCAGCGCCTGACCAATCACGGCCGGGTCATGCACGCCGTCCACCATCGACTTCTCCACGGCGGCATGGATGGTCGCCGACGGCGCCGCGAACAGGTAGCACCCCGTGTCGTTGCAGCGGCCGAAGTTCTGCGCGTTCGTCGCCACGACGAAGTTCTGGTACGCGGCGTCCGTCATCAGCCACGACACCTTCTTGTCGGGGAAGTTCTGGGCCAGGTGCTTCTCCACGCTCCACGGGCTGGCGCGCTCGTCGGCCTCGCGGGAGATGTTGGCCTGATACGCGTCACAGGCCTGCGGCAGCTCCGGGGTGGGGTTGACGTTGCCGCCGCCCCCGTGATTGCAGCCGGACAGCAGGAAGGCACCAAGGAGCAGGCTCCGAATCGTCCACGACATGGGCAGACCTCCAGATAGGGAAGGAGAGAAAGTGGAGGTGGAACCTACCTCCTGTCGGCCCATGGAAAATCGTATTTTCTAGACTTCGTGCGCTTCGCGGCCGGTTCCCCGGCGAACGGTTATAGGGTGAGGCATGAGCCAGACCCTCTATGACATCCCCCTCAAGTCCATTGACGGTGCCCCCCTGACGCTGGGCCAGTTCAAGGGCAAGGTCCTGCTGGTGGTCAACGTGGCCTCCAAGTGCGGCCTGACGCCGCAGTACGAAGGCCTGGAGAAGCTCTACGAGCGCAAGCGCGCCGAGGGGTTCGAGGTGCTGGGCTTCCCCGCCAACGACTTCCTGGGGCAGGAGCCGGGCAGCGAGGCGGAGATCCAGCAGTTCTGCACCCTGACCTACGACGTGAAGTTCCCGCTCTTCTCCAAGGTGTCGGTGGTGGGCGAGGCCAAGCACCCGCTCTACCACGCGCTGACGGGCGCCATCCCGGACGCCGTCGGCGAGGGCCCCATGCGCGACCGGCTGAAGGGGTACGGCATCACCGCCAACCCGGTGCCGGAAGTGCAGTGGAACTTCGAGAAGTTCCTCATCGGCCGTGACGGCCGCGTGGCCGCCCGCTTCGCCCCGGACGTCGCCGCGGATGACGCGCGGCTGCTGGGCGCCATCGACGCCGAGCTCGCGAAGCAGGCCTGACGGAGGCCGGGGGCCGCTGGACATCTGCAGTCCAGCGGACGGGCCCTGACGAAAGCATCGACTTTTGGTCCGCCCCGGGGCAAGCCAGGGGGGCCATGAGCCCGTTCATTCCTGGTCCACCGCCCGAGCGCGGCCTGTTCTGCAACCGCACCCTCAACCTGCGCGCCATCAAGGCGGTGGGTTACGACATGGATTACACGCTCATCCACTACCACGTGGAAGCGTGGGAGCGCCGCGCCTACGAGCACATCCGCGACCGGCTCGTGGAGCAGGGCTGGCCCGTGGCGGACCTCTCGTTCGACCCCGAGCTGTCGATGCGCGGCCTCATCATCGACACCGAGAAGGGCAACCTCCTCAAGGCCAACCGCTTCGGCTTCGTGAAGAAGGCGCTGCACGGCACGCAGGCCATGAGCTTCGAGGCCCAGCGCGACGAGTACGCCCGCACCATCATCGACCTGCACGAGCGCCGCTGGGTGTTCCTCAACACGCTCTTCTCGCTGTCGGAGGCGTGCATCTACGCGCAGCTCGTGGACCGGCTGGACGCCGGCCAGCTCCCAGGCCCCATGGGCTACTCGGACCTCTACGAGCACGTGCGCCGGAACCTGGACGCCACGCACATGCAGGGGCGGCTGAAGGCGGAAATCATCGCCGACCCGGAGCGCTACGTCATCGACGACCCGGAGACGCCGCTGGCCCTGCTGGACCAGCGCAACGCCGGCAAGAAGCTCCTGCTCATCACCAACAGCGAGTGGGCCTACACCGAGCCCATGATGCACTTCGCCTTCGACCGGCACCTGCCCGAGGGCATGACGTGGCGGCAGCTCTTCGACGTGGTGATTGTCTCCGCGCGCAAGCCGGAGTTCTTCACCACGCGCTCGTCGCTCTTCGAGGTGGTGGAGACGGGCGGCGAGGCGCTGCTGCGCCCGCACACGGGGCCCTTCAAGCCCGGCACGCCGTACTTCGGCGGCAGCGCGGTGGAGCTGGAGCGCCACCTGGGCCTGAGCGGCGACCAGATTCTCTACGTGGGCGACCACATGTTCGGCGACGTGCACGTGACGAAGAACGTGCTGCGCTGGCGCACGGCGCTCATCCTCCGCGAGCTGGAGGACGAGGTGCGCGCCATCGCCTCCTTCCGCGCCACGGAGACGCGGCTGGCCGAGCGCATGGTGGAGAAGGAGCGGCTGGAGGCGGAGAGCTGCCAGATTCGCCTGGAGCTCCAGCGGCGGCGCTTCCAGTACGGCCCGCGCTCGGACACGCCGCCGGAGACGGACCTGGTGGCCCGGCTGGCCGCCCTGCGCACCGAGCTGGAGACGCTGGACGCGGAGCTGGGCCCGCTGGCGCGCGCCGCCACCGAGCTGTCCAACCCCGTCTGGGGCCTGCTGACGCGCGCGGGCAACGACAAGAGCCACCTGGCCCGGCAGGTGGAGCGCTACGCGGACATCTACACGTCGCGCGTGTCCAACTTCCTGTTCGCCACGCCCTTCGTCTACCTGCGCAGCCCGCGCGGCAGCCTCCCGCATGACCCGAGCCTGCCGGGGGGCACGCCCGTCTTCGCCGCGAGCGAGTCGGGCGGCGGCGCGTCCGGCACGGACGGCGGCGAATAGCCCGCCCAGGCGGCGGCGCCCGGGCGCGTTCGTCCCTACCAGCCGGGGAGGCTGTGTAGAGGCGCGGATTTACTGAACTTTCAATCAGTACCCCTCCGAGGGGCGGGCAGGCGGCCAGCCCCCTCGTCAGGGCATGTCAGACCGCCCCGGTATGAGTGGCCCTGTGAGCCACTCGACCTCGAACAGCTCGTCGACGCGCGTTCTGGAGCAGCGCAACCTGCTTGGGGGCATGGACCTGGTGCCGGTGCTGGGCGGCAAGAGCCGCAAGCGCGCCCGGCGCTTCCATGTCGCCGTGGAGCGGCGGGTGGGCTTCGCCGCGGCGCTGGCGCTGGTGGTGGAGCACGGCCGGCAGAAGGCGAAGGAGACGGGGGTCACGTCCCTGAGCACCTGCCCGCGCTGTGGCCACAGAGGTCCCACGGCGCAGGACTTCGGCTACCGCATCATGCGTGGGGAGCGCCGACCCCAGTCCTGGTGCCGGGGCTGCCGGGGCCTGAACCTGGCGCCCTCCACGGCGGCGCGGACGACGACCACCACCGCCGCGCGCGGCACGGATGGCTGGCTCTTCCCGCCGGAGAGCACCACCAGCACCCGCCCGCCCCGCCGGGGCAATGGGTCGCTGACGTAGGCCTTTCGACGCAGAGGCATTCCCTCACCTGCAATGCCAGACACCCGCCCAAGATGAGAGGACAAGTCTTGGGCGCCGAACTCAAACGGAGTACCCGTTCTGCCCCGGCCTGGTGCGCCGGGTGACGTACGCGCCCTTCACCCCGCTGGCCTTTCCCCTCATGCATCCGGATGACTGAGCCGTCTCGGAGGGGCGCCGTGCCGCACTCGGCAGGAAGGGAGGCAACTCCCTCCATCGTCCCCCGGAGGGGGATGGAAAAGCCGTGGCGCCGTCCTTACCTCACCGCGGAAGGAGGCAACATGGCCGTTCGGACGAAAGTGGCAGGCATCAAGAACAGGCGGCAGGTCGATGCACACGGAGCCCAGCCAAGCGTGCAGGCCAGCAAGGGCCGCAAGACGCTCCCCCGGGATGACGCGGCCGCGCTGCGGCGCCAGAAGACGCTGGAGCGCGTGACGCTGGGCCCCGCGGCCGAGACCCATGCGCCCAAGAGCCACCGGCGCCGGGCCACCACGCTCAAGGGCCGCAAGAAGGCCCCCAGCGAGATGAACGTGAAGCACGCGGGCGGGCCGAAGAAGCGCCTGCCCCTCCATGGCGGCTGACTGACGCCCCTTCGCGGCGCGTCCGCCTTCACGGACACACTCCCGGGAGGGTGGACGCGCCCGCTCAGGGCCCGGGCGGCCACAGCGCGTTGATGTCCGGGTCCTCCGGCACATACACGGCCCACACGCGCTCCCGAGGGCGCCGTTGCAGGTCCAGCACGTGCGGTGACGGCAGGCTCCCCTCGATGCGCTGGCCATGCACGGCGAAGGCGTAGTCGAGCTGCACCCGCCGCCCGCCCTCCAGCGTCGGCACGACCTGACGCTCCACCCGCGTGATTTCAGCGGCGGCGGGCAGCCCCCAGACGAGGGCCCGCAACCGGCGCTTCTGCTCGCGCCGCACGTCCACGGGCCAGCTCGCGCGCCGGAACAACACCCCCATGCCCATGAAGATGGCGGCTTGCAGGAGCAGGGGCCACACGAAGCCGAGCGCCACCGGCACCATCAACGCCCCGGCATGGAGAAAGAATGTCCCCCAGGCGTAGTGCGTGGGCCGCATGGGGCGCAGGACGGCCGAGCGCTGCGCCCGGGTGAGGCGGCGCGGCGGCAGCGGCGGCGGTGGGCCGCGCGCGGCGCCCAGGACCGCCTCCAGCGCCGAGCCACACGTCACACAGCGCGCCTCGTCGTCCACGGGGACGGCATGCCCGCATCCCGGACAGACGACGCGGAGCGCGCTCTCCTCCAGGAGCGTGAACGGCTCGGCCAGCGGAGCTCGGGCGCGGCGCACAGTGCCCCCATGGGAGCACCGGAGCATGCGCGGGCGCAACCTGCCCCCGGGTGCCTCGGGCCGGGCCCCAGTGCCGGACATGGGCACCGGGGCCCGCCCGGCCCATCGCTCCCTGGCATCCTCCGCGCGGCATTCCTACCTGTGACGCTGGGAGGATGCATGCCAGAGAAGAGTCAGACTGAGCGCGTGAAGCGCGCGAAGCGCCAGGGAACGACGTTGGAGCTGAAGCCCACGGACGCGCACCTCACCGGCGCGGACAGCGCGCACAAGGCGAAGAAGAGCGGCCGACGGGCGATTGGCAAGCGGACCTTCGAGGACCGCAGCGTCAGTCCCCGCCACGCTCCGGGAGAGGGCCTCACGGCGAAGAGCCGCAAGCTGCCGGAGCCGGAGCCGGGCCAGAGCAGCGCCTCGCGACGCAAGACGCTGCCCTCGGTGGCCGCGGCGGCCTATCGCAAGGAGGGCCGGCCCAAGAAGACGACGGGACGCGGAGACACCTCACCACTGCAGGCAGGCAAGGCCTACAAGCGCACCGGGCCGCGGAAGACGAGCCTCCGCGCCTGACGCCCGGACGGGCCACACCCCCCCGGCCCGGCGCGTGCCTTCCGGCGCTCAATCCAAAGGCGCGCTGTCGTTCACCACCTCGCCGAGCCTGCGAATCTCCTCGTGCAGCTCGCGAAGCTGCCCCAGGTGCCGCTGGAGCATCCCGTCGAGCTGCTCGCTCCGCTGGACGTCGCCCCGCGCCAGCGCCTCCTCGCGCTCGCCCGCCAGCCGCACCACGTCGCGCTCCACCACCGCCGCCAGCCGCGCCGTCTTCTCCAGCTCCCACTGCGCCGTCTGGGGCAGCTCGGGTTCGAGCGCATCGTTGTATTGGGATGACGGTGGAGGACTGGACAGCTCCGGCTCAGGCTCCACCGGAACGGGCGGCAGCCGGGCCACCGTGACGCGAGGCGCGTCATCCCGGGGCACGGGCGCGGGCACCCGCGGCGCCACCGCCTGCACGCGCGTCACCCGGGGCGGCGCGGGCGGGGGCTGAACCACTTGCACCGGGACCGGCTCCGGCGCGGCGAACGCCTCCGCCGGAAGCGGCTGCGGCACGGGCGCGGGCCACAGCGTCACGGCCCCCAGCGCCGCGGCGAGCACGCCCGCGCCGCCCAGCATCAATCGGTAGCGAATCCGCATGGGCCCTCCCCGCCCCGGCGCTCAGAAGCGCACCCGCCAGGTCCCTCCCTGCTGCTCCACCCTTAGCAACCACGGTGCCGCTCGCTCGCGCCCGCCATGGGCCACGCGGGCGCGCACGATGACGGCCTCCGCGTCCCGCCCATCCACCGCCGACCCGACAATCTCCACCAACGCGAGGCCGTGCGCCCGCAGCTCCCGCACCGTCTCCACACAGGGTCTCGCGCTTCCCCCCGTGGCCAGCAGCGGCGCCAGCACCCGGCAGTCCTCGCCGGGCAGCACCGCGAAGAAGTGCCGCACCGCCGCCTCCGCGGCCTGCGTCTTCGAAGGGGTGGCCGCGCAGCCGAGCACGGCCAGCACCCACCACGCCATGCCTCTCACACGCAGGGCCTTCCGGGACATGGCTCAGTAGCAGTTGGGGGCGAACAGCTCGTCATCAACGGCGGCGGCGAACTGGTCGTTGCACCAGCCGCTGACGAGGATGTGCCCGTTGCGCACGCAGCTGTCATGGTTGGTGGCGTCCCGGGTGTACTGGGTGTCGCCGCCGCAATTGCTGCCACAGCGCCCGAAGCAGTTGCCCACCACCTTTGGCCGGTGCCAGTGATTGGGTGTGCCGCACAGCCAGGTGTCCCCGGCCAGGAAGAACTCGTCACCGTTGCACGAGTAGTGGTCGCCGAGCTGTGCGAGCTGCTGGTTGCCGGGCCAGTCGAAGCCGCCCCGGTCGCAGTCGTGCGTCGCGTACGCGTACCAGTTGTAGACGCCGCCGCAGGTGCCCGTGTAGCGGCCGTTGCACTGCGCGTAGCTGCACAGCATGGTGTAGCCGCGGCCCTTCTCTCCCAGCACCTTGCGCCGCAGCGCCACGCTGTCCGGGAACTGGGACCACACGCTGACGGCGCGGCGCAGGAACATGGCCTCCGGAGCCGCGGCGTCTCCGGCTGGCAGCCTTGCGTCGAGCGCGCGATAGAGCGCGGTGAGCAGCGCGCGGTCCGCCTCCCCCATCTGGGCGTCCGCGCCGTTCGCGTCGGCGAAGCCGTCCAGCATGGCCACGCCCTGCACGGGCTCCATCACCCCGGTGAGCACCAGCCCCCGCAGCCGGACTTCCACCCGGAACACCCCCGGCTCCACCTCGCGCGAGGAGAACGTCACCGCGTCTCCCCGCTGGACGAAGGTCCCCCGGGCTCCGTCCGGCGCGGAGGACAGCGCGAGCCCCTCCTGCGTCAACGGCTGCGTCACCTCACCCCTGCCCGGGGGCTCCCCGCAGGCCCAGGCCAGCCACGCCACGGTCCACCACCACCTCGTGCGCATCGTCGGGCTCCCTTGGGCAGAAACAGGCCGGAGGCGTCCTCTCCGCTCACGTCGAGAGGGGGCACGGGCCGGTGAGGGGGAATGCTCGCACCTCCCACCGGCGCCGCCGATAGGGGCCGTGGGTCTCAGACCTCTGTCCGGCGGAAGACGGGCAGCGGACCGGCGGCGCGCGTCAGCCCGAAGTCGCCTTCGGGAAGGGACTCGTGGCCGCCAATCACCAGCAGGCCGCCGGGCACCAGCCGCGCCACCAGCCGCGCGAGCACCTCACGCTGGAGCGGCGGCGCGAAGTAGGTGAAGGCGACGTTGCGGCACAGCACCAGGTGGAAGGGCCCCTCCGGCATCCGCGCGCGCAGGTCCTGCGGGAGGAAGTCGATGCCCTGCCGGAACTCCGGCGCGAGGCAGGGCTCCGGTCCGGGCCCCGGGAAGGCTTGCGCCGCCCACTCCGGCGGCAGCTCGCGCAGGGCGCCGCGCGGGTAGCAGGCGCGATGCGCCCGCGCCAGGAGGGCCGCGTCGGCGTCGGTGGCCACCAGCGACAGGCGCGACTCGGAGAAGCGCGGCAGGAGCCCCAGCCGGAACAGCACCGCCAGCGTGTAGGGCTCCTCGCCCGAGGCGCAGCCCGCGCTCCACACGCGCAGGGTGGGCTCGCCCCGGGCACGGAGCGCTTCCAGACGCGCGGGGAGCAGGTCATCGCGCAGCACCTCGAAGACGCGGGCGTCGCGATAGAAGCGGGAGATGGTGACACGGCAGAGCGCGTCGAGCACCTCCCACTCCGCTGGCTCGGCCTCCAGCCAGGCGCGGTAGGCCGCGGCGTCAGGCAGGCCCAGCGACCTCAGCCTGCGGCCGATGCGCTTGCACACCTGCCCCCGGACGCGCCGGAAGCCCTCCCAACGGAGGCGCAGGCGGGGCGCGGCCCACTGCAACAACTCCACGCATTCACGGTCCGTCATCGGCGCGGCCTCCTGCGGGATGTCGGCATGGATGACATTTCCCGGCAAGGGGAGCGCCCTTGCGCCGAGCGGATGCGGGCGGGATGTGGCATGACGCTCGGGCGTTGTGTCGTCGAACCCCGGAGGAATCCACCCTTGAAGAGACTGAGCGCCCTCACCCTCACCGCGGCCCTGGCATCGGCCGGCTGCACGCACACCCCCGCGGCCACCGCGCCCGTGGCGCAGCAGGCGCAGCCCCCCGCCCCCACGCCCGTGCCTCCGCCCGAAGGCGCCAGCGTCCTGTCCGGCTCGCTCGCCGACTTCACGGCCGCGTGTGACGCGGACCTCGAGCGCGCCCGCGCGCAGGTCGCCGCCATCAAGGCGCTGGACGCGCGCCGGGACGGCCCGGCCGTGCTCGCCGCGTATGACGAGGCCCTGGGCTCGCTGCTGGCCGCGGCCAACCGCTCCAGCCTCGCGCGAGAGGTCCACCCGGACGCCGCCTTCCGCGACGCCGCCCGGACCTGCGAGCAGCGCGTGGACTCGGACAGCGTGGCGCTGTCCCAGGACCGCGGCGTCTATGACACGCTGGCCGCGGTGGACCTGTCCGGCGTGGACGGGGCGACGCGGTACTGGGTGGAGCGCGCGCTGCTCGACTTCCGGCGCGCGGGCGTGGACCGGGACGACGCCACGCGCGCGAAGGTGAAGTCGCTCAACGAGGAGCTGCTCAAGCTGGGGCAGCAGTTCAGCAAGAACATCGCCGAGGACGTGCGCAAGGCGGCCTTCACGCCCGCGGAGCTGGACGGCCTGCCGGAGGACTACCGCAAGGCGCACCCGCCGGGCGCGGACGGGCGGGTGGTCATCACCACCAACTACCCGGACTACTTCCCCTTCATGACGTACGCGAAGAGCGCGAAGGCGCGCGAGAAGCTGTGGCGCACCTACCGCCAGCGCGCGTACCCGGCGAACCAGGACGTGCTGGCGCAGCTCATCGCGAAGCGCCACGAGCTGGCCACGCTGCTGGGCTACGCGAGCTGGGCCGCGTACACCACCGAGACGAAGATGACGGGCACGCAGCAGGCGGCGGCGGACTTCATCGACCGGCTGGCCGGCGCCACCGAGGCCCGCGCGAAGCAGGAGTACGCGCAGCTGCTGGCGCGCAAGCAGCAGGACGCGAAGGGCGCCCGGGTGCTGGAGCCGTGGGACCAGGACTTCTACGAGGACCGGCTGCGCGCGGAGCGCTTCAGCTTCGACTCCCAGTCGGTGCGCCCCTACTTCGAGTACAGCCGGGTGAAGGCCGGGGTGATGGACATCACCTCGCGCATCTGGGGCGTCACGTACCGGCCGGTGAAGGACGCCAGGGTGTGGCAGCAGGAGGTGGAGACCTACGACGTGTTCGACGGCGACACGCTGCTGGGCCGCATCTACCTGGACATGCACCCGCGTGATGACAAGTACAAGCACGCGGCGCAGTTCGACCTCGTCGGGGGCCAGGCGGGGAAGCGCCTTCCGGAGGCCGCGCTGGTGTGCAACTTCGCCCGCCCCGGCGAGCTGATGACGCACGACGAGGTGGAGACCTTCTTCCACGAGTTCGGCCACCTGCTGCACGCCATCTTCGGCGGCCACCTGAAGTGGGCGGGCATCGCGGGCACGCGCGTGGAGTGGGACTTCGTGGAGACGCCGTCCATGCTGCTCCAGCAGTGGGCGGGCAACCCGGAGGTGCTGAAGGAGTTCGCGAAGCACCACGAGACGGACCAGCCGATTCCCGCGGAGCTGGTGGAGAAGCTCCGCGCGTCGAAGGAGCTGGGGCAGGGGCTGTGGGCGCGGCGCCAGCTCTTCCTGTCCGCGGTGAGCCTGGACTACTACTCGCGCGAGCCAGGGTTCGACACCACGCAAGCCCTGGTGGCCTTGCAGGACAAGCTCAGCCCCTTCAAGCACGAGCACCGCGACGGCACGCACTTCGAGGTCGCCTTCGGGCACCTGGACGGCTACTCGGCCGCCTACTACACGTACCTGTGGTCGTCGGTCATCGCGAAGGACCTGGAGAGCGAGTTCCAGAAGAAGGGCTTCCTCGACCGGGAGACGGCGATGAAGTACCGCCGCGCCGTGCTGGAGCCCGGCGGCTCCAAGCCCGCCGCCGAGCTGGTGAAGGACTTCCTCGGGCGTGAGTACGGCTTCGACGCGTACCGCGCCTACCTCGACGCGAAGTAGCCCCGCGGTGCCGCACGCGGCGTCCCACGCTCCGTTGGGACGCCGCTTGCACGCCGCAACCTGCACCCTCCCAGGCTTCCCACGGCGGGAACTTCGCTACCCACCCACGCCCGCCACGTCCCTCCTCGCCAACCAGTAGCCAACGCGGGGCTGCCCCCCTGAAACACCGGGGGGTTCGCCATCCCACGGGCCCGGTTGGAGAGCACCTTGCTACGGCATGGCCTGTCCCGGCTTCGTATGGGGCAGTGTGGAGGGGTAGCCGACGTGACACCCATGCATCGACGAAGAGGGGGCTGGTTCCTCCTGGCGGGAGCAACTCTCGCCCTGCTGGTGACCAGCTGCACTGATGACGGACCCATCGCCCGGGTCAATCCCGACGAGGAGGTGCCAGACGACCAGATTCCACCGGACAACGTCCCACCGGCAGGCGAGTGTGAGAACGCGCCGAAGAACCCAGGCCGCGTCACGCTGCACCGCCTCAACCGCGCGGAATACAACGCGACCGTGCGAGACCTGTTGGGCGACACGACCCATCCAGCCAATGACTTTCCCATCGACGACCACGGTTATGGCTTCGACAACATCGCGGACGTGCTCTCGCTGTCGCCGCTGCTGATGGAGAAGTACTCCGCGGCGGCGGAGAAGCTGGTGAACGACGCCTGGACGCGAGGCGCCTTCAACACGTGCGCGCTGGACCCGGTCAACCCGGCGCCCTGCGCGCAAGAAATCCTGGCCAGCTTCGCTCGCCGCGCCTGGCGCCGGCCGGTGCAGCAGGCGGAAGTCGACAAGCTGATGACCTTCGTCGACCTGGCGAAGCAGCACGCCGACCCACCCGAGGCCGGTGTGAAGCTGGCCCTGCGCTCGGTGCTGGTGTCGCCGCACTTCCTCTTCCGGGTGGAGAAGAGCCCGCCGCCCGGGAGCACCGAGCCGTACACGCTCGACAACTTCGAGCTGGCGAGCAGGCTCTCCTACTTCCTGTGGAGCAGCATGCCGGATGACGCGCTGTTCGCCGCCGCCGAGGCGGGGAAGCTGAGCGACCCCGCGGAGGTCGAGGCCCAGGTGCGGCGCATGCTCGCGGACCCGAAGGCCCGGGCGTTGGTGGAGAACTTCGCCGGCCAGTGGCTCTTCACCCGAGCGCTGAGCAGCGCGACGCCGGACGCGACGCTGTACGGCGCGTTCAACGAGGAGCTGCGCGCGGCCATGCGGACGGAGACGGAGCTCTTCTTCGCGGAGTTCATCACCGGCGAGTACAAGCTGAAGGACCTCATCGACGCCCCGTTCACCTACGTGAACGACCAGCTGGCGGCCCACTACGGCCTGCCGCTGCCCGGCAGCGCCAAGCACCAGCGCGTGGACCTCACGGGCCACCCGGAGCGCAGCGGCATCTTCGGCAAGGGCTCGCTGCTCACGGTGACGTCCAACCCGGACCGCACCTCGCCGGTGCAGCGCGGCGTCTGGGTGCTGGAGCAGATGCTCTGCTCGGCGCCTCCGCCTCCGCCTCCGGACGTGGAGAACCTGCCGCCACCCATCACCCCGGACATGACGATGAAGGAGCGCATGGCCATCCACCGCGCCGCGCCGGCGTGTCAGGGCTGCCACCGGCTCATGGACCCGCTGGGGCTCTCGCTGGAGAACTTCGACCCCATTGGCCGCTGGCGCCTCCAGGAGGTGAGCGGCGCGCCCGTGGACTCCACGGGTGACCTGCCCGACGGCAGCGTCCTCAGCAGCGTTGGCGACATGCAGCGCTACCTGAAGGAGGACCCGAAGCTGGTCACCTGCATGACCGAGCACATGCTCACCTATGCCACGGGCCGTGGCATGTCCGAGGCCGACCACTGCGCGGTGCAGGAGATTGCCAGCAAGGCCGAGGCCCGCGGTGGGCGGCTCGTCGACTACATCCTCAGCATCGTCTCGAGCAGCCACTTCACACAGCGTGGCGCCGAGGAAGGGGGGCAGACGCCATGAGCAAGAAATTCCGACTCTCACGACGGACCGTCCTGCGGGGAACGGGCGCCTTGATGGCGCTTCCCTTGCTGGAGCAGATGCTCCCCCGCACGGCGCTTGGCGCTCCGGGTGACGTGCCCCGCCGGCTCGCCGTCTTCTACACGCCCAATGGCATCCACATGCCGAAGTGGACGCCCAAGACGGAGGGCCCCGCGTGGGAGCTGACGCCCACGTTGGAGCCGCTGGCGGCGCTGAAGAACGACCTGCTGGTCGTCTCGGGCGTGGCGAACATGCCCGCCTTCCCGGATGGTGACGGACACCACGCGGCCGCCACCGGCGCGTTCCTGTCCTGCGCCAAGGTCTTCAAGACGGAGGGCAACAACATCCGGGTGGGCATCTCCATGGACCAGGTCATCGCCAACCACATGACGGCGACGCGGGCCACCCGGTACGGCTCCATGGAGCTGGGCATCGACGAGGGCCGCGGCATCGGCAACTGCGACTCCGGCTACGCGTGCCCCTACGCCAACAACATCGCCTGGTCGGGGCCACGCACACCCGTGGCCAAGGAGACCAACGCCATGGCGGCCTTCGACCGCCTGTTCGCGGGCGTCACGCCCGGCGAGACGCAGGCGCAAATCGAGAAGCGGCGCGCGTACGGCAAGAGCATCATCGACGTCGTGCGTGACGACGCCAGCACGCTGCAGGCCCAGCTGGGCACCGCCGACCTGCAGAAGCTGGAGGAGTACTTCACCAGCGTGCGGGAGCTGGAGAAGCGGGTGGAGGACGTCTCCGTCCCGTCCATGGCCTGCACCGCGGGCGCCGCGCCCGTCCTGACCGAGGACCCGACCGCGAAGACGAAGGCGATGATGGACCTCATCGTCCTCGCCTTCCAGTGCGACCTCACCCGCGTGGCCACGTTCATGCTGGCCAACGCGCGCGCCAACAAGGTCTACCCCTTCCTGGGGCTCAGCGGCGGGCACCACACGTACTCACACCACCAGAAGGCGCAGTCCAACTACAACGCGCTCGCCACCATCGACAAGTGGGAGGTGACGCTCTTCCAGTACCTGCTGGAGCGGATGAAGTCGGTCGTCGAGGTCAACGGGATGTCGCTGCTGGACAACTCCATCGTCTACTTCTCCAGCGAAATCGGAGACGGTGACTCCCACAACCACGTCGACCTGCCCATCATCCTGGCAGGCAAGGGCGGCGGCGCGCTCACGCCGGGCCGGCACATCCGCTACCAGAAGGACCCGCTGGCCAACCTGTACATCTACCTGATGCAGGCCATGGGCGTGCCCAACGTCACCACCTTCGGTGACGACGGGACGGGTCCACTGCCGGGCCTCGTCGTCTAGTGCGGTCCGGCGGTCCCCGTGCGCGGCGGGGCAGGCGGGCGGGCGGCCCACCGCGCGCCCTACCCGCCGCGCACGCTTCCCATGCATGCGCGGGCGTCCTGGCGCATCATCGCCCCCATGCCCCCCTTGTTTCCTGCCTCCCGGTGGACCGCGCTCGCCCTGCTGCTGCCGCTGCTCGGCTGTGGAGGCAGCGGCACGGCCCGCGGACGCCGCCAGGCGGCGCCCACCCGACAGACCTCGGCCACCAAACAGGCGGCGCCCGCCGCCAGGGAGAAGGCCCCGGAGCCCCGCGCCGCCCTCCCCTCCGCGAGTGAGCTCTCACGGGACATGGTGAACGCGCACAACGTGGCGCGCGCTGGCGCCCGGCCGTTACCCAAGCCCGCGCTGCCGCCGCTCACCTGGTCCAGCGAGGCCGCGCGCAAGGCCGCGGCCTGGGCGAAGGCCTGCCGCTTCGAGCACAACCCCGACCGGGGTGACTTCGGGGAGAACCTCGCCGCCGCCACGCCCGGCACGTGGACCACGGCCCAGGTGGTGAAGAGCTGGGCGGACGAGGCCGCGGACTACGACTACCGCCGCAACACCTGCACGAAGGGCAAGGTGTGCGGCCACTACACCCAGGTGGTGTGGCGGAAGACGGCGGCCGTCGGCTGCGCCACCGTCCTGTGCAACAAGAACTCGCCCTTCGGCGCGCAGTTCCCCACGTGGCAGCTCTGGGTGTGCAACTACACGCCGCCGGGCAACTGGGTGGGGCAGCGGCCCTACTGAGCGCGCGGGCTCAGCTTGCGCAAGTCCGGGTCCACGGAGCGCACGCTGAACGCGTCCGCGCCGTCCAGTGCCGCGCGAACCTTCCTCGCCGGCGCTCATGAGAGTCGTTGCTCATACGGGCCCTCCGGGGCCGGCGCGCCCATGATGACAGACACTCGCAAGCCGGAGGGATGACGGCCCACTCCTGGCAGCGGATAATCCCTGCCATGTCCCGCTCCACGCTCCGTCACCTCCTGCCGCTTGGCCTGCTCAACTCCTGTCTCCTCATCGGCTGTGGCTCCGACGCGCCCGACCCCGGCGATGACGACACCGACCCAATCGTCATGACACAGTTCGACCGCGACATGCTCGACGCGCACAACGCCGCGCGCAGGAGCGTGACGCCCGCGGCCACGCCGCCGCTGGAGGACCTGACCTGGGACGCGAAGGCGACGCGCACGGCGAGGGCCTACGCCGCCAAGTGCCAGTTCTCGCACAACGCCCAACGCGGCAGCCTGGGAGAGAACCTCGCCGCCGCCACGCCCGGCGCGCTGACGACGCAGGGCGTGGTGGACAGCTGGATGAGCGAGGCCGCGGACTACGACCACGCCAGCAACACCTGCGCGAGCGGCAAGATATGTGGCCACTACACCCAGGTGGTGTGGCGCAACACGCGGGCCCTGGGCTGCGCGGTGCAGGAGTGCACGCAGCACTCGCCCTTCGGCGATCGGTTCCCCACGTGGACCCTCTGGGTGTGCAACTACGCGCCGCCGGGCAACTACGTGGGCCAGCGCCCCTACTGACGCAGGTGCTGGTCGAGGAACGCCGTCACCTGCTGCCACGCGGCCGCGGCGGCCCCCTCGTCATAGTGCTCGCCCGACGGGTTGGCGAAGGCGTGGTCGGCCTCGAACTCCAGCAGGTAGTGCCGCACGCCCGCCTCATCCAAGCCCTGCCGGAACGCCTGGAGCGTCTCCGGGGGGATGGACGCGTCCCGGGTGCCGAAGACGCCCAGCAGCGGCGCCTGGATGGCGGCGAGCGCCCGGGGGTCCGTCACCGGGTTGCCGTAATAGATGACCGACGCGTTCAGCTCCGGAATGGCCATGGCGGCGCGCAGCGACCAGCCGCCGCCGAAGCACCAGCCGATGCTGCCCGTGCGCGGCGCCTTCACCCGCGCGTCCTCCCGGAGGAACGCGTGCGCGGCCTGGAGCGTCTCCTGCGCGCGCGCCGGGTCCACGGCCTTCAGCAGCGCCAGCGCATCGTCCCGCGTGGTGGCCACCTTGCCGCCGTACAGGTCCACCGCGAGCGCGGCGTAGCCCTCCGCCGCGAGCCGGTCCGTCCAGTGCCGGATGTGGTCGTTGAGGCCCCACCACTCGTGGATGACGATGACGGCGGGCAGCGGCCCCTGGGCGCCCGCGGGCAGGCTCAGGTAGGCCTTCGTGCCGGCCACCTCCACCTCTTCGCCCGCGAGCGCCGGCGGCGCGTCCGCGCGCAGCGTGTGCAACGCCTTGAACTCCGCCTCGGAGACGGCCCCCGTGGGGGACGGCTCGCGGAGGACCTCCCTGGCGCGGCCGTGGACGCAAGCTCCCAGCAACAGCGCTCCCATCATCAGCAGCAGGCCCTGGCGCATGGTGTGTCGACCTCCGTGGAATCGGCCCGTCCCCGCTGCGGGGACGCTGGCGGCTCCTGGACTACCCCGGGTCGCCACCCCGCCGCCAGAAACGCGAAGAGGGCTGGGAGGGACGCGTCCCCCACCAGCCCCCTGGGCGTCCTGCTCCGACAGCGGTGACTACTTCTTCTCCGCCGCGGAGGGCTTGCCCGCAGGCGCCGCGCCGCCCATGGACGGCATCTCCGGCGGCTTGACGATCTCGAGCAGCTCCACCTCGAACACCAGGGCCGCGCCGCCCGGGATGTTCGGCGGCGCGCCGCGGTCACCGTACGCGATGTCGGACGGGCACACGAGCTGGGCCTTGCCGCCCACCTTCATCTTCTGCACGCCCTCGGTCCAGCACTTGATGACGCCCTGGAGCGGGAACTGCGTGGGCTCGCCGCGCTTGTGCGAGCTGTCGAACTCGGTGCCGTCCGGCAGCGTGCCGCGGTAGTGCACCTTCACGATGTCGGACGCCTGCGGCGCCGCGCCCGTGCCGGCGGTCAGCTCCTTGTAGATGAGGCCGGACTCCGTCTTCTCGGCGCCCGCCTCCTTCGCGGCCGTCTCCAGGAACGCCTTCGCCTTCTCCTTCTCCAGCTCGGCCTTGCGGGTGCTGCGCGTGCGCGCCAGCTCCTGGAGCTTCGGTCCGTAGGTCTCCAGCTCCACCGCGGGCTTGTCGCCCTTCACCTGCGCGGTGATGCCGGCCTTGACGAACTCCAGCTCCTCCGGAGTCATGTCGAACACGCTCACGCTGCGGCCAATGGAAAGGCCCAGCGCGTACAGCGTCTTCTGGTCTTCGGTCTGCGGGTTGGCGCTCACACCGGGCGCCGTCGCCGCCGCCGTCGAATCCGCCTTGCCCTGCTGCTGGCAGCCTGCCAGCACCAGCATTCCCGCGACCAGCCATGTCTTCCGCATGTCGTTGCCCTCTTCCTTGCTTTCTGGAGCGGCAGTGAGACATCACCGCAGTCAGTTCCGGAGGGCCGACTTACTACAGAAATGGCCTGACAACCGTCCCAACGGAACAGAGCGGCCCGGCTCGTTCCTGGCCGACACCTCGCCCGGCTCGGGGGCAGCCACCCCCTCCCCGGCGGGAGGTGTGATTTTTCACCACCTATCTCAGGGGTTCCCCGCGGCGCCTCAGCCCTCGCCCGCCTCCAGGTAGCCGAGCAACGGCGCCAGCACCGGCGTCAGCCGCTTGTAGGCCGCGGTGTCCTCGGGCACGGAGCGCAGCACGCCGGCGAGCCGGCGCCGGCGGCCGGGCGCCTCCACCTCGGTGGCGATGGGGGCCACATAGGTGTGGATGGTGAAGAGGATGGCGCGCGTGCGAGGCAGCCGGGTGAGCGTCTGCCGCTCCAGGCGGAGGAAGCAGCGCTCGCCCGCATTGGCGGCGGTGATGCCCTCGAAGAGGTGCTGCCACTCCGGCCGCGTCTGCGGCTCCAGGTCCAGCCGCTCCGTGACGGAGATGGCCCAGTTGCAACGCGTCACCGGGCGTCCGGGCTTCAGCCCGTCCATGAGCTTCAGGGTGGAGGTGCCCAGCTTCGCGTTGAACTGGGGCACCGGCTCGTGGGTGGCCAGCAGCGACAGCCCGAGCTTGTCGCCCAGGCACCAGCCGGAAGGGAAGCACAGCTGTCCCGCCACCAGCGGGAAGCCCTCACGCGTGCCATCCAGCAGCAGCAGGTCCTCCTGCACCTGCCGGCCGAACCAATCGAGCGGCGCCAGCGGCAGGCTCGCCGCGTCTCCTGGCGTGAACAGCGTCTGCGTTCCCAGCAGGTGGTTGCGCCAGCGCCAGCGCGCGCCGTCCACCTCCAGCGCGAAGTGCTCTGGTGATTGACGCGCCATGGCGGGGAGCAGCACCGTCAGCGTCTCCCACTGCAGCGGCTCCGTCCCGGGCTCCGCCTGGAAGCGCGCGGCGTGCCCCGCCGTCAGCAGCGACGTCTTCAATGCCAGCTCGTGAACATAGCGCAGTGCGTCTACCTCGATGAGTGTCTCTTCTGGCCGCAGCGCTCGCACGCCCAGCGACATGGAAAAGACATCCTGCTCGAAGGGGAAGTAAGGCAGCACCGCGTCGACCTCTCATGAAGGATTGGAGCAATTTATCAGCCGCGCCGCAGAACGCATCGCGTCACGGCCGACGTGAGTGATTTCGGATGTCTCACCCTTGAGGTTGATCCACATCACGGGGAGGATTCGCCTGGTTCTGGCTGCGCCCTGGTTCCCCATGCTCGGGAGCCAGAAGGCGCAGCGCTTCCACGGGAGATACCTGATGCATCCTCTGCCGCTGTCGCGCGCGCCTCGTGCCGCGCTCCTGGCCCTCGTGGGTCTGCTCGCCCTTCCCGCCTGCTCGGATGACGACGACACCAGGCCGGACGCCGGCCAGCCGGACTCCGGCACCCCTCCGGACTCGGGCACGGACGCGGGGTCGGACGCGGGCACGGGTGACGCCGGCTCGGAGGGTGACGGAGGCTCCGTCGCCTGGCCACAGGACTTCTCGTGCGAGGACAAGGAGCAGACCACGCTGAAGTTCGCCCCGGGCCAGGAGCAGGACCTCCAGGACGCGGTGAACGCCCTGGAGGACTGCACCACCATCGAGCTGGGCGCGGGCACCTTCCACTTCGACAACGCCGTCACCGTCCGCGCCAACGGCATCACGCTGAAGGGCGCGGGCAAGGGCGCCCAGGGCGAGGCCACCGGCGGCGAGGCCAGCACCGTGCTGGACTTCTCCAACGCCGCGGCGAACACCAACGGCATCGACGTGGTGGGCAAGCTGTTCACGGTCAGCGACCTGGCCGTCTGGAACGCGAAGAAGGACGGCCTGCGCATCGAGTCGTCCATCAACGTGTTCATCCAGCGCATCCGCACCGAGTGGGCCCAGGAGAATCAGCAGAGCAACGGCAAGTACGGCATCTACCCCGTGAAGTCGACGTTCGTCCTCGTCGAGGACTGTGAGGCGTACAACGCCGCCGACGCGGGCATCTACGTCGGCCAGACGCAGCACACCATCGTCCGGCGGAACGTGGCGAAGAAGAACGTGGCCGGCATCGAAATCGAGAACACGAAGTTCGCCCACGTCACCCACAACGTCGCCGTGGACAACACCGCGGGCCTGGTCGTGTTCGACCTGCCGGGCAACCCCATCCGCGGCACGGACATCTACGTCGCCGACAACATCATCACCGGGAACAACCGCCCCAACTTCGCGTCCGTGGAGGCCAGCAGCAGCACCGTGTCCCAGGTCCCCGCCGGCACCGGCACCTTCGTCCTGGCCTCGCGCCGGGTGGAGTTCGAGCGCAACACCTGGGGCGACAACAACACGCTGGACATCGCCATCCTCAGCGGCCTGGCCATCGAGGCGGACCTGACCCAGTGGGCGCCCGGCTTCTTCAACTACGCCAGCCAGGACATCTTCATCCACGACAACACCTTCACCGGCGGCAGCGGCCAGCTGGTGGACAACGGCGCGCCGGACCCCGAGCGCCGCCCGCTGGGCGCGCTGGTGGGCGCGGTGTATGGCTACGGCGCCCAGGCGCACGGCGTGACGAGCGTGGAGCACGTGCTGTGGGACGGCATCGACCCGGCGCCGCGTGACGAGAGCCTGTCCAACCCCATCAACATCTGCTTCACGCGCAACACGCTGCCGGAGGGCTCGCAGGCGGCGCTGGTGGACTTCGACCTCCAGGCCGTCACCGGCCACATCATGGCCGGCACCCCCAACCTGGCCGCCGCCTGGGCGGAGACGCGCCGCTATGCCCAGGACGCCGAGCCCTACAGCTGCTCGGGCTTCACCCCGGCCCTGACCATCCGCTGAGCAGCCGGTGAGGAACGGACGCATGCACAGGCCGTTCATCCCGGGACTGGGGCTCGCCGCGGTGCTGTTGGCCGCGGCGCTGGCCGCCTGCTCGGGTGACGAGGACGGCGTGACACCGGACGCCGGCGTCATGGCCGACGCTGGCCTCCCACCGGAGGACAGCGGCACACCGGACGCGGGAGAGGGCGAGGACGCCGGAAGCAACGAGGACGCGGGGACGCCGGATGCCGGAGACTCGGGCACGGAGTTCCCGCCCCCCACGCTGTCGGGCTTCGGCCTCTTCACCGGGACGCCCGCGACGGGCGGGCTCCAACCGGTGGAGGGGAACCTCCCCTACGCGCTGACCACGCCGCTCTTCTCCGACTACTCGGTGAAGTCGCGCACGCTGTACATCCCCCCCGACGCGCAGGCCCGGTACGCGGCCCCCGAGGCCCTGGACCTGCCGGTGGGCACCATCATCACCAAGACGTTCGCCTTCCCCGCGGACCTCCGCGCCCCGGAGGAGAACGTGCGCGTCATCGAGACGCGCGTGCTGGTGCGCCGGCCCGGCGGCTGGGAGGCGTTCCCCTACTTCTGGAACGAGGCCCAGACGGAGGCCACGCTGGCCAACGGAGGCCGCGTCGTCCGCGACGTGCGCTTCATTGGCGAGGACGGCGTGGAGCGGCGACTGGACTACCTGGTGCCCAGCAAGAACCAGTGCCTGAAGTGTCACCACCTCCAGGACGCGAAGGGGGACCAGGTGCTGGTGCCCATCGGCGTGAAGGCCCGCTACCTCAACCGGGACCACGACTACGGCGGCGAGCCCATCAACCAGCTCCAGCACCTGGCCAACCTGGGCAGGCTGACGGGGCTGCCTCCGGCCGACCAGCTGCCTCGCGCGCCGGACGCGTTCAGCGAGGCCGAGGCCAGCCTGGATAAGCGGGCCCGCACCTACCTGGACATCAACTGCGCGCACTGCCACAACCCGAAGGGGACGGCGGGCGACACCAGCCGGCTGTTCCTCAACTTCGACAACTCGGAGGAGTTCACGCTGGGCATCTGCAAGCGGCCGGGGTCCGCGGGCGGCGGCGTGGGCGGCGAGTTCGACATCGTCCCTGGTGACCACGCGGTGTCCATCCTCTGGTACCGCCTGCACACCGAAGAGTCGGGGAAGATGATGCCGGAGCTGGGCCGCGCCCTGCACCATGACCAGGGCTCGCAGCTCATCGCCGACTGGATTGACAACATGCCGCCGAAGGCCTGCAAGTAGGCCCGACGCGAGACGAGCGGCCCCTCCGTGCCTCGTGCGCGGAGGGGCTTCTCGTTTCCGGACCGTGACGGCCGCGCCGCGTGACAGCGCGCGCCCGTGCCGCATAATCCCGGGCGCATGTCCTTGCCCACGCTGCTCCGGGGCGCGGGCCTCGCCTGCGCGCTCGCCCTCATCGCCGCATGCCGCATCGAGTCCGCCGCGCCCTCGTCCGGGCCAGCGGGCGCCCCTGGCGACGCGCCGACCGGAGACGTCTGGGTCTACACGTCCATGTACCGGCACGTCCTGGACGCGCTGGAGCCCCTGCTGAAGGAGCGGCTGCCCGGCGTCCAGGTGCGCTGGTATCAGGCCGGCAGTGAGAAGGTGGCCAGCCGGCTGGAGGCGGAGCGCGCCGCGGGCGCCGTTCGCGCGGACCTGCTCGCCACGTCGGACCCGTTCCTCTACGAGCGGCTCGCGCGAGAGGGCGCGCTGCTCCGCTATGCCTCGCCCAACGTGCTCCGGGTGCCCCGCGCCCTGGTGGACCTGGACGCGCGCTACGCGGCCCTGCGCCTGTCCACCATGGTCCTGGTCCACCGCGAGGGCGGGCCCCCACCGCCCACGTCCTTCGCGGAGCTGGCCCAGGGCCCCTGGACGGGGCGCGTGGCCATCGGCGACCCGCTGACGTCGGGCACCGCCTTCACCTGGGCCGTGTTCTGCGACGCGCGGTACGGCGAGGCCTTCTTCACCGGGCTGCGCCAGCGCGGCGCCATCGTCGCGGGAGGCAACGCGGCGGTGCTCCAGAAGGTGGAGAGCGGCGAAGCGGACGCGGGCGTGCTCCTGCTGGAGAACGTGCTCGCGGCCCGGGCGCGCGGCAGCCCCCTCCAGGTGGTGTGGCCCACGGATGGCGCCGTGGTCATCCCGGGGCCTGCGGCGCTCTTCGCGACGACGCCCAACCCCGTGGCGGCGAAGGCGGTGGTGGACGTGCTGCTGTCGCCGGAGGGACAGCGCCTCATCGTCGAGCAGGGCGGCATGCACGCGGTGGACCCCCGGCTCGCCGGCCCTGGGGGTGAGCCCGGCGTCGACGCCCTGCTGGAGCGCGCGCGCCCGTGGACGCCCGAGCTGCTCGAACGCGGGCTCACGCAGGGCGGGGCCGTGAAGGAGCGCTTCCGTCAGGCGTTCACGCGATGAGCGCGGCGGCGTCCAGGCCGTGGTGGCTCGGGCTCGGCGCGTGGCTGGCGCCGGTGCTCTGCTTCTCCGTGCTCCCCGTGGGAGCGCTGCTCTGGCGGGGCATGGCACACGCCGAGACGAGCGGCCTCGGCTGGCTGCTCGCGGAGCGGGCCGCACTGGGCGACACGCTGGCCATCGCCACGGGCGCGGCGGCGCTGGCCTTCGCCGCGGGGACGCCGCTGGCGCTGGTGCTGTTTCGCACGGACCTGCCCCTGCGCGGCGCCTTCACGGTGCTGTTCACCCTCCCCTCCGCCGTGCCCGCCTTCATCTGGGGCATGGGCTGGCTGTCGCTGGCGAGCCCGCGCGCCGGCTACCTCAACCGGCTGCTGGGCGCCGACACCTTCGACATCTACGGCCCGGTGGGCATCGCCTTCGTGGAGGGCGTGTCCGGCCTTCCGCTGGTGCTGCTGGCGGGCGCGGCGGCCCTGCGGCGGGTGGACCCGGCGCTGGAGGAAGCCGCGCGCGTGTGCGGGGCCTCGACGGCGCGTGCGCTGCTGACCACCACCTTGCCGCTGGCGCTGCCGTCGCTCCTGTCCGGCGCGGTGATGGTGTTCCTCATGGCCGCCTCGTCCTTCGGCGTGCCGTACCTCCTGGGCGTGTCCGCGTCGCCGCCCACGCGGGTGCTCACCACGCGCATCTACGAGC